>DATCYW010000070.1:0-43443 GCA_036526255.1 Malonomonas sp. | reverse complement strand
TCATCAATCTATGATTGGCACGAAGTGTGCCAGCAGTAAATCCGCTTTATATCCAGGAGATTATCTCTGTCGTTGACAAGCTGAAGCTTAACTGTAAAGAAAATCGAATACTTATTGACACATTGTGAAATCAATAAATTTGGCAGTGCCAGTCTTGACGTGCTTCACCACCTAACTGATAGGGATTTGCCATCTCAAAACTATGAACTTGATCGACAGCAGTTTTCCTGGATAAGCAGATGTTGAGGCAAGCTCGACCGAAATCACCACCTGAACGATCTGCTGAACTCCCTACCTTGCCGTGATCACAGAGCTATTTCTTCTAATTCCGTATCAAAACTTAGATCAAAAATGGCCCCTCCGCTAAACTGCTGATTTGACAGCAAAGCGAAAGGACCTATTTATGCTCCAAATGTCGGGGGCCATGAGATTAACTCACGATATTTGAGAAGGATTTTCTGTCGATGGGCGTGCCTTAAATCCTTAGGTGAAGCAGGCCCCCTATCCAGCACAACATGTGAGACGGCCCAACCATTTGGAATCAGGTTGGGCCAGTTTTGTATTACGGATTGTCACTTCCAGTAACGTGCGTCTCAAAAATATGAACTTGTTGGGAGGGGAGATACTTTAACGAAGTAAGGCTTTTAAATTTTAATTCTGTCGGGTGGTTAAACACACATTTTGAAAAACTAGCCCACATTTAGTATCTTTTGGATACGCTCAGTGATTATCGGCATGTTTCGCCCCAACATAATTTCCTGATCATCTTCTATTGGGCGCCAATATTTTGTTCCAAAACTCTTTGTGTCTGCTAAATCAAATGGATTAATATCCCAAAAAAAGCCGTCAGCACTGCATTTGCCAATAGGTTCATAAAATTTTATTTCGCCGAAACCTTTAATAGGCGGTGATGGCGGCTTTCTCTCCCATGTATAGATAACCTTTTTGTCTACTAAATGGATGAAACATTCTTCTGTTTCCCATTTTGTAACAAAGCCGCCATCATTATTGTAGGCCCATCCGTCTAATTTGAGAGCATTTATAGCACTATGAGCCCTAATTCTTATGAAAGTTAGAGCGCAAGGTTGGTCAGGTGTCAGCGCTTGCCACCAGTAACCGGAAATTCGGGAGGCGAAGTCCTGTAGCTGATCTGGTTTTTTTTGGGCCGCCTCGATCTCGTGCTTTTTTACCGATGCTACAACCTCACGAAGACTCGTGGCCCACTTGTCTCCGATGAACTGCTTGGGAAGGTCCTTCTCCTTCAGCTGGGGGTCAGCCAAGTAAACAACAACAGGTTTTCCAGAACCCCAGAACGCGCCTATCTCGGCCTTGCACCACTCCGATTTCAGAGAGTTTTGGCTGGCAATGAAAACGCATACCGAGCAGGCATTTATCGTGATCCTCAACTGTTCGCGTAAAGATTGACCTGCCGCAATCTCTTCCGGTTTCCAGTGAGCTATGTGATCTTGCTCAAAAGCGTAGCAAACATCATCGAACTTGGAAGAATCTTCAAAGCTGTGACTTACAAACACACTCATCGATTTCTCAGCCCTTTCTCCTTCCTAGTCACCCGAGCACTCCTGACAAATGATTGCGGAGTTTTTCTTTTAATTTTTATCAGGTAGTTAGCGGCTGTCAATTCGGTGAGAAAAGCTGCATATATTGAAATTTCGTAAAATAATCACACTCCCGCATTTGTAATTACCGTCTCAAGACTTAGGAGATTGGACCGAGGTCCAACCTTCTCCAAACACGGGGCTATTCACTGCTCAGATGTTGTTTCATATTGGCTCGCAAATGTCCTCAGAACATTTTAGGTCAGCAGGCAGGTTTCGCCATAATAAGCAGCGCTTGGCCAAACCAGCTTTTCACCAGACAAACATGTACGCTTTGAGCAGACTCAGTTCAGCGTAACTTACTTTGCCAGGTTGGCACGGAGGCCAGCTACTGGGCCACGACCGAGAACAAGAAGCTCATCAGCAACCTTTATCGCTGCACTTTTCCCAAAAGGGCCTATCCCCGCGGCATGCCTTCTCCATTCGGTTTTTTTGGAGGAGTTGACAGCGACCTAAGCCTGTAGCACAAGTGGTTCGCAGCATCAGGCCTGACTTGTGTGAATTCAGTGACTTAAGATGCGCAAAATTCTAGCGAAGACATCTCATCTGCCTCCGCCAAATCACAAACGGCGCTCTGTGTGTCACACAGGGCGCCGTTTTTCTGTTTTCCACCTCAAGCTTGCCGCCTCAATGAAATTATAAAAGTGCTGACCATGAGTGATGCTGATCGTCGTCCTGTTCATGCTGCGCTTCTTCCGGCGCAAACTCTGACTCCAGGCGACCTAACCCGAAAGACAGGCCTCGGCCCTGTGGAGCAGCGCAGTGCGGTACGGGCTTAATTCTCCTGGAAAATCTGCTAGGCTTATAGTTTATGCTGCGGCACCTGCCGGGGCGGTCTGATTTGTCATCACTCCAGGAGTCGATGCCATGCGTGTGTTGTTGCTTTGTACGGTGCTGTTGAGCTGTACCTCCGGCGCCTGGGGAGCGCCAATCTCCCTGACCGCGGCGCTCCGCAGCGGGCTGGAAAACCATCCGGGACACCTGGCCGTCAAGGCCGAAACGGATGTCGCCCGGGCCGCCGCCGCGGTGGCGGCGAGCCAGAAACTGCCGCGCCTGAGCTTAACTGAAAATCTTGTCTATACCAATGAACCTGGTGGCAGTCTGTTTATCTCGCTCAACCAGCAGCGGCTGCAACTGAGCCCGACCGCTGACGTCTACAATGATCCCGACGCACGCAGTGATTTTGAAACCCGCCTGCTGTTGACCCAACCGCTCTACGACCCCGCCATCAGCTACGGCCAAAAACAGACCGAAAAACTGGCCGAGGCTGCCGCGGAACGTCAACAGGCGGATGCTGAAGCCTTGGGCTTGGCAATCGTGACCGCCTATCTTGAGGTGCAACGCGCCGAAGCGGTGCTTGTCTGGGTAGAAAGCTCGCTGGCGGAGTCGCGCGAAATCCACCGGCTGGCGCGGGAACGACAAGTGGCCGGAACCGGGCTCAAGACCGACAGCTTGAACGCCAGTGTCCAGTTGGCCGAAAGCCGGCGGCTCAAACTCAGCGCCGAAAATAATCTGCAGGCAGCGCGACGCAATCTGGCGCTGCAGGTCGGCAGCGATGCCGAGCAACTGGAGATCGAACAACCGCTCAGTCTCGAACTGGTCGCACCGCCGGCCGCCGACCAACCGTTGCAGCGCGCCGATCTGCAGGCGCTTGAGTCACAGCGGCAAGCCGCCGACCTGACGCGCCAGCAAGCGGAGGCGGCCTGGCAGCCGCGAGCTCAGGCCGCAGCGTCCTGGAGCCATCATGATCGAGATTTCCCGTTTTCCGACAGTGCCGACAGCTGGATGCTGCATGCGGGCCTGAGCTGGCTACTCTACGACGGTTCCAGTCGCAACCAGACCACCGCCAAAGCCTTGGCACAGGAGCGCAGTCTGGCCGCCCGACAGCGACAGGCGCTCCGGCAGGCACACTTCGATGTTGCGCAGGCCCAGCTGCAGGCCGAGAGCCTGCGACTGCAACTGGAGGTCAGCCACGCGGCGGTTGCCGCCGCCGAAGAGAGTTACCAGCTGCTGCTGAGTCGTTATCGCAATGGCTTGACGCCGCTGGCCGAACTGCTGACAGCCCAGTCACGGCAGGAAAAGGGGCGGGCAGAGGTGGTGAGCAGCCAGGTGCAGCTGATTCACAACCTGCTCAGACAGCATTATCTGCAAGGGACGTTACTCGCTACGCTCCTGGGTCAGAAAGGAACCGTTGAATGAAATCGACACTGTTGTTGCTCTGTATCCTGCTGATGCTGACTGCTTGTGAGGACAAAATCGAACCTGGCCGCGTTGCGGCGGAGCCGCTGACGATCAGCGATCTGCCCCTGCTCACCCTGCAACCATCCGCACAGCAAGGAGCCGAACAGTTTGTCGGCAGCGTTGAAAGTCGTGATCGCGCGACTCTCGTCGCCCGCAGCAGCGGCCAGATTACTCGGCTTGCCGCACGTGAAGGGGAGCGGGTCGCCAAGGGGCAGCTGCTGGTTGAAATCAGCGACAACTCGGCAAGCGAGCAGCTTAACGCTGCCGAAGCGGCGATCGCCGTCGCGCAAGGACGACGGGATGCCGCACAGGCCAAGTTGACTCTGGCGGATCAGACCGCAGGTCGCTACCGGCAGCTGCAGCAAGCCGAGGCGGTCACCCCGCAGGAGCTCGATCAGGTGGTTGCCGAGCTGGAACTGGCCCGGCAACAGCTGGTCATGGCCGAAGCCGAGCAAGCCCAGGCGCGCGCTGCGCGCGACAGCGTCCGACAGCAGAACAGCTACAACCGGGTCGTCGCACCCTACACCGGACAGCTGGTCAGCCTGCAGATCAAACCGGGCGGGACCGTTCTGCCTGGCACACCGTTATTGACTATCGACCGGGATGGCCCGCGTCAGGCACGTATCAGCATCCCCGAGCGACTGCTCGGACAGTTGGTGGTCGGCACTGCCATCCAAGTGAATCTGCCTGCCATAAATCGTGAAATCTCCGGAGCGGTGCTGCAGGTCCAAGGTGGCAGCGACCCGCAAAGTCGCAGTTTCGAAGCGATTGTTTCCCTGCCGGGCGGAGAAGATCTGCCGACCGGCCTGTTCGTCCGCGCCAGTCGCGCATTACCGAGCGATCAACTGCTGCTGATTCCGGCCACGGCGGTGACCAGCCGTGGTCAGTTGAGCGGGGTTTTTGTTGTGCAGCAAGGCATTCTGCGGTTTCGTCTGGTACGGATCGGCCGCAGCTTCGCTGAGCAGGTCGAAGTGCTCTCCGGACTGAGTGCCGGCGAGCAGCTGGTCAGTGCCGAAGTCAATCGGGCGGTTGCTGGCGCCCGGGTGGAGTAAGTGAGCATGAGCGCGAAAAAACCTACTTTTGCCACCCGGATCGTTGACCGCTTTCTGGAAGGCAACCTTTCGGTCATCCTGATTCTGCTCTCGCTGCTGGCTGGACTGGTTGCCCTGACCCTGACGCCGCGTGAGGAAGAACCGCAGATCGTCGTACCGCTGGCCGATGTTTACGTGCATCTGCCGGGAGCGAGCGCCGCAGAAGTAGAGAAACAGGTGGCCAGCCGGCTAGAAAAACTGCTCTGGCAGGTCGACGGCGTCGAATATGTCTACTCGATGTCGCGCCCCGACCTTGCGGTGGTGACGGTCCGCTTCTTCGTCGGCGAGGATCGGATCGCTTCGCTGGTCAAACTGCACAACAAAATTGCCACCCACACCGATATTGTTCCGCCCGGGGTCAGCGGTTGGGTGATCCGGCCGATTGAGGTCGATGATGTGCCGATCCTCAACCTGTCGCTCTACTCGTCCAGCGCCTCCGATCATCAATTGCGGCGGGTCGCCGAAGAAGTGATTGATCGATTGCAGGGGGTCCCCAACACCGCGCAGACCGAAATCATCGGTGGTCGGCCGCGACAACTGCGGGTTGAAATCGATCCGGCCGCGCTGGCGGCGCGCAACCTGGACCTGTTGAGCGTCCAGCGCGCCCTTGCCGGGGCCAATCTGGAACTGCCGGCCGGCAGTTTTCAAAACGGCGACCAAGAGGTGCTGGTACGCGGCGGCAGCTTTTTCAGTTCGGCAGAGGAGGTCGCCGGGTTGATGATCGCCGTCGCGCAGGGGGCGCCGGTCCACCTGCGGGATGTGGCAAAGGTCAGCGACGGCATGGCCGAGCCACAGAGCTACACCCGGCTGCGCTTCGGGCCGGCAGAACCCGGCGCCGAGGTTGGCCGTGAATATCAGGCGGTGCATATCGCCGTGGCGAAGAAAAAGGGCACCAACGCGGTAGTGGTCGCCGAACAGGTGATCGCCAGTCTGCAGCAGCTGCAGGGGGGGGTGATCCCGGATGATATCCAGCTGCGGGTGACCCGCAACTACGGGGAAACCGCCGATCACAAGGTCAACGAACTGATGACCCACCTGCTGATCGCCATCGTCACGGTGCTGGCGCTGGTGTTTTTTGCCCTCGGCTGGCGCGAGGCGCTGATCGTCGCCGTCTCAATCCCGATCATCTATTCGCTAACTTTGTTGATCAACTACTGGTTCGGCTACACCATCAACCGGGTCACCCTGTTCGCCCTGGTGCTGGCGCTGGGGCTGTTGGTCGACGACCCGATCGTCGACGTCGAAAACATTTTTCGTCACTTAAAGATGCAGAAGGAGCCGCCACGCCAAGCGGTGCTCTCGGCAATCGACGAGGTGCGGCCGCCGGTGATTCTGGCGACCCTAGCGGTCATCCTGTCATTTCTGCCGATGCTGTTTATCACCGGGATGATGGGTCCCTACATGCGACCGATGGCGATCAACCTGCCGCTGACCATGCTCATGTCGCTACTGGTGGCCTTTACCATTACCCCCTGGATGAGCTACCACGTGCTGAAAGGTGAATACGGCAAAGAAGAAAAGGAGTTTGTGCTGGAGGACACCCGCACCTATCGGGTTTATAAACGGCTGCTCAACCCCTTTCTGCAATCGCGGACCAGAGCCTGGCTGCTGGTGCTCGGTGTGGTGGTGCTGTTTCTGATTTCCCTGGCGCTGCCGGCCCTGAATCTGGTGCCGATGAAGATGCTGCCGTTCGATAACAAAAATGAGTTTCAGCTGGTGATTGATCTGCCGGAAGGGGCGACCCTGGAGCAGACTGACGCGGTGGTGCGCGACCTGGAGGATTATCTGGCGACGGTCAACGAGGTGACCGATTTTCAGGCCTATGTCGGCACCGCCAGCGCCGTTGATTTCAACGGCATGGTGCGCCACTACTATATGCGGCAGGCGCCGCAACTGGCTGATATCCGGGTCAATCTGGCCGCGAAAGGGCGACGCTCGATGCAGAGCCACGAGATCACCTTGCGGCTGCGCGATGAGCTGACCGCCATCGCCACCCGGCATGGCGCGCTGCTGAAGATCGTCGAGCTGCCACCCGGCCCGCCGGTGATCGCCACCCTGACCGCCGAGGTCTACGCCGCGGACGGCATCAGTTACCGGCAGCAGCAGGCGGCGGGCGAGCTGATCCGCCAACGGCTGCTGGTTGAAGACAAGGTCGTCGATGTCGATAGCAGCGCCGAAGCGACGCAGCGCCAGCTGCACTTTATCCCTGATCGCGCCAAGCTGGCTTTAGCTGGCATCAGTGACGTTGAGCTGGCCAGCACCCTGGCAATCGCCCTGCAGGGTAGCCCGACCGGCACCCTGCACAGCGACACCGAACGCAACCCGCTGTCGATCCTGCTGCGGCTGCCGCTGGCGCAACGTTCCTCGGCTGCGGCGCTGGAGAATCTGCAGCTGCGCGCCAGCAACGGTCAGTTGCTGCGATTATCGGAGCTGGGCAGCTTTGTCGAGCAGTCGCTGGAGCCGACCATCTACCACAAGAACCTGCGCCGGGTCAGCTATGTGTTCGGCGAGATGGCCGGGAAAAGCCCGGTCAACGCCATCCTCAACCTGTCAAAGCATTTTGAAGAAAACCCGCTGCCGGACGGCACTTCGGTGGTCTGGAGCGGCGAAGGGGAGTGGAATATCACCCTCGATGTGTTCCGCGATCTGGGGATCGCCTTTGGCGCGGCGATGGTGCTGATCTACCTGCTGCTGCTGATTCAGACCGGCTCCTACGGGCTGCCGTTGATCATCATGTGTGCCATTCCACTGACCATGATCGGCATCATGCCCGGCTTCTGGCTGCTCAACCTGATCACCGACCAGCCGGTCGGCGGCTACAACACCCCGGTCTTCTTTACCGCCACGGCGATGATCGGCATGATCGCGCTGGCCGGAATCGTGGTGCGCAACTCGATCATCCTGATCGATTTTATTCAGCATGCGCAAAAGCGTGGTGTGCCCCTGCAGGAGGCATTGATCGAAAGCGGGGCGGTGCGGTTGCGGCCGATTTTGCTGACCGCCGGCGCGGCGCTGCTCGGTAACTGGATCATCACCCTCGATCCGATCTTTTCCGGGCTGGCCTGGTCGATCATCTTCGGCGTGTTTGCGTCAACCATCTTCACCCTGATTATCATCCCGGTGCTTTACTGGCTGATTTACGGCAAGCGGAAGCCCGCTAACTGAAGTAGGCTTTTTCCGACAGAGGTTATCAACATGACTGATTTCCCCAAACACCGCCCCTTCCCGAGCGCCGAAGAGGACGCCCGTGCCGCTAAAATTTGTGTAAAAAACCCGCAGACCGAATCGCCGGCCTACCGGCTGGCTTATCTGGATGCGGAGTTCATGCTGCAGGATGCGCTGCGTCCGGTGCGGCTGCAACTGGAGCTGTTAAAGCCCGAACTGGAGCAGCAGGCGGCCGGCATCGAGAGCACGGTGGTGGTGTTCGGCAGCGCCAGAATCCTTGAGCCGACCATCGCCAGAGAGCGCTGCGACGCGGCACGCAATGCTACGGAGCAAAGTCCTGCCGATGAAGACCTGGCCAGACAGTATAAACAGGCCCGCAGAGCCGTGGAGAATGCCAACTATTATGAGGAAGCCCGGCGTTTTGCCGAGCTGTTGTCGCGCCAAGGGGAGAAAAATGCGGCGTGCAAACTGGTGGTGATAACCGGCGGCGGCCCGGGGATTATGGAGGCGGCCAATCGCGGCGCTTATGACGCCGGGGCCAAGAGTATCGGCCTGAATATCGTGCTGCCGGCAGAACAGGCGCCGAACCCCTATATCACCCCGGAGCTCTGTTTTCAGTTCCATTACTTTGCGATCCGTAAAATGCATTTTTTGCTGCGCGCCAAGGCACTGGTCGTGTTTCCAGGCGGCTTTGGCACGCTGGATGAGCTGTTCGACGCGCTGACCCTGGTGCAAACGCAAAAAGCCAAGCGCATGCCGATCTTATTGTTTGGCAAGGACTACTGGCAGAAAATTATCAACTTCGAAGCGCTGCTGGAAGAAGGGATGATTTCAGCGCAGGATCTGGGTCTGCTGCGCTACGTTGAGACCGCCGAAGATGCCTGCCAGGAAATCATCGATTTTTATCGCCAGCGCTGAGAGCTGAGGGTGGCAGCGGCAACCCAAAAGCCGTGGCCACGCGGATTAGCCCCCAAAGCCAATAACCAGCGAACGTGATCGGGTCAGGGAAGTTTTTCCAAAGCCAAAGCAATCAGGCTACGGACTTCCTGGGCAACCGCTTCAATCGCCGGGTTGCCGAGTATTTTCATGGCTTGGGCTGGATCCATGGCCATCACGTTGGTGGTCCCGCTGGCATCGACAAACACGATAACATTGCAGGGCAACATAACGCCCAGATCGGCTTCAATGCCCAAAGCGCGGTGGGCCATTTTCGGATTGCAGGCGCCCAGAATGCGGTAAGCGGGGTAGTCGATGCCGAGTTTTTCCTTAAACTTCGCCGCGACATCAATCTCGGTCAGAATCCCAAAACCCTGCTCAGCCAGGGCCTCCTTAATCAAAGTTACCGCTTCCGCGTGTGCCAACGGCACGGTTCTGCCAAAACTGTAGGGGGTTTTGCGGAGCATTGTGTTCTCCTTCTGCTGATAACGGTTTTTTTACGTTGTTCTCTTTTTGATTATAGCGCTGATTTGTCGCTGCGCTGCGGGAAGACTGAATAGCTGAGGTAGGGATGAGCGGTAGGGTATTGAAAAATTGCGCGTTGTAGTTTAGCCGAGTGAAAGCTCACCTCCACCCGGCTAAAGTTGTCATGCTGCGGAACAAAAAAACAGTGACACACTCAGCGATGCTCGTTGACCACCTTCTTGATCAACTCCTTCTCAGACCGCGAAGCAGCGTTCAGATAGCTGTAGGTCTCGCCCAGGTAGTTTTTCAGGATCACTTCTGTACCGAGCGACTGCAGATAATCGGGCAGCAGCGGGATTTTGCCGCCGCCACCGGGGGCGTCGATGACGAAGGCCGGCACCGCCATCCCCGAGGTGTGACCGCGCAGGGCGCGAATCACTTCAAGCCCCTCTTCAACGCTGGTGCGGAAGTGATCGGTGCCCTGCACCAGGTCAGCCTGGTAGATGTAGTAGGGGCGCACGCGGATCGCCAGCAACTTCTGCATCAGCTGTTTCATTACCAGTGGATCATCGTTGATGCCGCGCATCAGCACCGTCTGGTTGCCGAGCGGAATACCGGCGTCAGCCAGCCGCGCGCAAGCCTTGGTCGATTGCTCGGTGATCTCGTCCGGGTGATTGAAGTGGGTGTTCAGATACAGCGGGTGGTGCTTGCGCAGCACCCGGACCAGCCCCGAAGTAATCCGCATCGGCAGCACCACCGGCACCCGCGAACCGATGCGGATGATCTGCACATGCGGGATGGCACGCAGCCGGCCGAGAATCGAGTCGAGCTTCTCGTCCGACAGCAGCAGCGGGTCGCCGCCGGAGACAATGACGTCGCGGATCTCCGGATGCTGGCGGATGTAGTCGATCCCGGCGCTGATGGTTTCGCCGCTGATCTTCATATCCTCGCCGCCGACCTTGCGCTTGCGGGTGCAGAAGCGGCAGTACATGGCGCACTCCGACGAGACCAGAAACAGCACACGGTCCGGGTAGCGGTGCACCAGGTTCGGCACCGGACTCTGGTTCTCTTCTTCGAGCGGGTCGTAGATGCAAACCGCATCCTGGATCTCGAGAACATCTGGAACCGCCTGCTTCCAGATCGGGTCACCGACCTCCTTGATCAGACCGAGATAGTAAGGGGGAACGCGCATCGGGTAGCGCTCGGCCACCTCTTCGAGGGGGCGCGGATCAACGCCGAAACGGCGAGTCAGTTTGCCGGGGCTGGTAATACTCTCCTGCAGGTGTTTCTGCCAGGTTTCCATGCTTCGCTCCTTCTGCATCAGTAGTTAAAACGTTTGACGTAGGTGATGCGGTCGTCGCCAGGCCGGTAGAAATCGCGGATGCACGATTCTTCCAAATAGCCGGCCTGCTCGTAAAAACGACGGGTGCGGACATAACTCCCCTGAGACGAGGTCTCAAGGCAGAGCAGCCGTGCGCCGGCTTGACGCAGGCGCTGTTCAGTTTCTTCCATCAACTTCCGACCGGCGCCTTTGCCGTGCAGAGCCGGGTCGGTGGCGATCCAGTAAAGGTCGTAGTTCCCCTCGGTCAGCGGCACCGCGCCGTAGAGCACGTAACCGGCCACGGCCCCCTCGTGCTCAGCGACGATCACCTGGTAATCCTGCTGCTGCGGATCTTTGAGGACGATTTCCAGCAGCTCGACGGCGCACTCGACCTCAACCGCAGTGAAGGCCTCGGTGGCGACGAGAATACGCCGCAGCTGCGGCAGGTCAGCGGATTGCAACTCACGCATTGGGTTTCTCCATACGGGCGCAGCACATCTCGACAATCCGGCCGAGCAGGGCCGGATATTCAAGCCCCGCAGCACGGGCGGCGCGCGCCAGACCTGCGTCGGGGGAGATGTCGGGGTTGGCGTTAACTTCGAGAATATAGGGGATGCCGTCGCGCAGCCGGATGTCGACCCGCGCATAATCGCGGCAGCCGAGCAAACGACAGGCCTGCAGCGCCACCTGCTGGATGATCAGGCGCTCCGACTCGGCCAGTTCGGCCGGACAGACCGGCTCGGTGGCGTCAAACTCGAAGGAGTCTTCAAGCCACTTGCCGGCGTAGCTGACGATCTGCTGCGACAGCCCTTCGCGGAAACAGATCTCTGAAACCGGCAGCGCTTCAGGGAACAAATCGCCGATGACCGCGGCGTTGAACTCGCGCCCGGCGATAAACTCTTCCACCAGCGCCGCCTGCCGGTAGCGCTCGTGGATATACTGTACCCGCGCCAGCAGCGCGGCTCTGTCGCTGACAATGCTCTCTTCGGTAATCCCCAGCGAGGCGTCTTCAAGGCAGGGCTTGACAATCACCGGCCAGCGCAGCTCAAACAGTTCGGGCAGCGCTTCGCCGGGCGAGACCAACAGGTAATTCGGCGTCGGCAGACCGTGACGGGCCAGCAGATCTTTGGTCAGGGCTTTGTCCTGAGTCAGACCGAGGGTCAGCGGTGCAGAACCGCAGTAGGGCAAGCCGAGCAGCTCGAACAGCGCCGCAACATGCATCTCGCCACTGCTCTCCCCCCAAAAGCCTTCGCAGAGGTTGAAGACCATCCCCGGCTGCAGCTGTTGCAGTGCGGCGACAAACGGCGCTATGTCATTGCCAAGCGCAATCAGGGTGGTGTCATGATTAAGCAGGCGCAGGGCCGCCGCCACCGCTTCGGCCTGGAGTTCGGCACCCGATTCTGAGATACGGTCCTGTTGTTCCCCGCGCACCGGCACTGCCGGCGCCTGGTTAAAGCAGACAGCGATTTTCATCAGCATTCCCCTGACCGAGTTGCAGGCGGGCGCAGGCGGCGTCCACCACGCTGAGGATCAGCTGGTCGTAACTGAGTCCGGCCGCGCGGGCGGCCTTGGGAAAGCAGCTGTTCTGCTCCGGCCGCGGCAGGATGCCGGGAAGGGGGTTAAGCTCGATGATCTGCGGATATCCGGCGGCATCAAGCCGTACGTCGATACGACACCAGTCGCGGCAGCCGAGTGCTTTGTAGGCACTGCGGCAAACCTCCTCGATCTGGCGCTGCAGCAACGGCTCAAGCTGGGCCGGGCAGGTGAAAATCTGCAATGGATCGGCTTCGGTATCCCAGATCCATTTCGCTTCATAGGAGTAGATCGGATTGCCCCCTTGCGGCAGGGCATCGAAGTTGATCTCGACAACCGGCAGCACCCGCAGGTCGGCGCCGTTGCCGAGCATGGCGACGGTAAACTCACGCCCGGGGAGAAACTCTTCGACCAGCGCGCTCTGTCCGTAGTTGCCAACCACCCACTCGACCTGGCTGCTCAACTCCTGGCGATTACGCACCAGCGCCTTGTCGGTAACCCCTTTACTGGAGCCTTCGAGCGGCGGCTTGACCATCAGCGGATAGCTGAGACGTTTGGGAAGCTCGGCCGGGGAATCGACCACCCAGAAGCGTGGCGACGGCACCCGATGCTGCGCCAGCACCTCTTTGGTGCGACGCTTGTCGAGACACAGGCCGAGAGTGATCGGCGCGCTGCCGGTATAAGGAATCTGCAGCATGTCGAGCATGGCCGGGATCTGCGCTTCACGGCTGGCGCCATGCAGGCCTTCGGCAATGTTGAAAACCAGTTCGGGTTTCAGCTGCCGGAGCTTTTCGAACGCACCGAGATCGGCGTTGACCAGCGTGACTTGGTGACGGCTGGCTAAAGCCGCTTCCAGCGCCTTGATGGTGTGGATATCATCCCACTCGGCGTAGACGTCGTCACAGGGTTGACCGGGAGGTTCGGAGGGAGGTTCGTCGGTGTCGACGGACTCCTCGCGCAGATTGAAGACGAGTGCGATACGCATGTGATAACCCCTTTTATAAGCCGTGTAGCATCAGGAACTCCGCTAGGGAGTTTCGGTATTCTTGCGTTTCGGGGTGCCTGGCGGCAGGGCTATAAAAAGGGGTCACTTTTTATGCTGTGGTCGTTACGCGTTCCCGAAACGGAATACCATTTGGCATGCGTATACTCCCTTGAAAAAAACCTGTCAATAAAAAAAATAATGTGGCGCTGCGGTAAAAGAATAACACATTTAAAATAGTATGTTGGGACTGGCGCATGAGAGAAATTGAGGGCTCTTTTGAAACAATAATTTTATGTTTTTTTCTGCTTAATTGCTGCGGAAAGGGCCGCCTTCCGCAGCGACAAAAACTGCTGGCGTCGCTCGTTTCGATCTGTTAAGCATGCTAGAATCTAGCCTGATTTTTCTTCAGCTCAAGGATAAAAAATATGTTCAGTATTCGGCGCGTATTTGATGATGTCCTTCCCGCCAACCGGGAAGCGGTCGCCCACGTTCAGCAGATTCTGCGCGACCAGTTTCCCGATCTGGCCAAGTACGATGTCGACAAGATCCCTGAACTGCTGCTCAACCCACTGAAACACAAGTTTCGCTCGATTCTGTATGTTGCCGAAAGCCAGCCGGGCAAGATCAAAGGATTCGCCCTGACATCGCACGATGCCAGCCTGAAGTTCTGCTATCTCGATTACATCTCCGCGGCGAAGAACATCACCGGCGGCGGGATCGGCGGCGCGCTTTATGAGCATATCCGTGAAGAAGCCCTGTCGCTGGGGGTCTACGGCATCTTCTTCGAGTGTCTGCCCGACGATCCGCAACTCTGCAAGGATCCGGCGATCCTCAAACAGAACTGTGCGCGGCTGAAATTTTACGAAACCTACGGCGCTTACCCGATCACCGGGACGGCTTACGAAACGCCGGTTAAAGAGGGGGATGACAATCCACCCTACCTGGTTTTTGACCGACTTGGGCAATCAACCGAACTACCGGCTGCCGATGCGCGCAACATCGTCCGGGCGATTCTGGAACGGCGCTACGGTCATCTCTGTCCGAAAACTTATATCGACAAGGTCGTCGCCTCGATCACGGAAGACCCGGTGCAATTGCGTACTCCTCGCTATCGAAAAAAGGACCTTCCAGAGCAGCTGCATCCGCTAACCGGCAAGCTAATGCGCATCGCACTGGCGGTGAACGACCGGCACGATATCCACCACGTCCGCGAACGCGGTTATGTCGAGTCGCCGGTGCGCATCCGCTCGATCCTGAAAGAGATCGAAAAGCTGTCGTTATTTGAAAAAATCCCGGTTGCTGATTACCCGGAAAAACATATCCGTGCCGTACACTGTGCCGACTACATCAACTACTTCAAGCGGATGTGTCAGACCCTGGAGCCGGGCAAATCGGTCTACCCTTACGTCTTTCCGTTGCGCAACGTCGCCCGGCCGCCGAAGGAGATGGCAGTGCGGGCCGGCTACTACTGCATCGATACCTTCACGCCGCTCAACCAGAATGCTTGGAATGCCGCCAAACGGGCCGTCGACTGTGCACTCTCCTGCGCCGACCGGCTGCTCGAGGGCACCAAACTGGCCTACGCGCTGGTGCGTCCGCCGGGCCATCATGCCGAATACAACGCCTTTGGCGGCTTCTGCTACTTCAACAGCGCGGCGGTCGCTGCTCATTATTTGAGCCGTTACGGCCGGGTGGCGATCCTCGATCTTGACTACCATCACGGCAACGGCCAGCAGACGATCTTTTACCGCCGCAACGACGTGCTGACCATGTCGCTGCACGGCCATCCGAGCTTTGCCTACCCGTATTTCAGTGGTTTTGAGGACGAAAAAGGCGAGGCCGAAGGGGAGGGGTTCAACCTGAACTATGCGCTTCCGGAACAGTTGAACGGTGATCAGTATCTCAAGCATCTGCAGCGTGCGCTGAAGAAGGTCGCCGCCTACAAGCCGGTCTACCTGATTCTCAGCCTCGGGCTGGATACCGCCAAGGGGGATCCGACCGGAACCTGGAGCCTTGCGCCCAAGGATTTCACCGCGGTCGGCCAGGCGATCGGTCAGCTGAAACTGCCGACGCTGGTCATGCAGGAGGGGGGCTACAACAACCGCTCGGTCGGCGGCAACGCCCGGCATTTCTTCGCCGGCCTGTGGAACGGCCGCTTTGCGCCAACGGCGGCGGTTAACGGCAATGGCCGCAGCCCGTCCCGTTAACCTCTCGCATCAGCCGGCGTCACTCTTAAGTGGGGCGATTACGCAGCGAGCGCACCAAGGTAATCAGTAGCGTGATAACCGTCAGCGGCACGACGAAACCAAGCATGGCGGTGCTGAACAAGGGCAAGGCACCGTTCTGCAGCGAAACCAGCACCAGATAGCCGACATAGGCGGCGTAATAAGCCAAAAACAGCGCCCCTTCCCAACGGGCAATCAAGTGCCCGGTAAAGAAGATCGGCAGGCAGGCTATCGCCACGGCGATCATCACCGGGATGTCGTACTGCAGCGCAGCGGCAGCTACCGGCACCCCGTCAGGGGCGACGACAGCAGCCAAGCCGAGCACTGCCAGAATATTGAACAGGTTGCTGCCGACGACGTTGCCGACGGCAATATCCCGCTGACCGCGGAGACTGGCCATCACCGATGTCGCCAGCTCGGGCAGCGACGTGCCGACCGCAACTATCGTCAGACCGATCACCAGCTCACTGATACCGAAGGATTTGGCCAACGCGACGGCGCCAGTCACCAGCCAGTTTGAGCCAAGGCCGAGCAGTCCGAGTCCGGCGGCGATCAACAGCAGCTGCCAGGGCAGCCCGCGAGGTTTTTCTGCTGATGTATCAGCAGCAACCCCAGCCACAGACTCAGCCTGAATCAGCCGACTCTCTTTACGGCTGCGGCGAATTGCCCAGACCGTGTAAAAAAGCACACCGGCAAACAGCAACAGCCCGTCGAAACGACCAACCACGCCATCCAGCGCCAGCAGCAGCATAAGCAGCGAGGCGCCGATCATCAGCGGCACCTCGATCCGCACCAGTTGCTGCGCGACCACCAGTGGCGCGACCAGCGCCGAGAGGCCGAGAATCAGCAGCACGTTACAGATGTTGCTGCCGACCACATTGCCGACGGCAATCGCCGCCTGCCCCGAATAAGCAGAGGTCACACTGACTCCCAGCTCGGGGGAGCTGGTGCCGAAGGCGACCACGGTCAAGCCGACCACCAGCGGCGAAATACCGGCCAACATTGCCAGTCGCGAGGCACCGCGCACCAGCAGTTCGGCACCGACCACCAAGGCGACCAGACCGAGTCCAAACAAAATTGCCGTGTAAAAATCCATCGCAGCCCCCCGGTTTCGGCTAAAAACTAACGTGCAGCGCCGGCCAACGCCTGCAGCCGGGCAATCCGCTCTGCCATCGGCGGATGGGTGGAAAACATGTTGCGCAGCGCTCCGCCTGACAGCGGATTGACGATAAACATGTGCGAGGTCGCAGGGGTCGCTTCGGCCATCGGCCGGTTGGTCGCGGCCTGCTGCAGTTTGTCCAGTGCCCGCGCCAGGGCCAGCGGCTTGCCGCAGATTCTGGCGCCGGCGGCGTCGGCCAGATATTCGCGCGAACGCGATACGGCCATCTGGATCAGCATCGCCGCCAGCGGTGCAATGATCGCCAGCGCCAGGCTGCCGAGCAGTCCGCCGCCGCCACCCTCTTCCTCATCATTGCGACCACCACCTAAAATCGCGCCCCATTGCAGCATGCTGCCGAGCATCGAAATGGCTCCGGCAAAGGTTGCAGCGATGGTCGAAATCAGCGTATCACGATTCTGCACATGGGCCAGCTCGTGAGCCATGACCCCTTCGAGCTCCTCCTCCGAAAGAATCCGCATGATCCCTTCGGTCGCGGCCACCGCCGCATGCTGCGGATTGCGCCCGGTAGCAAAGGCATTGGGGCTGTCTGAGGGGATGATGTAGACCTTCGGCATCGGCATATCGGCCTGGGTCGCCAACCGCCGCACCATGGCGTAAAACGCCGGACTCTCGGTTTCTGAGACCTCACGCGCCTTGTACATTTTCAGGACGATTTTGTCTGAATACCAGTAGCTGAAGAAGTTCATGCCGCCGGCCAGGACAAAGGCGATCAGCATGCCGGACTGACCGCCGATGGCGCTGCCCATGGCGACCAGCAGCAGGGTGAGACAGGTGAGAAGAAAGGTGGTTTTGAGCTGATTCATGTTTTTACCTCCGTGCGTTAGAATTCGCCGCAGGTAAAAGAAAAAGACCTTTACCCGCGGCATCCAGTGATGCTGTGGTAAAGGTCTTGCAGATTCCGACTTGCTGTCGTAACCCCGTGTCCGGGTGGTTCTCACCACCGTCCTGACGAATCACGGGTCGGCCATGTCTCCGGCCGATTGCTACTCCCCTTTGCAGAAAAAACTCTAAATCCTGTCATGCTGCGAGTCAAGAGAAATCGCAGGCTGGCAGACAGGCTAGAGGTAGGTTCGGCCTCCAACGTAGGTTTTCTGCCAGAAGTTGCTGGACAGGCTGGCGACCCGCACGGTCTTGCCGGTGCGCGGGGCGTGGATGAAGTTGCCGCTGCCAATGTACATCCCGACGTGGGTCACCCGCTTGCCGCCTTTGGTGGCGAAGAACACCAGGTCGCCCTTCTGCAGCTGTTTTTTGGCGATGTAGCGACCGGCCTGAAACTGGGCGCGCGAGTTGCGCGGCAGGTTGAGTCCGTTCAGCCGATAACTGACCATGGTCAGACCGCTGCAGTCGAACCCGCCGTCGCGGTCCTCTCCGCCCCAGCGATAGGGGACGCCGATAAAACGACTGACGGTAGAGACCAGCTCGCCGCGCAGATCCCCCTGCCCAGAGGTGGCGATTCTGGCGGCGGCATACTCTTGCGGGATAACGATAAAGAAGTTGCCGATCAAGCCCTGCTGCTGCAACCGTACCGCTTCGCTGCGGGCATCGGCATATTGAACATGGTTACCGAAGCGCACCTTGTAGAGTCCGGATTCATGCAGAAAATAATAGGCGTCGATACCACGCTCTTCCAGCAGCTGTTCCAGCCGGACGGCATTATCCAGACTGGAAAAGGCGCCGACCTGCACGCTGTAGCCCATCTTCTGTAACGGCTCGACGGTCTCCGCTGAGAGCGGTGGTGTTTCCTCCAGCAAAGCACCGATCGGGTCAGGCGCGCCACTCGTTGGTGGCGCGGAGCGCATCGGGGTCGTACAGGAGCAGAGCAGCAACAGGAGGCTGGCAATAAAGAGAGAATGACAATTCATGGGCGGCAGCATAGCAGAAAATACGGGGGATGGAGAAGAGTGCTGTCACTCGCTATTTGTCATGTTTGCGCAAGGCCCTGCCATAAAGAAACAACAGCAGGGTCACAAGGGTCGTAAAATATCCGACAAACCAGGGGAGGGAATCGGTAAAAACCTGATTTTTCAGTACCGCTTCAACAACGTCCGGTTGCAGCTGCCGGTTCTGCTGGCGCAAAGAGACCAGTAGCAGTGAGTAAAGAATGCCGATTCCACCGTAGCCGAGATTCATAAACAGCCCCTTGAAGCTGAGCACCGTCGCACGTTGCTCAGATCTGGTGGCCCGATTCAGATAATGGCTGAGGAAAAAACCGATCAGGTAGAGATTGCTGAACAGCAGCAGCGCCGGGAGCACCCCGACCCAGGGCCAGACAAAGCACATACCGAGCAGTCCGAGCAGAATGCCTCCGGCGATCAGCAGCAGGTTGTACAGCGGGGAGCGGTTTTCACTGAGGCGCCTAGCCAACCCGGGGATAATAAAACCGAACAACGCCAGAGCCGAACCGAGCAGGCCGAAGACCGCTTCGGGAATTTCGATAATCCGGTAGTACTGGCTGGCCATGGTCAAAACCATCCGGATCACGCTGTCATAGAGCAGCCCGAACAGCAGCAGCGCCAGCACAAATGGGGTCCGGAAGATCCAGCGTCCGGCCTGCCAGACCAGTCGAAACGCGACCCGAATGGACTGGCGACCGATTTCGTCCTGGCGACTGACATCTTTATCAAGCTCACGCATCTGTAACGTGGTCAGCAGCGTCAACAGTGCCGTGGCCAGAGTGAAGTAGATCGGCAGACGCAGGCAGGTCTCACGGCTGAACTCGAACGGCAGACCGACAATAGCCGCCAGACGTTGCAACAGCTCCGGATCATAAAGCACGCCGCCCAAAGTCATGGCGATGACGAAACCGGCGGACTGAAACTGGATCTGCCGTTCCAGCACCAGCCCCCAATCCTCAACATTCCCCTGCTGCTGTAAACTGTCGTAGGCCAGCGCTTCATCAGCCCCGCTGGCAGCGGCTTCGGCCATGCCGCTCAAGATCCGGTTGAGGACGAACACCCAGAACAGCAAGCTCAGGTTACTGCGCGGTACAAAGGCCCAGAGCGCGATCTCGATGACCATAAGGCTGCCGGCAAACACCAGCAGATTACGACGACCGATGCTGTCAGCCAGCGCCCCGGAAGGGACTTCGCAAAGAACGATTGTCGCTGCCCAGACGACGTTTAATATGGCAAACTGGGAGAGGGTCAGGCCGAAATCGAGAAACAGAATCGAAAAAACCGGGTAGTAGAAGCGGGCGTTGAACAGCACCCGGAACAGAATGAACAACCGAACGTTTTGAATCTGAAAAGGGGAGTTGGCAGTATTGGTCATCGCAATGCCGATCAGAACAGGTGAAAAGCATGAAACCACATAAAATCTTTGCCAAAGATATCGAAGCCTCTGCGCTTGAGCAGTTCTACAGCGCGCTCAGGCAGGACTTTGTCGTGCGCGGCGCCCTGATGCCTGATGCGCACACCGGATACTCGTTGCCGATCGGCGCGGTGGTCGCCACCGATGGGGTGGTTCTGCCGGCCTGGGTCGGTTACGATATCGGCTGTGGCATGTGCGCGGTGCCGACCGGTTTCGCCAAGAGCGGGATCGAACGCCACGCCGCAGCAATCTTTAACAGCATCTACCGAGCCATCCCAGTTGGCTTCAAGCATAACAGAACCGACAGCCACTGGGAGCAGGCGAAGCTGCCATGCAGCAAAACCCTCGCGGCACTCTTCGTCAAGAATGGCCTCAAGCAACTCGGTTCGCTCGGATCTGGAAACCATTTTATCGAGATCGGCTACGACG
Organism: Malonomonas sp.; assembly: GCA_036526255.1. GTDB lineage: Bacteria > Desulfobacterota > Desulfuromonadia > Desulfuromonadales > Geopsychrobacteraceae > Malonomonas. The sequence goes on along the minus strand of DATCYW010000070.1, from coordinate 22,947 downwards.
AAACGCAGCGGATCTGGATCATCATCCACTCCGGCTCGCGCAACCTTGGCCACTCGGTTGCAACCCACTACATGAAGCTGGCCGGCGGCGGCAAGGCGCGCGAAGGGCATTTCGGCTTTGCAGCGAAAAGCCGCGAGGGGCGCGACTACATCCTCGATTTGGCTTTCTGCCTGGAGTTTGCGCTGGCCAACCGCTTCGAATTGATCGCGCGCGTGGTGCGTGAAATTCAGCGCTACTGCCCCGGCGACGCTGACTGGCGACAGCTGATCAACCGCAACCACAACCACGCCGAACTCAAAGATGGCTTATGGATTCACCGCAAAGGGGCAACCCACGCTGAAGCGGGGATGCTCGGGGTGATCCCGGGGAATATGCGTGACGGCTCGTTCATCGTCGAAGGGAAGGGAAACAGGGAGGCGCTCTGCTCCAGTTCACACGGCGCCGGGCGGGTGATGGGGCGCAACGCGGCGAAACAGAATCTCAAGTTGAAGCAGTTTGTCGAGAGTATGACAGGCATTGTCGCCAAGGTCGATCGACACACGCTTGACGAAGCGCCGCTGGCCTACAAGGATATTTTCACGGTGATGCAACAGCAGGAACAGCTGGTGAGGGTTAAACATCTGGTCAAGCCGCTGATCAATATCAAAGGCTGAGGCAACAGAGAAAAACCGGAGGCCGCAAACACATCCGGCCTCCGGTCAGAGTTTCTGTGGGGCAGACAAGTGTCAGCTGGCGACCAGTTGCAGACCAGCCTGTTCATTTCTGGCTTTGAACATGGCGTTGAGCACCCTATCGATCTCGCCCGGCGTCATCCAGCCGTGGTCAAAGCAGATCGCTCCGACCACCCGATGCGGCCGCCGGTTAAGATCATCATCCACCTGCTCATCCAGCGCCTGCATTAACTGTTGCCGGTTGAGATAGCCCAGCTCAATGGCAATAGTGCCGAAGCGTGAGCAGTAAGGGCCTGAATATTTTCGATGTGGATTTACCATCTGTCCTCGCTTTTCTCCACTGCACAACATAAGTGGACGGAATATCTCGCAGGTAACTGATGCTTTACCGTCACCTGCCGTGAAAAGACTCTGCGGATTCGCCAATCGACTGTTCTGAAAAACTGCCGAGAACCTCTGCCGGGGGCAAAAATCTTTACCGCTCGACCAGAGCAGCAGAGCTGTTCGCCCGAAACAGCCACCGACGAAACGGGTACGATAGCGGGTCAAACGCCAACAATTAACCAACACTCATTCAACGTTGGTGCCAAAAATCCCCGCAAAGAAAAAAGCCACCCCGCAGGATGGCTTTCATAATAAAAGCGGGAGCCTTGCGGCCCCCGCTCAGTACTTCATTTACGTTTTTCTGCCGAATTACATCGGTTTGACGATACAGCAGATAATCTCAACGCGACGATTCTTGTAACGCCCGTCCTTGGTAGCGTTGTCGGCGACCGGCTTGAGTTCGCCGTGACCTTCGATGCCAAGGGCATCGGCTGCGATACCGTAGTTGTCGATCAAGTATTGACGTACGGCCTTGGCACGGCGCATCGAGAGTGACTGATTGTACTGCTCAGGGCCCTGACTGTCGGTGTGCCCGGCAACCAGATTGTAGGGTACGTTGTATTTCTTGATATAAGCGGCGGCCTTGTCGAGGTCAGCCTTGAACTCCGGCTTGATCTTGGCGCTGTCAAAATCGAAATTGATCTGCAAAGTCAGCTTCAGGGTACAGCCATCCTCGTCAACCATTTCACCTTTCGGAGTGTCGGGGCACTTGTCTTTGTCGTCGGTCACGCCGTCACCATCGCTGTCAAGCGGCGCGACAACGACCGGCGCAACAACAACCGGAGCAACCGGTTTCGGTGCCGGCTTGGGTGCAAGGAATACCTCGTCGATAAAAGCGGTCAGTTTGGCGTTGTCTGACAAAGCAGCAGCAGTGGTCGCGGAACCGCACTGCCCGGCAGCGGCGACCGACTGCAGCAGATCATGACCGGCGCCGTTGTTTTTGTTGCCGACTGCGACAGTGTAAATACAGAGGTTATCCCCCAGCAGTGTTTTAAGATTTTTCGCGGCGGCCGGTGCGCTGTCCATGTGCAGACCATCGCTGATGACGATCAGTGCCGATTTACCGGATTTCCCATTCAGGTCATTGCCAGCCGCTTCGAGAGCTGCCGCCAGCGGGCTGAGGCCGCCGGTATATTTGACCTTGGCCAGACCATCGTGAAAACCGGAGCGGCTGTAGTTAGTCATCCCGTAGAGCAGTTCAGTCGGATTTTTGGACTGGTAGCTGCTGTGGCCGAAGCTGCGCAGACCGCCGTTGTACTGCAGATCTGCCGGAATCCCCTGGTTGATACGGCTGGCGATCTCACGAGCGGCGAGGAAATCATTTTTGCCGTCTTCATTCATACTTAAGGATGTATCCAGAATCACTTGGAAATTTTCAACTTTGGGGATGTATTTATCGCCGGCGCTGCTGGAGGCGCTGGCTCCCAGGGGTGCCAAAGAGCGCTGCATCTGTGGCGCACAGCCGGCGACCAGAACAACGAGGGCGAACAAAAGCAACATTTTTTGCAGGTTTTTCATCTTAAAAATCCCTTCCTTTTTATGGTGTCTAATTGAGCCATCATCGGTCAATTGGCCCTTCTTTTATCACCAAAAAAGGACAAATCAAGTCACACATTATTATTTTCATTTAATCGATAGAGGCGTCTGAAATATAAAGCTTTTTATTGTGGCTTTTAGTCGTTTCAGCTTCGCTGAGAAAGGCCCCTGTTAACCACATTTTCACTAATCCGGCTGCAAATTACCTGTTGCCGTTACTGCTGGCGAATAGCGGCGTGAACCTGACGGCCATCTACTTACGCCAGCGGGATAACGTAGAACAGAATAGCGAAAAAATGACAGAGGCTGCCGACCAGCACAAACAGGTGCCAGATGGCGTGATTATAGGGAAGACGCTGCCAGGCGTAAAAAATCACCCCGGCGCTGTAGGCCAGTCCACCGGCCAGTAAGAGGATCAGACCACCAGGTTCGACCGAAGCGAGCAGCGGCTTGAAGGCCACCACCACAATCCAGCCCATTGCCAGATAGATAGCGGTAGAAATTCCGGCAATCTTGCCGGACATCGTCACCTTGAGTACCACACCGAGCACGGCCAGCCCCCAGATGGTGCCGAACAGCGACCAGCCCCAGGGGCCACGCAGGCTGACCAGCGTGAAAGGGGTGTAGGTTCCGGCGATCAGCAGATAGATGGCGGCATGGTCAATGACCTTCAGAACTCGCTTAACGCTGAGCATCGGGATACTGTGATAGAGGGTTGACGAGGCATAAGAAAGGATCAGGGTCACGCCGAAGATGCTGCAGGTGGTGATATGCCAGGCATTGCCATGCACACTGGCAAAACCGACCAGCACCGCCAGGCCGCCGATCGACAATAACATGCCGAAGCCATGGGTGATGCTATTCGCCACCTCTTCTGCGTAACTGTATTCAGACTGCTGTTGTGGTCTGTTCATCTGGTACCTCCGTGCTAATATTTTTCTAGGCGCTAACAGCGCCTAGAAAAATATTAGCACGGACTACAAATAAAAATGCAGGGGAGAACCGGAGCTTTTACCAATCTTTTACCTGCCTGCCTTGTCTGGGTTAAAGACAAACGCAAAAGACCGGCAGCCTATCAGCTGCCGGTCTTTTGCGTTTTCAGTTACTGACTCAGGAACTATTTAGCGGCGCCGCAAGCGACTTCGACACGGCGATTTGCATAACGTCCTTCATTGCTGGTGTTGTCGGCGACCGGCCGATCTTCACCAAACCCGCGTGCGGTCAATCGCGATGCCGGGATGTCATACTGTTCGACCAAGGTCTTGACAACGGCCGCGGCACGCCGCTCAGAGAGGCCCTGATTGTATTCAGAGGTGCCCTGACTGTCGGTATGACCTTCAACAAAGACCTTGTTACCAGGATACTCGTTGATACATTTGGCGGCCTTGGCGATATCACCCAGATACTGTTCAGCAACTACGCTGCTGTCATGCTTAAAATTGATCCGCAGCGTCAGTGCCGTCGGGCAACCTCTGGAATCGACCGAAACCCCTTTAGGCGTATCCGGGCACTGGTCGAGATAATCATAAACGCCATCGCCATCACTATCGAGAGGGCAGCCAACGCTGTTGACCGGCGCACCTTTTGGTGTGTTCGGGCACTGGTCCTTATCATCGGTCACGCCGTCGCCATCGCTGTCAAGCGGAGCAACCGCCACAGGGGCCGGAGCGGCCGGCTTTGGTGCCAGGAAAACCGTGTTGATAAAGTCTGCCATATTCGCATCATTTGCCAGTGCGGTGTCGGTGGTAGCAAGACCGCACTGCCCGGCATCCGCCAACGACTTCATCAGGTCCTGGCCGGCGCCATTATTCTCTTTACCAACGGCGATGGTGTAGATGCAGAGCTTGTCGCCGAACATCCCCTTAACACTTTTTGCGGCGGCCAGAGCATCATCCATATTCAATCCGTCGCTGATCACGATCAGCGCCGATTTTCCGGATGCCGATTTCAGATCATTGCCAGCGGCCTGAAGCGCGGCAGCCATCGGGGTTGGACCGCCAACATATTTGATTTTACCCAGCGCATCATGGAACCCGGCACGCGTGTAGCTGGTCATCCCGTAGAGCAGGTCGGACGAATTTTTGGACTGGTAGCTGCTGTGACCAACGCTGCGCAATCCGGCGATATAGTTGAGGTCGGTCGGAATCCCCTGGTTAATACGGCTGGCGATATTCCGTGCCGACAGGTAATCGTTTTTACCCCCCTCATCCATACTTAACGAGGCATCCAGAATAACCTGAAAGTTATCAACTTTTGGAATATACTTTCCGCCCGCAGCGCCTGCAGATCCGGAATCTAGAGACTGGAGGCGTGGCTGCATAGGCGGTGCACAGCTGGCCACCAGAGCAATCACTGCGAACGAGAGTAAGAGGTTTTGCAGTAGTTTCATCTGTCAGCTCCTTTTCAATATGATGTCAACTTTTGTCGTCCAGTAACCTTTTATCATCGATGCTTGACAAGTCAAGTCAGGTATACGGATTTATTAATGAAGAAGCCGAGGTGCGGAAACTTTTTTCTGGTCTAAGCTCCTGATGCGGCATATCTTTAGCCGCGTTGTCCGACTATGACCTTCTGGAGAATAATTGTGACCGAAAATACCCGCCGGCTGCTGCCGGTGTTCAGCCTGATCATGGCCATGCTGCTCTGGGCCAGCTCCTTTGTTGCCCTCAAGCTGGCCTTTCGCAGCTACCACCCGATGCAGGTGATCTTCGGCCGGATGTTCATTGCCAGTCTCTGCTTCGTGGTTTTCATCCCGGCCTTCCGCAAGCTCAACTGGCGGCGCCGCGATATTAAATATCTGCTGATCATGGCGATCTGCGAGCCCTGCCTGTATTTTCTGTTTGAAGCCAGAGCGCTGCAGCTGACCAGCGCTTCACAGGCGGGGATGATCACCGCCATGCTGCCGCTGCTGGTGGCGATCCTCGCCTGGTTCTGGTTAAAGGAAAAGATCAGTCGCCAGACCTTGTGCGGCTTTTCGCTGGCGATCATCGGCGCTATCTGGCTGAGCCTGGCCAGTGACACCAACAGCAACGCTCCTGAACCCCTGTTGGGCAACTTCTACGAATTTCTGGCGATGGTCTGTGCGGCCGGTTACACGGTTTCGTTGAAACACCTGACCAGCAATTATCCACCGCTGTTTCTGACCGCCTTTCAGGCGTTTATCGGCAGCTTGTTCTTCTTCCCCTTTCTGCTGCTGCCGAGCGTCGGCTTTCCACTTCACTGGCAGGCAACTCCGGCGCTGGCAATCATCTATCTGGGCACCTTTATCACCTTGGGCGCGTACGGTTGCTATAATTACAGCGTCAGCCGGATTCCGGCCAGTCAGGCCGCTGGTTACGTTAACCTGATACCGGTGTTCGGGGTGGTCCTCGGCATGCTGATCCTCGGTGACAGTCTCAACCTGCAGCAATGGCTGGCCTGTGTGCTGGTGTTCTGCGGGGTTGGTCTGAGCAGTTACGGCCACCGACCGCCGCTGGCGCAGCCGGCGAATTAAAAACAGGGCAGCCATGAACTACAACCTTGAGCCGATTGCCAGCATCCACACCCCCTACAAGGAAAAGTTTGCCACGCCGCGCCAACCTGGGCTGGCTCCGACGGTGCCCGCACAGGTGGTATTACACCCGCAGTTTTCCAGTCCGGAAGCGGTGCGCGGGCTGGAAGGATTCAGCCACATCTGGTTGATCTTTTTATTTCACCAGACCTACGGCCAGGGGTGGAAACCGACGGTTCGACCACCACGGCTGGGCGGCAACCAGCGGGTCGGAGTGTTTGCCTGCCGTTCGCCGTTTCGACCCAACCCGATCGGCCTGTCGGTCGTCAAGCTGCAGTCGATACGTTGTCAACCGGGTAAAGTGGTGCTCGAAGTCCTGGGGGCCGATCTGGTCGACGGGACACCGATTCTCGACATCAAGCCCTACCTGCCTTACACTGATGGCATTGACGGGGCCACTGGCGGCTTTGCTGACCGGGCGCCGGGGGCGTCACTCAAGGTTGAATTCAGCGATCCGGCCAAAACACAGCTGGCAGGGTTCAGTAAACAGACTCCTGAGCTGGAAAGCCTGATCCGCGAAACCCTGTGTCTTGATCCGCGCCCGGCGTACCAGCGTGATAATGATGAAGGGCGTGAATACGGGGTGCGGCTCGACCAGTATAATCTGCGTTGGCAAGTCACTGGGAAGAGGCTGCTGGTCGTCAGTATCGATTTAGCAAAATAGACTCTCAACTGCTAGGTTTGAATTTAAAGCGGGGCAATGACGGCCAGACGTTTGCTCCCTAAAGGATGAAACCATGTACGTTTTTCAGTGGGATCAGAACTTCGTAACCGGACTCAAAGAGATTGACCAGCAGCATCAGCACCTGGTGACGGTGACCAACGAATTCGGCAGACTGCTCTCCCTGAATGGCGTGCTGCCAAGCGATATTGAAAAGATTTATGCCGAACTGGTCTCTTACACCCAATATCACTTTCAGGAAGAAGAAAAACTGATGGCCGCCAGTGGCGTCGATGAACGGCACATCAACCTGCACCAGCAGGATCATCAGGGCTTTCTGCAAGAAGTCACACAGATGCGCGCGGCAATAACAACGGTCAATGCGAAAACAGGTCAGGCCCTGCTAGAATTTCTGATGAACTGGCTTGTCTACCACATCCTCGGCTCGGACATGAGCATGGCCAGACAGATAAGGGCCATCCGCGCGGGGACCAGCGCAGCTGAAACCTATCATGAAAAAGCCCAGGACGTCGGTAAGGCGACGGCACCGCTGCTCGGGGCGCTGAATAACCTTTTCAAACAGGTCTCGGAGCGAAACAAGCAACTTGTTGAGTTAAACCAGACCCTTGAAAGCAAAGTGAAACAGCGAACCCAGGCACTGAGTGAAGCGAATCAGCGGCTCGACGAACTGGCTTCAACCGATGCCTTGACCGGATTACCCAACCGTCGCCATGCCATGCAAAAGCTGGCGCAGCTCTGGGATGAATCGACCCGGAACTGCACCGCTCTGGCCTGCATGATGGTCGATGCGGACGGGCTGAAAAAGGTTAATGACAGCTACGGACACGCGTCCGGCGATCAGATGCTGCAAGAGTTGGCCAGACAGCTGGGCTATGCCGTCCGCAGCGACGATATTGCCTGCCGGTTAGGTGGCGATGAGTTTTTGATTATCTGCCCGAACACCAACAAGAACGGCGCTATGCGTATTGCCGAGCTCGTGCATGCAAAGATTGCCGAGTTGAAGGTGCCCGTCGCGGACAGCATCTGGCACGGCAGCATCAGTGTCGGCGTCGCGGTGCGCAGCGCCGACATGAAAAGTCCGGAAGATTTGATCAAGGCAGCCGACAAAGGGGTCTACGCGGCGAAAGAGGCGGGGAAAAACTGCGTAAGAATGGTGATCTGATTTCCCTATTCAAACGAAAAGGGCCGGCATCCCGTGAGGACGCCGGCCCTTTGTTCATACCATCATCAACTAAACACAATCCTCACGCCAAAGACATTCGCCCTGCCCGCATTGCTGCGCGAAGTCAGTATTGAAACACTGCGGATTCTCCTCTGCCAACTGAATGGCCCGGATCAGCTGTTCCTTTTTCATCGATCCCGGCTTCACCCCACGATCCTTAGCGACCGCTTTAACTTGTGTCATGTTCATTTTTTTCTCCTGTTCCTTTCCATTGATCTTTTTAGTCAGCCATCAGGTTAAGTAAAACGTGGTTGAGTATACCGCCACTCTGGAAGTACGCAACCTCTTCTGCGGTATCCAGTCGACAGGTCACCATCACTGCTTCAGTACGACCATCAGCCCGCTCGATCTGCAGACTCAGCTGCTGTTTTGCCTGCAGAACGCCGGAAGGCTTGAGGCTGAACTGTTCGCTGCCGTCCAGTTGCAGGGTTTCCGCTGAATCTCCCGCTAGAAACTGCAGCGGCAACACCCCCATGCCGACCAGGTTGGAGCGATGGATCCGTTCGTAACTTTCTGTCAACACCGCCTTGACACCGAGCAGCAGCGTCCCCTTGGCCGCCCAGTCGCGACTGGAACCGGTGCCGTACTCCTTACCGGCAACAATCATCAACGGCAGCTGTCTTTTTGCATAGGCTTCTGCTGCGGCAAAAATGCTCATCTGTACGCCATCCGGCAGCAGTGTAGTAAATCCGCCCTCAGTTCCCGGCGCCATCTTGTTGCGCAGTCGAATATTGGCGAAAGTGCCACGCATCATCACTTCGTGATTGCCCCGGCGCGACCCGTAGGAGTTAAAATCCTGCTCGGCAACGCCATGCGCGATCAGGTATTGTCCGGCCGGACTGCCCGCCTTAAAGGCCCCGGCCGGAGAAATGTGATCGGTGGTGATGCTGTCGCCAAGCAGGGCCAACAGCCGCGCCCGGCTAAATCCGGGATAATCGACCGTCGACTCCAACGTATCGAAGAAGGAGGGGCGCCGGATATATGTGGAATCCGCCTGCCACTGGTAAGTCTGGCCTTCAGGAACCGGCAGCCCCTGCCAGCTGGCATCGCCGCTGAAAACTTCAGCGTACTCCTTGTGGAACATTTCAGCATTGACCAGAGCCACCATCTCGGCAACTTCGTTATTACTCGGCCAGAGATCTTTCAGATAAACCGGCTGTCCGTCTTTGCCGCTGCCGATCGGTTCACGGCTCAGATCGATACGGGTCGTTCCGGCCAGCGCAAAAGCAACGACCAGCGGCGGCGAAGCCAGCCAGTTGGCTTTGGTCTGCGCATGAATGCGCCCCTCGAAATTTCGGTTACCTGAAAGCACCGCGCTGACGGTCAGATCGCCCGCCTCGATCGCTGCGGCAATGGGGCCAGTCAGAGGACCCGAGTTGCCAATGCAGGTGGTGCAACCGTAGCCAACAACGTTAAAACCGATCTTATCGAGATAGGGCTGCAGACCGGCCTTTGCAAGGTAATCAGTGACCACCTTGGAGCCCGGCGCCAGTGAGGTCTTGACCCAGGATTTCTGCGTCAGGCCTTTTTCCACCGCTTTTTTTGCCACCAGACCAGCCGCCATCATTACCGCCGGGTTAGAGGTGTTGGTACAGGAGGTGATCGCAGCGATGACCACGTCACCATGTTTCAGCTGCTCAGCGCCGCCGGCAATCGGTACCCCCTGATCACGACCGGTTTTCGGTAGCACGACTTCAGTTGCTGCGCGCATGTCGTTGAGCAGCACCCGGTCCTGCGGCCGCTTGGGGCCAGCCAGACTCGGCCGAACGCTGGCCATGTCGAGTTCGAGCACAGCGCTGTACTCGGGATCGGCCAGCTGGTCGCTGCGCCAGAGACCCTGCTGCTTGGCGTAAGCTTCGACTAGTGCGACGTTTTTTTCGCTGCGGCCGGTCAACTTCAGATAATCGAGAGTAATCTGATCAATGGGGAAGAACCCGCAGGTCGCACCGTACTCGGGAGCCATATTGGCGATCGTCGCCCGATCGGCCAGCGGCAGCTGCGCCAGGCCGGTGCCGAAAAACTCGACAAATTTACCGACCACACCGAACTTGCGCAGCATCTGGGTGACTGTCAGCACCAGATCGGTGGCGGTCACCCCTTCACTGAGCTTGCCGGTCAGACGGAAACCGACCACTTCGGGGATCAGCATCGAGATCGGCTGCCCCAGCATCGCGGCTTCGGCCTCAATACCGCCGACCCCCCAACCAAGCACGCCAAGGCCGTTGATCATGGTCGTGTGACTGTCGGTGCCGACCAACGTATCAGGGTAAGCCCAGGTTTCTCCGTTACGCTCTTCGCTCCAGACCGCCCGAGCCAGATATTCCAGATTAACCTGATGACAGATACCGGTGCCCGGCGGCACGACGCGGAAGTTGTTAAAGGCGGTCTGTCCCCAACGCAAGAACATGTAACGCTCACGGTTGCGTTCCATCTCTTTGTCAACGTTTGCGGAAAAGGCGCCGGGATTGCCGTACTGATCCACCATCACCGAATGATCGATGACCAGATCGACCGGAATCTGTGGATTGATTTTCGCCGGGTCACCACCCCGTTCGGCAACGGCATCGCGCATCGCCGCCAGATCGACAATCGCCGGCACCCCGGTAAAATCCTGCATCAGCACCCGCGCAGGACTGAACGCGATTTCGCTCTCCTGAGCCTGTTGTGGCTGCCAGGCCGCGACCGCCTCGATATCGGCACGCCTGACGCTGACCCCATCCTCTTTGCGGAGCAGATTTTCCAGCAGCACCTTGATGGTAAAAGGCAACCGATCAAGGCTGCCCAACTGATCGGCAACGGCAGCGAGACTCTGATAATGGTACTCACACCCCTTAACCTGCAGGGTTTTATGACTGTTGAATGAGTTATCCGACATTGGTATTCTCCTCTTATTTTATTCTTAAACCTGTTCGTAACCTATTGTAACCGAGATTTGTCAGCAGAGTACAAGCGCAAGAAGGATTTCTGCTGTTGTTGAGCAGTACAAACATTTTTAGCGAAAAAACGGTGAGAGAAAAAATTTCTGCCTTTCATGCAAAGTTCAATTTATTTGTTACTATTTGTCTGCGAAAAAACCTTGCCTATCTTGCCGAGGACCTGTCGGTTCAGCACTGCTCGATCGCAAAATAGCATTGTTTTTCAATGACCTTCTATGATAGAAGCGATTTTATCGCATTTTGGTTGCCCTCGCATAAATAACAAGGAGTGGAAGAATGGCAGAAGGTACAGTGAAGTGGTTTAACGACTCAAAAGGTTTCGGGTTTATCGAGCAGGACAATGGTCCTGATGTGTTTGTTCACTTTTCAGCGATCCAGGGGGATGGTTTCAAATCTCTGGTCGAGGGCGACCGGGTGAAGTTTGATGTCACTCAAGGACAGAAGGGGCCGCAATCCTCTAACGTAGTAAAGATCTAAATTAGCGTACTGCCGCCGACCGAAAAGGAAGGCATGTGTTCGATTTCTGGGGGTTAAACCAAAAAAGCTCCAGAGCCTATGGCTCTGGAGCTTTTTCTCGCCTGTTATCAGCCACCGACGATGTCATCGAGCATCCCCAGTGAGCGCTCCATGAGAATTCGCCAGCGGCCGTTCTCTTTGATCAGATTGATCGATTTAAGAATTCGATCCTGATAATAATCTGAGCGGTAACTCTGCTGCAGTTTGACCTGAATCCGGTTGTCATCAATTTTCCGTATGCGGACGTTGTCAATATTCAGCTCGATATACTTCGGCCTGGTGAGCCGTTCACGCCGCAAGTCGCGCCACTGTTCCTGACTGCGCCCCAGCTCCGGCTGGTAGTCTTTGCTGTAAAGGGCAAAATACTGCCCGAGATCCTGCTTCGACCAAGAGTCTGCCCAGCTGCCGACAACCGCCATGACCTCCTGGCGTAAAACCTCTGTCAAACCGTCATCTTCGACCGAGCTGCTATCCAACCCAAGCGCAGCCTTGATCTGCTCAAGTGGGATCGCGGCCGTTGCTGAAAATTCGTTTCCGGCTGGCCACCATTGCCGGGAGATTTCTTTGACCGGCGTGACCGCGACTTCGAGCGGTGGGGTGACCGCGGCTTTCTGCTCTGCTTCTAGCGCCGATGCCGGTTCCGTAACCAGCGGAGCCGTTGTTTCAACTACCGCCACGGTGCCGTTCTGTCCCGCTTGCAACTCGGCCGCACCCGTTGCCGGCTGTCCGGCCTGAGCCACTGGTGCGGACTCGGCTGGGCGCCAGGTCGCGGTTTTAATCAGCTCTTCGTTCGCCTTCAGTTTGGCCAGCAACTCATCTCTGGTCTGTTCGCTGTAGTAATAACCGTAGCTGCCGGAAAGCAAAAAGCCGATGACAAACCCGCCGACCGTCCAGGCCACCGGCCGCCAGCGCTCGTATCTGTGCCCGGCGACAAGCTCCCAGGCGACGTTCGCTTCTTCCTGAATCTTGGCGGTTAAGGCCTGCGCAGTTGCGAGCTCGCGGTCCTTTTCGCTGGCTTTATTTTCCGCCACATTCCGATCGTAGACCGCCTTGTCGAGGTTCTGCTGCAGATTGTTTTTTTCTGCCACCAGCCGACGAATTTTGGCAACCGCTTGCTCATCTGTCGCCAGCTCCGCTGCGTTCGCGGGTACGCTGAAGCCAGCAACCCCCTGCGCCTGAACAGAATCACCATTGAGTAACGGCGCTAACTGGGAAAACCCGGCCAGCTCTTCAAGCAGCTCGGTATATGAGGAAAAACGCCACTCGCCGGGGAGCATGAAGCGACCCAGCAGTTTTTTCAGCTGCCGGTCCTCAACCCTGGCAAGAAGATCATCAATCCGCTCATTTAAGTTCGCTGCCGGACCAAGGGTGACCCGCAGCAACAACTCACCGACACTGCGCAGGGTTTCCACAACGCTGTTGCTGGAGCCTTGCTTGGAAGATGACAGCTCCGTCGAACCAATGATCTTTTCAAAGCCACCGGCAATCCCGAAGTCGCGAATGACGGCACGCCCTTCAGTATCGAAATAGATTTTATCCGCCGACAACTTACCGGGCCCCAGTTCCTGCTCAAGGGCATAGTCAAGCGCCTGGGCAAGTTCGGCGGCCAGACGCAGAATCTGGGCGACGGGCATGGGTTCGCTGAGCTGGGTCGCGAGACAGCCGCCGTAATAATAGGCGGTGGTGTAATAGTAATAGTCCCCTTCCAGGCCGGAATCATAGATCGGCGCGATCGAAGGATGATCGAGAACCGCCAGTTTTTCCATAAGCTTTTCCACGCGTGACAGCTTTTCCTCCTGGTCGAACAGCGCCACAGAAAAAACCTTGAGGGCGACCTCGCGCGTGAAAAAGGGATCTTCGGCCTTGCAACAGACATAATTGTCGCGATCCGCAATAATCTCTTTGATGACGTACAGACCGAACTGGCGACCTAACTCAATCATCGCAACTCCTGTGAAAAACTCTGAGATTCTGCATAACTTTTCATTTGTTTCACATCCGGCGCGAGGTTGACCACGGAGTGGTTTCTCAGCGCAAAACATTATAATCCTATAACATGGCCGATAAGATTGCAATTTTTCTTTGTTCAGCGGGACTTATCAACCCCAATTCTGGGACAACAGTCCGCAACAGGGCAGTGGCTGCAGACCGGTGTCGGCGCTTTGCAACAGGCCCGTCCGTGAGCGATCAGGGTATGTCCGGCCTGGGTCCATCCGGGCGGCGGCAGTAAACGGCAAAGATCCTTCTCGATCTGTACCGGATCACTGAAACGGGTCCAGCCGAAACGCCGGGACAGGCGCTTGACGTGAGTATCAACGACCATTCCAGGAATCTGGTAAGCATTACCAAGCACGACATTTGCGGTTTTTCTTCCGACCCCGGCCAGAGCAACCAATTCGTTCAATGTCTGCGGAACCTGTCCGGCATGTCGCTGCAGTAGCTGCTCAGCGCAGAGAATCAGATTTTTCGCCTTGTTGCGGAAAAAACCGGTCGAACGAATCAGCTCTTCGACCTGCTCCTGGCTGGCTGCGGCCAATAGCTGCGGGGTCGGATAGGCCTTAAACAGCTCGACAGTGACCAGGTTGACCCGGACGTCGGTACACTGCGCGGAAAGAATGGTTGCCACCAGCAGTTGCCAGGCATTCGTGTAGTTGAGAGCACAATGAGCGTCGGGATAGGCTGTTTCCAAAAGTGCGAGCAGCGCAAGGGCCCGTTCGGTTTTTTTCATTAATTCCGTGCATGATGGGGGCTGGTTATCCACAGGGCTAACAGCTTTATCCACACACGGGATCGGGCTGTTTTGCCAGCGGGGACACCCGCTTGAGCTTGAGGAAGTGTCGGTTCTCGCAAGATTCAACCGTCAAAACCAACGGCAGATGCGGTGACGCCTTGCGCGCCTCACCGGTCGCGACAATGGTGCCGGCCAGCGCGCGGATCTCTCCGCGAAAATAGATTCGATCCCGCCCCCAGAGCGGAAAATTGCCTGGGTAGTTGGCCCGCCACAGCGGTAGTTTGGCACGGGTCAGCTGGCCACTTAAGTGAAGTTGCCCCCACCCCCAGAAGGGGAGGGAAAAATCGCCGCAGACGATGGTGGCACAGGGGAGCGTTGGGTTATTTAATATCTGATCACTGAGCAGGTTCAGGATCTGATCACGCCGCTGCCAGGGATCAAACGAGAGACAGAGGTTGAACAGGTGCACCCGTTCGTTCCCCTGGTCCAGATCGGCACGCAGACAGCGCCCGCCATGGCCAAGTGAATACTCCTGCAGATTAGCTAAAGGGAAGCGGGAAAGAATGGCGCAGGCCCCTTCGTCCTGCGGACCGTAGGCCGGCAAACCGGTCTGCTCGGATAGAACCTTGAGTGAGGCGCCGCCGTGCGGCGAGGCAAGCTGCTGGAGCATGACCAGGTCCGGCCGCTGAGAACGGATCACCCGGATACAGAGGTCCTGATCGATCTGTCCGGCCGGAGTCCGGCAACCGTTGATATGATAACTCATAATCCGAAACGTCGGCATGGCGCCCCTCTGCTGAATCGAGACATCAGAGTATAATAGCAAAAAAAAAAACTCCAGCGATTCCAGCCTGAAGTCTCGATGCACGGCAACTTGCCGCCACTAAAAAAGAAAAGAGGCCTGGGGCCTCTTTTCTGGTTATTACGCGCGGTCGTTTATTGCTTAACCCGCCGTACCGACTCTATAATCACCTGCGCCTCTGGATAATCTCCGAACAGGCTGCTCTTCGCAATGGTGCGGACCTTACCGATCTTTTCAACAACCTCCATCCCCGCAACCACCTTGCCGAACACCGCATAACCGTAAGTGTTTTGCGTCTGGCCACGCTGATTCAGAAAAGCATTATCCGTCAGATTGATAAAGAACTGGTTGGTCGCACTGTCGACGACGTTGGTGCGCGCCATGGCGATGGTGCCTTTGAGGTTCGGCAGCCCGTTGCCTGCTTCGTTTTTGATCGGTGATTGAGTCTCGGTACGCTTCAGATTCTTGTCGAAACCGCCCCCCTGAATCATGAAGTTGTCAATGACCCGGTGAAAAATGGTGCCGTCGTAGAGTTTTTTGTCGGCGTAGGAAAGAAAATTCTGCACCGAAATCGGGGCCCGCTCCTCATCCAACTCCAGGGTAATAGATCCCATGTTGGTCTTCAGTTCAACCAGAGTGGCCGCCTGGGTGGTTACGGCAGTGAACAGCAGCAGAACGATCAGCAGCATTATTTTTTTCATTACATCTCCTCTTTGTTCGGATGTCAGGACTTTTGGACCGCTTCGGCTTTCAGATCGCGCAACATCAGGTCACTGACCGCTTTTCGCGGGTCCTTCTGCTGGTACAGGATCAGGTAGATCTGTTCAACTATCGGCATCTCCACTCCCAGCTTCTGCGCTAACTGATAAGCAGACAAGCTGGTTTTTACCCCTTCGGCAACCATCTGCATGCCGGAGAGGATCTCCTCCAGTGAGCGCCCCTTGCCGAGCTCAATGCCGACCGTCCGGTTCCGTGACAGATCGCCGGTACAGGTCAGCACCAGGTCACCCATCCCGGCCAGACCGGCAAAGGTTTCGGCGCGACCGCCCAGCTGCAGACCCATGCGGGTCATTTCGGCCAGCCCGCGGGTGATCAGTGCGGCGCGGGTGTTGTGGCCAAAACCGAGACCATCGGCAACTCCTGCCGCCAACGCGATGACGTTCTTCATGGCGCCGCCCAGCTCGACACCGATGATGTCATTGTGGGTGTAAACGCGGAAATTTTCTGTGCTGAAGATCGCCTGGATCCGCTCGGCAACCTGCAGGTCCCTGGCCGCCGCCACCACCGCCGTTGGCATCCCCTGAGACACCTCACGGGCAAAGGAGGGCCCGGAAAGAAAGCCGATCTGCTGATGCCGGGCCGTCGGTAGAACTTCTTCAAAAACCTGCGAAAGCAGCATCAAACTGTCGTTCTCAATCCCCTTGGACGCAGAGACCAGCAGGGTATCAGCGGCAAGGTGCGCGACCGCCTGCTCCAAGACCTTACGGGTCACCTGTGAAGGAGTGACAAACAACAACAACTGCTTGCCAGTGACCGCCAGCGCGAGGTCCGAGGTAAAGGTCAGGTTCTCTGACAACATCACGTCGGGCAGATAGAGATCATTCACCCGGTTCTGCAGCATCCGTGCGCAGAGGTCCTGCTCGAAGACCCAGAGCGTGACCGGATAACCCTTTTCGGCAAGCAGGTTGGCCAAAGTGGTGCCCCAACTGCCGGCGCCGATAACGGCGTAATTTTCCTGCTGGCTTGCTCTGTTCATCAGAGACCCTTCTGCTTGTTCTTGATCCGCTGTTTCAGGTGGGAGATTTTCTCCTCCAGAATTAACGGCTGCGGATAATCTTTCATCTGTTGATACTGTTCCAGAGCTGCCTGTAAAAAGTTTTCTTCTTCCAGTAAACTCGCCAGGTTAAAGCGGGTTTGCGCCTGAAAGGGGCTGTCCGGATAATCGTTCAGTAAACGTTGCCAGGCCTTGCGCGCGTCTTTCAGCCGCTTTTCGAGTAACAGCAGCCCCCCTTTGCGATAAAGCAGCTCCGGGATCAGATCGCTCTGCGGGTATTGCTGCTCCAGCGTCTCCAGCTCAATCCGCGCCTGAATGTAGTTATCGAGGCGATAATAACAGTCCGCAATTTCGTAAAGATAGCGGTCCTGCCTGGAATCAGCGGTGTCGAGTAGTCGCTGGTAAGCGACGATAGCCTGCGAATAATCCCGCAGCGAATACTTGATGATCTGCGCCGCTTCTTCACGGGCCGCCTGTACCAGCACGCTCTCAGGATAATCATGCTCCAACTGCAGATAACTGAGCAAGGCCTGCTGATCCTGATGACGGTCATACTGCCAGAGCTTGCCAGTGCGCAACAGCGCAGTCGGGGCGACGTCATCCTCGGGGTAATCGCGATAGATCTGCAGATAAGTGTCCTGCGCCGCCTCTATCTGCCCCAGGCTTTCGAGCTTTTCAGCCTGACTGAGCAATTGCTGCGGTAGGCTTTGCTGGTACTGTTGATAGGAAGGCCAGGCGACCATCAGCAGAACCAGCAGGGCCAGGCCGACCCAGAGCCAGCGCCGCTTGTTACTCTTCGCCTTCTGCAGATCCCGATTCTGTTGCTTCAGTTGCTTCTTCAACTGACTCAGACTCATCGGTCTCGTCCTTTTCTGCCAACTTGGCCACCGAGACGATCAGCTCGCCGTCCTCAAGCACCATCATCCGCACCCCTTGGGTGTTCCGGCCGATACTGCGGATGTTGCTGACCTTGGTGCGCAACAGTTTGCCGCGGTCAGTGATGAACATCAGATCCGACTCTTCATCGACCATCATGATCTTGACCACCTTGCCATTACGGTCGCTGGTCTTGATGGTGATGATCCCCTTGCCGCCGCGGCTCTGAACACGGTATTCCGCGATATCGGTCCGCTTGCCGTAGCCGTTTTCGGTGATCGTCACCAGCGCCAGCGCGGTGTTGTCGGTCACCGACTGCAGGCCGATGACCAGATCGTCCCCCTCGAGGTTCATGCCGCGAACGCCGCGCGACGGACGGCCCATCGGCCGCACATCACTTTCTGGGAAACGGATCGATTTACCGTTGCGGGTCGCCAGAATCAGATCCACTTTACCATCGGTCAGGCGTGCTTCGATCAGCGCATCCCCCTCATCGATGGTCAGGGCGATAATCCCCCCGGCGCGTGGGTTGGAGTAAGCCATCAGAGCGGTCTTCTTGATGATGCCACGGGCGGTCGCGGTGACAATGTACTTGCCCTCTTCGAACTCTTTGACCGGCAGAATGGTCGTGACCTTCTCTTCCGGCGCCAGGCTGAGCAGGTTAATGATGGCTTTACCGCGCGAGGCGCGGCCACCCTGCGGGATTTCATGCACTTTGAGCCAGTAGACCTTGCCCAGAGTGGTGAAAATCAGCACGTAGGAATGGGTCGAGGCGATAAACAGGTTCTCGACGAAATCCTCCTCTTTGGGCCGCATTCCGGTTTTACCTTTGCCGCCGCGACGCTGGGCACGATAGAGCGAGACCGCGTTGCGTTTGATGTAGCCACCGTGAGAAACGGTTACCACCATATCCTCTTCGACGATCATATCCTCAAGGGTCAGATCGGCGGAGCGATCAAGGATCTCGGTGCGGCGCGGGTTGGCGAACTGGCTTTTCAGTTCGATCAGTTCTTCTTTAATGATGTTGAGAATTTCAACTTCACTGGCCAGGATCTCTTTCAGACGCTGAATCAACGCCATAAGTTGCGCAAGTTCTTCGAGTATCTTGCTCTGTTCCATTCCGGTAAGGCGGTGCAGACGCATATCGAGGATCGCCTGGGCCTGCAGATCGGAGAAGGAGAAGCGCGCTATCAAGCGCTCTTTTGCTTCGGCCGAATTGGCGCTGGTTTTGATGATCTGGATCACCTCATCGAGGTTTTCCAGCGCCAGCTTCAAGCCTTGCAGGATGTGGGCGCGGGCTTCGGCCTTTTTCAACTCGAAGATACAGCGCCGGGTAACGATATCGCGGCGATGATCAATGAAGCAGTCAAGCACTTCGCGCAGGCTGAGAATTTTCGGCTGGCCGGAGACGATCGCTAGCATGATGATGCCGAAAGAGGACTGCATCGCGGTCATTTTGTAGAGCTGGTTGAGGATGACCCCAGGGACCATATCCCGCTTCAGCTCAATACAGATCCGCATGCCGTCGCGGTCGGACTCATCGCGCAGATCGCTGATTCCCTCTATCTTTTTGGTTTTGACCAGCTCGGCGATTTTTTCTATCAGTCGCGCTTTATTTACCTGGTAGGGGATCTCGGTGATGATGATCGCTTCTCGACCACTACGCCGGTCAACTTCGACCAGAGCGCGGGCGCGCATTTGGATGATTCCGCGGCCATTGGTGTAGGCCTCGCGAACCCCCTCGCGGCCATTAATAAAGCCGGCGGTCGGGAAGTCGGGACCGGGGATAATATCGATCAACTCTTCTATCGACAGGCGCGGATTTTCAATCAAGGCGACGAGACCACTGATGACCTCGCCAAGGTTGTGCGGCGGAATTTTTGTCGCCATCCCGACGGCGATACCTTCAGAACCGTTCACCAGCAGGTTCGGGTACTTGCACGGCAGCACCAGCGGTTCTTCCAATGAATCATCATAGTTCGGACCGTAATCAACGGTCTCTTTTTCGATATCGGCGAGCAGTTCGTGAGAGAGCTTGGACATGCGAATTTCGGTGTAACGCATCGCTGCCGCCGAGTCGCCGTCAACCGAACCGAAGTTGCCCTGGCCATCAACCAAGGGGTGGCGCATCGAAAAACTCTGCGCCATGCGCACGATTGAATCGTAAACCGCGGTGTCACCGTGCGGATGGTACTTACCGATAACATCACCAACCACACGGGCGGATTTTTTATAGGGCTTGTTATACTCGTTGCCGAGATCGTGCATGGCGAAAAGAATCCGCCGGTGGACCGGTTTTAGACCATCACGCACATCCGGCAGGGCACGCCCGACAATGACGCTCATGGCATAGTCCATGTAAGACTTGCGCATCTCGTCTTCAATATTGACGGTGACTTTGTTCTGTTCTGTCAGCATCTATTTTCCTCCAAAACTTCCCGGTGGGAAGCAGGGTTTGATTCAGTTTATTTCAAGGGCAATGGACTCAGACATCCAGGTTGGAGACGTTCAGCGCGTTCTTTTCGATGAACTCACGCCGCGGTTCAACTTGGTCACCCATCAGCACGGTAAATATTTCATCCGCCTCAATCGCATCCTGTATGGCAACCTGCAGTAAAACCCGTTTTTCAGCGTCCATGGTCGTTTCCCACAGCTGATCGGGATTCATTTCACCGAGACCTTTGTACCGCTGAATATACTGGCCTTTCTTCGCTCGGGCGAGGAAGGTTTCCAGCAGTTCTTTTCGATCTTCGATGAAAATATCCTTCTTCCCCTCTTCGGTCAGAACCGCCGGGCCACCCTGACAAATATCCTCAACCTGCCGATAGGACTGCAACAGCAGTTTGTATTCATGGGAAGAGAGGGTTTCAACCGTCTGCCGGTCGATGCGTGCGTGCAGGTTACCGAAGGTCACCAGAATTCTGTCCGGATTATCCAATACAACGAATTTGGCATTAGGTTCAAGTTCGCGCAAGCGCACGGCCAATGGTTCCAGGTCGGCTTTGTCGGCAAAGCCGTTACGCACCTTGCCGCGCAGGAACATCCGCAGGACTTCGCCAGGAACTCCGCGGTTGAGAATCTTATCAAAATGCGTATTGAAATCGATGATGTTACGCAGGGTGGGGATAATCTGCTTGCCGCGCAAGACCTTTTTACCTTCACCCATTTCCAGATTCACCCCTTCGGTACCGGTATCAAGAAGGTAGTCGAGCAGGGCATCATCGTCCTTGAGGTAGATCTCTTTCTTGCCGCGTTTGACCTTGTAAAGCGGGGGTTGGGCAATGTAGAGGTGCCCACGCTCGACAATCTCCGGCATTTGACGGAAGAAAAATGTCAGTAGCAGGGTACGGATGTGTGAACCGTCAACATCGGCATCGGTCATGATGATAATGCGATGATAACGCAGCTTGGCTATATCAAAATCCTGTTTGCCGATACTGGTGCCCATGGCGGTGATCAGGGTGCGTATTTCGTTGGAGGTCAGCAGTTTATCAAAACGCGCCTTCTCGACATTGAGAATTTTTCCTTTCAGCGGCAAGATGGCTTGATAGCGGCGATCACGCCCCTGTTTCGCACTGCCGCCGGCAGAATCACCCTCGACCAGGTATATTTCGCACAAGGCAGGGTCTTTTTCCTGGCAATCGGCCAGTTTTCCAGGCAACGAAAGACCGTCAAGCGCCCCTTTACGGCGGGTCAGGTCGCGCGCTTTACGCGCTGCTTCGCGGGCGCGGGCAGCCTCTATCCCTTTTTCAAGAATTTTCCTGGCGACCTGAGGATTTTCTTCAAGAAAGGTTGCCAGCTTTTCATTCATCAAGGTCTCAACGTACCCTTTGACTTCAGAATTACCCAGTTTGGTTTTGGTCTGGCCCTCAAATTGCGGTGCTGGAAGTTTGACAGAAATGACTGCGGCTATCCCTTCGCGAAGGTCGTCGCCGGATATTGCTACTTTTATATTTTTAAGCAGGTTATTCGCGGTAGCGTAAGTGTTCATTGTGCGGGTTAATGCACCTTTAAAACCACTTAAATGAGTACCACCTTCGTGAGTATTGATGTTGTTGGCAAAAGAGAAAATCTTTTCGTCATAGCTATCATTATATTGAATAGCTATTTCAACTTCTACCCCCTCTTTGACACCATGAAAGTAGATAGGTTCGCTATGGACGGTGCTTTTCGCCCGGTTTAGATATTCAACAAATGAGCGAATTCCGCCTTCATACAGAAATTCATGTTTTTTCTCGGTACGATCGTCGCTGATAATGATTTTGACGCCGGCATTTAGAAAAGCCAGTTCGCGTAAGCGCTGAGAAAGAGTTTCGAAGGAAAACTCAATCGTCTCAAAAATAGCGGCATCAGGCCAGAAGGTTATTTTAGTTCCACGCTTAATGGTATCACCGTCAACAGTTAAAGGGCCATTTGGTACACCACGAACGTAGCTCTGCCGATGAACCTTGCCATCTCGACGAATTTCTAAATCAAGTTTACTAGACAGGGCATTTACGACGGAAACGCCGACACCATGCAATCCACCTGAAACCTTATAAGCACCTTCACCCTTATCATCAAATTTTCCACCGGCATGAAGTACCGTCATAACTACTTCAGCGGCTGATTTATGCTGTGTAGAATGCATATCGACAGGTATGCCGCGTCCGTTATCCTGCACTGTTACAGAATTATCATCGTGAATAATAACAACAACTTCGTCACAATATTTTGCCAAGGCTTCGTCAATTGAATTATCGACAACCTCGTAAACCAAATGGTGAAGACCATTTACAGATGTAGAACCGATATACATTGCTGGACGTTTACGGACAGCTTCTAAACCTTCTAGAACCTGAATACTATCCGCGCCGTAGTTTTTTTCTTCCGCCATACTGCTCCTCTTACTTTCATTCAGATAGACTGACTACACCTTTTTTGACATTGTATATTTTGTTATCTTCTACTAAATATTTTTTATTGAATTCAGTCGATGTTATAAATACCTGGCCAGAGCCTTTTAACATGTTGTCTAACAACTGATTTTTTCTATGCGAATCAAGTTCACTGTTCATATCATCTAATATTAATATTGGTGAGTATCCATGTATATTTTTGAATTCCTGAACTTGAGCAGACTTAAATGATATAATAAGCGATCGTTTTTGACCTTGTGAACTGTATTTATCGGCTTGCTTATTATTGATATAAAAAATTATGTCATCTCTATGCGGTCCAACCAAAGTGTATCCTAAATGTTTTTCTCTTTCTTTTTTCAAATAAAA
>DATCYW010000069.1:0-14982 GCA_036526255.1 Malonomonas sp. | reverse complement strand
GCTGGCACGGGCCCTGGCTGCCGGGGGTGGTCTGGTTCTCGCTCAAGGTACTGGCGATCTGTTTCTTTTTTATCTGGGTGCGCGGCAGTCTGCCACGGCTGCGCTACGACCAGTTGATGCATTTCGGCTGGAAGGTGCTGCTGCCGCTGGCCTTGTTAAATGTGCTGGTGACCGGCGCCGTGCTGTTGTGGATAGGATAGCGGATGCATTTATATCGTGACATACGCGGCACCCTGCAACCCTTCTGGGTGACCCTGCGCAATATGTTCCGCCGGCCGGTGACAGTGCAGTATCCGGAGCAGCGTCAGCCGACCGCCGAGCGTTACCGGGCACGGCTGATTCTGACCTGTGACCCGGACGGCACAGAGCGCTGCGTGGCCTGCCACCTGTGCAGCGGCGCCTGCCCGGTCGACTGTATCTCAATGCAGGCCGCAGAAGCGGAGGATGGCCGCCGCTACGCCGCCTGGTTCCGCATCAACTTCAGCCGCTGCATCTTCTGCGGGCTCTGCACCGAAGCCTGCCCGACGCTGGCGATTCAGGTCACCGGTGATTTCGAGCTGGCCGGGCGCGATCCGCTGAAGCTGGTCTATGAAAAGGCCGATCTGCTGGTCGAGCATTGCGGCCGGCATCCCGAATATAATTTTTATCGCCGGGCCGGCATCGGTGTTGCTGCGCCGCGCGGCGGCAACCCAGGCGAATCGCCGCCGGTCGATGTCAAGGATCTGCTGCCATGATGGCCACGCTGATGTTCTATCTGCTCGGCGCGATCGCGGTTATTGCGACGCTGCTGGCGATCACCCGCAATAACCCGGTGCATGCGGTCATCTACCTGGTCAACAGCTTCTTTGCCCTGGCGCTGCTGTTTTTTCTGCTCGGCGCACCGCTGGTGGCGGCTTGGGAGGTGATCATTTACGCCGGCGCGATCATGGTGCTGTTTCTGTTTATCATCATGATGCTGGAGATCGCGCCGGGGCAGGAGGCCGGTCGCTTCGGACCGAACTGGCTGCAGTGGCTGCCGATTTTGCTGCTGGCCGTGGCGCTCGGGGCCTGCACCCTGCTGTTGACCGGGCTTGACCCGCTCGGGGCTGACGGCGTACCGCGCTGGTACGCCAGCCCGCGCGATTTCGGTTATGTGCTGTTCAAAGAGTACGCGCTGGCGATCGAAGTGGTCTCTTTTCAGCTGCTGTTCGCGGCGGTCGGCGCGTTCTATGTCGGCCGACCGGAGCGAAAGAACAAGCCGCCGGGAGAAAAACCATGATTGTGCCGTTGGAACATGTGCTGATCCTGTCGACCATCCTGTTTCTGCTCGGGCTGGTCTGCGTGCTGGTGCGGCGCAACCTGATCATGATTCTGATTGGCGTCGAAATCATGCTCAACGCTGTCGGCCTGCTGCTGGTCGGCGCTTCGGCATTCTGGCAACAGATCGACGGACAGGTGATGGTGATCTTTCTGATGGCGATGACGTCAGCCGAGGTATCGATTTCGCTGGCAATGGTGGTTTATCTGAACCGGCGCAAGGGGACGGTCGATGTGCGCGCCTTTGACGAGATGAGGGGCTGATGGAGCTGTTGCTGGCATTGATCCCGCTGTTGCCGCTGGTCGGGGGCGTTGCTAACGCCTGCTTCGGCAGTCGTCTGCCGCGGCCGGCACAGGCGATGATCGCCAGCGGTGCAGTGATCGGCAGTTTTCTGGCGACGCTCGGCTGTTGGCCGGGGGCTGCCGGCGACGGCATACGGACGACCCTTTTCACCTGGCTGCAGAGTGGCAGCTTTACGGCCGAAGTCGGTTTGCTATTCGATCCGCTCGCCGCGCTGATGGCGCTGATGGTCACTGGCGTCGCCAGCCTGATCCACCTGTACGCGGCCGGTTACATGGAGGATGACAGCGATCAGGCGCGCTTCTTTGCCCTGCTCAACCTGTTTGTTTTCGCCATGCTGACGATCATTCTGGCCGACAATCTGCTGCTGATGTTCCTCGGCTGGGAGGGGGTCGGCTTCTGCTCCTACGGCTTGATCGGTTTCTGGTACCACAAGGGCGAGAACGCCAGTGCCGGCCGCAAGGCGTTTATCGTCACCCGGATCGGCGATCTGTTTTTTACCGTCGGCCTGCTCTGGCTGTTCGCCCTGTTCGGCACGATCGGCATCGAAGCGATCAACGCCCGCGCCGCCGAACTCGATCCGACCACCCTCACCCTTATCGCGCTGCTGCTGCTCGGTGGCGCCTGTGGCAAGAGCGCCCAGCTGCCGCTGATGAGCTGGCTGCCCGATGCGATGGCCGGGCCGACCCCGGTTTCCGCGCTGATCCACGCCGCGACCATGGTCACCGCCGGGGTTTACCTGCTCTGTCGGTTGTTTCCACTGGTCTCCCTGTCGCCGGTTGCGCTGGGAACGATCGCCTGTGTCGGCGCGTTCACCGCTTTCTACGCAGCGACCTGCGCCCTGGCCCAGCGCGAGATCAAGCGGGTGCTCGCCTATTCGACCATGAGTCAGGTCGGCTACATGTTTCTGGCGGTCGGTCTGGGCAGCGTTTCAGCAGCGATGTTCCACCTGCTGACCCACGCGTTTTTCAAGGCGCTGCTGTTCATGGGCGCCGGTTGCCTGATCAATCTGGCCGGTCACGAAAACGACATCTTCCAGATGGGCGGCATGGCTAAACGTTCTAAAACCGTCTTCTGGCTGTTCCTCGCCGGACTCTTCTGTCTGGCCGGGGCGCCGTTGACCGGTGGCTTCTTTTCCAAGGATCTGATCCTGGCGACCGCCTTTGCCAAAGGCGAACTCTTTTTCATGGGACTCTACGCCCTTGGCGTGCTGACCGCCGCGCTCACGTCGCTCTACAGCTTCCGTCTGGCGTATCTGGTCTTCGCCGGAGATTTTCGCGGCGAAGAATTGCCGCATGAGCTGCCGAAGCTGATGCTCTGGACCCTGCCGCTGTTGGCGCTGTTCGGGCTGGCCGGCGGTCTGCTCAATCTGCCGCACCTGTTTGGCGGGCATTCCTGGCTGACCGGCTGGCTGGGGCGTGACGGCGACCTGCTGCAGCTGCCGCTGGAGATGGAGTATCTGCTGCTCAGCGTCGCACTGACGGTCTTTCTGCTCGGCTGGCTGATCGCTCATTTTCGCTACCGCAAGCTCCGTGTGTCTGAGCCCGGCTGTCTCTGCGGATTCTTTTTGTCCGGCTGGCGCTGCGACGCCTTTTTTGACCGGCTGCTGATCCGCCCGTTCCGTGTGCTCTGCCGCTTCTGCTGGCAGGGGGTGGATACTGGTTTGATCGATGGTCTGCTCGAAGGCTTTGCCCGGACCTGCTTAAACTGGGGGCAGGCGCTGCGGTTTTTTGCAGACGGAAAAATATCCCGCTATCTGCAAGGATTTGTCTGGGGATTATTGTTAATTGTCGGCTGGTTTTTGCTTCAGGCCGTGAGGTAGATCGAGACTGATGATGGCTGAAACAACCACAGGATTGCCGTTTTTAAGCCTGTTGCTCTGGTTGCCGCTGCTGGGTGCGCTGCTTTGCCTGCTCTGCTACCGCTCGGCCACCGTCTGTCGCTGGCTGACGCTGGGAACGACGATTTTGGTGCTGTTGGTCAGTCTCTGGCTGGCGTTTGCCGGTTCGACCGGTGAAGCCGGCTGGCTGCTGTTCGAGGATCGCAGCTGGATTGAACCTTTCGGTATCCGCTATACCCTGGGGCTGGATGGCATCTCGCTGCTGCTGATTCTGTTGACCGCTTTTCTGCAGGTGATCGCGGTGCTGATCTCCTGGGATATGCGCAAACATCCGGCGTTCTTTTTCGCCCTGGTGCTGCTGCTGGAGACCGGCATTATCGGCGTTTTTCTCGCCCTCGACCTGGTGCTTTTCTACCTGTTCTGGGAGCTGATGCTGATCCCGATGTTCTTTCTGATCGGTGTCTGGGGGCATGAGCGGCGGGTCTACGCGGCGGTTAAATTCTTTCTGTTTACCCTGGCTGGAAGCCTGTTGCTGCTGCTGGCGATCATCAGTCTTTACCTGCTGCACGGCGAACAGACCGGGGTTTACACCTTTGCTTTAGCGGCCCTCAAACAGACTGAGCTCAGTTTTGGTCAGGAGTTGCTCTATTACCTCTGCTTCATGGCCGCCTTTGTCGTCAAGGTACCACTGTTCCCCTTTCACAGCTGGCTGCCCGACGCCCACACCGAAGCGCCGGCGGCAGGGTCGGTCGATCTGGCCGGCTTGCTGCTGAAGACCGGTGTTTACGGGATGATCCGTTTTGCCTTTCCGCTGTTTCCGCAAGCGACCGAAAAGTCACTGCCGGTGCTGGCAGGCTTGGCGCTGATCGGTCTGTTCTACGCCGCCTGGATTGCCTATCTGCAGTTCGATATCAAACGGATCGTCGCTTACTCGTCGATCTCTCATCTGGGTTTTGTGATTCTCGGCCTTGCCGCCTGGAATCAGACCGCCTGGGAGGGGAGCCTGCTGCTGATGATCAATCACGGCGTGACCACCGGTGCGCTTTTCGTGATGATCGCCATGATCCGGCAGCGTACCGGAACCCGCGAAATCGATAAGCTCGGTGGATTGTGGAAAACCCAGCCGAACCTCTCGGCGTTTTTCCTGCTGTTCTGCTTCGCCTCACTGGGGCTGCCGGGGTTGGCCAACTTTGCCGGAGAAATTCTGATTCTGGTCGGCGTGTTTGCCAGCCACCCGGTCTGGGGGGCGATTGCCGTCGGCGGAGTGCTGTTTGCCGCGGCCTACATGCTGCGCTTGGTGCAGGAAGTGATCTGGGGCTCCAGCTGCGAACCTTTTGACAAAAGCGACCTCTGCCAGCGTGAATGGCTGATTCTGATCCCGCTGGCGCTGTTGGTGGTCTTGCTGGGCTGTTACCCGCAACCGGCGCTTGAGGTGATGCGTGGGCCGATTCAGCTGTTGTTGGGGGGGATGCCATGAGCCTGCTCGAACTGCAATCGCTGCTGCCGCAGCTGATTCTGGCACTGGGCGCGACGGCCGTGCTGATGGGTGGCGCCTGGCTGGAGAACCGGCGCGTCTGGCTGGTCATCGGGATGCTGCTGGCGCTGGTTGCCGCCTGTGCCGCCGCGTTGTTCGAGCCGCCCCTGGTGGAAGTGGCCGGCATGTACGGCACCTCGCTTTACGCACGCTTCTGCACGGTTTTCTGGTCGCTATGCGTTGCGGCGACTTTGCTGATCTCCTGCCGTTACGCCGACCTGCATCGCTTCGGCGGCGGAGAGTACGCGTCATTGCTGCTGTTTGCCGGGGCCGGGATGAGCCTGCTTTCGGCCGCGACCTCTTTTGTCGGTCTGTTCATCGGCCTGGAAGCTTTCACGCTGGTGCTTTACATTTTGATCGCTTTTAACCGGACCGATAACCGTGGCGCCGAGGCGGGGTTGAAATATCTGGTCTTCGGCGCCGTGGCGACCGGCTTTTTGGCCTTCGGCATCGCGCTGATCTATACCGCGACCGGCAGCTTCCATTTTACCGAAGCTCTGGCCGGATTGCAGGTCGAGAACAGCCTGCGACCGCTCGGCCTGGCCGGCTGGGCGATGCTGCTGGTGGCGATCGGCTTTAAAATTTCGCTGGTCCCATTTCACCTCTGGACGCCCGACGTCTATCAGGGCGCCCCGGCGCCGATCAGCGGGCTGCTGGCGACCGCCGCCAAAGGTGCCGTGCTGGCGGCCTTTCTGCCGCTGCTGGGTGGATTGGGAGAAGCCGGGGGGGTGGTCAAAGAGGTCCTCTGGTTGCTGGCGATCCTGACCATGCTGGTCGGCACCTTTGCCGCTTTGCCACAAACCAACCTGAAGCGGATGCTCGCCTATTCGTCGGTCGCCCACATGGGCTACCTGCTGGTGGCCCTGTTGATCGGCGGCGCGGTCGGCGGGCAGGCGCTGCTGTTCTATCTGCTGGTCTACAGTCTCGCCACCTTCGGCGCATTCGGCGTCGTCACCTCCTGGGCGCTGGCCGAGGAAGAGATTCAGGACTACGCAGCCATCCGCGGGCTGGGTTACCTGCATCCCCGTCGCGCCTCGGCGCTGGCCGTATTTCTGCTGTCCCTGGCCGGCATCCCGCCGCTGGCCGGATTCTTCGGCAAGTTCGGCATCTTCCATGCCGCACTGCGCAGCGGTTATACTGAACTTGCGGTGATCGGCGTGCTGACGTCGCTGATCTCCCTTTATTACTATCTACGGCCGGTTATCGTCCTCTTCATGCAGGATCGCTCCGCCTATCAGCTTCGCTCCGGCTGCCGCGAAGAATACCTCTTGCTCGGCGGCTGCGTTGCGGCGATTCTGTTTTTCGGTGTTTATCCGGGCCCTCTGCTTGAGCTGGTAGCCCTCGTGCTGCCTTAACTCGCTGATACCTTATTCGTTGGAAAGGAAAAGCTATGTATCATATCTACGGTATGCCGCGCAGCCGCTCGACGCGCGTGGTCTGGGCGTTGGAGGAGCTGGGGGTCGATTACCAGTTTCATCTGGTCGATCTGGGCAAAGGCGAAGGACAGTCGCCGGAGTTTCTCAAGCTGAACCCCTCCGGCAAGGTTCCAGTGCTGGCTGACGGTGACCTTGTCTTGACCGAGTCGGCGGCGATCTGCACCTACCTGGGTGACCAGCACCCGCAGTCAGAGCTGGTGCCGCGCCCCGGAACGACCGAACGGGCGGAGTACGATCAGTGGGGCTATTTTGTGCTGACCGAACTGGAGCAGCCGCTCTGGACCATCGCTAAACATAAATTCGCCCTTCCTAAAGAAAAAAGGGTTCCGGCGATCCTTGAAGTGGCGCCCTGGGAATTTCAGCGGGCGGCGGCGGTGCTGGCCAAACGGCTGGAGGGGCGGGATTATCTGCTCGGCAACCGCTTTACGATGATCGATCTTCTTGCCGCGCACACCCTGGTCTGGGCGCGGGCGTTCAAGGTGACGCACGGCTTTGCCGGGCTGGATGCCTACGAGCAGAAAATCTGTGCGCGGGCTGCGTTTGTGCGGGCCCGCGAACGGGAAAATTCAACCAACTAGGAGTCTCTTCATGGCAGAAAAACAGCAGCTCGACAGTTTTCTCACTTCACCGGTGATCGGCGTGGTCGGGGCTTCGAATAATCGCGACAAGTTCGGCAACAAGGTGTTGCGCTGCTATCAGCAGCACGGCTACCCGGTGGTTCCGGTGCATCCTGCGCAGACTGAGGTCGAGGGGGTCACGGCGGTCAGTTCGGTCGACGAACTGCCGGCAGAGGTGGTGAGCATCTCGGTGATCACTCCGCCGCAGGTCAGCGAAAAGGTCGTGCGGCAGGCGGCGGCGAAGGGGATCAAAAATATCTGGATGCAGCCGGGCGCGCAGAGTGACGACGCCATCCGTTATTGTGCAGAGCAGGGGATCAACCTGATCGCTGACGGGACCTGTGTCCTGGTGGTGTTGGGGTTCAGCGAACATTGAGCTTTCGCGTTGGATGGTTTTGTCTCTTGCCTGCCGGAGATGTCAGTTAATTTCCGGCAGTTCTGTTTTTTGCGCAGCCACCAGACGACTTTTTTCTAGTGGCTGTATACCGATTTTGTTATCCTGCTTTAATGGATCTAGCGTCAATGAATAAAAATATGTTCGCCAGCGACAACTACAGCGGTGTCTGCCCCGAAGCCTGGCAGTCGATGGCCGAGGCGAATGCCGGTTATGTCAATTCTTACGGCGACGATCGCTGGACGGCGCAGGCCTGCAACGCGCTGCGCGAGTTTTTCGAGATCGACTGCCAGGTGTTTTTCGTCTTTAACGGCACGGCGGCAAACTCTCTGGCGCTGGCATCACTCTGCCGCTCGTACCACAGCATCATCTGCCACGAGATGGCGCACGTCGAAACCGACGAATGCGGCGCCAGCGAATTTTTCTCCAACGGCACCAAGCTGCTGCTGGTCGCCGGCGAGCACGGCAAGGTTAATCATGATGCGGTCAGTCACACGATTGAGCGCCGCAAGGATATCCATTATCCGAAACCCAAGGTGCTAACCATCACCCAGGCCACCGAGCTGGGCACGCTCTATTCGCTGGCGGAACTGGAGCAGATCGGTGACCTGGCCAGGCGACATCAGCTCAGGCTGCATATGGACGGCGCCCGCTTTGCCAACGCGCTGGCGTCACTTGATGTTGCACCGAAACAGCTGACCTGGCAGGCCGGGGTTGATGTGCTGACTTTCGGCGGCACCAAAAACGGGATGGCGGTCGGCGAGGCGGTGGTCTTTTTCGACAAAGAGCTGGCCGCGGAGTTTGATTATCGCTGCAAGCAGGCCGGGCAGCTGGCTTCAAAAATGCGTTTTCTGGCCGCCCCCTGGGTGGGGATGCTGCGTCAGGGGACGCTGCTGAAAAACGCCGCGCACGCCAACCGCTGTGCGCTGCTGCTGGCTGCTGAGTTACTACGGGTGCCTGATGTTCAGCTGGTGCACCCGGTGCAGGCGAACGCGGTCTTTGTGCAGATGCCCGAAACATTGATAGAGGCGCTGCACGCCGATGGCTGGCACTTTTACACCTTTATCGGCTCGGGGCACGCCCGCTTCATGTGTTCGTGGCAGAGCAGCGAGAATGAGATCAGCTTCTTCGGCGAAAGGTTGCGCGAGCTGGCAAAGCTAATTTAGGGACGGGCAGGGATCGATATGGGAAATTTCTGGGATTTTTCTGAAATCATAAAAAGCATGGGCGAACTGCCGCCGTCGCCGATTGTCGCGACCAAGCTGCTCGAACTGTTGCGTCAGACCGACCTGAAGACCAGCGAACTGGCCAATGCCGTCTCGCTGGATCCGGTCATCACGGCACGCGTTCTGCGTATGGCCAACTCGGCTCTGTACGGCCAGCAGCGGCAGGTGAAAGCCGTCGATCGGGCGATCGTTGTCGTCGGCCAGAACGTTCTCAAGGAGCTGGCACTCGAATACAGCCTGCGCAGCACCCAGAAGACCTATGGCCTGCTCGAGCGGCGGCTGTGGGAGAATTCCATTGGCTGCGCGGTCGCCAGCAAGATGATTGCCGATCGGTTGACCGATATCGATAAAAGTGAAGCCTATCTGGCTGGGTTGCAGCATCATATCGGCAAGGTAGTGATGATCAATCGCGACAAAAATCTCTATAAAGAGGTGATGGCCATTGTCGATGCGGGGAGGGGTGAGCTGCGCGATGTCGAATGTGGCTTCTTTGCCTATTCGCACGATCTGGTTGGTGCGGCGCTGCTCGACTTCTGGAACTACCCGAAGGTCGTCGTGGCGGTGGCTCAGCATCATCACCGCTTTGAAAAACTGCGCGAGAGTGACGAGGAAGCCTTTCTGCTTTGCGCTATCGTCAATCTGGCCAGCGCCTTCTGCCGTTACTACGGGATCGGACAGCCGAAGCGGGATGAGGAGCTGGACCTGACTGCAAACCGCGGCGCGCTGGCACTTGAAGCGAATCCGCTGGTTGTTGAAGGGTTGCTGGAGAGTTTTTATCCCAACTTCATCAAGGAGAGAAACCTCTTCCTTTCCTGATCATCGCAGCATCTGCGGTTGTTGTGTCCGCCCTGTCTGGACGTCACTCAGGGCTCAGCTGTCACTTTCATGAGCCTTGCCGCTCCCCGGCAGGCATGTTACCTTTCATTCTCTTGTCCAACGTCCGAATGAATCGATCCAAGGAGCTGGTTCATGTGCAAAAAAATCTTCATTGCCTCAACCGGCCAGAACACGGGAAAAACCACCACCAGCATATCGCTGTTGCATCTGGCGCGTAAAAAATATCAGCGTATCGGTTTCATCAAACCCTTCGGCCCCAAGCTGACCAGCTATCGCGGGCAGGATGTCGACGTCGACGTGGCGCTGATGGCCCATGTTTACGAGATGGATGATGACTTAAGCCTGATGTCGCCGGTGGTCCTCTACCCCTCCACCAGCCGTAAGGTGCTGGATGGCCGCATCGATCCGCAGCAGTATCTCGACAAGATCTGCGCGGCGGCGGCCGAGCTGGAAAAAAATGCGACTTTCTGATCATCGAAGGGGCCGGTCATTCCGGAGTCGGTTCGGTCATCGGCCTGAGCAACGCCCAGATCGCCAAGCGGCTTGATGCGCCGGTGTTGATGGTCGCCGGCGGCGGTGTTGGCAGCGTGATCGACGCCATCCATCTGAACCTGGCGCTGTTCCGCGAAGCCGGTGCCGACGTCCGGGTGCTGTTGCCGAACAAGCTGCTGCGCCCCAAGCGCGAAGAGACCCTGCATTACCTCGGGCTGGCCTTTCGCGATGCGGGGATATCCATCGTCGGCGGCTTCAATTATTCGCCGATTCTCGCCAATCCGACCCTCACATACCTTTCGGAGCTGCTCAAACTCAAGCTGCATGCCAGCGAAAAACAGAGCAGCCGGATTGTTCATCAGGTTCAGCTTGGCGCTGCCTCCACCCAGCGGGTTGTCGATCTGCTGCTCGATTCGACCCTGGTGATCGTCACCAGCAGCCGCGATGAAGTGTTGGTCATGCTGGCAACCCTCTATCATCTGCCCGAGTTTAAAACCAAGATTGCCGGGTTGATCATCACCGGGGTTGCGCCGCTCGCCGATATCGTTCAGCGCGTGCTTGACGATGCACAGATCCCTTATTTGCGTTCGAATAAAACCTCGGCCGAGGTCTACACCATCGTTCAGGCCGATGTCGCCAAAATCCGTGCTGATGACCAGCAGAAAATTGCCTTGGTTCAGCGCCTGGCCGAGACTGAACTCGACTTCGACACGATCGATTCCCTCTTCTGAGCAGAATTACTTCACCTTAAAGGATTGACAGATGGGTTGGTTGGGAAAACTTTTCGGTGGCGGTGCCTCCGTTGATGGACTGCGTAAAGCGATCGAGCAGAAACGTTTTGCCGATGCGCGTTTGTTTGCCGAGCAACTGTCCGGACAGGGGCTGAGTGAAACGGATGCCGCCGAGGTCGATCAGTTGCGGATCGCCGCCGGGGATGGTCTGGCGCGGTTGAACCTTGACGAAGCGCTCGGCATGCGCAGTTGCGGCGAGACTGAACGCGCCGAAGAGCATCTGCAGTTGGCCCTTGAGCAGGCCTGCAGCGCGGCACTACGCCAGCAGATCGAGCAGGCACTGGACGAAGTGCCAGTCGTGCCGCAGGTTGAGGGATCGGCCGCGGGTGGCAAGTCCTGCGCCAGTTGTGCTCCACCGCCGCGGGTGCCGCTGGCGCTGGAGGATGCTGATTTTCCTGATGCGGACAGCCAGGTAGAACTGGTGCTGACCTCTTATCCGTCTGAGCTGGCGGAACGTTATCGCCAGAAAAGCGCGGGGTTTCTGCAGGCGTTTCTGCTCTCACACTCCGGTGACGATGCTGCGGCGCTGCCGCAGTGGAAAGCGCTCACCGTAACCGAGCAGGACGATCTCTACTGGTTTGAATACGGTGCGGCGCTGGCCCGCAGCGGTAAATTGCCGCAGGCACGGACCGCTCTGGAGAAGGCGTTGCAACAAAATCCCGAGCTGCTGCTGGCGACCGAATCGCTGGTGTCGGTTCTGCTCGGGCTGGGCGAAGCCGAAGCTGCGGAAGTAAAGCTGCAGCAGCTGCTCGCCGGGGGGCAGGATCCAGGTTTCTGCCATGCCCAGTTGACCATGCTGCATCTGCAGAAGCAGCAACAGCCGCAGGCGACCGAGCATATGCGGCTGGCGCTGGCGGCCGGCGTCACCGATCCGTCCTTTCTGCTGCTGGCGGCATCGGTTGCCGAGCAGCGCGGCGAACTCGGCGAAGCCGAGGCGATTCTGAAACGTATCCCTGCGGGTGGTGGCTGCGGCGGCGGTGGCGTCAGTCTGCCATTGGCCGAATTTCTGCTGCGCCATAAGCGCGACCTGGCCAAGGTGCTCGACACATTCAACGCCGCCTGCCGGCAGGAGCCGGAGAATCCGCGTTGGCAGCTGCGGGTTGCCCAGACCTATCTGGCCAGAAGCTGGCAGAAGGATGGCTTGAAGCTGTTGCGGGTGGTGGTCACCGATCCGCGCCTCGAGCCAGAGCTGCGTCAGGAAGCCGAGCAGCTGCTTCAGGCCCAGCAGGGGTAGCGATGCCGACTATTGCCGAGGTAAAAACCTGTCTGGCGCAGTTACAGATCGACGTCCATGAGTATCAGCAGCCGACACCGACCGCCGCTGCAGCCGCGGCTGCGGTTGGCTGCACGGTCGCTGAGATTGCCAAGACCCTGCTGTTTCTGGTCGGTGGTCAGCCGCTGGTGGTGGTGACCTGTGGCGATATGAAGGTCAAGAGTTCGTTGCTGAAACAGGCCGCTGGATTATCCGGCAAGGTCAAATTGCCGCAGGCTGATGAGGTGCTGCAACATACCGGTTACGCCCCCGGCGGCGTCTGCCCTTTTTTACTGCCGGCGCATTTGCCGGTGCTGCTGGATGCGTCGCTGTTGCGCTTTCCGCAGGTGTATGCCGCCGCCGGCAACGACTATTCGGCGGTGCCGGTGAGCTATGCCCAGCTGCAAACAATCACCGGCGGACAGCCGGCGGTTGTTTGTGAATAGCTGTCAGAGATTACTTTGTCGGAGTTCATCAATAGAACGGTATTGCGAATTTGATGCATTCGTTTGAATTCAACAGAATTTTTCCTTCCCCTTGGTTCTCTTTCCTTTAAGACTTTTAACGGTTCAATATCTTTATTTAATTCCTCTCTGATTTCCTCTGGAAAACTCATTGGTAGTTGTTTTTTGCCGGGTTGTCTGTAAAAATGCCAGTCTTGATTTTGCTCTGCGGTGTTCCGATCGCTGCTTGCTATAATGATGTTTTAGTTTGATGGTGGTTTCCCAGTGAGGGCTTGGCGATGAAATTGAAGCATGAGTTTCATTCACTGGAGGGGGAATTGCACGCCGAACACGGAAAGCCTGGCCGGTCAGGCGATTCGAGCTGGGGTTTTGCCCAGATTCTCGAACACATCGATGTTGGTATTCTGGTGCTTGATCTGGAACGCCAGGCTATCGATTATCGCAACCCGTTGTTCTATAAGGTTCTGCAGGACGAGTCGCTTTGTGTCGATTATCAGGCGCTTTACGCACTTTTTCTGGCCAGCCTGGAAGAGGCGAACCGGTTTGACCACAGCGCCCACATCAACCATCAGGTCAGCCATCAGGGGCGTTTGCTCGGCTGTTCGGTTTATCAGATCGCCCGCCGCTATCGCTGTATCTTTCTGCGTGATATTACCGAGCAGGCCCGGCTTGAATCGATCGCTCAGGCCGCCAACGCAATGGATAACATCGGCTTTATTTTTTCCGGTATCCGCCATGAAATTGGTAATCCGCTCAATTCTCTGAAGATGGCCATCAGCGTTCTCAAGCAGAACCTCGATAATTTCTCCGCCGCAACCATCAGTGATTATGTCGATCGCAGTCTGGCCGATATCGCGCGGATGGAATACCTGCTCAAATCACTGAAAACGTTCAGTATCTTCGAGCATGTCGATCTGAAAGATCTGCCGCTGGGTGAGTTCATGGGTCGGTTTCTTTCGCTGATTGAGCGTGATTTTCAATCGCATGGCATCGACATTCAACTCGACTGCAGTCTGGATGTTGCTTCGGTACGGATTGACAAGCGTGCCCTGCACCAGGCGCTGCTGAATATTTTCAACAATGCCGCCGATGCCCTGCTGCAGCGCACTGCGCCGGAAATCCGCATCAGCGCTGAACTGCGCGGCCAGCTGGTCTGGCTGACGATCGCAGACAACGGCTGCGGCATCTCTCCTGAACAGCAGAAGCATCTGTTTCAGCCGTTTAATACCAGCAAGCCGCACGGCAATGGTCTGGGGCTGGTGATCTCCCGCAAGCTGCTGGCGATGATGAATAGCGACATCGATATCGAATCGCAACCGAAGCAGGGCACCCGGGTGACGATCAGCCTGCCGGTCAGTCCGGTCGTCGTAACCACGGCTTAAGCTGCTGCTGAACCCCTTGAACAGGTTAAAACGTGAAGCGAGTACTGATTGTTGATGACGAAAAATCATTCCTATTGTCACTCAAGGACGGTTTGAGCGCCCACAGCAACCGCTATCAGGTGGTGACTGCTGGGAATGGTCGCGAAGCGGTCGAACTGTTGCGCGCGCAGCCGATCGACTTGCTGGTCACCGACCTGAAGCTGCCTGAAATGGATGGTTTTGAACTGCTCGCCTGGGTCAGCCGGCATAAGGCCCAGTTGCCGGTGATCGTGATGACCGCTTTCGGCACGCCGGAGATCGAGGCGCGGCTGGCAACGATGGACGCGCTGCAGTACCTCGAAAAACCGCTCGACCTGCAGATGCTGCAGGAGGGGATCGACAGTGGCCTTGAGGCCGGCGCAAAAAGCTATATCCGCGGCATCACTCTGGCGACTTTTCTGCAATTGATGAGTATCGAGCAGAAGAACTGTACCCTGAAGGTCACCGCCGGCGGTAGCACCGGTTATCTCTATATCAGTCGCGGCGAGCTGCGCGATGCCGAATATAACGCTCTGTGCGGTGAGGCGGCGGCGCTGGAAATTGTCGGCTGGGAGAACGCCGAGATCGAAATGGACGGTATCTGTCGGCGGCAGGAGGCGGTGATCAACCTTTCGCTGGAGCATATTCTGATTGAGGCGTTCCGTCGCAAGGACGAGCAGGCCTACCGCAAAAAACAACAGCTAGAAGTATCCGCGGAGCCGGCGCAGTTAAAACCGGCAGAACCGCCTTCCGCACTGGCGCGGCAGGAAGAGCGGTCGCGCTCAGTTTCAGCGGAGCAACTGACCCGCAAGCGGCTGGCAGAGGTTCTGACGAAGCTGGCGCCGGTGCAGGAGTTCGTGATTTTCGATACGCACAGTTTTCTCGAGGAAAAGAACGCCGGCGTCTGCACGATCGATGATTTTGATCCGGCGCTATATACCCACCTGGTCGAACAGATCGATGCCCAGATCTGCTTCGGTTCTTTCAGTTATCTGTGCCTTAATACCGCCAGCCGTTACCGCTACCTGCTGCTGCGCAGTCAGCAGCACCGGGTGCTGGCCAAGCTGAAGCCGGGAACACAACCGCAACAGGTGGTTGGCGA
>DATCYW010000068.1:0-3198 GCA_036526255.1 Malonomonas sp. | reverse complement strand
GCTTCTTGTTAAACAGGCAGGATAGAACGATGACGGAATCTCGTTTGCATAAATCGATTGAGCAGTATCGTGAAATTTTTGCTCACGCTCGGCAGCTTGATGCCTTGTTGAGCAGAGGCGAGTCTGAACTGCTGGTGAATTATACCAAGCGTCTGAATGAACTGCAGCAGGAAGCCGCATTGAATGATCAGCCGATGCTTGAGGAAATCGCTCGGGATTCGACCTTCTGGCAGACCAGTCCGTTGCTTCTTGAACGCACGCAACTACTGAAACAGATTGTGGAAATGAATGATTTGCTTTTGCCAAGGGTCCGTGGCATGATGGCGGTCGCTGCCGCTGAAATGGCGCAGTTGAAAGATGGGCGGGTGGCGATTTCCGGGTATCAGCAACGGCCGACCCATAACAGAAATTCCGCCAGGGGTGTTGGCTGAAACGGATCGGTCAATTTACGATGTTATCGATCCTAATTAGGGATCTTCCATGTCTGTACTAGATCACTTAAACGAATATCGGGTTGTCAGGGTTGTGCTGCCTATGCAAGAGGGGGCGCAGCAACTTATTGATGGCGTTGCCAAGGCAACGACCCCCCCTCAGTTTGAAATCACCTTTCTGCCTGATCAATTGAAATCAGAGAACATCGTCATCAAGGATCCTTGTCAGGTCTCTTTTGATGTCGCCGGAACGACCAAGTCGATTCGGGCGCTGATCACCCAGGTCCTCAGCGATGCCAAGCTTCAACTGGAGATGCAGGAAGCCTTCACCCATGAACAGAAGCGCGCTTACTTTCGCGTCGATGCTGACCTTTCCGTCAGCTACTGGTTGTTGAGCGAAGCCAGCCCGCTGGCACGATCGATCAACACGCCGGTTAATATCAGCGGTGGTGGGGTGCGGTTGCCGGTGGATACCTTTCTGGCACCCGGTACCGAAATCGGTTTGGAGATTGTTCTGGATGTTGCGCAGCCGCGGGTGATCGAATGTGTCGCCCAGGTGGTTAGAACCTACGATATGGGCAGCGGTGGTAAGCAGGCAGCGCTCAGTTTTGTCGATATCGAGTTGGAAGATCAGGATGCGATTGTCTCGTACTGCCTGGCCGAGCAGCGCAAGCAGTTACGCCTGAAGGTTCAGGTGCTGGACAGCTGAATTTTCCGGCAGAGTTCCGAGATTGAAAAAGCCTGCAACTGAATTGCTCAGTTGCAGGCTTTTTTGTTGTTATTTCAGTTCACTATCAGGCGCCAAAGGCCAGCCGCGGTTCACTGGTCGGGTGGACCAGTTTGACGCTGTAGGGCGCAAAGCTTCCCGGAGGCCAGGTTTCGGTGCGGTTGCGACCATTCTCTTTGGCCAGATAGAGAGCCCGGTCTGCTTCAGCGATAATATCTTCCGGCTGAGTCGAGCCGCACTGGCCGGCGCTGCTGACACCGATGCTGACCGTGATCGGCAGGCGATGCTGGCTCAGCTTGCGTGAAACCCGGGCGATCTGCTTGTGGATGCGATCGGCCAGGACCAATGCGTTTTTTGCTTCGGTGTCAGGCAGGATGACCGCGAACTCTTCGCCGCCGTAGCGACAGCAGATGTCGGCGTCCCGTGCAGAAGAGCTGATCGCCTTGGCAACCAGCTGCAGCACGTTATCGCCAGCTTGATGGCCATAGGTGTCGTTGAACCATTTGAAGTGATCCAGGTCGATCATCAGCAGCGAAAAAGGAACGCCGGCCCGTTGGGTCCGTGCTGTAACCTGCTTCATGCTCATGTCAAAGGTGGCCCGGTTGCCGATTCCGGTCAGGCTGTCGGTCAGTGCCATCTTTTCCAGCTGGTTTTTGCTCTGGTGCAGAGCCGACAGGCGTTGCCAGTGTTTCAGGTGATTTTTCAGTCGTGCCCGGAGTTCCCCGGCGTCAATCGACAGGCTGACCGAATCCTTGGCACCCAGTTCAAATCCGGCGAGCAGGCTTTGCTGATCATCGACATTGGCAAAGCTGATCAGCGGCAGGTCGTGCCATTGTTCCATCCCCAGCAGCTTTTCGATCCAGTCGGTTTGCGACTCACTTTTGTCAATCGCCCAGCAGACCATATCGACAGAAGAGCGGCTCAGATGCTGAAGCAGGCTGGCGCTCGATGCCAGTGACTTGACCTGTCCGAACAGCTTTGAGTCTGACAGGTGGCGGGTGATCTGCTCTCTTTTTTTCGTGTCGGTTGCAAGAACCAGTGCTGTAGCATTCATCATTTCGTCCTTTTGGCCATTCGGGCGCTTCCCGGAGTTGCCGTTAGGCCACTTATCGACCGGTCGACATTGTATCTTTAGCGTTAACTGTCCCTATAGCGATTTACGTGCCATCTAGGAAAATCGTTTAAAAACAGCAGCTTGCTGGCTGGCGCCTGTTTTTTGACGATCGTGGAGATTTTTTTCTGAAGAAAGACTTAATGTGGTCGGATTTTTGACGCTTTTGCCCGATTGGGATTTGCAGGTAAACTAAATAGGCTATGCCGTCGAAAAGGAGCCTATGACTATAGTTAATCCACTCAGTTCCCCGGCACTGGTTGCGCAGGCGACGACCAGCCCGATTGCCACGCCGGAAGAGCGCCAGGTTGATCTGCGTCTCGAACAGATCGTCCGGGCAACGGTTGTTGAGGGCGGCCTCGATCGAACCCTGCTGGAGCTGAACCATCGCCATTATCGTGCACAGGGCGATCTCGAGCTGCAGGCCGGTCAGAAGCTGACGCTGCAGGTGCTGCAGACGCATCCGCGTCTCGAGTTCAGGGTGCTCGCAGAGCCACTCGCTGACCGGCTGAGTCAGCTGTTGCCGTTGCTGTCCCGCCCTTTCGATTGGCCGCAGCTGGTCAATCAGCTGCAGCAGCAAGCCCCGCAACAGCTGCCCGCCGCTGATCGACAGGTTTTTCAGCAGCTGCTGCAGATCCTGCAGCCGGCCGGGCCATTGCCGAACGGGCTGGGGACGGAGATTGTCCGGCTTGCTGGTTTGCTGCAGCAGCTTGCGCCCGCTGGCAGCACAGCGACGGAGCCTGATCTGTTTCTCCCGCAACCTGGTCGCGCCGAGAGCCCGGCAGCTCAGTTTGCCGCCGGCAAGCCGACGACTTCGGAGATTACTCCCGTATTGCGCGAGCTGCAGCAACAGTTGCAGCAACTGCCAAAAAATCCGGCGCAGGCGTTGCCGCAAGGCTGGATTGGTGCCACCCGCAACCTGTTGCAGG
>DATCYW010000067.1:0-126177 GCA_036526255.1 Malonomonas sp. | reverse complement strand
GCGCCAACGGTGACAGCTTCGGATGCAGCAACTGAGCCGTTCAGCATCAGCTGGGTACCCATGACGTCGATGTTTTCTGACTTAACAAAGTCGCCAAAGAAGTGAGCCAAGTCAACATCGAGTTTAACTGCGCCGAGGTTGTAGGAGGAGGTCAGGCCGACAACATAGACGTCCTCACCTTTGATGGTTGCCAAGTTGCCATCTTCGTAGTCAGTAATGTCATTCTCAGCGTCAAACGCCGCCAAGGCAGTGTCGCCTTGAGTTTCTGACGCAGCAACATCAACGCCGGTAGCCGGGCTATAAACTTGATTATAGCCTTTAGTCTTGGTGCCGTCCTCTGCAGTGTAGCCATTCAGGTAAGCATTGTTGCGAGCTGCCTTAAGCATGGCTGCATCATTCTTAAATGCCACGTCGCTGGTCTCATTCGCGCCGTAGACGGTTACAGAGTAAGCGTCAGTTTTGTGGCTGATCGAAGCGTAGAGGATGTGGGAGTCAGCAGAAGCTTTGCCGCCATTGCTTTCGGTCAGCATGTAGCCCAGTTGGATAGGCATCATGCCATTGATCCCAATGAGGATACCGTTGTCCTGAGCATCGACGGTGCTGTTAGCGAAGGCGAAGTTTTGCTGGCCGGCGCGGAGTGAGAACATGCCCTTGGTGATGTCCAGGTGAGCACGGTCTACGTGAATGTTTTGACGACCGTAAGCTGCATCATTGCCCCACTCGTCTGATTCGGAGAAGTCGGTACGGAAGGTAGCGCTGACGCCTTCAGCAATAGACAGTTTGCCGCCAATACGCAGGCGCTGGTCAGCGAAGGTTTCGGTTTTGTCGCCACCGTCATCCAGATACCAGCCACGTACTTCCATTGCGCCGGACAGGCCAAGACGATCTTCTGCCATTGCCGGTGCTGCGATTGCAGCGATCGCCAGCAGGGCGACCATAGCTTTCAGAACTCTGCTCATTTTCTGTTACCTCCTTAAAAAGGTTAGTAAAGTGCCGAACCATTCGGCGTTGAAACTCTGTACTCCTGTTATGCAAACTGATACTGGTGATCAGTTTTTGGTGTCTATATTGTACTCATAGCCGCAGGCCGGACATTTTACCCTGACATCATTGCCGGCGTTTGCTCCTGCGCAGGCGGTCAGCGCAATCAGGAGCAGGGCTGCACATGTCAGCTGGAGATACTTTTTCATCCGGTGGGACCTCCTAGGTCAATTTGAACAATGGCCACTTGTTAGACTTGTTGTTTGTGACCTTAAACATGTGAGGCATTTCACAATTTGCAGCAAGGGTGCCAACTTGCGTAGTTGGTGTAGAATTGGGGCTAACACCTTTAAAATACTGTATTAAAACAATTTGGTCATTGTCGCTGCTGTTCTGTCGCGTTTTTGCAGCAGCGCGTTTGTAGTTTTGTTGCAACAATCAACTGTCGTTTTTGAACCACAGCCTGATCTGTTGTTGCGCGCTAGTTACTGCTCTGCTGCCAGCATCTGCTGTAATTCCTTTTTCAGTGACTTTTCGCTGATGGTGTCACCATCGCGGTAGACCTTGAAGTTCTTGTCAATCAGGATGATCCGCGGAATTAGGTAGATATTCAGCTTTTTAGCAATTGCTCCGCGGTCAAGGAGAACAATTTCGGGTAACTGGTAATTGTTCTTTTTAAAATACTTCTCAACTGTTGCCTGACTCTCCTGAACAAAAACATCAACATAGCGGATGCCGTTTTCTGTCATGAAGTCGCTCAGTTTACTTATTGACTTCGTCTGCTCACGGCAGGTGCCACACCATGACGTCCCGACTTTCAACAGGATCGGCTCACCCTTCAGGCTTGCCAGGTCGAATTCTGCGCCTGTAAGTGTCTCGCCGGTGAGTTCCGGAAAGGTTTCAGCTTTCTGCAGCGCCGCTGCAGAAAGTGGCAGGCTAAGCAAAATCCCGAAAAAACTCAGTGTGATCCATTTGCAGACTGACATGTCGGTTTCCTTTAGCTGTTGCCCGCTTTCTGAATGGTCATCAGCGTCAGAATCGAGGCAATTATATTTTCCTCCCGCATCAAGTCAATATAAATAAATTTAACAATTTGTAACATTCCGAAATTGTTATTGAATACCTGATAGAACGTTGTTACTTTGGTGTCTTCCTAGTGTGTGGCTTGGCAGATTTCCGTAAGCACGCCGCCGGTCGCTTTCGGGTGCAGGAAAGCGATCAGGCTGCCGTGTGCCCCCTGGCGTGGCTGCTCATCAATCAAGCGTACCCCTTTTTCCTTCATTGCAGCAAGAGCAGTGGCAATATCGGCAACCTCATAAGCCAGATGATGGATCCCTTCGCCATTTTTTTCCAGAAACTTTGCCACCGGCGAATCGGCTGAGGTCGGTTCAAGCAGCTCGATACGGCTGTCGCCAACCTTCAGAAAGGCCACGCG
The DNA here is from genome assembly GCA_036526255.1 of Malonomonas sp. GTDB lineage: Bacteria > Desulfobacterota > Desulfuromonadia > Desulfuromonadales > Geopsychrobacteraceae > Malonomonas. Next base: position 123,761 of record DATCYW010000067.1, on the reverse strand, counting down.
GACTTTCTGTTCAGCAACCTCTTCGGTGCCCTCGAACTCCATCCCCAGTTGATCGCGATAGAATGGAATTGATGTCTCCAGGTTTTTAACTGCAATGCCGATGTGGTTAATTTTGTCGGTCATAATGTTTGCCCCCGTGTATTAGAGTCGTAAGGTTAATGACTGCGTTTAAAGGTTTCGATCAGCCGGCGTGCCGCTGCGCCTGGTGAGGTGATTCCCTGACTGACCCCGGCTTGAACCTGGTCGAGCAGAGCGGCGACATTCTTGTTGCGGATGAACAGGTCTTTCAGGTCTTCCTGAACCAGGGTCCACATCCAGTCGCTGGCCTGCAGGCGCCGTTTATTGTCAAACTCATTGTGCTGTTTTGCTGCAGCGGTAAAGTCGCAGATAGTCTGCCAGACTTCAGCGATCCCCTGATTGTGCAGTGCGCTGCAGAGCAGCGCCGGGACCTGCCAGTAGCTGCTTTTCGGTTTGACCATATGCAGGGCGTTGACATACTGCCGACGCGCCAGTTCGGCTTTGGGGCGGTTTTCCCCTTCGGCCTTGTTGATCAGGATGGCATCGGCAATTTCCATCACCCCTTTTTTGATCCCCTGCAATTCGTCGCCGGCATTCGGCAGTTGCAGCAACAGAAAGAAGTCGACCATCGAGGCGACGGTGATTTCCGATTGGCCGACCCCGACGGTCTCGACGATGATCACATCGTAGCCAGCCGCTTCACAGAGCAGCATGGTTTCGCGGGTCTTGCGGGCAACGCCGCCGAGGGTATCACCGGTAGGTGATGGGCGGATAAAGGCGTTCTGCTCGCGGGAAAGTTCTTCCATGCGGGTTTTGTCGCCTAGGATCGAGCCGCCGGACAGTTGCGAAGAGGGGTCGACGGCGAGGATGGCGACTTTGTGCCCCTGGCGAAGCAGGTACATGCCGAAAGCTTCGATGAAGGTGCTTTTACCGACCCCGGGAACCCCGGAGATGCCGATTCGGATCGAGTTGCCAGTGTCGGGCAGCAGGGTGTCAAGCAGGTTGCCCGCTGCTGGCCAGTGGTCGGGGTTGCGGCTTTCGATCAGGGTGATGGCTTTGGCCAGTGCGCGGATGTTGCCCTGTCTGACGCCTTCGGCAATGACTGCTGTGTTGCTCAAAAAGTGACCTGTCTGCTGTGAAAAAAAGGGCGAGCCGCTTGGCTCGCCCTCTGGTTGTCAATTGAAGCGGTTATTTTCCTTCGATTGCATCGAGGGTCTGGTTGGCCGAAACGGTGATCGGTGTGCCCGGACCGAAGATTTTTGCCGCACCGGCAGCGTAGAGGGCGTCGTAATCCTGACGCGGGATCACCCCGCCACAGACGACGGCAATATCCTCTGCTCCCAGCTTTTTCAACTCGGCAACCAGCTGTGGGACCAGGGTTTTGTGTCCGGCGGCCAGGCTGGAAACGCCGACCACGTGGACGTCGTTCTCAACGGCCATTTTGGCGGCCTCTTCCGGGGTCTGGAACAGCGGCCCGACATCGACATCAAAACCGACATCCGCGTAGGCGGTGGCGACCACTTTAGCGCCGCGATCGTGTCCGTCCTGCCCCATTTTGGCAATCAGAATCCGTGGTCGGCGCCCCTCTTTAGCGGCAAATTCCTCAATGCGGGCATTCAGCTCGATAAAGTTTGTGTCACTTTCCACGATCGATCGATAGGCCCCCGAAACCAGTCTGATTTCGGCTTTGTGGCGGCCGAAGGTTTTTTCCATGGCGTCTGAGATTTCGCCGACCGAGGCACGCAGGCGGGCGGCTTTTACGCTCAGGTCGAGCAGGTTGCCGCCGCCACTTTCGCAGGCGGCGGTGATGGCGTCAAGGGCCTTCTGGCAGGCGGTCTCGTCGCGCTCACCGCGCATTTTGTTGAGACGGGCAATCTGTGATTCGCGTACGGCGGCGTTGTCGACGTCGAGTACCTCAATCGGGTCTTCCTTGGCCAACTTGTATTTGTTGACGCCGACGATCACGTCGCGGCCGGAATCGATCGCAGCCTGTTTTTTGGCGGCCGACTCTTCGATGCGCAGTTTCGGCATCCCCGATTCGATCGCCTTGGTCATGCCGCCCAGCCCTTCGATTTCATCGAGGATCTTCTGTGCTTCTTCGATCAACGAGTTGGTCAGGGATTCGACATAGTAGGAGCCACCGAGCGGGTCGACGACGTTGCAGACGCCAGATTCTTCCTGGATAACCAGCTGGGTGTTGCGGGCTATGCGGGCGCTGTGGTCGGTCGGCAGGGCGATCGCTTCGTCAAGTGCGTTGGTGTGCAGCGACTGGGTGCCGCCGAGCACTGCGGCAAGTGCCTCGAGGGTCGTGCGGATGACGTTGTTGTAGGGGTCCTGCTCGGTCAGCGACCAGCCGCTGGTTTGGCAGTGGGTCCGCAGCATCGATGACTTGGGGTTCTTTGGCTTGAATTCGGCCATCAGCTTGGCCCAGAGATAGCGGGCGGCGCGCAGCTTGGAGGCTTCCATGAAGAAGTTCATGCCGATGGCGAAGAAGAAGGAGAGCCGTGGTGCGAAGGAATCAACATCCAGCCCTTTATCGATGGCGGCGCGTACGTACTCGATGCCGTCAGCCAGGGTGAAGGCCAGCTCCAGCGCGTTGTTGGCGCCGGCTTCCTGGATATGGTAGCCGGAGATCGAGATCGAGTTGAACTTTGGCATCTTCTGGCTGGTGTACTCGATAATGTCGCCGATGATGCGCATTGAGGGTGCTGGTGGATAAATATAGGTGTTGCGGACCATGAACTCTTTGAGGATGTCGTTCTGGATGGTTCCGGCCAGTTTCTCTTGGCTGACACCCTGTTCTTCGGCAGCGACGATGTAGTTGGCCAGAATCGGCAGTACGGCACCGTTCATGGTCATCGACACAGAGACTTTATCGAGGGGGATGTCGCCAAAGAGGATTTTCATGTCCTCAACCGAGTCGATGGCAACACCGGCTTTACCGACATCACCGACCACCCGCGGATGGTCAGAGTCGTAGCCGCGGTGGGTTGCCAGGTCGAAGGCGACCGATAACCCTTGCTGGCCGGCAGCCAGATTGCGCTTATAGAAGGCGTTCGATTCTTCGGCAGTGGAGAAACCGGCGTACTGACGGACTGTCCAGGGGCGGCCGGCATACATGGTCGCCATCGGGCCACGCACAAAGGGAGCGAGGCCAGGCAAGGTGTCGGTGGTTTCCAGCCCGGCAATGTCGGCCGCGGTGTAGAGCGGCTTAACGGCGATCCCTTCCGGGGTATCCCACTTGAAGTTGCTGAGATCCTCAATCTTCTTCTCTTTTTTCGCTAGGACTTCCCAGTCGGCGAGAGATTTCTTTTCGAAACTGCTCATAGGTGAATCCTTCCTCTGTGCCATGCATTATTGGATATTGGTAAATGATAGCTTGAATCGATGACCTGTATTTGAATGCTGGAGTGAGTTGTTATTGGCTCGTGCGCTGCTGTCAGCGGGTAACAACCGCCAGGACCTGAACCGTTTTGCCGTCCTTGGAAAGCAGGCGATGCTTGACGGTTGAATCGAAGTAGGCGGCATCCCCCTGTTCGAGAACAAAGCGTTCATCGTCAAGGATGATTTCCGCACTGCCACTGAGGATCAGCAGAAATTCTTCCCCTTCGTGATTGTAGAGGGTTTCTTCCGCCGCCCGTTCAGTGACGGTCAGCAGAAACGGCTCCATTTTTTTGTTCTTTTTCCGGTAGGAGAGGGTCTCGTAGGTATAGCCGTGACCGGTGCCGTCTTTGGAGATGACCCGGCTGACGACGCGGCGCTCGTCGTGTCGGACGATTTCATAGCGGGTGGCACCTTCCCCCTCTTCAAAGAAGAAGCTCATTTTGACATCGAAGAAGCGGGCAATTTTTGACAGTGTCGCGATCGGTGGAGAGACGTTGTTATTTTCGATCTGCGAGATCAGCGCCGGAGAAAAGCCGGTTTCTGTCGCCACATCCTGCAGGGTTAGTTTTCTCTCTTTGCGCAGGGCTTTTATTTTTACGCCGATGTTGAATTCCATAACGTCTCGCATGGGGACAAAATAAAAAAGGGTTTTATATCCGCTTCGTATAGCCTGCGTGGTAGAAAATGTCAATCCTAATTTTATCGACGGTAAAAAGGTTTATCCATAGTGAAATGCCTTAAATTTCAGTAAAAGTCTATTTGCTTCAGAGGGTTGAACTTAAGTTCTCTGGTTGTATTAAGCGGAAAAAGTGGTTTTTTCCCAGCGGGTTAAATTTAGTCAGATTTAACTTGGCTGGCCTTTTGGTGGTCTTCAGTCAGTGTATTTATTCTTTGGCTCGTCGGCAAGTCATGGCATACTCCGCCGGGGTATGAATGTCACAAGGGACGGCACGATCAGGGGTGCGAAGATGAAGTATCTGTTCATGACGGTTTTTATTTTGTCGCTGCTGGCTTGTTCTGGGCCGTCGGTGCCGCGTTCGGTCAGCCCGGGGCCGCAGGCGCGTCTGCTGTCACCGGTGCTTTATGTGGTTCCTTTTGACACAATCATGGTGCCGGAAGAGGTCTCGGCGCTCGTGTTTAACCGTTTTGTTGATCGGCTCAATCAGGCTGGCGCGGGCCAGGGTCATGATTTCGTGATTCTCAAGCAGGGGATCAGGCAGATCGATCCGGCATGGCTGGCTGAACGCGAATATCTGGTCGGCGAGATTTACGCCTATGTTGAAGACGTCGGCAGCACTGTGACCGACATTAAGGCGCGCAGCCGGGTTCGGCTGTATCAGCCGGGACAGTCAAAAGCGACTCTTGAGCTGACGCTGCCAGTTGAAACTTTTTATGAAAATGATTATTCCGCATTGTCGGTAGAGCGCAGTAAACTGGCGGAAAAGATTTCGACCGAACTGGCCGATCAGCTGCTTCGGGCCCTCTTTGGTGGCTGACGCAAGCGGCCGCCATCTGTTTTTTCTCCATTAAGAAAAATCTTGACAATCATCTGCGGCAGATTATTATTGTCTTCGCTGTTGGCACTCGAATCGACAGAGTGCTAACAAGTTGTAAGATGAGACCTGCGGATCCGGCTAACTGGCAATCGGCAGGTATCGCCCTTTGGTTTACCGAAATAGTAACAGCCTCGACAGGGGCCACACATTGAAAGCGAAAGGATCACTATCATGAACATCAGACCATTGCAGGATCGCATCATCGTAGAGCGTATTGAAGAGGAAAAAACCACCAAGGGTGGCATCATCATTCCAGACACCGTCTCCAAGGAAAAACCTCAGGAGGGTAAAGTTATTGCCGCTGGCAAGGGCAAAGTGACTCCGGAAGGTAAAGTTCTGCCTCTCGACGTGAAGCCGGGCGATCTGGTGCTGTTCGGCAAGTACGCTGGCAGCGAGATCAAGGTTGATGGCGTGGAATATCTGATCATGCGTGAAGACGATATTCTGGGTGTTGTAGAGAAGTAATCAGCGGTTCGACTGTTTCGACAAATAATTTACGGAGGATATACGTATCATGGCAAAAGAGATTAAATTTTCTACCGAAGCACGCGGCAGCATTCTTGCCGGGGTCAACGCACTGGCCAACGCTGTTAAAGTGACCCTCGGACCGAAAGGGCGCAACGTTGTTATCGACAAGTCCTACGGCGCTCCGCTGATCACCAAGGACGGCGTCACCGTCGCCAAGGAGATCGAACTGGAAGACAAGTTCGAAAACATGGGTGCACAGCTGGTCAAAGAAGTCGCTTCCAAGACGTCTGACGTGGCCGGTGACGGCACCACTACTGCGACCGTGCTTGCTCAAGCCATCTATCAGGACGGCGTCAAGCTGGTCACCGCGGGTCACAACCCGATGGAAATCAAGCGCGGCATCGACAAGGCCGTTATTGTTGCCGTAGAAGCGCTGGCAAGACTTTCCAAGCCGGTTGCTGATCACAAGGAAATTGCTCAGGTCGGGACCATTTCGGCTAACAGCGACGAGACCATCGGCAACATCATCGCTGAAGCGATGGAAAAAGTCGGTAAAGAAGGCGTTATCACCGTCGAAGAAGCCAAGTCGATGGATACCAGTCTCGAGACCGTCGAAGGGATGCAGTTCGACCGCGGTTACCTCTCCCCGTACTTCGTCTCTGACGCTGAGCGGATGGAATGCGTTCTCGAAGACGCGCTGATCCTGATCTACGACAAGAAGATCAGCACCATGAAGGATCTGCTCCCCGTTCTTGAGCCGGTTGCCAAGCAAGGCCGCCCGCTGATGATCATCTCGGAAGATCTCGATGGCGAAGCTCTGGCAACTCTGGTTGTCAACAAGCTGCGTGGCACCATCAACGTTTGTGCTGTTAAGGCTCCGGGCTTCGGCGATCGTCGTAAGGCCATGCTCGAAGACATCGCAACCCTGACCGGTGGCCAGCTGATTTCTGAAGAAGTCGGCTTCAAACTAGAGAACGCCACCCTCGACATGCTCGGCAGCGCCAAGCGGATCGTCGTCGATAAGGACAACACCACCATCATTGATGGCGCTGGCGAAGAAGTTGCCATCGAAGGTCGCGTCAAGGTGATCCGTGCCCAGATCGAAGAGACCAGCAGCGATTACGACCGTGAAAAACTGCAGGAGCGTCTGGCCAAGTTGGTCGGTGGCGTTGCGGTTGTTAAGGTCGGAGCTGCGACCGAAACCGAAATGAAGGAAAAGAAAGCCCGCGTTGAAGATGCTCTGCATGCGACTCGCGCTGCAGTCGAAGAGGGCATCGTGCCTGGCGGCGGCGTCGCTTACATCCGTATCCTCAAGGATCTTGTCGCTATGGAGCTGGATGGCGAGCAGAAGTTTGGTCGTGACCTGGTGCTGCGTGCTCTGGAAGCGCCGCTGCGTCAGATCGCTATCAATGCCGGTCATGAAGGCGCGATCGTTGCTGATAAGGTTCGTAATGGCGAAGGCGCATTCGGTTTTAACGCTGCTGCTGACGTTTACTGCGACATGCTCGAAGCCGGTATCCTCGATCCGACCAAGGTAACCCGTAGTGCGCTGCAGAATGCTGCTTCGGTTGCCGGTCTGATGTTGACCACCGAAGCGATGATCGCTGAAAAGCCATCTGAAGACGCTGGTGGCATGCCTGGCGGTATGCCTGGCGGCATGGGCGGCATGGGCGGCATGGGCGGCATGATGTAAGTTCAGCCCACGCTGATGTAACGCAAAAGCCCCTCCGGAAGTCGATTTCCGGAGGGGCTTTTTTTTGCTTTGCAGTAGTTTACGCCAGTAGCAGTTCCCGTGACGCAGCACGCGGCATGGGGGCGACCTTGATGGCGAAGTCCTGGTCGTCATTATTGAACAGCACCTCGACCTCTGCTTCATCTTTCCCCTTGCCGTAAGAGGCGAGGATGGCTGCGGCCATCTGCAGGGATTGCTCGGTCTGTTCGCCGCAGAAGAGCCCCAGTGGACCGTTGAAGTTGCGGCAGCGCAGCTTCAGCTGCGTGCCTTTTGCCAGCTGCTGGATGCGGTCATTGTTAGCTTGATGTCTGCCAAGAATAAGTTTGCTGGTCGGCGACAGCCGGAATTGCCGACCAGCCTTGAGCAGCTCCACGTCATGCGAGGTGGCCAGCTGGTTGTTCTGCAGCAGGTCGCGCAACTGGTTGGAGAAGCCTTCTTCGGTCAACAGACAACCACCGCCGCTCGACGGGAAGTCCGGATAGTCCCATTGCACCGCCAGGGCTTGCTGTGGTTTCCGTGAGCGCCCCTGAAAGTCGAGGAGCTTTTCCCGGTCGACCAATCCACTCTCTTCCATCGCTGTAATCGGCAGCAGTTTGGCCGACAGCGGGCGCAGTACCCGCTGGGGATAACCGGAATGTTTGGCGACCGAACAGAGGGCGTTGGCGTTCTGGCTCATCGGTCGCTGGCCGAGCACTTCGCCGGAAAAGAGAAAATCAAACCCCTCTTTTTCCATGATTTCGCCTGCCAGTCGAAACATCATCGCGTGACAGTCGATGCAGGGGTTCATGTTGCGCCCATAGCCGTAGGTCGGCTTTTTGACCATCTCCAGGTGGATGTCGCTGATCTCCTGAATGATCAGCGGGAAGCCAATAAGCCCGGCGGCGGTTTTAGCTTTTTCCGCGCCGAAAAAGGGGGTGACAAAAGAGATGCCGGTTACCTCAATGCCCTGACGCATCAGTGTCATTGCGGCTAATGTGCTGTCCAATCCGCCCGACATAAGTCCCAGTGCTTTACTCATCTTTCTCTCCGTTAAACTTGATTTGTTTGCGTTGTAACATTTGCAGATTAACATAGCGCATGAGGCACGGACAAGGTCCATTTCGCGAGATTGCTCGCCAAGTTCCCTTGACAGCTGCAGGCATGGCTGGCACTATAAAAAAATCTTAATCTTTGTGCTTGTTGAGGAGCGACAGAATGGCAAAAATCGATGCACTTTTCAAGATGCAGCAACAGCAAGGTGCCAGTGACCTGCATCTTTCTACCGGCGCGCCGCCGATTTTCCGCTTACATGGCGAGATGGCCAGGATCAAGTCTCCAGATCTGACCAACGAGCAGGTCAAGGCGCTGCTTTACGAGATTCTTGATGAAGAGCAGATTGAAAACTTTGAGAGGACCCGCGACCTCGATTTTGCCTATTCGATCCCCGGAGTGGCCCGCTTTCGGGGTAACATTCTTGATACCCATCGGGGGATGGCCGCGGTGTTCCGGATTATCCCCAGTGAAATTCTCAGCGCCGATCAGCTGAAGTTGCCGGAGGGGGTGCGTAAGATGACCCGCTTCAAAAAGGGGCTGGTGCTGGTCACCGGGCCGACCGGCAGCGGCAAGTCGACCACCATGGCGGCGATGATCGATCTTATTAACAGCACCCGCAGCGAGCATATCCTGACCCTGGAAGATCCGCTCGAATTTATCCATCCGAACAAAAAATCGCTGATGAATCAGCGCCAGATCGGCACCCACAGTAAGTCTTTCGGCAGCGCGCTGAAGGCGGCCCTGCGGGAAGATCCTGATGTCATTCTGGTCGGCGAGATGCGCGATCTGGAAACCATCGAGCTGGCGATGAGTGCCGCCGAAACCGGCCACCTGGTGTTTGGCACCCTGCACACCAATTCGGCACCAAAGACCATCGACCGGATTATTGACGTTTTTCCGACCGATGCCCAGGAGCAGATCCGCAGTATGCTTGGTGAGAGTCTCAAGGGGGTGGTCTGTCAGCAGCTGTTGAAAACCGCCGATGGCAAAGGGCGAGTGGCCGCGCTGGAGATCATGCTTGGCAACGCGGCGATCGGTAACCTGATCCGCGAGGGGAAAACCTTTCAGATTCCATCAATTATTCAGACCGCGCGGGGCGAGGGGATGCAGCTGATGGACAGCCACCTGATGAAACTGCTGGATGAGGGGGTCATCACTGCCCAGGAAGCGTATCGTTGTGCCGTGGAGAAGCGGACCTTCGAGTCCCGTTTACCGAAAGATACCCCGCCTGGATAGTTGTTCCTGCCGGAGAAAAAAGCTATAGTGATCAGCTGATGGGGCGGCGCATGCGTTGCCCCGCTCAGTTTTAAACCAGCCAGGCCGGCGGGCAACTCGGTGCCGGCAGAAATCTGGATGATCACTTTGCGCGATTCTTTTTTACGAAAAATCGATTACCTGCGGATTTCGGTCACTGATCGCTGTAACCTGCGTTGTCGTTACTGTATGCCGGAGCAGGGGGTGCCGTCAGTGGGCCATCAGGCAGTGCTCAGCTATGAAGAGCTGCTGCGCGTGGCGCGCATTGCCGTCGAGCTGGGGGTGCGCAAGATTCGTCTCACCGGTGGTGAGCCGCTGGTACGCAAGGGCTTGATCGGTTTTATCGCCGCGCTCTGTCAGCTGCCACAACGTCCGGAAGTCACCCTGACCACCAACGGTCTGCTCTTGGCCGATAACGCCGTCGCTCTGAAGCAGGCGGGTTTGTCGCGGGTCAATATCAGCCTCGACAGTCTGCAGCCGCAACGCTTTGCCGAAATTACCCGCCGCGAAGGGCTTGATCAGGTCCTGCTTGGGATCGAGGCCGCAGAAAAGGCCGGATTGACGCCGATCAAAATCAACATGGTGCCGATACTCGGCGTCAATGCCGATGAGATTACCGATTTTGGCCGCTTGACCTATTCGCACCCCTGGCAGGTGCGGTTTATCGAGTTCATGCCGGTCAGCTCCGGGCTGGAATATACCCCGGAACAGCTCTACTCCGCCAGTCGTATTCAGGCCGATCTGCAGCAGCTGGCGCCGCTGGTGGCAGAGGACAGCAAGGGGATTGTCGGCCCGGCGCAGATCTATCGGCTGCAGGGGGCGCAGGGAACTGTCGGCATTATCCCGGCCGTTTCGGAGCATTTTTGCGGTGGCTGTAACCGCCTGCGTCTGACTGCCGACGGTCAGTTACGCCCCTGTTTGTTGTCACAGCAGGAGGTCGATCTGCTGTCGATTCTGCGGCAGGGGTGTAGTGATGAAAGGTTGGCTGAACTGCTGGGGAAGTCGGTTCTCGATAAGCCGGAGCGACATGGCTTGCGTGATGCGGACTATACACCCGGCAAGCGGCGGATGCACGGTATCGGTGGCTAATCTTTGTTGCCGCCCCTGAAACTTAAAAAGGAGCAGACCACTTAAGGCTGCTCCTTTTTTGCGACTGATGGGTCAGGGGGACTCAGGCGTCTTTTTTCTTGTCGTCCTGATTCTCGATCTTTTCTACTTTGGCTTCTTCGATCTCTTCCTCTTCGGCATCGGCGTCGTTCACCCCTTTTTTGAAGTTACGCAGCCCCTTGCCGAGGGCACTGCCAACCTGGGGCAGTTTGCCGGCGCCAAAGACAATCATCACCAGTACCAGGATAATCAGCAGCTCTTGTGTACCCAATCCAAACATCTAGCTCCTCCTTATATGGTCAAGTCGAATAAGTCAGGTTTCTTCGAAGAGCACAACATACACCGCGGCGAAAAAAAAGACAATCAATGTTGCTGCCGTATACAGGGGCTGGCAGCGGGCTGCGGGAAGGTCAGAGGTTGCTCCAGCCGATGCTCTGCTGGAAAGGTTTCTGATCTGCTGCTTGAACGGATTTCAAGTTGAAGTGCGCCAGCAGCTCGTTCAGTCTGGCGGCCTGTGCGGAAAGCTGTTCACTGGTCGCAGCGCTCTCCTCGGCGCTGGCAGTGTTGGACTGAATGACCTGGTCGATCTGGCCGAGACCGATGTTGACCTGGGTAATGCCGGTCGCCTGTTCTTTGCCGGCGGCGGCGATCTCGTCGACCAGATCAGAGACCTTGGTGATGCCGCCGACAATCGTCGCCAGCGAGCGAGCTGTTTCGTCGGCGATCTGCACCCCTTTTTCAGTCTTATCGACTGAGGACTGAATCAGAGCCGTGGTTTCGCTGGCCGCTTTGGCGCTGCGGGCTGCCAGATTGCGGACCTCCTCGGCGACCACGGCGAAGCCTTTGCCATGTTGGCCGGCGCGGGCAGCCTCAACTGCGGCGTTAAGCGCCAATAGGTTGGTCTGAAAGGCGATTTCGTCAATTGCTTTGATGATTTTGCCGATGTTCTGGCCAGCAGCTTTGATTTCAACCATCGCCTTGACCATCTCGGTCATTTTGCTGTTGCCCGATTCCGCCGCCAGTTTGGCTTCGGTCGAAAACTGGTTGGCGGCATCAGCGTTGCCGGCGCTCTGATGGATCTGGGTGGCCATTTCGTTCATTGAGGCGCTGATCTCTTCCAGCGCTGCCGCAGAGGTGCTGGCTCCGTGCGAAAGCTGTTGCGCGCTGTCGGCGACCTGTTCACTGCCGTTGGCAATCTGATCGCTGGCCGAGAGAATTTCATCCAGAGTGTCGCTGAGTTTGTTGGCGGTTTTCTGCAGCGTCGAGCGAACCAGATCCTGCGCATCTTTGGGATGGATGTCCAGATTGAAATCGCCCTCCGCCAGTTTAAGCATCGCATCGACAACCTCATGCTCCAGGCTGTCGGCAAACGCGTTGAGCTCGCGAGCCATGGTGCCGAATTCATCGCCCCGTTCAGCTATCCGAAGCCGGGCGGAAACGCGGCCGGCACCCAGAGCTCTGGCCATGGTGACCGTATCATGCAGTGGACTGGTGATGCTGCGGGCAAAGAGCGCAAAGATGCTGCCGAGAACGAGCAGGGTCAGAACCAATACCAGCAGCAGGCTGATTGCCGCCTGATTCGCTGTAGCGTTCAGGTTCTGCCGGGTTTTTGCCATTTCGGCATCGGCGTCCTGCAGAGCCGCACTCAGAAGCCCTTTAGTGGTCGCGACCTCAGCCAGGCTGTTGTCGGCAAGTTCCTGCAGGTTGCGTGAGATGAAATAGTACATTTTGGCCATCGAGAGGGCGATTTCACCCTGCCGCTGGCTGAAACCGATTTTGTCAGACTTCAGGCTGTAGAGTTCCGGCAGCTCGAATTCGAGCAGGGTGACGACATCGGTGAAGTTGTTGACGGTGACGGTGCCGATGCTGTTCTTGGTTCCGGCAATCAGCCGGTCGGCGCCTGGAACTTTGTGGATGATAGCGGCTTCTTTGACCAGCCCTTGCGCCTCAGCCAAAATCTGCTGCTCGCTGACCCCTTTGTGCGGACCGGTGATGACCAGGTCCAGCAGTTCGATCAGGCGCAGGTTCAGGTTGCTAAGTTCGCGGGCCTGCCCTTCGCTGGCCAGCGCCTGGTCGTAGCTGGAGACCAGATTCAGACGGATTGCATCGTTTCTGTCCAGTGCCCTTAAGGCGGTCGCGTCGATACTGTCGGTCGACAGGTAGCCGATACCGCCGAGGGCCAGCATGCCGGCCAGTCCGAGCAGGCCGATCAGGGCCATTTTGTGGAATATTTTCAAGCGGAATTTGCGTTGATTTACGGATGACATTCGTTGAACTCCCTTAGCCCCCATCCTGACATTGAAATTTGTTGGACAGGGCTAATGGTAGCAGCTTAGTTCAACTTAAGGCAATAAGAAATGGCACTTTATGTGTAATTCAACGATTATCTGTGTGTCTATTTTAGTTGAGTAAAACCCTTTGCAATTAAATGCTTAGCCGCCAACTTGTTGTGGGGTAATGGAAAGTCGAGTTACTTGTGCGGGTTCAGACGGTCGGCGGGATGACGCGGCGAATTTCAGCGATCAGGTCCGGAAGTGCGGCACGAACCTGTCCGGACAGGCCGTAACCTTGCCGGCAATTCGCCACCTGCATGAAAAACATAGTCAATTGCGGTAACTCGTTCAGCTTTTTTAACAACTGAAGGACGTCAGCCAGCCCCGGCTGGTGACTGGAAGGGCGAAAGATTTGCGCAGGGATCTGGCTCAGATCGGCCGTCGTCAGGGTTTTGATGCTGCCGGGATTGGCGCCAAAATCCGCCGCATCAATGATGATCGCCAGCCGGCATTCGGTCAGCAGCGGCACCAGGCTCAAGCCGCCGCAGCCGCCATCAATCAATTCTACGCAGGGTGGCAGCTGGTGCTGCTGCAGCTGTTCAATGACGGCGATGCCGAGCCCGTCGTCCCCCATCAGGGGATTGCCGATGCCGATGATTCTGAGCTGGGTCCTTGTCATAATCAAGCCAGGTCGAGCTTAACCAGGTGGGTTGAACAGCTCAGGCAGGGGTCGTAGGCGCGGATCAGCATCTCCAGTTGTTGTCGTAGCAGCTCTTCCGGTTGATCGAGCAGTTGCGGCAGTAGCAGTTGGATATCGGCTTCGATCGAGGCCAGATTCTGCGCGGTCGGGATGACGCAGTCGGCCTGTTGTAACAGACCGTCCGCGGCATATTCATAGCGGTGAAACAGCAGCCCGCGCGGTGCTTCCACCGCCGCCGTTCCGCTGCCGCCGACCACCGGCGTGCTGTTGCTGTTAATCCGCGGCATGCCGTGCAGCAGCAGTTCGTCGATGACATGCAGCGACTCTTCGATACAGTGAATCACCTCGACCAGTCGTGCTTTGAGATTTTCAAATGGATTGTTGCCGGATTGCTCCAGCTGCAGGGCTTCGGCGACTTTTTTCGCCATCGGCGATAAGTGTCCGGCGCCGTTACGGACGCGCGCCTGGGCACCGACCATGTAGCTTCCGCTGCGACTGCGCGCCAGCTTGGCGGTCGAATGGGGCAGCAGGTACTCTTCAATCTGTGTGCGGTAGTCAGCGACCGAGCAGCTTTCGCCGCTGCTCGAAGTCAGTATGCTGCCGTGCAGCGGATAGCGGCCGTTGGCCTGCAGGCTGATCGCTTCGCGCTGGCGACTGAATTGCGGATACTCGAATTCTGCGAACAGCTCGACGGTCGCTTCCAGATCGGGCAGCGAGGCGACCAGTTCCTGACGCAGCTGTTTGAGTTGACCGACTTCCGGTTTCGTCGAGAAACCGCCCAGGCAGGTCGTGACCGGATGGATCGGCCGGCCGCCGATCACTTCACAGATCCGGTTGCCGACCCTTTTCAGGCGCAGCGCCCGGCGCACCAGCTCCGGCTGAGCGTCGAGCAGTTGAAACAGGCTGGCCGCACCTAAGTAATCGGGGACCGCCATAAAATAGAGCTGCAGCAGATGGCTCTGCACGATCTCGCCGTAGCTGAGTAGCCGGCGCAACAGCTGCGCGGCAGGCGGCACCTCGATCTTCAGCGCAGCTTCGGTCGCCATCAGCGAGGCCAGCGTGTGGGAGATGGAGCAGACCCCGCAGACCCGCGCGACGATGGTGGCGACATCGCTGTAGTGACGCCCCTGCAGCAGCGCCTCAAAAAAGCGCGGCGTCTCGACCACTTCCAGTCGGCAACCGGTCACTTTGCCGGCTTTACGCTCGATCACCAGGTGGGCGTGCCCTTCAATCCGGGTCAGATAGTCGAGTTTGATCCGCTGGCTCATTTGCCGCTCTCCTGCTCGCCGATATTGAAGGTGCGGTACTGATCCAGAATCTCGTCGATACTTAAGCCGTACTGTTCCAGAATCCGGTGATAGGGGGAGGTGCGCGGGTTGTCGATCAGGCCGCGGCAGCCGCGGCAGTGGCCGCCGCCGTCAATGCAGATCGCCCGGCAGCCGGCGCGGGTTATCGGGCCGAGGCAGACCTGGCCGTAATCGAAGCTGCAGGGGTATTCGGCCAGCTTGCATTCGACACAGACGGCAAAGCTGGGCAGCTCTGGCTGCTGTTTCAGCAGCAGCGCCTGCAGTACGGCGAGAAACTCGCGACCGTCGATCGGGCAGCCGGGAATCCGGTAATCAACCTTGACCACCGCCGAGAGCGGCTGCGGCGTTTCGGTGTAGAGGTGTGGCAGCTGACTGCCGTAGACCTGCTGGCGCAGCACTTCGGGGGTCCGGTCGCTGCCCAGCGCGTTGACGCCGCCGTTATCGGCACAGCTGCCGAGCGCCACCAGAATCTGGCTGCGGTCACGGATCTGCTGCAGCCGTTCACGGTCGCCGGGGCGGCAGATGCTGCCTTCAACAAAGGCGATCTCGATCTGCTCGGCGCGTTCGGACATCAGCTCGCGAAATTCGACGATCTCGACCAGCTGCAGTACCTGCAGCAGCTCCTCCTCTAGATTCATCACTGTCAGTTGGCAGCCTTCGCAGCCGGCGAAATCGAACAGACCGATCTTCACCTTCATCGCTCAATCGCCTCGCCCAGATGTTTGATGCTGTTGTAGCTGAAGATCGGTCCGCACTGGCAGACGCAGATGTTGTTGATCTGGCATTTGCCGCACTTGCCGAGGCCGCATTTCATGTGCCGTTCCAGGTTCAGGTAGATATCCTCCCCGTCCAGCCCCATGCGGAACAGCAGCGGGTTGATCTGGCGGTACATTTCCGGCGGGCCGGAGACGGCAGCGATGGTCCGTTGTGGATTCAGCTCGAGATCTCTGAACAGATAGCTGACATCGACCGCCGGGATCCCCCAATGGTTGTGCTTGTCCTTGACCGCGATCCGGCAGTCGAGCAGGCCCGACTGGTGCCAGTCGAGCAGATCCTGCGGGAACATCAGCGATTCGATATTGCGGCCGCCGCAGAGCAGGGTGATGCGGCCGAACTGTTGGCGCTGTTGCAGCGCCGCCAGCAGCAGCGAGCGGATCGCCAGCAACCCGCGGCCACCGGCGATCAGCAGCAGGTCTTTGCCGACCATATTTGCTAACGGATAGCCGCTGCCGAAGGGGCCGCGGATGCCGATGCTGTCCCCCTCGCGGGTGCGGTGCAGCGCCTGGGTCAGGGCGCCGGCCTTGCGTACGACGATCTCGATCTGCTTACCGCCATCCGGCGCTGAGGCGATGGAAAACGGCGCTTCGCCCAGGCCGAAGACCGATAGTTCGACAAAACAGCCGGGGGTAAAATCGAGCGTTTGCGGCAGCTGCAGGCGGAACAGCCGGTCCTGTTCTGAAAGGATGCGCACTTCGAGCACCCGCGCCATCTGCGGCTGATATTCACTGCCCGGTTGGTTGCTGATTGCTGGTTGCGGCGAAGCGGCGAACAGCCGGTTGAGCACCTCGACCGGCTCGATCTGCGCCAGGCACTCGCGGCTGCAGCGCCCACAGCCGACGCAGGCGGTGCGTTGGTGTTTATCCCACAGATACTTATATTTGCGGTAGAAGCGGTGGCGCTGGCGGTCGGCCTGGCTGGAACGGAAGTTTTCGCCGTCGGCGACCTTGGCGAACTGGTCGAACTGACAGGAATCCCAGGTGCGGATCCGCTGCCCTTCCTGCAGGTTGATTTCCAGCTTGTCCTGCACGTTGAAGCAGTAGCAGCTGGGACAGAGCAGGGTGCAGGACCCGCAGCCGAGGCAGTTATGCCCCAGTTCCTGCCAGATATCATCCTCGTAGGCTTCTTCCATCAGGCTCGGCAGCGACTCAATCGGGAACTTGACCCGGTTGCTGCACTGCTTGACCTGCAGCGGCAGCGGCGATTCTTCCGCGCCGGCGAAGGTCTCCGGGGCGTGGTTTTTCAGCAGCTGCAGGCCACGTTCGCTGCCGGTCTGAATCAGGTAGAGGTCGTCCCGGCGGTGCAGAAACAGGTCGAAGCCGGCGGCAATCCGGTCGGTGCCGAGGCTGGTGCAGAAGCAGTATTCATCCGGCGTGCAGTCGACGCCGATCAGCAGCGTCGCTTCCCGTTTTGCCTGGTACGAGCTGTCGGTTTCGCCTTCGAACAGGCAGTCATCAAGAATTTTGACCGCGTGCAGGTCGCAGGGGTGCATGCCGAAAATGATCCGCGGTGGCGCGGCGGTTTCAGGCTGCAGCAGAATGTTTTCATCCAGCTTGAAGCGGAACAGCTGATCCCAGTTGGGGAACAGAAATTTCTTCGGCGAATGCACCGCGGGCGGAAATTCAAGCAGCAGGTCGGCGGCGTCCTGCAGCGCATCCAGCACAATTCGGCCGCGCTTGTTCTGCGCCCCGAACACATCGTAGGCGCGCAGCAGCGAGCGTACGAAGCGCAACACCTCGGTCTGCTGCATGGCGCGCCAGTGCGAATCGGGTGGTGGCTCGGTCTGATCCGGCAGCGGAGTAAAGGGGACCATGGCTTGAAGTTTACCTGATACCTGCAGGGAAAAAGGCTTGGCGAGCGGTGACGGAATGCGTCTGGGTTTGAAAATCATATGTCAGTTTTGATTTCAGGGTCAAGCAATGCAGGGCTTATGGGGGATTTAGGCCGGCAGCGGCAGGGGGCACATCGGCCCCCTGCCGCAGACAGCTTTTAACTAGTGTTCTTCTTCCATGATCGGCAGGTAGTTGACGCCGATCTTGTACATCATCACGCCGAGTGCCAGAAAGGCGAAGGTGATGGCAAACTCACCGACCGACGGAAAATAGTTCCAGTTCGGCCCCATGTCCATGCCGATCAGAAACACGTTGAAGCGGTTCAGCACCACGGCGCAGATCACCGACAGGGCGCAGAGGAACAGCTTGGTGCCGTTGTAGCGAACACTCTTCGACTTGAGCGCAAAATAAGGCACAATGAACAGCGCCATTTCAATCAGGAAAGCGTTGCCCTGGACGCTGCCGTCAAACGCCTGCGCCAGCACGCCGCGGTAGGCCAGGTCGCCGATCCGCAGCAGCAGATAGGTGCCGAGCAGCAGCGGGATGTACTTGGCGAAGCTGCCGAGCAGTTCGGTCTCCGGCTTGCGACCGAAAAACTTGGTCGCCAGGGTGCCTTCGAAGATGACCATCGGGATGCCGACCGAGACCGCCGAGGTCAGAAACAGCAGCGGCGACAGCGGCGTGTACCAGAGGTCATGCAGCTTATAGGGAGCGATCAGCATCATGGTTCCCAGCGACGACTGGTGACCGAACGAGAGCACCACCCCGGCGATGACGAAAAACGCCATGGTCTTGCGGCAGAACCAGTCAGCTTTGCCTAAGAGCCAGTCGACCGGCTGATTGAACCGGGCCAGCGCGCCGGGCAACTGGACGCTACCCTTGAACTGCTCAACCACGTTCGGCAGGTTCTCGATCCCCAGCACGGTCAGGTAGAGCATGACGCACCAGGCCACCTCGAACAGCACCGAGGTGCCGTTCCAGTACACCAGCGCGTGCCAGATGTTGTAGTACTTGCCGAGGTCGAAGAAGACCGCCAGCCCGACCAGGAAGTAACCGATAAAGGCGGTCAGGATCGCCGGTCGCACCAGCGCGTGATACTTTTCCCGGCCGAAGATCTCGACGATCGCCGCGGTGGTGAAACCGCCGGCCGCCAGCGCCACGCCGCAGGCGACGTCAAAGGCGATCCAGATGCCGAACGGGTAGGCCTTGCTCAGGTTGGTGACCGAGCCGAAGCCTTCGAAAAAGCGGAAATAGGCAAATCCCGCCCCGGTCACCATGAAGAAGATCAGGATCCAGAAGTTGGTGGTGATGAATTTCTGTTTCAGTGGCGCCGCTTTAATATTCATCGTCCCCTCCTGTCTGGCCGGCGTTCTTTTTGCGCCGCTGGTTGTAGGCCATGATACCGCCCAGAACGCTGTAGACGGCGATCGGCGGGATGAAGTACTGAAAAATCCGGTGCTGGATACTTTCGGTCAGCCCGGAGACCGCCTTGTAGTCAAAGTCCGGCAGGCCGAGCCCGGCGAACTGGACTTTCGGCTTGGTCAGATAGAGGACATTGGTGCCGCCGACCTCTTTCTCGCCGTAGATGTGGTTCAGGTAGTTCTCCGGTTTTTCCTCGATCCGCTTGCGCGCCAGCTTGAGCAGCGCATCGCGTTTGCCGAAGCTGATCGCCCCGGCCGGACAGGCGGTCGCACAGGCGGTCGGTTCCCCCTTTTTCAGCCGGGTTTCGCTGCACAGGGTGCATTTTTTGATCGAGGGGATTGCCCGGTGCCATTCGAACTGCGGCACGCTGAACGGGCAGGCGACCATGCAGTAGCGGCAGCCCATGCACAGGTCCGCGTCGTATTCGACCGAGCCGTTCGGGCGTTTTTTCAGTGCGCCGACGATGCAGGCCGATTGGCAGGCCGGATCGACGCAGTGCATGCACTGCTCTTTGACAAAGGTAGTTTCTTTGCTGAACTCATCCTGATGCATCTTGATCAGGGTGTAGGTGTGCTCCGACAGCTCGCGCGGTGAATCGTAGAGCGGGGTGCCGAAGGCCTGTTCATCACCGATGGTGCTTTCGGTCGGCAGTTTGTTCTCTATTTTGCAGGCCACCTGACAGGCTTTGCAGCCGATACAGCGGGTGCTGTCATTGAGCATGCCGTACCAGTTCGGATCCGGCTCCCGCTCGTCGCGCGCCTGCACCGGGCTGGCGACGCTGCAGGCAGCGACACCACCGGCGGCGGCGCCGAATTTCAGAAATTTTCTACGATCGAGTTTCATCGATTGCTCCTCCTAAAAAATTATTCCTTGGCGGAATCAGCTTTTTTGCCCATCACCTTGGTACCGACAACCCCGGCGGCCAGTCCAGCCAGCGCTGCGTAGCCGGGGGTGACATCGATCGCTTGCTTGTTGTCGGTGATGACCGGAGGATAGTTGGCCGGCGGCGTCACGGTGCTCAAGGGCACGGTGTCCCACATGCTGCCTTCGTACGGGTATTCGGGCTCGGTGCAGCCGTTGCAGGGGTGGCCGTTTTCGATGCACCAGTTGGTGCCGGAGTTGAATTTCTTCTCCGGGCAGTTAGCGTGCGCCACCGGCCCCTTGCAGCCGAGCTTGTAGAGGCAGCCTGCGTCGCCGAACTTTTCGGCGAAGACGCCTTTGTCAAACTGGCCGCGCAGCGGGCAGTTGTCGTGAATCAGCTTCTTGTAGTGCATTTCGGGGCGGCCGATTTTATCCAGCTTGACCGATTCCGGGCCGCCGAGCAGTACTGCCGCCAGGGTACCGACGAACCAGTCGGGGTGGATGGCGCAGCCGGGCAGGTTGATGGTCGGGGTGGTGATCCCTTCCTTTTTAAAGAATTCGCTGACGCCGATCGAACCGCTCGGATTCATGTTGGCCTTGTTGACGCCGCCATAGGAGGCGCAACTGCCGACGGCGATGACCGCCTTGGCTTTGCTGCCCATTCGCTTGATGTGGTCTTTGCCGTGGATGCCGTGGCCGTCTTTTTCGCCGATTTCGCACATGATGCCGTTATCGGCGGTCATCACCGAACCTTCAACCACCAGGATGAACGGTTTCTCTTCGGTGTCGTACATCGCCTGCATCGCCAGGTCGCCGCTGGCGGCCATGACGGTCGGGTGAAAGTTGAGTGAGATGTGGTGACCCGGCAGCACCTGGTCCAGCAGGATGTCCTGAATGCGTGGCGCCAGGCTGTTCAGCAGTGAAACCGAACAGCCACTGCAGCAGCCGGACGCCAGCCAGACCACCGGGGTTTCCTGGACGGCGGCGGCGAAGGCGCTGCGCAGGGTCGGATTGTCGAACAGGTTGACGCCCAGCACAGCGGCGGCACCTGCAGAGGTTTTGAGAAAATTACGGCGTGAAAGAGCCATAGTCGGTATCTCCTATAAATTTGAATCGAAATAGTTGTTGATTTCCTGCAGCACCAGTTCGGTCGCGCGCTCCAGCTGTGCGTTGACCGCCTCGCTCAGACCGATCCCCAGCCCGGTGACTTCCGGCTGACAGCCGATCACTACCGTCTGTTTCGGTTTGCAATCGACCAGCTCACCAAGTTTCAGGGTCTCCAGCAGGCCGACCTGATGCAGCGAGTTCATCGGCAGCTCGCCGTCTTCGACCTCCTGCGGGCTGAAGCGGTAGAGGGTGCCGGGGGCCTGTCCGCCGCGCACTGCGTCGATGACGATCAGCTTGGCGCGATCGTTGAAGACTTCCATCAGGTCGATGGCGCTGGTGCCGGCATCGAACAGCTCGACCGTCTCCGGCAGGTCCAGTTCGGCCAGCCGATTGAGGACCGCGTCGGCGAAGCCGTCATCCATGCGCAGGATGTTGCCGACCGCCATCACCAGCAGCGGAGCGCGTTTTTCGACGTAGAGCGCTGCGGCCTGCATTACTCTGCCCCGACCACAAAGCGGCCGAGGTCTTCACCTTTGGGGGTGACGACATGCACCGCGCAGGACAGGCAAGGGTCGTAAGAGCGGACAATCCGCACCAGTTCAAACGGATTTTTCGCATCTTTGACCTTGGTGCCGATCAGTGACTGCTCGATCGGACCCGGTTGCCCTTTGGCGTCCATCGGGCCGGCGTTCCAGGTGGTCGGAACCACGGCTTGATAATTCTTGGTCTTGCCGCCTTCGACGACGATCCAGTGCCCCAGCGCGCCGCGCGGCGCTTCGTGCAGGCCCATGCCGCGGCTGTTGACGTCAAGGTTGAAGTCGGTGAAGGTCGGCTGGCCCGGTTGCAGCTGAAGCGCCCACTCTTTGAGCTTTTCGGCGACCAGCTTGGTTTCGATGGCACGTGAGGCGTGGCGGCCGAGCACCGAGAAGAGCGCGTCGGGCGAGGCGTTGAATTTGCCGAGCACGCCGTTGACAAGTCCCTGCACCGCTTTGTCGCCGGAGACGTAACTGGCCAGCATCCGCGCCAGCGGGCCGACTTCCATCACTTCACCGTCGTAACGCGGTGACTTGATCCAGCTGTAGGCGCCGGCTTTTTCGCGATCGACGTCAGTCTGGCCGTCGTAGGGGTGAACCGGGCCGGTCTCTTTAAACCAGCTGTTGGCCACCTCTTCGGTGATTTTGTTCGGATCGAGGCGGCGCAGCTTCAGGTCGCTGCTGACGATCCCCTGCGGCAGCCAGCGCTGGCGCTTGGTCAGGTCGGGGTCGGTATCCAGGTCGAAGCAGCCGAACGACATGAACTGCTTGCAGCCGGCACCGATGCCGAAGTAGTCGCTGTAGCGACCGGCGACCATCAAGACGTCGGGCAGGTAGCAGCTGTTGATGAAGTCGATCAGCTGCTCCATCCGCCAGATGAAGCCGGCGATCTTGTCGATGGTCGGCGCGGCGGTGACGCCACCGGCGACGATCGACATATTGTGCGGCATCTTGCCACCGAACACCGCCACCGCTTCATGGGCCAGGCGCCGCATGTTGAGGGCTTTGACGTAGTGGGCAACCGCGGTCAGGTTCTCTTCTTTGCTCAGTCGGTAATCGCCTTCGTAGCGCGGCACGAAGGGGCCTAAGTGGCCGCGGGCGATGAAATCCTTGACCTTGGTCAGGTCGGGATCGCCACCGGTATAATCGGCGCAGGCGGCTACGTCGACATAGTCGAGGGCGCCGAGCTGGTAAAAATGCAGGATGTGCGACTGGACATAGTTGGCACCCTGAATCAGGTTGCGCAGAATCCGGCCATTGTCGGTGATCGACCCGTTGACGCCATAGGCTTCATCGAGGGCGAAGGCGGCGGCCAGGCCGTGTGACGTCGGGCAGACGCCGCAGATGCGTTGCACGATGCGTGCTGCGTCGCGTGGATCCCGCCCGATCAGGATGTTCTCCAGCCCGCGGTACATCATGCCGGAGCTTTTTGCTTCTTTTACCTCTCCGTTCTCGACGACGGCTTCGACCTTCATGTGGCCTTCGACGCGCGAGATTGGATCAATGACGATCTTTGCCATGGCTCTCTTCTCTCCTTTTTGCGGCTCCTAGGCGGAACCTTTGAATGCGGGCGGAAGGGACGGCTGTCGCTGTCTCCCCGGCCTGAATGCAGGTGAAGTGCGCAGCTTGGCGCCGCACATCAGCGGATGGCGAAGGGCAAGGAGTGTGCCCGGATCAGGGCGCGGGGAGTTAACTGGTTGAATTGTCGCGTGTATACGCTAAGTGGCTGGAATAGCTATGGGATTGGCAAAAACCGTATACGGACAGAATGATACGGGACGTGTCATTCTGTCTCGGTTGCGTTGCCGTCTTTGTGAATATTGTACTGCAGCAGCTTGCGGTCAAGGGTCCGGCGGGCGATATTCAAAATCTGCGAGGTGCGCATTTTGTGGCCGCCGGTTTCGCGAAAGATATGTTCGATATAGAGTTTTTCCACCTCTTCCAGCGGCATCCCGGCCTGCGGCAGAGCCATCGGGGTGACCTGATCGGTGGCCAGTTTGGTCGGTAGCTGGGCGATGTCGATCTCGCCGTCATCGGCCAGGATGGTGGCCATCTCGATAATATTTTCCAGCTCGCGGACGTTGCCCGGCCAGCTGTAGCTCTGCAGGAGATTGAGGGCTTCTTTGCTCAGCTGCAGTTTGCCGCGTCCGGCGAAGCGCTCGATAAACAGTCTGGCCAGCGGTTCGATGTCTTCCGGGCGGTTGCGCAGCGCCGGCACCTGCAGGGTGACGACGTTCAGGCGGTAGAAGAGATCCTGGCGAAAGCGCCCGGCGTGCACTTCATCCTGCAGGTTCTTGTTGGTGGCGGCGATAAAGCGCACGTTGGCGCGGCGCACTTTGGTCGAGCCGACCGGGATAAACTCTTTCTCCTGTAGTACCCGCAGCAGTTTGGCCTGCAAGCTGGGGCTGATGTCGCCGATTTCATCCAGAAACAGCGTGCCACGTTCGGCTTCTTCGATCAGTCCGTTCTGGCTGGCGATCGCGCCGGTGAAGGCGCCCTTGACGTGACCGAACAGTTGACTTTCGAGCAGGGTGTCGGTCAGCGCCGCGCAGTTGATGGTCAGAAAGCGCTGGTCGCGTCGGCCGCTGCTGTAGTGGATGGTCGAGGAGATGATCTCTTTGCCGGTGCCGCTCTCGCCCATGATCAGAATGCTGGCATCGGACGGCGCGACCTTTTTCGCCAGCTCGAAGACCGCGCCGAAGGCGGGGCTTTTAAAGACGACCTGCTCCGGATCGAAGCGCCGGCGGATTTCCGCTTTCAGCGAGCGGTTCTCCGAAAGCAGGCGGTTGCGTTCGATCAGTTTGTCGACCAGGTTGTTCAGTTCGGTCGGAGTGAAGGGTTTGAGCAGGTAATCGTAGGCGCCCTGTTTCATCGCCTCGACGGCGCCGCGCACCGTGCCGCAGGCATTCATCAGCACCACATGCTGAGTGGGGCGCTGGCGTTTGATCTGCCGCAACAGGTCAAGTCCGCCGATATCGGGCAGATGCAGGTCACTCAGAATCAGATCGGGGGGCTCTTCGTTATGGTCTTCCAGGGCCTGCAGCAGCTGGGCTCCTTGTGCGAAGCAGAGCACCTGATGCCCCTGCAGTTGCAGGGTTTTCTGCAGAAAGTCGCGTGCGCCCTGCTCTTCATCACAAACGTAGATTTTTCCGCTTTGCATCGGCATTTCCTCTGGGTACATTTGTCGCACCGGATAACGTATACCGTACGACGCAAGCTTGATTTTTCGTCGGCCTTACACCTATAGTGACCAGCCAGAGAGAAATGTGTCATTTTGTCCGGATGGCTGTTTATATCAGCCATTTTTTAACATTTCTGTAAAGGGAATTTTTTGCACGAACTCGGAATTACCCAGAGCATTGTCGAAATTGTCGAACGCACTGCGCAGCAGCAAAAGGCGAAGAAAATCCTCTCGGTCACCCTCGAAATCGGCAGTCTGGCCGGCGTGGTGCCGGAAGCGCTGGAGTTCTGCTTTGAAGCCTGCAGCAGCGGCACCCTGCTGGAAGGGGCGCAGCTGTTGATCGAGCGGGTCGCCGCGCAGGGGCGTTGCCTCGATTGTGGTCGTGAGTTTCCGTTGACTGAGCTGCTCGCCTGCTGCCCCGACTGTGACAGTGCCGCCTGCCAAATTATCGCCGGCGAAGAATTACGCGTTAAAGAAATGGAGATCGACTGAGCATGTGTATCGACTGCGGCTGCGGGCCGACTGACCACCATCATCACGACCATGATCATCAGGCGCCGAAGGGCAAAAAAATCAGCATCGAGGAGGATCTGCTGGCCAAGAACAACCGGCTGGCGAATCGCAACCGGACGCTGTTCCAGCAGCAGGGGATGCTGGTGCTGAACCTGGTCAGCTCGCCCGGTAGCGGCAAAACCACCATTCTGGAAACCACCCTGACAGATCTGAAAGACGAACTCGGGTTCGCGGTCCTCGAAGGGGATCAGCAGACCAGCAACGACGCCGATCGCATCGCCGCCACCGGCGTAGCTGCGCATCAGATCAACACCGGTGCCGGTTGTCATCTCGATGCGCATATGGTCGGTCACGGCGTTGAGCATTTCGACCTGAGCAAAACCGATGTGCTGATGATCGAGAACGTCGGCAATCTGGTCTGTCCGGCTTCTTTCGATCTGGGCGAGGATGCCAAGGTCGCGGTGCTGTCGATCACCGAAGGGGAGGACAAGCCGCTCAAATATCCGCAGATGTTTCGCGCCAGCAAACTGATGTTGATCAACAAGCTCGACCTGTTGCCGTACCTGCGCTTTGATCTGGAAAAATGCCGTGAATACGCCCGCCGGGTAAATCCCGAAATCGAGATCATCGAGCTGTCCTGCTACAGCGCCGAAGGGCTGGAGAAGTGGTATGCCTGGCTGCGCGCGCAGCTGTCCGCGAAAAAATATTCAGGAAAGAGGTGACGCTATGTGCTTGGCTGTGCCGATGAAAGTAACTGAAATCGTTGACAGTACCGCCATCTGTGAAGTTGACGGCGTGCGCCGTGAGGGCAGCCTGATGATGCTCGATGACGTCGTGGTCGGTGATTACGTGCTCTTGCACGCCGGTTTCGCCATCGAGAAGATCGATCCGGAGGAGGCGCTGAAAACCCTTGAAGTGTTCCGCGAAGTGCTCGATGCCGGGTTGTTTCCGGAATGAAGTACGCCAGCGAGTTCCGTGATCCGCAGCTGGCCAAAGGGTTGCTGGCGGCCATCGCCAGAGAGGTCGCCGACTACCCCGGTCGGATGACGTTGATGGAGGTCTGCGGCACCCACACCATGTCGATCTACCAGCATGGCATCCGCAGTCTGCTGCCGCCGCAGATCAGGCTGATTTCTGGCCCCGGCTGTCCGGTCTGTGTGACGCCGATCGGTTATGTCGATCGCGCCGTAGCCTACGCCCGGCAGACCGACGTCATCATCGCCACCTTCGGCGATATGGTCCGGGTGCCCGGTTCCACTAGCAGTCTGCTGCATGAGCAGGCGGTCGGCGCGCAGATCAAAATCGTCTACTCGGCGCTGGATGCGGTCGCGCTGGCTGAAAAAAATCCTGAGAAAAAAGTCATCTTCCTCGGTGTCGGTTTTGAAACCACCGCACCGACCATCGCCGGTTCGATCGTCGAGGCCAAGCGGCGCGGGTTGAAAAACTACTTTGTCCTCTCTGCCCATAAAACCATGCCGACACCGATGGCGGCACTGGCCAGTGATCCGGAGCTACAGGTTGATGGTTATATCTGCCCGGCCCACGTCAGTGCGGTGATCGGTGCAGAGGCCTATCAGCCGCTGGTCGACAGCTTTAAGGTGCCCTGTGTGGTGACCGGTTTTGAGCCGCTCGATATGTTGCGTGGTATTCAGCTGTTGGCGCAGCAGGTTGCGCAGGGGCGCGCCGAGGTCGAGAATGAATACCAGCGGATCGTCAAGCCGCAGGGGAATAAAAAAGCACAAGCATTGATCGCCGAGGTGTTCGAGGCTTGTGATACCGCCTGGCGCGGCATCGGTGTGATTCCGTCTAGTGGTCTGCAGATCCGTGCGGATTACGCTGCCTTTGATGCCGAAGTGCAGCTGCCAGCTGACGTTGAAGCGCCGAAAGAGCATGCCGGCTGTCTTTGCGGAGAAATCCTCAAAGGGAAGATCACGCCGAAGCAGTGTCCGTTGTTCCGCAAGGCCTGTACCCCGGAGAATCCGGTGGGAGCCTGTATGGTGAGCAGCGAAGGCACCTGTGCAGCAGAATACAAATACGGCGGCTGAAAATACCCCATCTGCTTCGTTCTTTTCGTCTTCGACGCTGCGGCCTAGCGCTGCTAGGCCTCGCTTCTCAGTCTTCGGACGCCTTGCATCTGGGGCATTTTGAGCCGCCTTTTGCGGTGGGCTGGAATCATTACCTGACATCAGGAGTTTATTTTGAAGGACGACATCATTCTGCTTGGGCACGGCAGCGGCGGCAAACTCAGTCACCAGCTGCTCGACGAGCTGATTATCCCGACCCTCTCGCAGGTGGCGCAGAGCGACCAGAATGATGCCGCGGTGCTTGAGGGGATCACCAGCAGCCGTCTGGCTTTTACTACCGATTCCTACGTCGTCGATCCGATCTTCTTTCCCGGCGGCAACATCGGCGATCTTGCCATCAACGGCACGGTCAACGATCTGGCGATGAGCGGCGCTAGGCCGCTGGCGATCAGTGTCGGTCTGATTCTCGAAGAGGGATTGCTGCTGAGCGAGTTGCGCGAGGTGCTGCAGGCGATGAAAGTTACTGCCGACAAGGCGGCGGTGAAGATCGTCACTGGCGACACCAAAGTGGTGCCGCGCGGTAAGGGGGATAAAATCTTCATCAACACCTCGGGGATCGGTGTTTTCGATCACGAACTGCGGATCGTTGGTAGCGCTGCCAAGCCGGGGGATAAAGTTCTGATTAACGGCAGCATCGGTGATCACGGCATGGCGGTGCTGGCGAGTCGCGAAGGGCTCGATCTGCAGAGCGACATTGCCAGTGACAGCATGGCGCTGAACCATCTGGTCGAAAAACTGCTGCTCGAATTTGGGGCCGACGTGCATGTGCTGCGTGATCCGACCCGTGGCGGCGTGGCGACAACGCTGAAAGAGATCGCCCTGCAGTCACAGGTTGATATCTGTCTGCAGGAGAGCGACCTGCCGATCAATGAAACGGTCGCCGGCGCTTGTGCTATTTTGGGTTTGGACCCGTTGTTTGTCGCCAACGAAGGCAAACTGTTGGCGTTTGTTGCCGCGGATCGGGCCGAGGCTGCACTGCAACTGATGCGTCAGCAACCGGAAGGGGTTGGTGCGGCGATTATCGGCGAGGTGGTTGCTGCGTCGAATGGTCGGGTGATGATGCAGACCCTTATCGGCGGGATGCGGGCGATCGAAATGCTGGCCGGTGAGCAGCTGCCGCGGATCTGCTGATTTCTCTGGAAGTGCAGTTGGACTTGTAAAAAGAAAAAGCGCCAACAGAAGATATCTGTTGGCGCTTTAGTTTCAGGTCATGGCGAGTCTTTTCTGAAGATCGAGCAGTCGCTGACAGTGTGCTTCGTCAGCGAGGGCCATGGCAGCAAACATCGCTTTATGTTGCGCGTCTTTGAAATCAAAAGAGTTGCCGATGTGCGCCTGACAAAAGTTTCTCTCCAGCTTGACACCAATCTCTATCGCCTGCTGATCGGTTATTTCCCTCTGGCTGGTTTGCTTCAATACATGTTCAGCCTGGGTCAGCAGGTCCTGTGCCTTCTGTAGCATTTCGGTCGCACTTGAGACCATAGAGCCGTCCGGGAAGCGCAACGCAAAACGCAGTTGGCTGGCGTGCTCGTCTTCGTCATTAGCCATTTCGTTCAGGGTTCGACAGACCTCGCCAGAGATCAGCGGCGATTTCGCCAGTTGGCGATAGATCTTGCCGACGGTTTCTTCGATCTTGATGCAGATGTTCAGATGTCGTTTCATGGTTTCCTCGGCAGACGCATAAGTATTGGCGATTGCTAATTATGCCTGCCCGCGCTCCGCTTTGCAAATCAAATATTTACTGACGTGCATTCGGATGACCGTCGTCAGTCCTTGAGGTCCGTTTTTGCGTGATGGCTGAAGGGAAGGATCTGTGCCGCTGATAAGGTTCGGTTCGTGTGGTCGGTATTTTAGAAAAAGTAAAGCCCGGCGATGGAGGGGGGGTATCGCCGGGCTTCCAAGTAACGAATTACTTGTTGATCGCTAATTTAATTTATTGACAGTTTAATAGTCAAGAAAAAAGTCGTCATTTCTCTGGCTGGTAAAGAATGTGAAAAATATACTCCCATTGATTGGGGGGGAGTTGTTCGGTCTGTTTTGCGACTAATTAGGCTGCTTCAATAGCGCTGGAAATTTTCTGTCCTGCAGGTTATTGTGGTGCCAGTAAATCCTGGGCTTTTTGTGTAAGGAGTTGGCGTGAAAGCAATGTCCATCAGTGTGATCTATCTGGACGGAACTCTGGGTGAAGTCAGCAACGATGTCCTTGACGTGTTGATTGCGACCGGTAGGATCAGTAAGTTCAAGCGAACGGACGGTTGGGTCGATGTTGGCGGAAGGCACAACAAGTTGCGTGACTATCTGAAACCGGGAAAATATCAAGGTCAGGATCGTCGTGCGCCCTGGCCGAACACGCAGCAGAAAACTGATTGACTGATGACGGAGCGGCAACCATGCCGCTCCGTTTTTTTATGGTTTCAGGTCTTGCGTCTTGTGTGCTTTGCGCAGTTGCAGTGGATCGACGGTGCGTCTGTTCAGATGCACCGGCAGGGTGATGCTGAAGCAGGCCCCATGGGCCGTGTTGATAACGTCGATCTCCCCCTGATGGTGTTCGATGATGCGGTGGCTGATCGGCAGCCCCAGTCCGGTCCCCTCTTCCTTGGTGGTGAAGAAGGGGTTGAAGATATTCCTCATCAGTTTAGGGGGGATTCCGCCGCCGGTGTCGCTGATTTCAAGCCGCACCGCCGGTTCCCCGCGTAGCAGGCTGCGGCTGCAGCTGATGTCAAGTTCCCCGCCGTTTTTCATCGCCTGACTGGCATTGATAATCAGATTGATCAGCACCTGTTCCAGTTGTTCGGCGTCCCCCTGCATCTGCGGCAGGTCTGCGGCGATGTCCAGATGAAGTTTGATTGCGGCCCGCTGCAGGTTCTCTTTTTCCAGCAGCAGCGCTTTTTCCAGCACGGTCGGCAGCTGATAGCCGCGGATGCAGAGCAGTCGGCGCTTGGAGAAGGAGAGGATATCATCCAGCATCTTTTCCAGCCGCTCACTCTCGTGCTGGATAATCTCGGCGAATGGTCGTCCCGGATGCTCCTGGTCGAGCGAGCTGGCCAGGCGCCGCGCAAAACCGCCGACTGAAACCAGCGGGTTTTTCAGTTCGTGAGCGATCGATGCCGACATTTCCCCGATCGTCGCCAGCTTCTCCTTCTGCAGCAGCTGTTCCTGAGTTTCGCGCAGGTTGCGGTGGGCTGCTTCGACCCGTTGCAGCAGTTGTGCGTTGTCCAGCGCAATGCCTGCCTGCCCGGCAAACATTTCCAAAAACCGCAAGCGTTCGGCATCAATGGTTTCATCACTCTCGGCATTGTCGACTGCCAACACACAGAGAGTGCGGCCGCGGCTCAGCAGCGGGATGCAGGCATGGTCGCCGACATGCATCAGCCGGCAGGGAGAGTCCGCCGCGCGCTGGGCTTCGAACTCTTTGCTGATCAGCAGTGGTTTCTGACTTCGGGCGGCACGTGCCAGGCAGCTTTCGCTGTCGTTCATCAGCAGGCGCTGCTGCATCACCATGCGTGAAAACGCTGCCTCCCGCTGGGCGAGCTGGATATCTTCCGGTACCGGAAAGCTCTGCGAATTCACCGGCGGCAACCCATCCGGCAGCAGCCAGCCGGCAGTCTCACGGGTGACCCCGAGGATCCCCTGCATGGTGCCGCCGCGTTCATTCACCATAAACAGCATCGCCCGATGGAAGCCGCCACCGTCGGGTGAAACCAGCAGCGACAGGCTGAGGTGAAAGAGTTCATTGGCCGCCAGGGTGCTGTGCAGCAGCTGGGTGATCCGGTAGAGCAGCGACAGGTCCTGTAGGCGCCGGAAGTCTGAGGCAGAAACCTGCCGCAGTCTGGCGACCGTGACCAGTTGTTCAAAGGTCTGTGAGATCTGAAAGCCGCAGCTCAGAAACAGTTCCATCTGCTCGGGCGTAAAAGGTTCGCCAGCCTTCGGCGAGCCGCCAAGCAGGCTTAAGGTGCCAAAGGTTCGGTCGTGGATTTTCAACGGCAGCGAAAATACCGACGCCGGAAACTGCTGTTTGCGGGTTTTTGACAAGGGGTAGTGCAGCTTGGTGCGCCCTTGATGCAGGACGTCGCTGCTGAGAAGGCTTTCCTGTTGCAGAAAAAAGATTTCCAGCGCTGGATCTTTGCCGGCCATGGTGCAGTAGCAGGGTTTCGGCGGTGGGTCACCGTAGAGGCGCGGACGGATAATGACGCCGCTGGCGTCGCTGTAATCCAATAATATCCGGCTGACCGAGGAGCAGAGAGAATGCAGGCTGGTTGCTGAGTTGAGCGCTTGTCCCAACTGTGAGAGCAGAGTCAGTTGGGCCAGGCGACGATCGGTCGATCCCATGACGGTGTCCTGCGATGAGGGTGCAGTCGATCTCAATAATGCAGCGGAGCAGCGCCAGTCACTGGTGCTGCTCCGCTAAAAGGGTCGAGCTCAAAAATGTTTCAGCTGATCTTTTCCTGCCGCTCCTGTTCGGTTTTGCAGTCGATGCAAAGGGTTGTCACCGGTCGTGCACGCAGACGCTCGACGCTGATCTCCTCTTCGCAGCTTTCACAGAGACCGAAGGTGTCATCATCAAGGCGCTCCAGCGCTTCGCGAATTTTCTTGATCAGCTTGCGTTCGCGGTCACGGATCCGCAGTTCAAAATTGCGGTCAGATTCCAGTGATGCACGGTCAGTCGGATCGGGAAAGTTGGTGTTCTCTTCCGTCATCTCCGATACGGTTCTGCCCGCATCATGCAGCAGCTCATCCATCTGCCGTTGCAGCAGGGTTTTGAATTCCGTCAGATTGCTTTTATCCATAATTCTTGCCCTCGTCAGCAGCTGTCACAATGAACGTTGTTGCCATAATACCTCAAGTGACGGTTAAAAAGCGCCCCTCAATTGCACATATATAATCAGCGCCAGCACCGCGACCGCGACCCAGACAGAAAAGATGTCGCTGCTCTTTTCCGGGGGATTGCTCGCCATCTGGCGTGTCTCTTCGCTGATGATCGATTCAGGAACTTTGGCCAGCAGCTGTTGCAGCAGGCTGCCAAAGTGATCGTAGCTGTTTGACAGCATCACGAAGTCCTCTTCGGTGCTCAGGCTGACAAACGCCCGCTTGCGCACCAGAACCGTGTCGATCGAGGTCAGTTTGGTATAGTCGAGCTGCTTGCTGCGGAACAGTTTGTCGAACTGAATGCTGGTGTCGCCGACACGGATCCGTCGCCGGCTGCTTTCGGCAAAGAGAACGATCGCCGGCAGGATGAAGGCGCCGAGGATCAAGGTCTTGGCCAGAGGGAGTTGCAGGAAAATGCAGCTGACCAGCAACACCAGGGTCAACAGAACCACCAGCCCCAACGGAACCAGAAAGCTTTTTCGAATGGTGAAAGTGTTCGATTCCATGCGTGCCCCATGTGGAAATTTAACTGGACAGAAATTTATCAGATTTAGCTAATTTTGCCAATCCCATTACGATTCGCGTTCAAAAGTGCCACTTTTTCCGCCGGTCTTTTTCAGCAGGCGGATTTCGCTGATAACCATCTCTTTGTCGATCGCCTTGCACATGTCGTAAATCGTCAGTCCGGCCAGCGCGACCGCAGTCAGCGCCTCCATTTCTACCCCGGTCTGGCCGGTGACCTTGGCGATGGCACCGATCCGGACAACCCCCTGCTCTGGATCGCAGTCAAAATCGACCTCAACCGAGTTCAGCGGCAGTGGATGGCAGAGTGGAATCAGGTTGGAGGTCTGTTTCGCCGCCATGATTCCGGCCAGCCTGGCAACGGAAAAAACATCACCCTTTTCCATCTTGCGATCAAGAATTCGCCGCAGGGTCTCCGGTTGCATCCGCACCTCGCCGGCTGCCAGCGCCTCGCGTCTGGTCGGCAGCTTGTTGCCGACATCGACCATGATCGCTTTGCCTTCGCCGTCAAAATGAGTCAGTTTGTCAGACATGATAAATCTCCAGTTCTAGATGAAAATCAGCTCCAGCGCTTCGCTGGCGTGGCGGATGCCGAGCAGCTGCATTCCGGTCGGTGGTTCAAGATTTTTCAGGCAGCCGTGCGGCAGAATGCACCGGTTAAAACCAAGTCGCGCGGCTTCTTTGACCCGCAGTTCCGGGCGTGAAACCGCCCGCACTTCGCCGGTCAGGCCGACTTCGCCGAACATGACCGTTTGTGGATCAATGATTCTATTCAGATGACTTGAGGCCAGCGCAGCGATAACGCCCAGATCGACGGCCGGTTCGTCCAGCCGAACCCCGCCGGCGACGTTAAGGAAGATATCCTGTCCGCCCAGGCTCAGTTCGATTTTTTTTTCAAGGATGGCGATCAGCAGCGCGACCCGTTTATGGTCGATACCGATGGCGGTGCGTTGCGGGGTGCCGAAGGAACTGCTCGACACCAGCGCCTGCAGCTCAACCAGAATCGTCCGGCTGCCTTCCATGGATGGCACCACGGCGCTGCCGGCGCTCTTTTCCGGCCGTTCGGCAAGAAACAGCTCCGAAGGGTTGCTGACTTCGCGAAGGCCGGTCTCCTGCATTTCAAACACGCCGATTTCGTTGGTCGAGCCGAAGCGGTTTTTAACCGCGCGCAGAATCCGGTAGGGGTAGCCGGGATCGCCTTCAAAATAGAGTACCGTGTCGACCATGTGCTCTAGCACCCGTGGCCCGGCGATGGAACCATCTTTAGTGACGTGGCCGACGAGGAAGGTCGGCAGATTCTCCCCCTTGGCCAGCAGCATCAGCTGACCGGCGCAGTCACGCACCTGGCTGACACTGCCGGGGGCCGATTCGATGCTGCTGGTAAAGATCGTCTGGATCGAGTCGATGACCAAAAAATCCGGCTTAAGCTCCTTGATCCGCAGCTTGATCTGCTCCAGCGAGGTTTCGGCCAGCAGAAACAGCTGGTCGGCGGTTACGCCGAGTCGTTCGCCGCGCAGCTTGACCTGACGGGTTGATTCTTCGGCGGTGACATAGAGCACGGTGCCGTTTTTCGCTAGATAACCGACCGCTTGCAGCAGCAGGGTCGATTTGCCGATGCCGGGGTCGCCGCCGACCAGAATCAATGAGCCGGGCACCACGCCGCCGCCGAGGGTGCGATCGAGTTCACTGATCCCGCAGCTGATCCGGTCTTCGGCGCAACTCTGGATTTCGGACAGTTTCTGCGGTTTGCCGGCGGTCGCCTGTTGGCGATTGTTGCCACTGGTTGCCAATGACTGTTCTTCGACCAGGGTGTTCCACTGCTGACATTCGGTGCAGCGACCCAGCCATTTCGGGCTTTGAAAGCCGCAGTTTTGACAGCTGAAAACGGTCTTGGCTTTGGCCACGCAAACTCCCACTTTCGAAAAATAAAAACGTCATCCTATGTCGAAAAGCCTGAGCTGTCAATCAAGCGCGGCTGCGACTTTTGTCTGCTTTGCTTCTGGGTTATACTCAGGTCCTGCAGTTGATCGGACCGCAGTTTTCAGCCTGTGGAGACGTCGATGACCTATGAGGATTTACTGGCAGCATTAACCGAGTTCGATCTGCCCCAGCGGGTCACCTGGAAAAAAATCCGCGAACGGCATCGCCAGCTGGTGCGCCGCTATCATCCAGATAAAGCGGAGCAGGCGGATGAAGACAAGATCAGGCGGATCAACGCCGCATATAAAGTCCTCAGCGAGTATGTCAAAGACTACAGTTTTGATTGTTCTAAACAGGAGTTTCTGCAGCAGTGCCCCGAAGAACGACTGCGCGAGCAGTTCTGGCAGGAAAAGCCCTGGGAGAATTAGAATCAGGGAATAAAAACCTTTAAAAATCGCTTGTTTTGAAACTCCGGGAGTGCTAACTTGACTCCCTTTTTGCTTTCCGTGATAGGTTGAATTTTGTCATCTGAAAAACTCTCTGCTGCATTGACCAAGGTTTCCCGTCCGTCCCGCTATGTCGGTGGCGAACTGGGGAGTATCTGTAAGCCTGATAAGGGCATCGACGTGCGCGTGGCGCTGGCTTTTCCAGATGTCTACGAAGTCGGCATGAGCTATCTTGGCTTTCCGATCCTTTACAATATTCTCAACAGCCTCGAATGGGCGGCCGCCGAGCGGGTTTTCTCCCCTTGGCCCGATATGGAGCAGTGGTTGCGCGAAAATGCCGAACCGCTGGCGACCCTTGAGTCGAACCGCGCCCTGGCCGATTTTGACGTCATCGCTTTCACCCTGCAATACGAACTCAGCTACACCAATCTCTTGACGATGCTCGATCTGGGCGGATTGCCGTTACGCCGCGAGCAGCGCGCTGAGCAGGCGCCGCTGGTGGTGGTCGGTGGCCCCTGTGCCTACAACCCGGAACCGCTGGCCGATTTTTTCGATGTCGCCCTGATCGGTGACGGCGAAGAGGCGATCGTCGAGCTGGTCGAAGCGGTCCGGCGCGGCAAGCAACTGGGCTGGAGCAGGCAGCAGCTGCTGGCCGAACTCGCCACTCACGAGGGCTTTTACGTGCCAGCGCTGTTTGAGGTTGCTTATCAGCCGGATGGTTGTGTCGCGCAGATCAAGCCGCTGCAAGAGGGGTACACCAAGGTGCGGCGGCGGTTTCTGGCTGATCTGGAAACCGCCCCCTATCCGACCAAGCCGATCATCCCGTTCATGCAGACGGTGCACAACCGGGTGGCGATGGAGATCGCCCGTGGCTGTACCCGCGGCTGCCGTTTCTGTCAGGCCGGCTACATCTATCGACCGGTGCGCGAGCGCAGTCCGCAGCAGATTAAAAAGCTGATCGACGCGGCGCTGGAAAATTCAGGCTACGAGGAGGTTTCGCTGCTGTCGCTTTCGACCGGCGATTACAGTTGCATCGAGCCGTTGCTGCAGACGCTGATGGCCGAGCATGCCGAGGATCAGGTGGCGGTTTCGCTGCCGAGCCTGCGGGTCGGTTCGTTGACCGAAGGGTTGATGGAAGAGGTCAAAAAGGTGCGCAAGACCGGCTTTACCCTGGCGCCCGAAGCGGGCAGCGAGCGGTTGCGGGCGGTCATCAACAAAGGCATCAGCGCCGCCGACCTGCTGGCCAGCACCGGCGATGCCTACCGGCTGGGCTGGCGGCTGATCAAGCTCTATTTCATGATGGGCTTGCCGACCGAGACTGATGAGGACCTGCAGGCGATCATCGACCTGGCGGCGCAGGTCAAGCAGAGCGGTCGGGGGACCGGCGGCAACGACCTCAATGTCGCCGTTTCGACCTTCGTGCCGAAGCCGCACACGCCGTTTCAGTGGGAGCCGCAACTCGGCATTGTTGAAACCCGCCGCCGGCAGACGCTGCTGCGCGACGGTCTGCAGAAGAAAAAGCTGCGCTTCAAATATCACGAAGCCCAGCTGTCGTTTCTCGAAGGGGTCTTCGCCCGCGGCGACCGGCGCTTGTCGGTTGTCATCGAACGGGCGATGGCCTTGGGCTGTCGTTTCGATGGCTGGCGCGAGCATTTCGATTTTGCCAAATGGAGGCAGGCGTTTGCTGATTGCGGTATCGAACCAGACTGGTATCTGCGCGAACGTCGCGAAGTCGAAACCCTCCCCTGGGACCATATCGATTGCGGCCTGCCGAAAAAATTTTTCCAGCTCGAACGGCAGAAAGCGCTGACCGGCGACGCCACCATCGATTGCCGTGGCGGAGACTGTCACGCCTGTGGCGTCTGCGATTTCGAAGAACTGCGGATGCGGCTGACCGATGCCAGCGGGTTGCCGGCAGTGAAAAAGACTGCTGCCGCGGCGCCGCTTGACGACGAACGAAAAACCCGCGTGCGCCTGACCCTGACCAAGACCGGCCGGGCGCGGATGGTCGGCCATCTGGAATACCTGACGATGTTCCAGCGTGCCCTGCGGCGGGCCGGTCTGCCGATCCGCTTTTCCGGCGGTTTTCATCCGACCCCGAAGGTTTCCTATCTTGAGGCGCTGCCGATGGGGGTTTCCAGCGAAGCGGAACTGGTGGATCTGGAATTGCTGTTTCCTCTACCCGTTGAACAGATAATCAGCGACTTGAACGTTCAGCTTCCGGAGGGGTTCAAAATTATAGAAGGCTCGATCATCCCCTGGAAGTCGCTATCTCCGTCTGCTTCTGTGGCCTCAAGCCGTTATCGGGTGCCGCTGCCGAAGGCTGCACCCAAAGACCTGACGGAACGGATCAGCGACTTTCTGCAGGCCGAAACCGTTGTGATCACCCGGCTGAAAAAAGAGCGCGAAGAGCAGCTTGACCTGCGCCCCAATGTGCTGGAGATCTCGCAGATTGATCAGGAGCTGGAACTGCACCTGACCAAGGGCAGCCCGCTGCTGGTGGCCGCTCACCTGTTGCAGCTCGACGTCGAGGATGTGCGGCGGCTACAGGTCAGAAAGGTCGCGATCTGCCTGAAAGGGCAGCCCGAGGGGTAGGATGCTCACTTGAGCAGCTGAATAAATAGAATCTGAAGTTTCGTTTTTACACATTGAAAATAGATTGGGAGAAAAACATGACAAAGGAGCTGGTCATCTGCACCACCTCCCACGAGACCCGCGTCGCTCTGCTCGAAGGGGGGCATATCGCCGAGCTGTACATTGAGCGCGAGCGTGAGATGGGGATCGTCGGAAATATTTACAAGGGGAAAGTCATCCGGGTGCTGCCGGGGATGCAGGCGGCGTTTGTCGATATCGGTCTGGAGAAAGCGGCCTTTTTGTACGTCGCCGATGTGCTTGACGAGATGGAGCAGGTCGAGCGGAGCATCGAGGGGGAGGGGCCGACTACAGCTCCGGCCGAAGGGGGTGAGCTGCCACCGCTGCCACCGATCGAGGATCTCCTCAAAGAGGGGCAGGAGCTGCTGGTGCAGATCTCCAAAGAGCCGATCGGCACCAAGGGGGCGCGCATCACTTCGCACATTTCGCTGCCGGGTCGCCACCTGGTCTATATGCCGACCGTCGATCATGTCGGTATTTCACGGCGGATCGAGAGCGAAGACGAGCGCGAACGGCTGCGTAAAATCGTGGAGTCGATGCGCGCGCCGGGCACCGGGTTTATCGTCCGCACCGTCTCCGAAGGCAAGAGCGAAGAAGATCTGCGCTCGGATATGGAGTTTCTGGTCGGACTCTGGAAGAATCTCAGTCGTGGCCTCGATGAGCGGCGTGCGCCGAGCCTGATCCATTCGGACCTGGATGTGACCAGCAAGGTGCTGCGCGATATCCTGACCGAGGACGTGCAGCGGATCGTCGTCGATAACCGCGAAGAGTACGACAAGATCATCCGCTTTATCCGCACCTTCATGCCGCGCCTGAACTACTGCATCGAACTTTACAGCGGCGATGAGCCGATCTTCGATGCCTACGGGCTGGAAGTCGAGATCTCCCGGGCTCTGGGGCGCAAGGTCTGGCTGAAGAGCGGCGGCTCGATCATTATCGAGCAGACCGAGGCGCTGGTGGCCATCGATGTGAATACCGGTCGTTATGTCGGCAAGCACAATCTGGAAGACACCATCCTCAAGACCAATCTGGAAGCGCTCAAAGAGATCGCATTCCAACTGCGGCTGCGTAATATCGGCGGACTGATCATCATCGATTTCATCGATATGGAGAAAGAGGCGCATCGCGAGAAGGTTCACGCCGCTCTCGAAGAAGCGCTGAAGAACGATAAGAACAAGACCAACATTCTGAAGATTTCCGAGCTCGGTCTGGTGGAGATGACCCGAAAGCGGGTGCGTGAATCGATCGGTCGGACCCTCTGCGAACCCTGCCGCTACTGCGAAGGCAAGGGCTACGTCAAGGGCAAGCTGACGATTATCTACGAGATCCTGCGTGAACTGCACCGTGAGCTGGCCGACCTACCGGCCGGGCATATCACTCTGCTGGCGCATCCCGATATCGCCGGACTGCTGATCGATGAAGAGCGGACCGGTATCGACGAGCTGGAGCAGCGTTACGGGCGGCACATCGCCATCAATTCACGCCCCGGTTTTCATATCGAGCAGTTCGAGATCGCTGTCGGTTAACGGTTTAAGGGATGGTTAAAAATTTGCGGGGCCGGGAGAAATTCCGGCCCCGTTTTTATTGGCTGGGGCGCTGAGTCAGTTCGATACCGCTGGGCGTCCCGACAAATCCGGGGGCGCAATAGACGGTCTGCTGAAAGACGTTCTGCAGTACGAACAGCAGGATAAAGCTGATCAGGCAGGCGAACAGGGGGGTGGTGACCCAGCTGCCGGCAATCCCGCCAACGGTCTTCCAGCGGATATTGTGACCGCCTTTGAGCAGTCCCATGCCGATCACCGCGCCAACGATCGCCTGCGAGCTGGAGACCGGAACCAGCGGCAGGCTCGGCAGGCCGACCCCGATCAGCAGCTGTTCGAGTCGCTGCGAAGCGAACAGGAACAACACCACCGAGTGCGCCCAGACCGCGACCAATGCCATGACCGGGGAAAGTTTGAAAATCCCGCTGCCGACGGTGTCCATCACCCGCTTCGAATAGGTGATGACGCCCAGCGAGATGGCCAGGCTGCCGATCAGAAACAGCTGCTGGGTCGGGCTGAAGTGCAGGACCCCGAACAGAGTGATATCGTTGAGCGGTGAGACCGGCACGAAGACCCCGACGACGTTGGCAATATTGTTCGCCCCCAGCGCGAAGGCCCCCAGTGCGCCGACGATGAGCAGCCCGTAGCGGGTCAGTTCATCGAGGCGAAACATGTGGACATTGAATTTTCGGATGAAGTAGGCGACGACCTTGTAGGAGAGCACGGCGATGATGCCGGAGAGAATCGGGCAGGCGATCCAGGTCAGCACGATCTTGGTCAGCGCGTCGTTGTCGGTCGGTGAGCCGGAGAACAGGTTCCAGCCGACGATGGCGCCGACGATTGCCTGTGAGGTCGAAACCGGGTAGCGCGCCCGGGTCATCACGTAGACGCTCAGCGCCGCGGCGAAAGCGACCACGAAGGCCCCGGCGACGGCGTTGACGGCGCCCAGCTTGCCCAGCGTCGCAGTGGCCCCTGAGCCACTGATGACCGCCCCCAGAACAACGAAGATCGAGCAAAGCACGGCGGCCGTGCGAAACCGCAGCATGCGCGAACCGACCGCGGTGCCGAAGACGTTCGAGGCATCGTTGGCTCCCAGGGACCAGCCCAGGAACATGCCGCTGGAGAGAAAAAACAGGAACATATAGCTGCCTAGAGCGAGCGTTTGATAACGAAAATGGCCAGACTGTCGGCCATGTCTTCGGCCTGGTCGGCGATCCGGTCGATATGTTTGACCAGGTCGCGCAGCTGCATTTTCGTATCCAGCCCCAGCTTTTCGTTGCGGAAGATGGCTTTCTGCAGCTTGGTCGAGGCTTTGTCCGATTCGGTTTCCCAGAAGATGACTTTGTGCATGTGGTCGGCCACCTGTGAAATGTCCTTGAAGTAGGCGCGCAACGACAACGTCATCGCCTCAACCGACTGTACCGCGCAATTGTTCAGGTTTTTCAGATCGTCATGAAACATGACATGGATGATCGGCCGTTCGATCTCGATGCGGAACATCACCCCCTTGAACTGTCCCAGCAGGGCGTCCATCCGTTCGATCAGCTTCAGCACATCGCCGCGCGATTCGGGGATCAGGGTTTTTCGGTAGAGCAGGTCTTCAATCGAGCGGCGCAGGGTATCGGCCTGCTTCTCGGTGTTGATGTTCTGGGTTAGATAGCCGCCGAACCCTTCGAGATCATTTGCCAGATAAGCATTCATCCCCTGGATGTAAATCAGCCCGGAGTTGCTGGCCAGATCGAGAAAATGATCGATCTCCTTCTCAATGCCGATTCTGTTCCTGACGATGCCGACAAAAGCCATAAGGACTCCTTTCGCTGAGGCAGGTGTATACAGTATATACCGCTACTTAGGTTTTACAGGTGAAGGCGGACACAAACTTTCTGTTGCCGCCGATATTTCTCCTTTGCTAGTATCCTTCATCAGGGGCAGGCTTGTAATTTAACTTTTTGCAAGGAGGGTCCATGGCGCGTAAAGCCCGTTTGCATTTTCCCGGAGCCGTTTATCACGTCAGCTTGCACGGCAACGGCAATCAGCCGATCTTTTTAGATAACACCGACCGCACCCGGCTGCTGTTGCTGCTGCAGGAGGGGATCGAAAAGTTCGGCCATAAAATTTACGCTTATTGTCTGCTGCCGACCCGTCTGCAGCTGGTGATTGAGGTGGATGAGGTACCGCTGTCGCGGATAATGCAGCAGCTGGGCTTTCGTTATACCCGCTGGTTCAACGACTGGCACCAGCAGGTCGGCCATCTGTTTCAGGGGCGCTATAAAGCGATTCTGCTCGACCCCGAACCCTATCTGCTCGATCTGGTCCGCCAGCTGCACCTGTTGCCGGTGCGCGAACAGCTGGAGAGCGACCCGATGCAGTACCCCTGGAGCAGCCACCGCGCTTACTGCGGGCGCGAAAAAGTGCCCTGGCTGACCACCGAACGGACCTTTGTGCAGATCGAAGAGACCGGCGTCCGGGCGTTGATGAAGTTTCACGGCTACGTCAATGAAGGGCTGCAACAGAAAGCGGTCGCTGATTACAGTCGCGGCGGGGCCGATGATCCGCGGATTCTTGGTAGTGAAGACTATGTGCGCGGGGTGATGAAGCTTTCGCGGCAGAAATACCAGCCGAAAATCAATCCGGAAAAGGTGGTTGCCCTGGTGTTGGAGCGCTACAAGCTGAGTGAAGCCGAGCTCGCCGCGCCGGGGAAGAACCGGCACTGCGCCGAAGCCCGCGCTTATCTGGCCTGGCTGTTTCTGGCGACCGGTTGCGATACCCTGACAGCGCTTGGCGAGCGGTTGGAGCGGGACGTTTCATCCCTCAGTTCGGCGGTGCGTCGGTTACAGCTGAAAGCGAAACAGGATGAAAGGGTGGCGGATAAATTTCAGAAGCTGTTGAACCGAATCCAGCGCTGAACCATCAGTTCTGCAACGCAGATTTATTTTCTACGAGAGCCGCTTGGGTGACAAGCGGCTCTTCTGCTGTGGCAGGCGGGTTGAAATCGACCAGCACCATGCCGCTGAAACGGTTCTGGCGGTAGACTTCGACGCGAAAGATTTTACCGTCGTTATCAATGGAATGCTGGTTCTCCAGCTGGTTTTCGGCGATCTTCAGGCCGCTTTCATCCTGCTGGCCGCGTTTGCTGAAGCCGATGACGTTGACCCGGTAGCCGGGCTGGTTCTGCACCTGAAAATTTTGATTGATCCTGATCTTTGAACCGAAGCCGATCTTCTGCGGCAGTCCGTCGATCAGCATTTCGATGCCGTCGATGCTGCGGTCATATTCAAAATATTGCGGCTGCAAAAAGGCCAGCCGGTTGTTGCCGTAGTGAATCCGGTAGCGGTTGCGATCCGCCACCACGGCGATCAGCGGGTTATTGGCGTTGAACGCGATCCGGGCATTCTTCTGCAGCGGAAAATAGTTGAGGAGCGGGCGCAGATTCTCCAGGTCGAGTTTGATGCGCCCCTCGGCGAAGGTGACCGACAGATCCTCCTGCAGTGCCTGTTTCAGCCCCTGCGGGGTCAGCTCGAAATTACGGGTGAAGCGCATGCCGACCTGCTCCATATAGGCTTCCAGCGCCAGCAGGTGATAGTAGGTGCGGATGTGGGTGGGAAAGTTTTTGCTCGCTTCAATGCCGAAGGCCGGTTTGCTCTGGTCGACCGCATAGAAGGTCAGACTCTGGCGCATGTCGGTTTCGGTCCAGCGGGTGTTGGTGTTCTTCAGCTGAAACTGGTGACTGGTTTCGCTGGTTCGTGCGTTGACCCGTTCGATGGTGGTGCGGCTGAGCTGTTCCAGGTTGCCGTAGCGCACTCCTGGCAGATCGCTCTGGTCGATAATACAGCTCTGCCCCCAGCGCTGCGGATTGCGCTGCTGGTCGATATACTCCGGGTGATAGAAGCCGCTGCCGTCGTGCAGGTTGAAAACCAGATCGACCTGCGGATCGCTGATGATGCTTTTTATCCGCGCGACCTGATGGTATTCAGGGTCGTTTTTTGGCAGATCGGAAAATTTGCGGTTGAAGTCACCGTACAGGCCGCGGCTGCGCTTGATGATGCTGGAAAAGTTCAGGTTTGGCACCACCCAGAGATTCCCCTGTTCGATCCGGTAGCGGGTGGTCAGCAGCGCCGCGGCGTTGAAGCCGCCCGGCTCATCCCCCTGAATGCCGCCGACGACCAGCAGTGTTGGTCCCGGCAGCGCGCCCTGCTGCTGGTGCAGGCTGAAGTCGAGGGCGAACAGCTGTGCGGGGCAAAGCAGCAGTATGATAAGCAGAATCGTTCGGATCATTATTTTTCGTCAGTGAAGCTGGGGTGAGTGCGTCAGCAGGTTGCAGGCACTATAGCCCAGCTCTGCCTTATTGAGAAAGACTAAAGAATGGCTG
The DNA here is from genome assembly GCA_036526255.1 of Malonomonas sp. GTDB lineage: Bacteria > Desulfobacterota > Desulfuromonadia > Desulfuromonadales > Geopsychrobacteraceae > Malonomonas. The sequence continues at coordinate 80,307 of DATCYW010000067.1, read as the reverse complement.
CGGATATTCCTGCCTTGTGACGGTTGTCGGACGGTCTCGCTTTAGAGCGCTTCGCTCAGGCGCTGCCGTGTCAGGCGCGTTTCTTCTTCGCAGCGCTGCTGATCCCAGTTCAACTCAGCGGCCATAAGCTCCAGCACTCGCGGCGCTGCCAGGCTGGCGGCCGCAGTATCCAGCAGCGCCAGCGGCGTCCGCCGCGCCAGCACATCGATCACCCGCTCGGCCAACTCAGAACGCACCGCGTAGATGACCTCGGCTTCCAGAACTGGATGATTTTCGACCAGTCGTGCTTGGTAGCCGGCTTCGGCCAGCTGCGCGACCTGCTCAGCCTGGTCGCCGTAAGTGCGGTTCAGATAAGCGGCGACGTCTGCGGCGAAGCCGTACTTTTCAATCAGCGCCTGATCGCCTGTTTCAGCATAACCGGCGCCGCCGAGCAGCGGCAGGTGCTCAGTCTGACAGTCTGGCCTGGGCGCGCTCAGCTTGAACTGTCGCAGGGCATGTTCCACCGTGTCCAGGGCCATTTTCCGATAAGTCGTCCATTTGCCGCCGGCGATTGTCAGCAGGCCGGATTCGCTTTCGACCAGCACATGATCGCGGGCCAGCTTGGCCGTGTCGGTTGCCTTGGGATCGGAGACCAGCGGTCGCAACCCCGACCAGACCGCCTTGATATCTGCTTTTTCGACCTGCAGATTGAAGTAGCGGGTGACGTGGCGCAGCAGGTAATTGATTTCAGATTCAAGTGGGCGCGGATGCTCGGTGATCTCCGCCGGTTCGTCGGTGGTGCCGACCAGCGCGTGGTCTTCCCAGGGGAGTACGAACAGCACCCGGCCATCTTCGGTCTGCGGGATCATCAGGCCGGTGTCGGGCGGGGCGAAGCGTTTATCCAGGACGATGTGAATGCCGGTGCTGGCGGTGAGGATCCGGGCGGCGGCAGGGTCGTCCATCAACCTGATCTGATCGGCGAAGGGACCAGCGGCGTTGATCACCCCTTTGGCGCGCAGCTGCCAGCTCTCTCCGCTCAGCGAATCGGTCAGTTCGGCCCCGGCGAGCTTGCCGGCGTCCTTGAACAGCCCGCTGACCGCCAGATGATTGACGATGGTCGCGCCCTGCTGTTCGGCGGTCAAGGCCAGCGACAGGGCCATCCGCGCATCGTGGAACTGTCCGTCGTAATAGAGCACGCCGGCTTTTAAGCCTTCGGCTTTGAGGGTTGGGAAGCGCCGCAACGCCTCCTTGCGGCTGAGCAGGCGGCTGTGGCCGATATTGCGTTTGCCGGCCAGAATATCGTAGAGCTTGAGGCCGGAGAAAACGTAAGGGACGTCGATCCAGCGATAGAGCGGCGTGACCAGCGCCAGCCGATTGGACAGGTGCGGCGCGTTTTTTAGCAGCACATAGCGTTCCCGCAGGCCATCCTTCACCAGGTTGTACTGCACCCGGTCGAGTTTTTTGACCGCCATCTCCAGATAGCGTACCCCGCCGTGAACCAGCTTGGTGCTGCGGCTGCTGGTCCCTTCGGAGAAATCATTCTTTTCCAGCAGCGCGACCTTCAGTCCGCGGGTCGCCGCGTCCAGAGCGATGCCGCAGCCGGTTGCGCCGCCGCCGATGATCAGCAGGTCGAAAATTTCGCCGGACTTCAATCGCTGCAGATTCTCTTCTCTGGTCATCATCGTCTCTCCACGGCCGTCTGTTGTTCGCGACTCTGGGCACAGTTTGGGAGCCGGGGCTGTTCACCCCGACTCCCGTTGGTTGTTGCGTCTGACAACTGCGTTACTTGACTCTGCCTTCGCGCCAGGCCTTGATCAGGTCATCATAGTTGACCGTCTCGCCCTGCGGCTTTTCATTGGCCAGTTTGGCTTTAGGTGAGCCGGGCTGATTCAGCCAGTAGGCTTCATCACGCTCTGCGTTCAGTTTCGGGCCGCATTTTTCCTGCGACTTGCTGCGTTCGATGCGCATCAGCACCTTGTCCTGCTCGCGGGCCAGGTTGTCCATTGCGGTATCGACGGTCACTTCACCGGCAACCGCTTCCCCGATGTTCTGCCACCAGAGCTGGGCCAGCTTCGGGTAATCAGGCACGTTGGTGCCGGTCGGTGTCCAGGCCACCCGCGCCGGGCTGCGGTAGAATTCGACCAGTCCACCCAGTTGCGGTGCGCGCTTGGTGAAGGATTCATGGCGGATGTCGCTGTCGCGGATCGGCGTCAGGCCGACATGGGTCTTCTTCAGCGAGACGGATTTGGAGACGGTGAACTGGGCGAACAGCCAGGCCGCCTTGCGTCGATCAACCGGAGTGCTGTTGAACAGCGTCCAGGAACCGGCGTCCTGATAGCCGAGCTTCATCCCTTCTTCCCAGTAGGGGCCGTGTGGCGACGGCGCCATGCGCCACTTCGGGGTGCCGTCATCGTTGACCACCGGCGTGCCTTTTTCAACCATCGAAGAGGTGAAAGCGGTGTACCAGAAAATCTGCTGTGCGACGTTTCCTTTGGCCAAACTCGGCAGCGACTGATAGAAGTCCATCCCAAGGGCACCCGGAGGGGCATATTTGCGCAGCCAGTCCATGTATTTCTGCAGCGCATATTTTGCCGCCGGACCGTTGGTGGCGCCGCCGCGACTGACGCTGGCACCGACCGGGCTGCAATCTTCTACCCGAATACCCCATTCGTCAACCGGTTTACCGTTGGGAAGCCCCTTGTCGCCGGCTCCGGCCATCGACAGCCAGGCGTCAGTGAAGCGCCAGCCAAGGTCGGGCGCTTTTTTACCGTAGTCCATGTGGCCGTAGATCGCTTTGCCGTCGATTTCACGGACGTGCTCACTGAAGAATTCAGCGATATCTTCATAGGCTGACCAGTTGACCGGCACGCCCAGTTCATAGCCGTAAAGTTTTTTGAACTGCGCTTTCAGGTCGTCGCGGTTGAACCAGTCGTAGCGGAACCAGTAGAGATTGGCGAACTGCTGGTCAGGCAATTGATAGAGTTTGCCGTCCGGGCCGGTGGTGAACGACTTGCCCATGAAGTCATCGATGTCAAGCGTCGGCAGCGTCACGTCTTTGCCTGCGCCGGCCATCCAGTCGGTGAGGTTGACGACATGCCCGTAGCGGAAGTGGGTGCCGATCAGGTCCGAATCGTTGATGTAGGCGTCAAAGACGTTTTCCCCCGACTGCATCTGGATCTGCAGCTTTTCGATGACATCCCCTTCCTGAATCAGGTCGTGGACGACTTCGATGCCGGTGATCTCCTGGAAGGCTTTGGTGAGAACTTTCGACTCGTACTCGTGGGTCGGAATGGTTTCGGAGACGACCTTGATCTTCATCCCTTTGAAGGGCTTCGCGGCGTTGATGAACCACTCCATCTCTTTCATCTGCTCAGCTTTGCTCAGGGTCGAAGGCTGAAATTCGCTGTCGACCCATCTCTGGGCTGCCGCCATGTCGGCGCTGGCCGATGTGCTCAAAAACATCAACAGCGCGACCGTGAGGCCGAGTAGCAGCCCCGCTCGAGATCTTTTCCTGCGGATTGCACCTGTCATTTTCACTCCTCCTTCAATTGGACCCCCATTGCCATGCCCGGTCTCTTCCGGGTCTCATTGTCGGTGCGAAGGCCCTGAGCACCGAACTGAGTTGAACTCGTGAAATGAGTTCTGCTTAGCCCCAACGCATCAAAACGATCATCCAGATCAGCGCGATAACAAAGGCGATCCAGAGATTCAAGCTGGTCAGACCGATCCAGGCCAGGTGGATGTAGGCGCTGCCGAGCAGGCCGATGAACAGGCGATCGCCCGGGGTGGTGGCAATCGGCAGAAACCCTTTGCGTTCAATGCTCGGCGCTTTGACCTGCCAGACCGTCATGCCGACCAGCAGGCAGGCGATGCTGATAAAGAAAATTGCCGTCGGCAGGGTCCAGGCCATCCATTCCAGTGACATATCCGCCCCTCCGTTAAACCCGGCCGAGGGCAAAGCCCTTGGCCAGATGGTTACGAACGAAATAGATCACCAGCGCACCCGGCACAATCGTCAGGATGCCCGCCGCGGCCAGCAGCCCCCAGTCGAGTCCCGAGGCACTGACGGTGCGGGTCATGGTGGCGGCGATCGGCTTGGCCGCCGTGGTCGTCAGGGTGCGGGCCAGCAGCAGCTCGACCCAGGAGAACATGAAGCAGAAAAATGCCGTGACCCCGATCCCGGTGCGGATCAGCGGGGTGAAGATGGTCAGAAAGAAACGCGGGAAGCTGTAGCCGTCGATATAGGCCATCTCGTCGATCTCCCGCGGCACGCCCGACATGAAACCTTCGAGAATCCAGACCGCCAGCGGCACATTGAACAGGCAGTGGGAGAGCGCCACGGCGAAGTGGGTGTCGATCAGGTTGAAGGTGGAGTAGAGCTGGAAGAACGGCAGCAGAAAAACCGCCGGCGGCGCCATGCGGTTGGTCAGCAGCCAGAAGAACAGGTGCTTGTCGCCGAGAAAGCTGTAGCGTGAAAAGGCGTAAGCGGCGGGCAGTGCGGTCAAAAGCGAGATGACCACGTTCATGCTGACGTAGTAGATGGTGTTCAGGTAGCCTGAATACCAGGATTCGTCGGTGAAGATTTTCAGGTAGTTGGCAAAGGTCGGTTCCTGCGGATAGAAGGAGAAGACGCTGAGAATGTCGGCATTGGTGCGCAGCGACATGTTCAGCATCCAGTAGATCGGCAGCAGCAGCAGGATGAAGTAGATGATCAGTCCGATGGTGCGTTTCTGAAATTTCATGGTTTGTCCCCCGTTCCGACCTTCAGCAGCACCTGATAGAACAGCCAGCAGAACAGCAGCACAATCAGAAAGTAGATGATTGAGAAAGCTGCCGCCGGACCCAGGTCAAACTGGCCGACCGCCATCTTGACCAGGTAGATCGACAGAAAAGTGGTCGAGTTACCGGGGCCGCCGCCGGTCAGGACAAAGGGTTCCGCGTAGATCAGGAAGCTGTCCATAAAGCGCAGCAGTACGGCGATGGTTAGCACGCCGCGCATTTTCGGCAGCTGGATGTAGCGGAAGATCGCCCAGGCCGAGGCGCCATCGATGCGGGCGGCCTGAAAATAGGCTTCGGGGATCGCCTGCAGCCCGGCGTAGGCCAGCAGCACCACCAGCGGCGTCCAGTGCCAGACCTCCATCAGCAGCACCGTCACCCAGGCATCGAAGGGCGCGGCGGTGTGATCGAAGGGGATCCCCATGCCGTTGACCGCCGCGCCCAGCAGGCCGATGTCGGGGCGCATGAAGATGATCCAGATGGTGCCGATCACGTTCCAGGGGATCAGCAGCGGCAGGGCGACCAGCACCAGGCTCAGCGAGGCGCTCCAGCCTTTTTTGGGCATCGTCAGCGCGATCAGAATCCCCAGTGGAATCTCGATCAGCAGCACCAGCGACGAGAACAGCAGTTGCTTGCTGAGCGCGTCATGCAGGCGCGAATCGGTCAGCGCCTCCTTGTACCACTCGATCCCGACGAAGATCCGCTGGTCTGGGCCGAAGATATCCTGCAGCGAGTAATTGACGACGGTCATCAGCGGCAGGATGGCCGACACCGCGACCACCAGGAACACCGGGATGACCATGAACCAGGCCTTGTTGTCTTGCCATTTGTTCATAATGCAGCCTCCAGTCGTGAGGGCTGGCGCGGCGCGGTTTCGACCAGCTTGCCGTTGGCGTAGAGCCTGATCCACTGCGGTTGGAATTCGACAAAACCGCTCTCTGCCGGAACCTCCTGCTCCTCCGGCAGCTTCACTTTGAGTCGGTGTCCGGCAAACTGCAGCGTGATAATTTTACAGTTGCCCAGATCCTCCAGCGCCTTGATGACAACCGGATGGCTGCCTGCAACCTCGTGGTTATGCAGCTTGAGAAATTCGGGGCGGATGCCAAGTTCGTAGCTGCCGCTGAGTTTTTCGCTGCCGTTTCCGACCGGGATCTGCCGCTCGCCGACCGCCGCCACGCCGTTGTTCATGATGCAGGGCATGAAATTCATGCCGGGGCTGCCGATGAAATAGCCGACAAAGGTGTGCTGCGGGTTTTCGAAAAGGTCCTGCGGCGTGCCGCTCTGCATCACCTGCCCCTCGTTCATCACCACCACCTGATCGGCAAAGGTCAGCGCCTCGAGCTGGTCGTGGGTGACGTAAATCATCGTCAGTTTGAAGCGCGCGTGGATCTGTTTGAGCTTGCGCCGCAATAACCGCTTCAGGTGCGGGTCGATAACGGTCAGCGGCTCGTCGAACAGGATCGCCGCGACGTCGCTGCGCACCAGCCCGCGCCCGAGGGAGATCTTCTGTTTGGCGTCGGCGCTTAAGTTGGCGGCACGCTTGTGCAGCACATCCTGCAGCTCCAGCATCTCGGCGACCTCCGTGACGCGGGTGCGGATATCGGCCTCGGGCACTTTGCGGTTGCGCAGTGGAAAGGCCAGATTGTCGTACACCTTCATGGTGTCGTAGATCACTGGAAACTGGAACACCTGGGCTATATTGCGCTGCTGCGGTAGCAGCGCCGTAACCTCCCGGTCATCAAACAGCACCTGACCCGCCGAGGGTTTAAGTAAGCCGGAGATAATATTCAGCAGGGTGGTTTTACCGCAGCCGGAGGGGCCGAGCAGGGCATAGGCGCTGCCGTCTTCCCAGACATGTTCGGTTTTGCGCAGCGCAAAGTCGCTCTCACTGGTGGGGTGAGAATGGTAGGAGTGGGCCAAGCCTGAAAGAACGATCCGCGCCATGCCTGCGTCCCTTTGTCAGTTATGCCGAAGCGTTGTCGGGAGAAGCGACCAGCCGTCCGGCCAGGTCGAAAACAAACAGCCGGTCGGGGTCGACGTAGACCTGCACCTGCTCATCAATGCGATAGTTGCGGATCCCCGGCACCTGCACCGTCCAGGTGCCGCCATCGTGAACGACGTGGACGAAGGTTTCGGAGCCGCTGATTTCGGCGAGGTCGACGCTGGTCAAAAATTCGATGTCGGACGCCTTGCCACGCTCCAGCTGCAGATGACTGGCGCGCATGCCGAAGCGGTAGCTGCCCTCCGGCAGCCGGCCCAGATGCGGTTGCAGTGCTGCCGGTCGGGCGTCCCCCAGCAGCAGGTTCCCGGCCGCGACGCTGCCGCTGACAAAATTCATCGCCGGGTCGCTGAAGGCCTGGGCAATCCGGCTGGTCTGCGGATGCTGATAGACCTCGACGGTCGGTCCGAACTGTTCCAGCCGTCCTTCAAAGAGCACGGCGGTGTTCCCTCCCAGCGCCAGCGCTTCGGGCGGCTCAGTGGTGGCGTAAACGACGATCGACTGGCGGCGCTTGAAGATGTCGCGCATTTCGGTGCGTAATTCCTCGCGCAGCTTGTAATCCAGATTCACCAGCGGCTCATCCAGCAACAGCAGCTCGGCGTCCTTGATCAGCGCGCGGGCGATAGCGGTGCGCTGCTGCTGACCGCCCGAAAGTTCTACCGGCAAGCGGTCGAGCAGCTTTTCGATATGTAACATCTCGGCAACCTCGCGCACCCGCCGGTCGATTTCGGCGGCGGCGACCTTTGCCAGGCGCAACGGCGAGGCGATGTTTTTGTAGACGCTCATCGAGGGGTAGTTGATGAACTGCTGATAAACCATGGCCACGTCACGTTTGCGCACCGGCACCCCGGTCAGGTCGCGGCCATTCATCAGAATCCGTCCGCTGCTCGGCTTGTCCAGTCCGGCCATCAGTCGCATCAGGCTGGTTTTTCCGGACAGGGTGCGACCGAGCAGAATGTTGAAGGTGCCCGGTTCCAGCTGTAGCGAAATGTTGTCAATATGACATTCGTTTGCGACCAGCTTGGTGATGTTTTCGAGTTGCATTGCCATGCGCAAGATCCCTTTTCAGCCGGTCGCAGAGCGTTACTGCTCCGCATGTCCGCAGGCGTCTGCGGTCTGCAGGGCCACATCTGCTTCGTTCAGAATAGCCAGAATATGCTCCGGCGGTTGCCGGTCGGTAAACAGGGCGCTGACCTGACGGATGCTGCCGAGCCGGACCATCGCGCAGCGCTCGAATTTACTCTGATCGGCGACCAGAAAAACCTGGCGGGAGTTTTCGATGATCGCCTGGGCGACCCGCACTTCGTGATAATCAAAGTCGAGCAGGGTGCCGTCCGCGTCGATGCTCGAAATGCCGATGATGCCGTAATCAACCTTGAACTGGCGGATGAAATCGATGGTCGCCTCGCCGGTGATGCCGCCATCGCGCTGCCGGACCGAGCCGCCGGCAATAATGATTTCGAAGCCGGGATTCTGGCGCAGAATGGTTGCGACGTTCAGGTTGTTGGTGATGATGCGCAAGCCGCTGTGATTCAGCAGGGCTCTGGCGACCTCTTCGGTGGTGGTGCCGATGTTGATGAAGATTGAGGCGCGATCGGGGATCTTCGCGGCGGCCATCGCGGCGATAAGGCGTTTCGCTTCCAGGTTCAGCACCTGGCGGGTGCTGTAGTCGACGTTTTCGACACTGGATGAGAGCCCGGCCCCGCCGTGATAGCGGGTCAGCAGTTGTTGTTCGCAGAGGCTGTTGATGTCGCGACGGATGGTCTGCGGGGTGAGGTTGAAGTGCTGCGCAAGGGTTTCGATGGCGACGAAACCACGCTGTTGAACAAGAAGCAGAATTTCCTGTTGCCGCTGATTCATTGTGAATCCTGACTTGCAGGAGTGAACTATTTTTCTGTTTCCAGTTGCATCTGCTTTTGTTTATAGCAAGCTTTGTTCAGTTAACAAGGGATCTGGAGATTATTTTTTCATTAACGAACAATTCGAAGCCTAATAGTTTTCATTTCTGGCAAATAGAGAAATAGAGCTCCGAAAATCAATCTGGACGGGAGGCATTTATGGGCGGCCGACATATTCTGGCGATCGATCAGGGCACAACCAGTTCGCGGGCGATGATTTTTGCTGCAACCGGACACTGCGTGGCGCAGGCACAACAGGAATTCAAGCAGCTCTATCCGCAGGACGGCTGGGTCGAGCACGATCCGGAGGAGATCTGGCAATCGGTGCTCGCTGTCTGTCTTCAGGCGTTGCAGCAGGCAGCGAACGGAGGAATCGAAGTCGCCGGCATTGGTATAACCAATCAGCGCGAAACCACCCTGGTCTGGGACCGGCAGACCGGCACGCCGGTCTATAATGCGATTGTCTGGCAGGATCGGCGCACCGCCGCTTATTGCGCCGAGTTGAAAGCTGCCGGGCATGAGCCGCAGGTCGCGGAAAAAACCGGTCTGCTGCTTGATCCCTACTTTTCCGCCAGCAAATTACGCTGGATTCTCGACCATGTCGCCGGGGTGCGGGCCAAGGCCGAACAGGGGCAGTTGGCCTTCGGTACGGTCGACAGTTTCCTCCTCTGGCGCCTGACCGGCGGCACGACACACGCCACCGACGTCACCAACGCATCGCGGACCATGCTGTTCAATATCCACAGTCAAAAGTGGGATGACGAATTGCTGGCGCTGTTTCAGATTCCAACATCGCTGCTGCCCGAGGTGAAGGATTGCGTTGCCGATTTCGGCGCGACTGAAACCGGTCTGTTCGGACGTGCCCTGCCGATCGGCGGGATTGCCGGCGATCAGCAGGCCGCCGCCATCGGTCAGGCCTGCCTGGGACCGGGGATGATCAAAAGCACCTACGGCACCGGTTGCTTTGTGCTGTTGAATACCGGCGAAAAAGCTTTCCGTTCACAGCATCGCCTGCTGACGACCGTCGCCTACCGGGTGAACGGTCGGACCAGCTACGCCATCGAAGGCTCGATTTTTGTCGCCGGTGCCGCCATCCAGTGGCTGCGCGACGGCTTGAAGCTGATCGATTCTGCCGGCGAAGCAGAAGGGCTGGCCCAGGGGCTCGATTCTAACCGCGGCGTCTATCTGGTGCCCGCCTTTACCGGGCTGGGCGCTCCGTACTGGGACCCGCACGCTCGTGGTGCACTCTTCGGTCTGACCCGTGACACCGGGATCGCCGAAATCGTCCGCGCCACCCTGGAAGCGGTCGGTTATCAAACCAGTGATCTGATGGAAGCGATGCAGAAGGATAGTGATACCGGGTCGATGGCGTTGCGCGTCGATGGCGGCATGGTCGCCAACAACTGGTTCCTGCAGTTTCTGGCCGACCTGCTGAACCTGCCGGTCGAGCGGCCCAAAGTAACGGAAACCACTGCGCTGGGTGCGGCCTATCTGGCCGGAGTGCAGTTGGGGATCTATGCCTCGCTGGAGGCGATTAAAGCCAACTGGCAGCGGGATGCGCTCTTTACTCCCGCGATCAGCTCGGCAAAACGTAACAACCTGCTGCGCGGCTGGAAAAAGGCTGTCGCCAGGGTTCTGGAGGGGGAGAGTTAATGGGCCTGATTTGCCTCAGGTGGTGCGTGGTTTTTTGAATGGACGCGGGGGCACCAGCCTCCAGCTGGCCGCGACGATGATCCCGAAGACCGTATAAGCAACGACAAAGACCCAAGCAGGCGCCTGATAATACAAAAGGGTTTCGAGCCAGTGCGCGATAAAGGCCCCTGAATATTCGCCGCCCCCGCCCCGGGTGCGCAGTGCCATCTCCAGATGGGTCAGCGGGCAGATAATCCCCAGCCATGCTTGTAAAACCACCACCCCGATAGCGACAAGGTGCGCGAAGCGAAACCAGGGATTTCTGACCCAGGACCAGGTTCTAACCTTCCCCACGAAGATAAACAGGAGCCCGGTCACGACAAAAACCACGAACAGCAAGTGCAACAGCAGGACGGCATCTGCCGCCAGCAGGAAAAATGCCCGGTTAGTCAAGCAGCGTTCTCAACACTTCTGCTTCGGCCCTGACTTTGCTGACATCATCCCTGATGGTCAAGGGCGCGCCAGCAACCAGCTCCTCGGCTTCTTTGCGGCCAAGGCCGGTTGCCGCGCGCAGGTTTTGCAACACGCGGGTTTTGCTATGGTCTGCGTTTGCCAGAACGATATTCAAGCCGGTCATGTTGTCCTCCGCCTGGCGCACCTCCAGCCCGGCGGCCAAGCGTGCCAGTTCACCCAGGTTATCCAACAGTACCGCGCGCGGTACTTTCAGCGAGGCGAACAGCTGCTTCCAGTCATCTGCGCTGACATCCTGATCCGCTGCCAGCTGCTGGCGAAACAGTAGCAGCGCCGGGAGGATCGTTCGCTGTACCGCTGACAATCGCTCGCTGATCGCGTCGTCAACGTCCAGCTCGTTCAGTTTTCTGAGCAGTTTTTCCCAGGGGTAGTTTTTTGCCAGGCGCAGCACCAGTTCACCCAGTTGCTCGAGCGGGAGGTTTTCGCTTGCTGCCGCCGACCGGATGAACTGCCTCAACTTTTCGCGCACCACCGGCTTGGTCAGGGTTTTCGCGACCTGCAGCAGCCCCAGGTTGCTGTCGAGGTTCAGGTACTTCTCGGCTTGTTCGAAGACGCTGAGAATTCTCTCCCGATCAGGACCCTTTTTACTCAACAGCTCATCATCTGACAGCATCTTCCACCCCTGGGTGGCGGACATTTCCAGCGGCCGCGGCTGCCACGCCAGCCAGATGCCGTTGTCGCAGAGCCGGTCGGCGATCTGGCGACTGACCGATCCGGCCGGCATGAGGTCATCGTCCATCATCGCCTGCGCGGCGAGAATATCCCAGCTGGCCCGCAGCAGCGGCGGGAAGACCAGTGGATCCTGAATAATCCCGGCCGGGCTGGTGGGCGGATCGAGTTGTTGCATACGCCGCCGCAGGGCGATCAGATCGGGAAAATCGAAACCGAGCATTGCGTCGAGATTGTCGAGGACAATCCGCAACAGTTTTAGCTGCGGCTGTGGGTCGAGCAGCAGCAGGTGGGCGGCAAACAGGCCGAGCACGGGATTGCCGAATTTGCTGTCGAGCAGTTCATCCAGCAACTGCCGATCGAAAATATTGCGACCCCGCTGCAGTGCCTGACGGGCCACCTCAGTGAGCCGGAAATAGCGGTCTCCGGGGTGAAAAGGTTGCCCTAGCGGCACCATCATCAGCGTCGCTTCCGCGAGGGCCGGGTGGTGGGTTGCCGCGCCGGAAGGGCCTTCTTCGACCTGGATAAAGATCTGGCTGGCCCACCCCGGCACTGTGACGACCGGCAGGGCCACTGGTTTGAGCCCGACCTGTTCTACCTTAAGGATGTAGTGACCAGGGTCGAGCTCGGCATTGCGGATGGCAAATCCCAGGTTGATATCGCGCGTTGCCGCCTGATCATAATTGATCAATTCGCTGCCGTCGGCTGCGCAGAGGCTGCAGCCGTCAAAACCGCGGGCGTAGCTGGCCCGGCTCTGCTTGGTCTGTTCCAGGGGAGCACGGCCCGGGTCACGGAGACTCAGCAGCAGGGATGAGCCACTGCCGAGAATCAGCGGAGGTTCGGCATTATCGACGGCTATAGCCACTGCATGCTGGTGATATTCGTGGCTGGTGGAGGTGCCCTGTAGCGGTGCGGCAGAAGCAAAGAGTACCGGATCAAGCACCACCGGAGCTGTGGTTACCCCTTCATTGATGGCAAACATCTTTTCCTGCAGCGCCGTGCCGACCTGGGTGCGAGCTTTGTAGAGCCCCGGTTTCAGTTCGGTGCGGATCTGACCGAAACCCCTCGCCACCACGCGGAAAACGCCGTCTAAGATCTCTATCTGCGAGGCGAAATCGGCGACCTCAACCGTAACCGGAAGCTTAGAGTTCGACATCGGCACCTCCCGCCTGGAACAGCTGCTGTTTGGCTCCAGCAGCCAGACTGATCCGATAGAATCCGGCCGGTAACGGAATGTTCAGCGTGCCGTCGCTGATCGGCACCGGTTCGCTGGTCTGGTCGGCCCAGTTGAGGATGACAGTGGCCGCATTAGTTTCAGGAAGGGTCAGGCTGGCGAACAGCTGATTGTGCTGGTCGTAAATCTCAACCGGGCTTCCGGCCAGCCATGCAGTCAGGTGGATTTTCTGCGAAAGTCTGGCTGAGGGCTGGCGGAAAAAAGTAATGTCGCCGTTGGGCGGGATGTAAACTTCCGGCGGGTCGGCGGGAATTTTGCCGCAGACGCCCGGCCAGGAATCTTCCAGGTAGCCCTTGATGATCTGCCCGGTGACTTTGCCCTTTTCGTCGGGCGGCGCGTGCCGGAACGCATCAAGCAGCGCGTGGGTGAGCAGGCTGTGGACCTGATTGTTCAGTTCCGGAATCGGGCGTTCCTGCGCCTTGCCCCCCTTGGGCGCAGCATAGACGCAGAACATTTTGACGTGACCAGCGGGGCCGAGATTGGCGATGGCCGGCAGAAAGGTCGGTGACAGCGTCTTGGTCGCTTCGGCGTCGCGGCAGCAATCCATCACCAGTACGATCTCGCCGAACACCGCCGCCTCTTTGGCCCAGAGGGCGAAGAGGGTGCCGGCGATATTGTAGTGCGCCCAGCGTGAGGCGTTGGCGGCATAGATCGCCGCGTGTGGCATGGCGTTCTGGTATTCGCAGAAGCCGTGGCCGGAGAAGTACAGATAGAGCCGGCTTTCGCTGTGATACTGAATGTTGCTGCCGCCGCCGGTGACCAGCTGTTTGAATTTGGTCTGAAAGTCAACAAAGGTCGGTGGCGTCTGGTCGGGAGCGACATTCGGCGGCGGCGTGGGCGAGACAATCGTGATGATCTGCTGCGGATCGACGTCCCCCCCCTGCGGATCGATCAGCCACTGGTGAAAGCGCGCCACATCCCGCGGTGGCCCCTCCAGCGGTGGAAAGCCCGGATCAGCGTAATGGCTGATGCCCATCAGAATGGCGTAATCATTGCGCGGCATGGGCTCAGAATCCGTGCTTCAACAGTTGCTGCAGGCTCTTCAGGGTTGAGACGTCGTTATCAAAATCACCATGTCTGGCCGCCGTACAGATACTTCCTGTGCCGGTGGTGTCGGGAGACCAGACCAGACTTTCGGGGAAATCACGGTAAAAACTGCGGCTGCGGGCGATGGCGGGGAACTCCGCCGCGCTAAAGGTCTCCTGCTCGCGCAGATAGCGTTCCATGCCGACCAGCGGTTCATCGACGGTCGGTTCGAGCACCCCTGAGATAAAATAGAGCAGCGAACGCAGGTAGAGGATCGGCACCAGCTGATCCTGCGACTCCCATTCGTCGCTCATGCCGAAGGCGCGGAAATTGGCGATGCTCGGCGCATGGCTGGCGAGGGTGGTGGCGAATTTTTCGTAGGTGACCGCCGCCGCCAGAAAAACGACGTCGAACCTGGCGCCAGGCAGCATCTGCGCGGCCGCCTCAAGAAAATTGCAGATATAGACGGCGCCGGTGCTGTGACCGATCAGTGTGATGCGCGGCAGTTGCTGGCCGCTCTGCTGCAGTTTTTTCAGTTCGGCCAGCAGCGCGGTGCCACCGTGATTTTCGCCTGGGAGAAAAGCATCGGCGGTGTCCTTTTTCATCTGGTTCCAGACCAACGTGCCGACTTTGTCGAGATACAGGTAGCGCAGCACCTCTTCGACCACGGTGACGTAAAGCCCGTGAGCGCGGCCGTGACGGTAGCGTCTGGTGACCGCGACGACAATGGTGGCCAGCATCTTGGCCGCCCGGTACCAGCCGCCCAGCGAGAAGCCCTTGGTGGTGGCCGGGGTGCGATCAAAGAGCTGCTCGGCGGCCTGCGGGCTGATCAATGAGCTGCTTGACGCGCTCGAGCCGGCCGCACCCTTGGTCATCGGTTGCGGCACGCCGCCGGCATGCAGTCCGTTAAACACCGCCTGGACCGCATCCTGAAAATCGAAGTCACTCTCGATGCTCAGCTGGATTTCTGCCTCAAGGCTGTGCTGGTCGAGGCTCGAGCCCTTCAGGGTGGCTTGAATGGCGGCTTCGCTGCGCCCTTTTTGAATCTCCAGGGCAGTGGGTGGGGTGGCGCGTTTGCCACGGAACCAGTCATCGAACTGCTGACGCAACTCGATTTCATTCACCGCTGCGCCGGATGTCCCTTTGAAGCCGATCCCGCCCGGCAGCTTTTTCAACGCCCACTCGGCGGCCTTTTTGACAAATTCCTGAAAAATCTTTTCCTTGGAGATGTCCTGCAGGTTGTTGCCGATCGCTTCGAACAGCCCCGATTCCCAGACCAGAAACAGCGGGTAGGCACCTGCTTCGGCGTAGACCGGGGTCAGTCGTTGGGCGATCTGGCGAGCCGACTTTTCATTGACCAGACCGCCGTGAAAATGAATTGCCAGTCCGGCGGCAGGTTGCTGGTTGATGGCCTGCTCGATCAGCTGGGTGACGTCCTCGCGGCTGGTGGTTGATTTTGGACTGAGTTGTCCGTTGGCCAGATGAATGACGTGGTTCTGAGAGTTCGGCATGAGATCCCCCTTTATAGGTAAACGCGGGTTCTCATTAATTTGTACAGCATGCTGACGGCTTGTCAATGTGTCGCATAATTAGCAGGTTGCGGGGGATGTATTGCGCTCGCGGTAATACATATATTCTGCTTTTTCAACCTCAGATTTTCAATTGCACCCCTTTGCTGCCGAGCAGCCAGCGCGCCAGATTTATCGCCAGCCGGCGGTTGCCGTCGCTGAGAAACTGGTTCTGAAAAATAGCGTCATCGGCAAACACGGCAAAGCTGCCCTGGCCAAGCTCGCCGGCGATCAGCACGGCGAAGGGCTGCATCAGATCCTGTTGGCTGAGCTGCCGGTTCTGATCAAGGTCGACCCAGCTGTGCGGGCTGCTGCTGGCCAGCGTTTCCCCCGGCGGCGCGAAGACTTGCAGTGGCCAGCCGCCGTAGATGGAGAACTGTTCAAGCCCCTCTGTCAGCGGATGGGGAACAAAATTCGTCACCTTGAAATCGATGGTTTTGCCATCGATCTGGTTCTGCTGCTCGTTAATCACCAGATTGCCGGCATCGACCCCCAGTCGGTGCAGCAGTGGCAGCAGCGTCTGATTGATGTGCAGCATGATCGCCAGCCTGCCGCCCTGTTCGACAAAGCTGATGATGCTGTCGATTTCGGCCGAGCTGAACGACTGGAACGGGCCGGAGATAATGAGCGCACTGACGCCGGCCAGCAGTTGGTCATCGAGCGGTTGCTGAGAACTTGCCACCTGCCAGCCCTGGTCGCGCATGACCTCTGCCAGGGAGCTGAGTTTCAGCAGGCCCTGCCGTTCGATGAAAAATGCCTGGCGGTGCCCCTGATCGAAGAGGACGCGTGGGGCTTCGGCCCAGAGGGTTGCGGGGGTGAGCAACAGAATCAGCAGGAGCAGGCGCATTAATGAATCCTTTTCTTTCAGTAGATTTCCGGGATAAAGGTCTGGTCCGACAACGGTGGGCGCACGTAGCCGATTTCCGTCTGGCGCGGCGGCAGTTCAATTGCTGCGGGGGTCAGATCCTGGTAGGGGATCAGACTCAGCAGGTGGCAGATGACGTTGAGTCGGGCGCGCTTTTTCACATCGCCATCGACCACGTACCAGGGGATCTGCTTGGTGTCGGTGTGAGCGAACATCTCATCCTTGGCGATGGAATACTCGACCCAGCGCGAGCGTGACTCCAGATCCATCGGGCTGAGTTTCCAGCGCTTGGTCGGGTGATGGATGCGTTTCTGGAAGCGGCGTTCCTGCTCTTCGTTACAGACCGAGAACCAGTACTTGATCAGAATGATGCCGCTGCGTACCAGCATCCGTTCGAACTCAGGGCAGGAGCGCAGAAATTCGGCGTGTTCCTCATCGCTGCAGAAACCCATCACCTTTTCCACTCCGGCGCGGTTGTACCAGCTGCGGTCGAACAGCACCATTTCACCGGCGGCCGGCAAATGCTGAACGTAGCGCTGAAAATACCACTGTGTCGATTCCCGCTCGGTCGGAGCCGGCAGGGCGACGACCCGGGCGACCCGCGGGCTCAGGCACTCGGTGATCCGCTTGATCGCTCCGCCTTTTCCGGCGGCGTCGCGCCCTTCGAAGACCACCACCACCCGCAGCTTTTTATGTCGGATCCACTCCTGCAGCTTGACCAGCTCAATCTGCAGCTTGGCCAGCGCTTTTTCATACTCCTTATTGCTGATGGTTTTTTTCGGCGCCGGCAGGTCGGTGCTGCGGCGCTTGAGCGCTCTGGCCGAACCCTGCGCGGTCGGCTTGGTTTTGCGCGATACTTTTTTCTCAGCCATCCACAGCTCCTTTTTCAAGTATCAGTTCGGGCGTTTCGGATAATCGTAGCCGAGCAGGCGGGCGCAGTTTTCCTCGGCTTCGACCCAACGGGCGATCGGCAGCTCCAGCTCCAGCTGCCCGCAGGTCGGCAGCCAGTCGGGCGCCAGGTGACAGAGCCATTGCCCCAGCTCCGAGAAGCCGGGGTTATGGCCGACCATCAGCAGCTGCTCGATCTTGTCATCCATGCTGCACAGCAGCTGCGTCAGGGTTTCCAGGTTGGCGTCGTAGATCTCCGGGCAGAACCGGATCTGCTGCTCCGGATAGTCCAGCTCACCGGCCAGCAGCCGTGCCGTTGTTCTGGCGCGTTTGGCCGGGCTGCTGACCAGCAGGTCGGGGAGTTTGTCGGCCGCGGCCAGCCGTTCGCCCATGGTGACGGCGGCCCGGTTGCCGCGCCCGTTCAGGGGGCGGTCGAAGTCGCTGTCAGCCGGACTGTGCCAGTCAGACTTGCCGTGACGGATCAGGATCAGTCGCTTCATGGTGTCTCCAGCGTTGAGGGTTGAATCTGGTAGCCGAAGGCGTCTTCGAACAGGTTCCCCTTGGTCTGGGCGCCGTACAGTTCGACCGCCAGATCCCCCTTGCCGATCAGCTGCAGCTGCAGGGTGCCGTTGTGCAGCGGGCAGTTGATGTCATCAACCTGGCGGTTGCGGCGGCGATCCAGCCCATCGGCCAGCCTGAGGATCCCCCCCAGTTTGCAGACCAGTGCCTGGTCCTCGCTGTGCAGGCCGGTGAAGTTTTCGTGGCTCTTTTTCGGCTTCGCTTTGCGATGGTAGCGCGCCAGGTTGGCGATAATTTCCCGCTCGCGCGGGGTGAAGCCGAACAGGTTTGCATGGCGGATCAGGTGATAGGAGTGTTTGTGATGCTGGTCGTAGCTGATGAAGTAGCCGATGTCGTGCAGCAGCGCAGCGGCTTCCAGCAGTTCTCTGCTGCGTTGTTCGAGGTTGTTCTGCGGCGCGACGCTGGCGAAGATTTTCAGCGCCAGCCGGCTGACCTGTTCGGAGTGCTGCTCGTCGAAGCGGCAGGAACGGGCAAATTCAAGCACAGAATCGCGCCAGTCGCGCGGCTGGCTGTTGATCGGCAGCAGGCCGCGTTGCTGCAAGCTCTGCAGGATCAGCCCTTCGCGAATCCCCTTGGCGTTAATCCGCAGCAGATTGGTGCGGGTGCGGCGCAGCAGCTCGTCGGCCAGCACCATCCCGGCGATAATGATGTCGGCCCGTTCCAGGTTCAGGCCGGGGGTGTTCTGCCGGTCCTTGGTGCTCTTGCGCGAGAGCATGGCCAGCAGGTGAACGACCTCGGAGTGGAGCACTTCGTAGCGATGGATCGACTCGTACTGCTCGCCACGCAGCGCCATCACCATGCTGCCGATGTTGGTCATGGTGCCGCCCGAGCCGATCAGGCAGGTCACCGGCAGGCCGTCGCCGAGTCCGGCTTTTTTCAGCGCCTTGCGGATATGTTTGCGCAACTTGTTCAGTTCTTTTTCGCTGGGCGGGTCGCTGTGCAGAAATTTTTCGGTCAGAAAGACCGCCCCCAGTTCCAGCGAGGTGACGATTTCGTTATGGCGACCGGTGGCCACTAAAATCTCGACGCTGCCGCCGCCGATGTCGGCCATGGCGAAGCGCTGCTGCCCCATGGCGAAGTTGTGATGGACGCTGAGCGCGGCAAGGTCGGCTTCGGCTTCGCCGTCGATGACCTTGATCTTCAGGCCGGTGGCTGCTTCGATGTCGTGCAGAAAGGCCTTGCGGTTGCTTGCTTTGCGCACCGCGCTGGTGGCGACGGCCTCGACCATCTCAGCGCCCAGTCCGGTGATGATCTGCTTCATCCGTTGCAGCGCGTCGATTGCCCGGTCGCGGGCGGCGGCGCTGATCTTGCCGGTCTGGTTGAGACCTTCTCCCAGCCGGACCGTGGCTTTTTCGTCATCCAGCACGCGAAAACCTTCTTGTGGGTCAACCTCGACGACGATGCAGCGGAAAGAGTTGGTACCGATATCGATGGCGGCCAGGCGCGGCAGGGGGGTGCCGGTGGTCAGGTGGGATTTTTCCTGCGGGTCTTTCATGGGACCTCGTGTGCTGCTTGCTAAATGATACCGCTTTGGTTATTATTCCGCAGAGCATAACAGCAGCTATAATAACTTACAAATCTGTTTTTCGAAGGAGAAAAGCGATGGGCTGTCTCAAAGGTGAGTCCGAGGTCAAGAAGAAGGACGCCAAGTTTGAATGTGGCAAGTGTGGCGCCAGGGTTGAAAAAAAGTCGCACGCCTGCAAGCCGGAGAAGCTGAAGGGGGTGGAGGGGAAAAAGGAGAAAGACAAGGGGGGAAAGAAGACCGGCAAGAAAAAAGACTGAAACTTCCGGGCTGTTCTCCCGGCGGCCCGTTATCACCTTCTGCGCATATTCCTCGCCAAATCCTGCAAATCTGCTAAAATGCATTTCTTAGTGCATACTTATGTCTGAGCTTTGCAGCGGCCGGCGATCAGACCTGCCGCTGCAAAAAGAAGCCTCCTCCCTTATTTACAGGTGCTGTTATGTCGACGGAAAACGCCGTTGTCGAAGACATCCCGCTCCATCTGGATGATCCGAGTCTCTATTTCAATCGCGAGCTGAGCTGGCTGGAATTCAACCGGCGGGTTCTGGCCCAGGCCGACGATGAGCGCAAGCCGCTGCTCGAGCGGGTCAAGTATCTGGCCATCTCCGGCTCCAACATGGATGAATTTTTCATGAAGCGGATCGGCGGCTTCAAGCAGCTGGTGGCGGCGCATGTGCAGGAACTTACCGTCGACGGCCGCACGCCGCAACAGCAGATCGACGAGTGCTGCCTGGTCGTCAGCGACTATCTGGAGTACAAGGACCGGGTGGTCGACGAGGTTTTCGCCGCGCTGGAGAAGATCGGCGTTGAAATTCTCGATTATGCCGCACTGACCAAGCAGGAAACGACCGCTCTGCGCGAGTACTTTTACGACAATATCTTTCCGCTGGTCACGCCGCAGTCGGTCGATCCGGCCCACCCTTTCCCTTTTATCTCCAACCTGTCACTCAACCTGCTGGTGACCCTGCGTTATCCAGGGGAGCGGGAGGAGTCGCTGGCGCGGGTCAAGGTTCCGGTCGGCGCCGGGGCCAATCGCTTTCAGCGGGTCGGCACGGGTAACCGTTTTGTGCTGCTCGAAACGATCATGGAGGAGAACCTGGACCTGCTGTTTCCGGGGATGGAGATCCTCAGCTGCGAGCTGTTCCGGGTCACCCGCAACGCCAATACCAGCAAGGAAGAAGAGCACGCCGACGATCTGCTCGAGCGGATCGAGACCACCCTGCGGCACCGCAAGTTCGCGCCGATCGTGCGTCTGCAGGTCCGGCCGGACATCACTCCGCTGCACCGCGGTCGACTGGCCGCCGAGCTGGGACTGGACGAAGGGCAGGATGTTTTCGCTGCCGACGGCATGATGGGGCTTTATGACCTTTGGGAGCTCTATCGGCTGGAGCTGCCGGAGCATAAAGAGACCCCCCATCATCCGATCGACCATCCGCTGCTGGCCAAGGAGCGGAATATCTTCCACGTGATCCGTGAGCATCGCGCCATCCTGCTACAGCATCCCTATGAGTCTTTCTCCACCTCGGTCGAACGGTTTCTTTACGAAGCGGCCACTGACCCGAAAGTGCGCGGGATCAAAATGACCCTCTATCGCACCGACCCCGGCAGCGAGATCATCAAGTACCTGCTGCGCGCCGCACAGAACGGCAAGCAGGTGGCGGTAGTGGTTGAGCTCAAAGCCAGTTTCGACGAGCAGGCCAACATCAAACTGGCTAACCGCATGGAGGAGGCGGGCATTCATGTCACCTACGGGGTGGTCGGGCTGAAGACCCACGCCAAGGTGATTCTGGTGATCCGGCAGGACTTCAAGGGGTTGCGTCGTTATGTGCATATCGGCACCGGCAACTATCATTCCGGTACCGCCCGGCTGTATTCGGACCTGGGGATGTTCCTCTACGACAAGGAGGTCGGCCGCGACACCACCGAACTGTTCAATTATCTGACCACCGGCTTCACCCCCAAGCGCAACTACACGCAGCTGCTGCCGGCGCCGAAGATCCTCAAGAAAGCGCTGCAGGACCGGATTGAGCGCGAGATTGCCCTGCATACGCCCGAAAAACCGGGGCTGCTGCGATTCAAGATGAACGCGCTGGAGGATGTCGATATCGTCAAGGCGCTCTACCGTGCCTCGCAGGCGGGGGTGAAGGTCGAGCTGCTGGTGCGCGGCAGCTGTCGGCTGCGGCCGGGGGTCACCGGGGTCTCAGAGAATATCCGTGTCGTCGCGATTGTCGGTCGTTTTCTGGAGCATGCGCGGATTTACTACTTCCGCAATGGCGGCAACGAAGAGTTCCTGATCGGCTCGTCGGATGCCATGCGGCGCAACCTGGAACACCGGGTCGAAGTGCTGGTTCCGGTCCCGCAGGGATTGCAGGAGCAGCTGCGAGAAATCCTCGAGCTGCAGCTGCAGGATCAGGTCAGCAGCTGGCAGCTGCAGCCGGATGGCAGCTATCAGCTGCTCAACCCGAATGCGCGCAAGGGGGCCGACGGCTGCCAGGAGAAACAGATCAAGCTGGCCGAGAAACGGCTGCATGAGGTACAGCGGCTGCGCAAGCGCAAATCGCGTCAGGCCGGCGAGCGGGATTTGGGAAAGCGCTGAAAAAGGGCAGGATTTGCGCTTGACACGGTCGTTTTCTGCCGCTATAGTCCCGCGTTGCAGCGCAATCCCTGCGCCTGTGGTTTTCAGTTTTCGAAGATAGGAGAAACTCAACATGTATGCGGTGATCAAGACCGGGGGAAAACAGTACAAAGTTTCCGAAGGCGACCTGCTCAAGGTCGAAAAGATCGAGGGCGCAGTCGGTGAGACTGTCGAACTCGACCAAGTCCTCATGGTCGGTGGCGTAGAGGTTAAACTCGGAACACCTCTCGTACCAGGTGCCAAAGTAAAGGCACAGATTGTCGGTCAGGAAAAAGACACGAAGATTCTTGTCTTTAAATCCAAGCGACGCAAAGGGTATCGTAAGAAATTCGGCCACCGCCAACCTATTACCCGACTTAAAGTCGCGGCAATTGAAGCTTAAGGAGACGACTCATGGCACATAAAAAAGCCGCCGGTAGCTCTAGAAATGGTCGCGACAGTGCGGGCAAACGTCTTGGTGTGAAACGTTTCGGAGGTCAGGAAGTGACCGCCGGTTCGATTCTGGTCCGCCAGCGCGGCACCACTTTCCACCCGGGCAACAATGTCGGTTGCGGCAAAGACTACACCCTGTTTGCTCTGGTTGAAGGCGTCGTTAAGTTCGAAGTCAAAGCCAAGGGGCGTAAGCAGATCAGCGTTTACGCTGACTGAGTAGTTTTGCAGTAAGTAACCAGAAGAGCCCGGTACCGCGATAGTGGTATCGGGTTTTTCAGTTTTTATCAGAATTTAGTTATTGCGCTTGCCCTGGAAAGATAGGTTATGAAGTTCGTTGATCAGGTAAAAATAGAAGTCAAGGCCGGTGATGGCGGTCGCGGCTGCCTGTCGTTCCGGCGGGAAAAGTTTATCCCCATGGGCGGCCCGGATGGCGGTGACGGTGGTAAAGGGGGGGACGTCTACTTTGTCGTCGATCCCGCTCTGACCACTCTGCTCGATTACCGTTACATGCACCACTGCAAGGCCAAAAATGGCATGCCGGGTCTCGGCAAGCACATGCACGGCAAAAATGGCGAATCGCTGGAGCTGCGCGTGCCCTCGGGGACGCTGGTCTACGATGACGAAACCGGAGAGCTGCTGGCTGATCTGACTGAAGAGGGCGAACCACTGTTGTTCATCGCCGGCGGCCAGGGCGGACGTGGCAATGCGCGCTTTGCCACCAGTACCAACCGGGCGCCTCGCCATACCCAGCCGGGCGTTGCCGGCGAAAGCAAGTCGTTGCGGCTGGAGCTGAAACTGCTGGCGGATGTCGGGCTGGTTGGGCTGCCGAATGCTGGCAAGTCGACGCTGATCTCCTCGGTTTCCGCCGCGCGGCCGAAAGTCGCCGATTATCCCTTTACCACACTGGTGCCGAATCTCGGCGTGGTCCCCTACGGTGGCTTCAAGACCATGGTGATGGCCGATATCCCTGGTTTGATTCTGGGGGCCAGTGAAGGTCACGGTCTCGGGACCCGCTTTCTGCGCCACGTCGAGCGAACCGACCTGTTTTTGCATCTGGTTGATCTCTCCTGTATGCAGGAGGGCGATCCGCTGGAGAATTTCCAGATGATCAATACTGAGCTGAACAAATACGATGAAACCCTGGCAAAAAAACCGCAGATTGTGGTGATGACCAAGGCCGATATCACCGAAGTCGTTGAGCAGGCTGAAGAGTTGCGCGGTCACTTCGAGTCGCTCGGTTATCCGGTGTTCCTGGTTTCTGCGGTTACCGGACAGGGGCTGAAGGAGCTGGTGCGGGCGGTCGGTGATGAGCTGGACAAGCGCCGTGAGAAGCAGGCTGTGCCGCTCGACATGGGGATTCCTCCGCATCTGGACAACTCAGGGGATTAAAGGCGCCCGCAGCGCCAGATGTTATTTTATTTCTGTATGAGGGGTTTGATCGAATGCGTAAGGCACTGCTTTCACACGTAAAACGGGTTGTCGTCAAGATTGGCAGCGGCGTGATTTCGACCGACGCGGGGCTCGACGAAGCACGGGTTGCGGCGATCGCCGAAGATGTCTGCGGTCTGCTCGACAGCGGTCTTGAAGTGATCGTCGTTTCGTCCGGCGCGGTTGCCGCTGGCAAAGGGCAGCTCGGGATTGTCGGTCGTCCGCAGACCATCCCGCAGAAGCAGGCCGCCGCGGCGATCGGTCAGACCCGCATCATCCGTGAGTACAAAGAGACCTT
Source organism: Malonomonas sp. (assembly GCA_036526255.1). Taxonomy (GTDB): domain Bacteria; phylum Desulfobacterota; class Desulfuromonadia; order Desulfuromonadales; family Geopsychrobacteraceae; genus Malonomonas. The sequence continues at coordinate 56,348 of DATCYW010000067.1, read as the reverse complement.
TCAGGCACACAATTACAATGTCGCCCAGGTGCTGCTGACCCGCGACGACCTGTCGAACCGCCGCCGCTATCTGAATGCCCGCAACACCATGATGACCCTGCTTGAGTACGGCGTTACGCCGATCGTCAATGAAAACGACACGGTGGTGGTCGAGGAGCTCCGCTTCGGCGATAATGACAACCTGTCGGCGCTGATCACCAGTCTGGTCGAAGCGGACATGCTGATCATTCTTTCTGATGTCGATGGCTTTTACGACAGCAATCCGGCCGAAAATCCGCAGGCGCGGCTGATCCCGGTCGTTGAGCGGGTAACGGCCGAGATTGAGGCGATGGGCAGCAGCGCGGTCGGCACGCTCGGCACCGGCGGCATGGTGACCAAGTTGAAGGCGGCCAAAAAGGCGTCGTTAAGCGGTGTCGGCACCCTGATCGTCAATGGCCGCAGCCCGAAAATCCTCAGCCGGATTTTTGCCGGCGATGAGATTGGCAGTTATTTTCTGCCTTCCCAGTCGAAGCTGACGGCGAAAAAACACTGGATCGCTTTTTCGAAGAAGCCGCGTGGCAAGCTGCTGATCGATGCCGGTGGCCAGCAGGCGGTGATCGCGCGCGGCAAAAGTCTGCTGCCGTCGGGGATCTGCGGGGTCGAGGGTGGTTTCGAGCGCGGTGATGCGGTGCGCATCTGCGATCAGCACGGCAAGGAGTTTGCGCGCGGCGTGGTCAGCTATTCACTGGCCGAAATCCTGCGGATTATGGGTAAGCAATGTGTTGAGATTGAAGCGACACTTGGTTACAAATATCGCGATGAGGTGGTCTGCCGGGATGATCTGGTCCTGACCGTCGAAGGCGAAGAGGAGGTCGACTGATGGATATTCGCGAAGAGATGTTACAACTGGCGATTGCTGCACAGCAGGCGTCACGGCAGATGGCCGTGTTGTCGTCCGGAGTTAAAAATGAACTGTTGCTGAGTATGGCGGCAGCGCTGGAATCAGCGGCTGTCGAATTGCAACGGGAGAATGAAAAAGATCTGCAGGCTGCCCGCGAACAGGGGATGGCTCCGGCGATGGTTGACCGGCTGGCGCTGGACCCCGAGCGGATCAAAGCGATGGCGGATGGCTTACGTGAAGTGGCCGCGTTGCCCGATCCGGTCGGTGAAGTCACCGGCATGTGGCTGCGCCCCAACGGTATTCAGGTCGGCCGTCAGCGGATTCCGCTTGGGGTTATCGGCATCATTTACGAATCGCGCCCCAACGTCACCGCCGATGCCGCAGGTCTCTGTTTGAAGAGCGGCAACGCCGTGGTGTTGCGTGGTGGCTCTGAGGCGATCCACTCGAACCGTGCGATCGGTGCCATCCTGCAGCAGGCGATTGCTGCGATGGGGCTACCGAAAGCGGCCCTGCAGGTGGTGACTACCAGTGATCGCAACGCAGTGACCGAGCTGCTCAAGCTGGAGGAGCAAATCGATTTGATCATACCGCGCGGCGGCGAAGGGTTGATCCGCTTCGTTGCAGAAAATTCGCGCATCCCGGTCATCAAGCACTATAAGGGGGTCTGTCACACCTATGTTGATGCGGCGGCGGATTTGCAGATGGCCGAAGCGATCTGCCTCAACGCCAAGGTTCAGCGCCCCGGTGTCTGTAACGCCATGGAGACGCTGCTGGTACATCAGGATATTGCCGATAAGTTTCTGCCGCAGATCACAGCGGCTATGCGGCAGCACGGCGTCGAGCTGCGTGGTTGCGAGAAATCCCGGCAGATTGTCGATGACCTGATTCCGGCGACCGAGGCGGATTGGCACGCCGAATATTTGGATCTGATTCTGGCGGTGCGGGTGGTGGAAGGCTTTGAGCAGGCAAAAGAGCATATCGATACCTATTGCTCGTTGCATACGGAAGTGATCGTTACCAGCGATTATGCCCTGTCGCAGCGCTTTCTGCGCGAAATCAATTCAAGCGTGGTGATGGTCAACGCCTCTTCGCGCTTCTCCGACGGCAATCAGCTGGGGCTCGGTGCCGAGATCGGCATCTCAACCACCAAGCTGCACTCCTTCGGACCGATGGGGCTGGAGGATCTGACGACCAGAAAGTTCGTCGTGCTGGGCAACGGACAGATCAGGGGCTGAAGGGTAGGCCCATGCGGATCGGCATTCTTGGTGGCACCTTTAATCCCATTCACTTCGGGCACCTGCATATTGCCGAAGAGGTATTGAAGGGCTGTGCTCTTGAGCAGGTGTGGTTCTTGCCCACCTGCCGACCGCCGCACAAGCAGTTGGCCGCTGAGATCCCCTTTGCGCAGCGCTTGGCGATGGTCGAGGTCGCGCTGGCCGATTATCCGCACTTCTCTGCCTGCGATATCGAAGGGCGGCGTGGCGGCACCAGTTACTCAGTCGAAACCCTCGAGCAGTTGCGTCGGCAATATCCGCAGCACCAGTTTTTTTTCATCATGGGGCTCGATTCTTTTCAGGATATTTCTTCATGGAAAGATTACCCGCGCCTGTTCGAACTGACCCATCTGGTTGTGACGGCGCGCCCCGGTTTTTCCGGGACATTACAGCAGCTTCTGCCGGTTGCTATCGCAGATCGCTTCTGCTATGATGCCGTCTCCAAAAAACTGACGCACGATACGGGGTTTACGCTGATTGAGGTGACCCACACCAGCTGTGATATCTCTTCCACCGAGGTGCGTCAAAAGTTGGTAACCGGTGAATCCGTAGCTGGACTGGTTCCGGTTGCGGTTATCGAGTACATAAAAAAGCACCAGCTTTATCTGAATCGTCGGGTCACTTCGACCGGCGCTGACAAAAAGGAATAACCTTGCAAGCAAAAGAGTTCGCTCTTCAGGCGGTTGAATTCGCCCTCGACAAAAAAGGTTTCAACCTCAAACTGCTTGAGGTGAAAGAACTTTCCTCATTGACCGATTACCTGTTGTTGGTGTCCGGTCGCTCAGATCGTCAGGTTCAGGCGATCGCCGAGAATATCAAGCTTGAGTTCAAGCAACAACATCAGGAAATGCCGCTGGCGATTGAGGGGATGAACCAGGGGCGCTGGGTGCTGCTCGATTATGGCAGCGTGATGATTCACGTCTTTCAAGAGCAGGTGCGCGCGTTTTACGATCTTGAGGGCTTGTGGAGCGAAGCTCCGGAAGTGACCCTGGCACAGGTCGACGCGGGGTGAAACTGCGGTTGATCTGTGTCGGCAAGCTTGCCGAGGCCTGGCAGCGGCAGGCCGCAGACGACTACGCCGGAAGGCTGCAGCATTATTTCCCGTTTGAAGTTTGTGAGTTAAAAGAAGAAAAAGGCGGCCGGAAAGGGGATATCCCCGGCCTGCTGAAACGTGAGGGGGAGCGGATTCTGGAGAAGATTCCGCAACAGTCGTTCCTGATTGTCCTTGATGAACGGGGGCGCAGCTTGGGTTCGGAGCAGTTGGCAGAACAGTTGGCTGTCGAGATGCTGCACGGAGGGCGTGACTGGTGTCTGGTGATCGGTGGGCCTTACGGCCTGGATCCCGCTGTTAAGCAACGCGCTGACCTGCTGCTCTCCCTGTCGAAGATGACTTTCACTCACCAGATGGCGCGGCTGTTTCTGCTCGAACAGCTCTATCGCTGTAGTACCATTCTGCGTAATGAACCATATCACAACCGCTAAATACAATGTATAGCTAGGAGGCAGTTGCACGATGGATGAAGAACAGTTGCAAGAAATCAGAGAGAACCTGCTGAAAATGCGCGAGGAAGTGCTGGAAGAATCGGTGCGGGCCTATGCCGCCTCTCAGTCGCTCGGCAAAGATGGTGTGCCTGATATTGGCGATATGTCGTCGAACAGCTATAATCAGGAAGTGCTGATGAATCTGAGCGCAACCCAGCGCAGCCGGGTGCGTGATATCGATGCCGCTCTCGAGCGGATGGATCAGGGGGTCTATGGCCTCTGTGCCGGCTGCGAGGAAGAAATTCCGACTCGCCGCATGGAAGTTCGCCCTTTCTCCCGCTATTGTGTAGATTGTAAATCCGAAGTCGAAAAATTTGGTGAAGCATAAATTCTGACCGCCCCTGAACGGGCCTGCCTGGAGATGACCATGATCGTTGTCGCACTGTTCATGTTCGTATTTATCGCGTTCGCTATCGGATTCCTGGTGTTCTGGGGGAATAATCCGGGCGATATTACGGTTTTTCTGACCAGCGAGCAGAGTTTTACTCTGCCGACGGCGATTACGCTGATCTGCGCAGTCTTGCTTGGCCTGTTGCTCGGCAACGGTGTGCACATTTTCAGCTCTCTGGTTCATTCCATCGGCCACTGGCGCGGCGGCAGAAAACAGAAAAAGGCCGAGGAGGTCAGCGCGATCTACCGCAGCGGTGTCGCCAGACTGCTGGCTGGTGACCTGAAAAAGGCCCGCACCCTGCTGAGAAAATCCCTCGACCGTGATTCAAAGCGGGTCGATGGTTACCTGGCGCTGGCCAGCGTCGCCGAGCAGGAAGGCAACAGTCAGGAAGCGATTGATCTGCTGCAGCAGGCCCGCAAGCTCGACCCCAAGGGGTTGGAAATCCTTTTCAAGCTGGCCGCAACCTTCCAGGGCGCCGGTCGCAGCGAAGAGTCGCTGGTGGTTTACAAGGAACTGCTGGCGAACGATGGTGAGAACCGCAAGGCGATGCGTGCCCTGCGTGACCTGCAGATGGAGCAGGGCAACTGGCAGGATGCTCTGGCACTGCAGAAGAAGATTGTTAAATTGACCTCCTCCGGTCCCAAGGTCGAGTCAGAGAAGCAACTGCTGCTGCAGCTGCGTTACGAAGTGGCCCGCAATGCGCTGAACAATGGCGATGCTGAGCAAGCGGTGGATACCTGTAAGGACCTGATCAAGCAGGCGGCCAACTTTACTCCGGCCCGGGTCACCCTGGGGGACGCTCATCGTGAGTTGAAGCGTGACGCCGATGCTATTCGCGTTTATCAGGATGGCTACAAAGCTCTGCAGAAGAGTGTATTTCTGTCGCGTCTGGAAGATCTGTATATCGGTGCCGAAGATCCGGCTGCGTTGCTCGCCTTCTATCGTAGCCAGATGCAGGCCGACAGCGGCGATCTACTGCTCAAGCTTTATCTCGGCCGTCTCTGTCTGCGTCTGGAAATGGTCGATGAAGCGCTGCAGCATCTGAGCGATCTCGAAGCCAGCGGCATCGAATTTCCGCAGTTGCACCTGCTGCTGGCTGAAGCCCACCGTCGGCGTCGCAAGGTTGATCTGGCGGTTGTCGAGTACCAGCGGGCGCTTGGTATCGATAGCCATCTCTCGCTTGGTTTTGTTTGTGAACAATGTGGTGCCAAACACGCCGAATGGCTCAGTCGTTGCCCGGCTTGTAAGGCATGGGACACTCTGGTCCTGCCCGAGCGTAAGCAGATTCAGGACGCCAAACTGTTCGACGGGCCAAAGGCCATCCCGCACGGCCAGCGAGAGGTTTAAATATGTCACGCGGCCCGGTGGCGCTGGTTATTCTGGATGGCTGGGGGATCAGCGAGCGTTGTGACAACAATGCTGCCTGTCAGGCACAGACCCCGGTTATGGACGACCTGCGCAGCAACTGGCCGAACACTCAGCTCGGAGCATCCGGCCGTGATGTCGGACTGCCGGACGGCCAGATGGGCAACTCGGAGGTCGGCCACCTGAATATTGGTGCCGGTCGGATCATTTATCAGGAGCTGACCCGTATCAGCCTGGCCTGTGAAGACGGCAGCCTGCTGGGAAATCCGGTGTTAAGCAAGGTTTGTCAGCAGCTGGTTGAATCCGGCGGCAAACTGCATCTGCTCGGCCTGCTCTCCGACGGCGGCGTCCATTCACACAATACCCACCTTTATGCCCTGATTCGCATGGCTAAGCAGCTTGGTGTCAGCGATGTCTGCGTTCACGCTTTTATGGATGGCCGAGACACGCCGCCGAGCAGTGGCGCAGGCTACCTGCAGCAACTGGAAACCGAACTGACTGCAATCGGCCTCGGTCGAGTCGCGACCATCACCGGGCGCTACTGGGCGATGGATCGCGACAATCGCTGGAACCGGGTTGAAAAAGCCTATCTGGCGTTGACTGCCGGTGTTGGCGAAGCAGCAGAGAGCTCGGCTGCAGCGATCGAAGCCGCTTACGCCGCAGGCCAGACCGATGAGTTTGTCGAACCGCGGGTGGTTGGCCCCTCTGGCACCATCGATGACGGCGACGGCGTGATCTTTTTTAACTTTCGCGCCGACCGGGCGCGTGAGCTGACCCGCGCTTTGACTGAAGTGCAGTTCAATGGTTTTCTACGCAGTAAAATTCCGCAGCTGGTCGATTTCGTCTGCCTGACCGAATATGACGAAAGCTTCGGGTTGCCGGTCGCTTTTGCGCCGGAAACTTATCCGGACCTGCTGGCGGAGGTTGTTTCCCGTGCGGGGATGAAACAGCTGCGGATCGCCGAGACCGAAAAGTACGCCCACGTCACTTTTTTCTTTAACGGTGGTGTCGAACATGCCTGGCCGGGAGAGGACCGGGTGCTGATCCCTTCGCCGCAGGATGTTGCCACGTACGACCTGAAGCCGGCGATGAGTGCGGTTGAGGTGACGGATGAGGTGGTCAGGCGGGTTGAATCTGAAGAATACCAGCTGATCATCTTGAATTTCGCCAACCCCGACATGGTCGGTCATACCGGTGTCCTCTCCGCGGCGATTGAGGCGGTGGAGACGGTTGATCGCTGCCTGCGACGGGTGGTCGATGCGGTGACGGCTGCCGGTGGTAGCCTGTTGATCACCGCCGATCATGGCAATTGCGAGCAGATGACCGATGCCAATGGCGGGCCACATACCGCGCACACCACCAACCGGGTGCCGCTGATCTTTGTCGATCCGCAACAACCGCAGCGCCAGCTACAGGCTGGAATCCTGGCCGATCTGGCCCCGACCATTCTCGAACTGCTCAATGTTCCGCCGCCTGCGGCGATGACCGGCCGCTCCCTGTTGGGCGACTGACCGACTCGGCAGGAGGGGGGCTTGCCAGGGTTGAAACGTAGTATCGCATGGCTGGCAAACCAGCTTTTCCCGGCCGCCTGTCCGCTGAGCAGCGGCAGCCTGGACAGTGGCAGGCAGCATCCTTTCTGCGCCAGCTGCCTGCTCGGTTTTAAACCCCTCCCGTCCGCACATTGCCCACGCTGCGCGCTGCCGTTTCTTGGTCAGGATAACAGCTCCCATCTCTGTGGCCGCTGCAGTCTCAGCTCTCCCCCTTTCGTTAAAGTTTATTGTGCCGGGCTTTATGACCTTGCTCTGCGCAAAGCTATTCATCAATTCAAATTCAATCAAAAGGTTGGTCTTGACCGGCCGCTGGCAGAGCTGCTCAATCGGGCACTTGCACCAGATTGTTGCAGTGATCTGATTGTGCCGGTTCCTTTGCACGGTCGGCGATTGCGACAACGCAGTTATAACCAGTCGCTGTTGTTAGCCAGAGAGGTCGGCAGGCTGCGCGGCCTGCCGGTGGTTGCCGATCTGCTACTGAAGACGCGCGATACCCTGCAACAGCAGGGGCTCTCCGCCCCGGAACGGGAGAAGAACCTGCGCCGCGCTTTCAGTCTGGCCGGGCCTTTGAACGGCGAGAGAGTCCTGTTGGTCGATGACGTCATGACCACCGGCGCTACCGTAGCAGCCGCAAGCCGGCTGCTGTTGGATAAGGGTGCCGCTGAGGTTCAGGTCGCAGTTGTCGGTCGGGCGCCGAGCGAATCGCGGCAGTAATCGTCCCGGAAAAACAGGGTGGTCATTTCAGGCTCGGCTGTTATAGTTTTTTTCAGCTGAGTCAGATGTGATGCTTTGTGCCAGGATTCCAAGATGGATAAGAATCTGCAACGATTTTTTGCTGAATACCCGCTTGAGACGCTGCTGCAGACGATACCGACCGGTCTGTTTCTGGTCGATATCGAGCGTAACGTTGCCTACTGGAACGCCGAAGCCGAACGGATTACCGGCTACAGCGCGGCTGAGGCGGTCGGTCGGCATTGCTCCTTTCTCGAAGGAATCCCCTGTACCAAAAAATGCGGTCTCTTTATGGAGACGATCAAGAAGCCGGTGATCGGGATCAGCTGTTCGGTCCAGCATAAAGATGGCCACCGGGTCGAGCTGAACAAGAATTTCGATCTGCTGCGGGATGATCAGGGGCAGGTGATTGGTGGAATCGAGGCTTTTGTAGATATCTCTCGGCAGAAAGAGCTCGAGAGCAGTCTGCGCTCGGCAGTTGACGAACGGACCCGCGAGCTGCAACTGGAAAAAGCCAGCCTGCGCTCTGTTCTCGACGGGATGACCGATCCGGTCTATATCTGTAACGCGGCCTATGAAATTACCTTTCTGAATCGTGCTATGCACGATCTTTTCGGCGATATAGAGGGGCGACTCTGCTACCGGGTTTTGTATGATGAAGATTCTGTCTGCTGTGATTGTCCACTGTCAGCGGTTCTGCATGGAGAGGTTGTGCAGCGGGATCGCTATCTGCAAAAGAACGGTTGTGAATACGAAGTCATGCATACCCCATTTCCGCTGAGCGATAAGCCGACTCACAAGTTGGCGGTATTTCGCGATATTACCAATCGCAAGGCTGCCGAGCGGCAGCTGAAACAGGTTAACCGCGAATTGGATGCTTTTGTTTCGACTGTTTCTCACGATCTGCGCTCACCACTGACGCCCTTGGTCGGGTTTGCCGAGATCCTTGAGGATCGTTATAAGGACCAGCTTGACGATCTCGGTCGCGACTGCCTGACCGAGATCAAGCAGACCGCCGGACGAATGACAGTGCTGCTGGAGGACCTGTTGACACTGGCGAGGGTTGGTCAGCTGAAGCTTCCAGAGCAGCAACAGAACGTGTCTGACATCGTCGAGGATGTGTTGCTGGAGTTAGCGGATAAAGTGCTTGAGCGGCATGCTCGGGTGCAGATTGCCAGCTTGCCGAAGATCCGTATCCCTGAGTCACTGTTATTCGATCTGTTTCGCAACCTGCTGGGCAATGCGCTGAAATACGCGGCGCGCAGCAATCCGCAAATCGAAGTCAGGGGGCAGCAGTTCCCTGGCCGAGTACGTTATGAGGTGGTTGATCACGGTCCCGGCGTTCCCGCAGATGAGCGGGAGGTTATTTTTGAGCCATTCAAGCGGGGGAGCAGCAGCTCCGGTTTGTCCGGCACCGGAATCGGTCTGGCGACTGTCGCCAAAATCGCCCGGGTCTATCAGGGGGATGCCTGGGTCGAAGAGACTCCGGGGGGCGGCGCGACCTTTATTGTCGAGCTGACCGATCCGGCGGGCAGATAGTTAAGGTCTGTCCGGCGGCTGTCTTGAAATGCTCAGATTCTGTTTAAACTGCCACGGGATCGTTTGACAAAGCTAAAACATCGTCTTATCCTTTTGCACTGCTGTCCCGAAAGCTCTTTATTCACTCACCAGGAGGAATGCTATGGAGAAAAGTAATCGGCGGGATTTTCTGAAAAAAGCGACTGTTGCTACTGCCGCTGTCGCAACAGTGACGACTGTTGGGGCACCGGCAATTGTCCGTGCTGAAAAAACCTACAACTGGAAGATGGTGACCACCTGGCCGCCGCACTTTCCGCTACTGGGTGAGGGCGCCGACAAATTGGCCGAGATGATCGGAGTCATGTCCGGTGGTCGTCTCAAGGTCCAGGTTTACGGTGGTGGCGAACTGGTTCCGCCGTTGCAAGCTTTTGATGCGGTCAGTCAGGGGATGGTTGAGATGGGGCACGGCGCGGCATATTACTGGGCCGGCAAGGCCCCCGCCGCTCAGTTTTTTGCCGCAGTCCCTTTCGGCATGAATGCCCAAGGCATGAACGCCTGGTTGTACACCGGCGGCGGCATGAAGCTTTGGGAAGAGCTTTACGCGCCGTTCAACCTCAAACCGATGCTGGCGGGTAATACCGGTGTGCAGATGGGTGGCTGGTTCAACCGTGAAATCAACAGCATCTCCGACTTCAAAGGGCTGAAGATGCGGATCCCCGGTCTGGGCGGCAAAGTACTCGCGAAAGCCGGCGGTACCGCGGTGCTCTCGCCCGGTGGCGAGCTTTACACCAACCTGGAGCGCGGCGTTATCGATGCGACCGAGTGGGTCGGTCCCTATAACGATTACAAGATGGGCTTCCACAAGGTCGCCAAGTACTACTACTCGCCGGGTTGGCATGAGCCGGGTACGGTTCTCGAATCCTTCGTCAACAAGAAGGCCTTCGAGGCGCTGCCTAAAGATCTGCAGGAGATCGTTACAACCGCCGCAGTTGCGTCGAATATGTGGATGCTCTGCGAGTCTGAAACCCAGAACAACCTCTATCTCGATAAATTGGTCAAGGAGGAAGGGGTTCAGCTAAGAACCTTCCCGAAAGAGGTTCTCAAGCAGTTGCGTGTCTATGCCGACGAAGTTATCGCCGAAGTTGTTGCCAGTGACCCGATGAGCAAGAAGGTCTACGAGAGTTTCAGCAAGTTCCAGAGGCAGCATCAGGCCTGGGGGAAAATCTCCGAGGTGGCCTACGCCTCACTGTTCGACTGATTCATCAGCCCGCAAGAGCAATCAAAAAGGCCCCGCCAGCTGGTGGGGCCTTTTTGCGTCGCAGCGAAAGGCCTTGCTCAGGGTTTTGAGGCCATAGCCTTCGGCAGCCAGGTCACCGTCTCCGGCCAGAAGATGACCATTGCCAGACAGGAGAGCTGGATCAGGATAAAAGGGATGATGCCGCGGTAGATATGGGCGGTCGTGACCTGCGGTGGTGCCACTCCTTTGAGGTAGAACAGCGAAAATCCGAACGGCGGCGTGAGGAACGAGGTCTGCAGATTCATCGCCAGCAGGATGCCGACCCAGAGCAGATCAACCCCCATCTGTTGAAAAATCGGCGTGACCACCGGAACAATGATAAAGGTGATCTCGATGAAGTCGATGAAAAATCCGGCGACGAAAACTGCCAGCATGACGATCAGCAGAAAATGATGCGGCTCAAGTCCCGCGTCCATGATCAGCCGAGTGATGTAGTTGTCGCCGCCGAGACCGCGAAACACCAGCCCGAAGGCGGTGGCGCCGACCAGCAGAATGAAGACCATGCAGGTCAGGGTGGTGGTGCCGCGCATGACCTCGCGCAGGGTCTGCAGGTTGAGTTTTTTCTGCCAGATGGTGAGTAATGTGGCACCCAGCGCACCGACCGCGGCCGCCTCGGTGGGGGAGGCGATCCCGGCGAAGATCGATCCCAGCACCGCCAGTATCAGGAAAAACGGCAGCAAAAAGGCTCGCAGGATGCGGCGATACATGCCGCTGGCGCGAAAATCAGCCAGCTCTTCTGGCGGCATGGCCGGTGCCGATTTCGGGCGGATAAAAGCGATCAGCAGAATCCAGAGAATATAGAGCGCGACCAGCAGCAAGCCGGGGATGATCGCGCCGATGAACATGTCACCGATGGAGATGTTCATCACGCTCCCCAGCAGGACCAGTACGATGGACGGCGGGATGATCTGCCCCAGGGTGCCGGCGGCGCAGATGGTGCCGGTCGCCAGTTCCGGAGAATAGCCACGCTTGAGCATGGTCGGCAGCGAGAGCAGCCCCATGGTGACCACGGTGGCGCCGACGATCCCGGTTGAGGCAGCCAGCACCGCACCGACCACGATCACCGAGATCGCCAGCCCGCCGCGCAGTCTGCCGAACAGCATCGCCATGGTTTCCAGCAGCTCTTCTGCCAATCCCGATTTTTCGAGCATCAGCCCCATGTAAACAAACAGCGGCACGGCGATCAGCACGTAGTTGGTCATGGTTCCCCAGACGCGCAAGGGGAGCAGCTGGAAAAAGCCGAGGCCGAACGTAAAGTAACCGAAAATCAGCGAGACGCCGCCAAGGGTGAAGGCGACCGGGTAGCCGAGCAGCAGCAGGGCAAAGATGACACCGAACAGGATCAGGGCGATGTACTCAGGCATGGTGACTGTCCTTTGCGGCATCGGACTCGGTTGCAGTGGTCTTGAGCGGCCGGTTGATCAGGGTGAAAAAGGCGCGTAGTGTCTCGGCGATCCCCTGCAGCAGCACAAGTACGAAACCAGCCGGGATCATCGCTTTTAGCAGATAACGGTAGGGGAGTCCGCCGGGGTCGGGGCTGGTTTCCTGAATCGACCAGCTCATGTTGATGAAGCCCTGGCTGGCCCAGATCAATAGTAAAGAAAAAGGGATCAGGAAAATCAGGCCGCCGAACAGATCAATCAGCGCCTTGCCGCGCGGTGACAGGCGGCTATAGAAGACATCGACCCGGACGTGGCTGTCACGTTTGAGGGTGTAGGCCGCACCGAGCAGAAAAATGACCGCAAAGATATGCCACTCAAGCTCCTGTACGGCAACGCTGCTGCTGCGGAGGAAATAGCGGGTAAAAACATCGTAACAGACAACCAGAACCAGCAGGGTTGTCAGCCAGGCGACGAAGTGACCGACCTTGTCATTGAGTGCGTCGATCAGCCGTACAAGCCACACAACAGCCTTCATGAAGCCTCCGCGATTACTAGGAATGAAAACAGTTTAAGTTACTGGAGGGGGATCAGAACTGTCAACAGCAGTTTTATTAGACGGTTTCGAGGCAGGAGCAGGAAGCTTCCGGGTGGTGGGTGAGGATTAAAAAAAATGTCCCGACAATTACGCTTGTCGGGACATTTTGAATCGCCTGTTAAGCTGTTACTATTCGCGGACGAAAGTATCGATATCGGTCTCGTGCGGCATCCCCATCAAGCGGGCGTATTCGGACTCGATAATCACATAGTGGTTATGGGTCGACTTGGCGTTCTCTTCAAAGATGGCGCGAACAGCGGGATCTTCAATTTTTGCCGCCATTTCACGCAGACTCTCTTCGAGGCGCTTCTCTTTTTCCATCGCCAGCTCCATCGCCTTGCGGTCGTCGAAGTTGGCCAGCAGCGCTTTGTCCAGATCCGAAAGCCATTCGCCGCCCTGATCAGGGGCAGCGGTGATGAACTCTTCAAAAGAGGGCAGCTCGTCCCCTGTGTATTTGTCGAAGAAGTGTTTGGCGTGCTCGCGCTCTTCGCGGGCCAGCAGTTCAAAGGTTTTGATCGCATCAGCGTTTTTCAGCTGCTTGGCGGCAATCTGATAGAAATTCATGGCGTTTTTCTCGGTCTGGACCGAGCGGATCAGGGCCTTCTTGATTTCAGCATCATTTAACATCTGGGTGATTCCTCCTTGTGACTTAAATGTTAGATTTTATGTCTTACACAATCGGAACGAAAACACGTTGGGCCAGTTCCTGGTCGACCATCAGCAGCCCACGACCATCTCCGGCAACCAGCTTGAGTTTTTTGATGATCAGGTTGGCGTTCGCCTCTTCTTCCAGTTGTTCGGTAATGAACCACTGCAGGCAGATCTGCGCGGCGTGATCTTTTACCTCTTGCGCCAGTTCCATCAGGTCATTGATCCGTCCGGTGACGATCTGCTCATGGGCCAGGGCCGCTTCGAAAACTGCCAGCGGCGATTTGTAATCATTGCAGGGCTCGCCCATGGCCAGCATTTTTGCTCTGCCGCCCGCTTCACAGACATAAGCAAAGAGTTTTTCTGCGTGGGCCAACTCTTCCTGATACTGAACGTTCATCCAGTTGGCCATGCCGGGAAAGTCTTCAGCTTCAAAGTAGGCCTGCATCGCTTTGTAGATCAGTGCGGAGTGGATTTCAAACTGGATCTGACTGTTAAATGCATCGACAAGCTTTTGATTCATCATCGATAAACCTCCATGCTCAATTGGAAAAATCTCTTAATGGGTTCCGGGGTGACTCATGTCTCGGGTATGCCGAAACATGAAAACGTATACTAGCAGAAAGTCGCTTTTCAGAGCAGCAAAAATAACCAATTTGTAAATCTTTCTCACTAGCGTAATTGTGCACTGTCGACAGTTGCAAAGGCACTGGTGCTGGGCTATGCTCGCCCATTGTAGAGTTTTTTCCTTTTTCGCAGTGGATTATGTATGAAAATTTCAACCGCCGTCTTTACCCAGAGCGCCACCAAGCCGGGTAATTATCCGCCGGTCGGCTTGCCGGAAATAGCTTTTGCCGGACGCAGTAATGTCGGCAAGAGTTCCTTGATTAATGTCCTGGTCAACCGGAAGAGCCTGGTGCGCACCTCATCCACTCCGGGGCGCACGCAGTTGATCAATTTTTTCGATATAAACGGCACCTTCTCGCTGGTCGACCTGCCCGGTTACGGTTTCGCCAAAGTTCCGCTGGCGGTGAAAGCTGCCTGGGGGCCGATGATCCGCACCTATCTGGGGGGGCGCGAATCGCTCAAGGCAGTGGTATTTATCATCGATGTCCGCCGGGTGCCGGGAGACGAGGACATCCAGATGCTTGACTGGCTCGAAGAGTTCGGCGTGCCGACGATTCCGGTCATCACCAAGATGGATAAGCTCAAGCGCAGCCAGTGGGAGAAGCACATCAAGCTGATTGTTGAGGCGACCGGTCTGCCACGTGATGCCTTCAGCCTGTTTTCCGCCCTCACCCGCGACGGCAAAGAGGAGATTCTTGAGCGGATTGAGGACGCTATCCTCGGCTAAGTTGCGGTGAGATTGCATTTTTTCGGCGGCTCTGTTACAACCGCAGAACAATTTATCAAGTGAACTGTTAGGGTGTCCGCTGCAGCTTCGGCTCTGGTGGAAGAATAGGGAAGAGGGTGAGACTCCCTCGCTGCCCCGCAACTGTAAGTGGTGATGACCGTCAGCAAGCCACTGGCTTTTAACCGAGCCGGGAAGGGCTGACCAGTAAACCGACCCACAAGCCAGGAGACCTGCCCGACATTTTACCGTTGCCCTTTCGCGGGAGAGGTGCCGGAGTCGTGTGAATATTTGACCCCGGTACTTTTATAGAGTGCCGGGGTTTTTAGCTTTGGGGTCGGATTTGAGAATGCCGTTCGCGTGTTTTTCAGGCCCTGGTTGCACGACCGGGGATCGAATTCTGACAGGGAGGATCTATGGCGCGGATCGTTTATGTCACTGGTGGTGCCCGTTCAGGTAAGAGTAGTTATGCCCAGCAGTTAGCCGAACGGCACAAGGGGAAGCTGCTGTATATCGCCCCGGCGCGGGCTGAAGGCGAGGAGATGTCCAGTCGGATCGAATTGCATCGGGAGGTGCGTGGCGAGCGCTGGGCGCTGCTTGAGGAGCAACTCTGGTTGGTTGAGCGGCTTCCCGATGTCGCCGGCGGCAAGGGCGCGCTGCTGCTCGACTGTGTCACCCTCTGGGTAACTAACCTTTTCTTCCATTTCAACGAAAAACAGGGGCCGGTGCTGGCCGAAGTCGATCGCCTGATCGAACTGGCCTGGCAGCTCGATGAGCCGCTGTATCTGGTTTCCAACGAACTGGGCAGCGGGATCGTGCCGGAAAATCGCATGGCTCGTAAGTTCCGCGATCTGGCCGGGACCGTCAATCAACGGCTGGCGGCTGCGGCTGACGAAGCCTGGCTGGTGGTTTCCGGCTTGCCGCTGAAATTGAAATAATACGAACTGTCCAGCTGGATTTACGGACTGTTGTCTTTTTCTGTACCAAGGAGAAACTATGCACAACTTCGATCTGCAAGCGGTTCTTGCGCGGATTCAGCCGGTCTCTGCACAGCGGCTGGCCGAGATTCAGGCGCGGATCGATCGTCAGGCCAAGCCGATCGGTTCATTGGGGCGGTTGGAAGAGTTTGCGCGTCGTTATGTCGCCATCACCGGGCGCGAAACGGTGCGTGGCAAGCGGGTCTACACTTTCGCCGGCGATCACGGCGTGGTCGCAGAGGGGGTCAGTGCCTTCCCGCAGGAAGTGACGCCGCAGATGGTGCTCAATTTTGTCGATGGCGGCGCTTCGATCAACGCACTGGCCCGGTACGCCGGAGCAGAGGTGTTGGTGGTCGATATGGGAGTGGCGACAGATTTTTCCGAGCTCCCCGGCCTGCTCCAGCGCAAGATTGCCAGAGGCACCGCGAACCTCAGCAAGGGCCCGGCCATGACCCCAGAGCAAGCGTTACGCTCGCTGCAGATCGGGGTTGAGATGGCTGTGCAGGCCAAGCAGGATCAGATTGATCTGGTCGGCACCGGCGATATGGGGATCGGCAACACCACCCCCTCGGCTGCGATTGCCGCCTGCATCTGCGATCTTCTGCCGGAGCAGGTGACGCATCGCGGGACCGGAATTGATGACGAAGCTCTGGAGCGAAAGATCGAGGTCGTCGCAGCCGGCTTGCAAATTAACCAGCCCGACCCCGCTGACCCGCTTGATGTGCTGGCTAAGGTCGGCGGCTTTGAAATCGGCGGTATCGCTGGTTTGGTGCTCGGCTGTGCGGCCGAGGGGATTCCGGTGCTGGTGGACGGCTTTATCTCAACCGCCGGTGCGCTGATCGCATCTGAACTCCATCCGCATGCCCGCGACTATATTTTTGCTGCCCATCAGTCGGTCGAGATCGGCCATCGTCATATGCTGGCGCGGATCGGCCAACAGCCGATGCTTGATCTTGACCTGCGTCTCGGCGAAGGCACAGGCGGCGCATTGGCCATGACCTTGATCGAAGCGGGACTGCAGGTGCTGCGCGAGGTGCTGACTTTTGCTGATGCGGGCGTTTCTGCAGGGAACGACCAGTGAAACAGCAGTGGCAGGACTTTCGCGCCGCCGGCGCTTTTCTGACCATCTTCCCGGTCGCTGACCGGCTGCCGATGGACAACCGGATGCTCGGTCGCTGCATGGGCCTGTTCCCTGCCGTCGGTCTGGTCCTAGGTCTGGCGCTGGTGGTCTGCAACTGGCTGTTGACGCCGCTGTTGCCACGGGCGGTACTCGACTGTCTGCTTTTGTTGCTGTTAATCTTCGCCACCGGCGCGCTGCATCTCGATGGTGTCGCCGACATGCTTGACGGTCTGGCGGGTGGCCGCGACCGCGAAAGCAGCCTGCGGATCATGAAAGACAGCCGGGTCGGGGCGATGGGCGCGGTCGGGCTGGTGATGGTGCTGCTGCTCAAATATCTAAGTCTCTACCACTTGCCGCTGGCGCAGAAGGCCGCCGCATTGATTTTTATGCCGGCTGCCGGGCGCTGGTGTCAGGTGTTTCTGGCCAGCTGTTCCAGTTATATCCGCAGCGAGGGGGGGACCGGCTCGGTTTTTGTCGACCATGTCGGTCAATCCGAGTTGTTGCGTGCCTCGCTGACCCTGGTGTTGGCCGGACTTATGCTGTTTTCCCTCAAGGGGCTGCTGCTACTGGCTCTGTTGCTGGTGTTTGCCGCATTGCTGCTGCACTATTACGAACGCCGGATTGGTGGCGTGACCGGCGATATCCTCGGTGCCAGTACCGAATTTGTCGAAGTTTACAGTCTGCTGGTTATTCTAGCGCTCTACTGAGGTCGATATGAAAGCAACCCGCATTCATCTGCTGCGTCACGGTCAGGTCGAAGGTTTCGAGCAGAAGCGTTACAACGGTCAGGCAGATATCGCCCTGACCGACCTCGGCCGCAAACAATCAGCGGCTTTTGCCGGACGCTTTCAGCACAAACGGCTTGCCGCCATCTATTCCAGCGACCTGCTGCGCTGCCGTATCGCCGCTGATCAGATCGCTATCCTGCAGCAAGCCGCGCCGCAGTACAAAGAGCAATTGCGCGAACTGCACATCGGCGACTGGGAGGGGAAAGCCTGGCAGGAGCTGCAGCGTGATTACCCCGAGCTCTGGCAGGCGCGCCTGGATGACATTGTCAATGTCGCGCCACCCAACGGCGAAACCCTGCAACAACTTGCCGATCGGGTTCGCGTTGTACTGCGCGAGATTGTTGCCGCGCATCCGGGTGGAGAGATTGTCATCGTCGGCCACGGTGGCGTTAACCGGGTGATCCTGCTGGATGCGATCGGTGCCCCGCTTGACCGACTGTTTCACATCGAGCAGGACTTTGCCTGTCACAATATCATCGATTATTTCAGCGATGGCATCGCCGTCGTCAAGCAGCTGAATGCCTGATGAAAAATCCCGTCGACATCCCCGGGTTGCTGATTGCGGCCCCCTCCAGCGGTAGCGGAAAGACAAGCCTGACCCTCGGGCTGATGGCCCTGCTCAGAAGGCGCGGTATTGTGGTCGCACCTTTTAAGGTTGGACCCGATTATATCGATCCCGGTCATCAGGCGGCGGTCTGCGGTCGTACGGCGAATAATCTGGACAGTTTCTTCTGTGATCAACCGCAGGTTCGGGAGATTTACCAGCGCGGCTGTGGTGGTGCGCAGATTGCCATTGTCGAAGGGGTGATGGGTCTGTTCGACGGCGTCAGCGGTGACAGCGAAGAGGGGAGCAGCGCGCAGATCGCCAAGTGGCTTGGGTTGCCGGTTGTGCTGGTGGTTGATGCCAAAGCGCAGGCGCGCAGCTTCGCGGCGCTGGTCAAAGGTTTTTGCGAGTTTGACCCCGATCTGCAGATTGCCGGCGTTATCGCCAATCGGGTCGGCAGTGATCGCCATTGTCAAATGCTGCAGGACGCGCTGCAATCGACGCCCGGTCTGCCGCCCCTGCTGGGTTGTCTGCCACGCAGCGAGAAAATCGTCCTGCCCGAACGGCACCTGGGGCTGGTCACCGCCGAAGACCTGCCGGGGGATCACGCCGAGCAGTTGGCCGATTGGGTTGAGCAGTCCCTGGAGCCCGCATGGTTGCAGCAGCTGACTGGTCGTGTCGTCGCACCGCAGGTTGTCGGCAGCGCTGCCGCAGTAGCGAAAAAACTGCGGATCGGTGTTGCCCGCGACCGGGCCTTCTGTTTTTACTATCCAGAGAATCTGCGCCTGCTCGAAGCGGCCGGAGCCGAACTGGTTGAATTTTCGCCGCTCACGGCCGAGCGGCTGCCGGAGAACCTTGCCGGGCTCTATCTGGGCGGCGGTTATCCAGAATTGCATGCCGAGCAGTTGGCGCAGAACAGTCAATTGCGTGAACAGATCAAGCAGTCAGCTAGCGCGGGGCTACCCATATACGCCGAATGCGGTGGATTCATGTATCTCTGTCAGTCGATCGATCGCCATGCCATGTGCGGAGTTTTTCCGGCGCAGGCAAAGATGCTGGCGCGCCGCAGAGCGCTCGGCTATCGGCAGCTCGATTTTACCAGCGATTCGCCGCTGGGCCCGGCTGGAACTCAGGTCCGCGGCCATGAGTTCCATTATTCAGAGGTCACGATGCCGGCATCGATCGCGCGTTGTTATGCCATGGGGCGGCGCGGCGGAGAAGGCTTGGGTACCGAGGGCTATCGTTTCAAGAATGTGCTTGGTTCCTACGTGCACCTGCATTTTGCCAGTAACCCGCAGATCGCAGCAAACTTTGTCAGCTTCTGTCAACAACACAGAACTTAACACCTCAGAATCTCTGAGGTTCGATTATATCAGCCAGGAGGAAATCAGTGAAAACCCAGATTGAATTTGCCCGTGCGGGTGTTGTGACCCCACAGATGGCCGCAGTCGCCGAGCGCGAGAACGTCAGCGAAAATTACCTCCGCGAGCAGGTTGCTCTCGGCACCATCGTTATCCCCTGGAATCATGTCCGTAAACCCAAGGCGGTCGGCATCGGCAAGGGGTTGGCAACCAAGGTCAATGCCTCGATCGGCACCAGCAGCGATATCGTCGATTACGCCGCTGAGATCCGCAAGGCCAAAGCCGCCGAAATGGCCGGCGCCGACACCCTGATGGAGTTGTCGGTCGGTGGTGATCTCGACCGGGTCCGGCGCGAAGTCATTGCCGCCGTCGATCTGCCGGTCGGCAATGTGCCGCTTTATCAGGCGTTCTGTGAGGCCGCCCGCAAGTACGGCGATCCGAACAAACTTGACGAAGAGATGCTCTTCGATATCATCGAACAGCAGTGTGCTGACGGCATGGCCTTCATGGCGGTTCACTGCGGCATCAACCTTTACACCATCGAGCGCCTGCGTAAGCAGGGCTACCGTTACGGCGGGCTGGTCAGCAAGGGGGGCGTGTCGATGGTCGCCTGGATGATGGCCAACGGCAAAGAAAATCCGCTCTATGAAAAGTTCGACCGGGTGGTCGGTATCCTGAAAAAGTACGACACCGTCCTCTCGCTCGGTAACGGCCTGCGCGCCGGAGCGATTCATGATTCGCACGACCGGGCGATGGTTCAGGAGCTGCTGATCAACTGCGAACTGTCCGAGTTGGGGCGCGAGATGGGTTGCCAGATGCTGGTGGAGGGGCCGGGGCATATGCCGCTGGATGAGATCGAGACCAACATCAAGCTGCAGAAACGGATGAGTGGTGATGCACCATATTACATGCTTGGCCCCATCACTTCCGATGTGGCACCGGGTTATGACCATATTACCGCAGCAATCGGTTCCGCCCAGTCGAGCCGTTTCGGTGCCGACCTGATCTGCTACATCACTCCGGCCGAGCATCTGGCGTTGCCGAACGAGCAGGATGTTATCGACGGGGTCAAGGCCGCCAAGGTTGCGGTTTATATCGGCGACATGAATAAATATCCGGAGAAGGGGCGCGAGCGCGATAAACAGATGAGCAAGGCGCGCCGTGACCTGAACTGGAAGAAGCAGTTCGATCTGGCGCTGTTCCCGCAGGATGCCGAAGCGGTTCGTGCCAGCCGGGTTCCGGAAGATGAAGATACCTGTACCATGTGCGGCGATTTCTGCGCCTCGCGTGGTGCGGGCGAACTGTTCAAGAAAGACCTCTGTGGCGATAAGATCTGAACCCTTGTAGCAAAGGTTGACCTATGTCTGAAAGCCCAACCATCCTGCAGCCGGAAGCGATTGAAACGGAAAGTTTCCGCATCATCGACAGCGAAGTCGGTCCGCACGCTTACGATGCGCAGCAGTGGCCGGTCGTCCGGCGGATGATTCACACCGCTGCCGATTTTGAGCTGGCTAAAACGACGGTTTTCGCCCCTGGCGTTGTCGAGCGCGCCCTGGCCGCCATGCGCGGAGGCGCGAAGATCCTCTGCGACACCAACATGGTGCTGGCCGGCGTCAACAAAACGCGGCTTGCCAAGCTGGGTGGCAGCATCGCCTGTTATGTTGCCGACCCGCAAGTTGCGCTGGATGCCAAGGCAGCCGGGTTGACCCGTTCGACCTTCGCCCTGCGCAAGGGGGTGGCGGAAGGTTGTTCAATCTTTCTGATCGGCAACGCGCCGACCGCTCTGTTTGAACTTATGCGACTGGTGGAGTCTGGTGCCGTGCAGCCGGAGCTGATTGTCGGGGTTCCGGTCGGCTTTGTCGGCGCCGCGGAGTCGAAGGATGCCCTGCTGGCGACCGAGCTGCCCTCTATCACCATTCGCGGCCGCAAAGGCGGTTCGGGGATTGCGGCAGCGATTCTCAACGCGTTGATGATTCAGGCCGAGGGCTGATGGAAAAGCGGCAACTGCGCAGCGGTTTCACCACCGGTGCCTGCGCCGCTGCTGCGGCCAAGGGCGCCGCACTGCTGCTGCGTGACGGCCCTCCGGTTGCTTCGGTGGTGCTGCAACTGCCCGCCGGATTTGCCGCCAGCTTTAACTTGCACGGGCAAGCGACTGCACCCGAGCAGGCCAGTTGCTTTGTGATCAAGGACGCAGGTGACGACCCAGATGTAACGCACGGGATCGAACTTCATGCCACTATTACGAGAACTTCAGGTGTCGGGCTTTTAATAGTGGCTGGTGTCGGTATCGGCCAGGTCACTAAACCGGGGCTGGCGGTTGCAGTCGGTCTGCCAGCAATCAACCCGGTGCCGCGGCGGATGATCGAGCAGGCGGTTGCCGAGGTCTTTCCGGACGAAACCGGCTTGCGCTTAACCTTGTCGATCCCAGACGGCGAACTGCGGGCCGAGAAAACCCTCAACGCCCGGCTTGGTATCCTGGGAGGGTTGTCGCTGCTCGGCACGACCGGGGTGGTCAAGCCGATCTCACACAAGGCCTGGACCGACACCCTTGAGGTGGCGCTCGACGTGGCGCTGGCGGCCGGGCAGCGTCCGGCGGTGCTGTCGACCGGCCGCACGAGCGAACTGGCCGCCCGGCAGTATTTCAATCTGCCCGAAGAGTGCTTTGTGATGATGGGCGATCACATCGGTTACACGCTGCAGGCCTGCCATCGTAAAGGCATTCCGGCGGTCGCCCTGGCGGCGCAGTTTGCCAAGCTGCTGAAGATTGCCTGCGGCCATCCGCAGACCCATGTCCGTCATTCGCAGCTCGACCTGGGACCGTTGCTCAAGTGGGCCATCGAGATCGGCCTTGACGCTGCCGAGCGGCAAAAGCTAGAGTTGGCGAACACTGCGCGGCAGGTGTTTGAAACCTGTGGGGTGGATTCACCTCTGGTGACGCGGGTTGCACAGGAGGCCTTGTCGATCTGGCAGCAGCAGGTTCCCGGTGCCGAGTTTTCAATCCTGCTGGTCGATTACCAGGGGCAGGTGGCAAAACGTTACCGCTGATTATTTTTCCCCTTTCCCGCCGCAAGGCTGGGGCAGGGGATTCCTTTACTGAAGCCAAACCTCCAAGGGAGGAAAGAAGATGAAATCGATTCATGTCATCGGTGCCGGTATCGCCGGCCACGAAGGTTTTACCCCGCAGGCGCTCGACCTGATCGAACAGGCGCAGTTGCTGCTCGGTTCCGAGCGGCTGTTGCGCCTGTTCCCTGAGTTCTCCGGCGAAAAGCTGTCGATCGGTAAGAAATTGGCCGAAGTGGTGGCTCGAATAGACAAAGCCGATTGTCGGGTGGTGGTGCTGGCTTCCGGCGATCCGCTATTTTTCGGCATCGGTCGTTACCTGCTGCGGAATCTGCCGGATGAGCTGATTGAGTTTCTGCCCAACGTCACCTCGGTGCAGTACGCCTTCGCCAAAATCCGCGAGCCCTGGGACGATGCGGTGTTCATCTCTGCGCACGGTCGCGAACTCAAAGAAGCCGTTGACCGGATTGTCGCCAATGATAAAGCGGCGGTGCTGACCGACGAGATCAACACCCCCGGTGCGATCGCCCGTGAACTGCTCAGTCGCCGCCGCGGTGGTTACAAGGCTTATCTCTGTGAAAATCTCGGCACCGAAGAGGAACGGATCCGCGTCACTGACGTCAAGGGGCTGCTAGAGTTCGAGGCGGCGCCGCTCAATGTGCTGCTGTTGATCAAGGAGTACGAGGACGAAGCGCAGCAGTACATTCCGACCCTCGGCATCCCAGATGATGAATTTGTCAGCGTCAAGAAGCTGATCACCAAAGAAGAGGTTCGCGTCGTCACCCTCGCCAAGCTCAAGCTGCGCCACGACATGTGTCTCTGGGATGTCGGCGCCGGCTCCGGTTCGATCTGCGTTGAAGCGGACCATCTGTTGCCGAATGGTCGGATCTTTGCGATCGAACGGAACGAAGAGTGTCGTAATTTTATCAAAGAGAATCTGCGCAAATTCAACACCCGCAACGTGTCGCTGATCGAAGGTGTGGCTCCCGATTGCCTTGAGGAACTGCCCGATCCCGACCGGGTCTTTATCGGCGGCAGCGGCGGTCGGCTCTGGGATATCCTCGATGTCGTCGATCAGCGCCTGAGCGCTGGCGGCCGGATTGTCCTCAATGCCATCACCCTCGATACCCTGACCGCCGCCAACGAATATTTCGGCAACGCCGGCTATCAGGTCGAAGTAGTTACGGTGAATATTTCCCGCACCCGGCCGCTGTCCAATTACAAGATGTTCGAGGCCTATAACCCGGTTTACATCATCACCGCGGTCAAGGAGTAACCGGTGGCGCAGGCGATGCTCAAGGCCGGGCAGGTGCTGTTCGTCGGTGCCGGCCCCGGCGACCCGGAACTGATCACCGTCAAGGGGCTAAAGGCCCTGCAGCAGGCAGAGGTGGTCGTCTATGCCGGTTCGTTGGTGAATCCGGCGCTGCTCGACGAGTGTCCGGACGGCTGTGAAATTCACGACAGCGCCCCGCTTAATCTGGATCAGGTGCTGGAGCTTCTGATCGCCGGCTGTCGGGCGCAGAAAAAGGTTGTGCGGCTGCACACCGGCGACCCGGCGCTCTACGGCGCGATTCAGGAGCAGATGGAAGCGCTAGATGCTGTCGAGATCGATTACTCGATCATCCCCGGCGTCACCGCTACCTTTGCCGCCGCCGCCAGCCTGAAGCAGGAACTGACGCTGCCGGGAGTTTCCCAAACTTTAACCCTGACCCGACTCGCAGGCCGTACACCGGTGCCTGACAAGGAGCAGTTGCAACGGATTGCTGCCAATGGCGGCACCATCGCCCTCTACCTGTCGGTGGGGATGATGGATCAGCTGGTCAACGAACTTCTCGCCGGCGGAGTGTTCACCGCAAAGACGCCGGTCGCCGTGGTCAGTCGCGCCAGCTGGCCGGATGAGCAGACAGTAGAAGGAACGCTGGCCGACATTGCCGCAAAGGTTGCAGCTGCGAAAATCACCCGTCAGGCGCTGGTGCTGGTTGGTGAAGTGCTCAACGCACGCAGCAAGGGAGTGCCGGAAAAATCGAAACTGTACGACCCCGGGTTTGCCCACGGTTATCGCCAATAGCTTGTTTTTTCCCACTCAGGGGACATAGCGCTCAAGATTGTTCGGGAGGAGTTTTGCGACTCGCCATTGTTGCCATCACCACGGGAGGGGTTCAGTTGGCACGTCGTCTCGGTCGGGAGCTGCCGCGCGCGCGGGTCTATCTGCCTGAAAAGTTTCGCGCTGGCGATGACTGCGATTACTTTGACAAGCCGCTGGCCATCTGGCTGCCGCAGCTGTTTGCCGAGGTCGAACAGCTAATCTGTATTATGGCGACCGGCATTGTCGTACGGATTCTCGGTCGCGAGCTGCGTGGCAAGGATCAGGATCCTGCTGTCGTCGTGATGGACGAGGGCGGGCAGTTCGCTATCAGTCTGCTGTCCGGGCATCTCGGCGGCGCAAACGATCTGGCCAGGCACCTGGCCGAAGTGACCGGCGCCACCCCAGTCATCACCACGGCAACTGATGTCAACAACCTGCCAGCCTGGGATCAGGCGGCGCGGGATGCCGGCTTGCTGGTCGAGCCGGTTGCCCACCTGAAAACCCTCAACCGCCTGTTGCTGGATGCTGGCAAGATTGCTCTGGTCGATCGGCGGGGGCGGATTGCCTCCAAGTTTTCCGCCGTGCCTGGGGTCAAGCTTTACGCCGATTTTTCTGCAGCGATCCGTTCCAACGCCGATGGACTGGTGTTTGTCACCCATCGTTTCCTGCCCCATCTGCAGGAGCAACCGGGTCTGCTGGCGTTGCGTCCCCGCGACCTGGTGGTTGGTATCGGTTGCAATCGCGGCACCAGCGCGGATGAAATTGAACAGGCGGTGCGCGACAAACTCAAACAAGCCTTTCTGGCGTTTGCCAGTATCGGCTGTGTTGCCAGCATTGACGCCAAGCAGGATGAAGTTGGCTTGCTGGAGTTTGCGCGAAGGAACCGCCTGCCGCTGCAATTTCATTCAGCAGAACAGTTAAACAACGTGCAAATGCAAAGCCCGGTATCGATACATGCACAGCGCGCAGTAGGTGCAAAGGGTGTCTGCGAACCAGCGGCGTTGCTCTCCGCCGGCTTGGGAGCGTTACTGATTCGCAAGCAGAAAATCGGTAATCTGACCCTGGCGGTTGCAGAACGGCAGGATTGAACCGCTCCTTCAGTCGGCGTTTTTGAATATCACACTCTTCGGGCCATTTCTTTTCGCCCCTACTTGGTTGGAATCGCTTTTGTGGATAAACAAATGATCGGCAAACTCTGGGTCGTCGGGCTGGGTCCCGGCGACGTTTTGCATTTAACCCCGGCCGCACGACAGGCCATTGAACAGGCGGATGTGATTGCCGGCTACAAAACCTACCTCGAGCTGATCCCCGAACTGATCGCCGATAAGGAACTGCTCAGCAGCGGGATGCGGCAAGAGGTCGAGCGCTGCCGTCTGGCTCTCGATCGAGCGGCGGCTGGGGGCAAGGTCGCGCTGATCTGTTCCGGTGATGCGGGAGTATACGGCATGGCCGGCCTGATTCTGGAGCTGGCCGAAGCTATGGCCAAGGATGCGGGTACGCCGCTGAATTGTCAGATCGAAATGGTGCCCGGTGTTTCGGCGGTGCAAGCTGCGGCGTCGAGACTGGGTGCACCGCTGATGCATGATTTTGCGGTGATCTCGCTCTCTGACCTGTTAACCCCCTGGCCGTTGATCCGACAGCGGCTGAACGCTGCCGGCGCGGCGGATTTCGTGGTCGCTCTCTATAATCCAAAAAGTCGCGGCCGCACCACCCAGATTGGCGAGGCGCGTGAGATTCTGCTGCGCCACCGCAGTCCGTTGACCCCGGTCGGGATCGTCCGCAACGCCTGCCGGGAGGGGGAAGAGGTCACGTTTACGACGCTTGCCGATATGCTGGATGCCGAAATTGACATGTTTTCGCTGGTGATGATCGGTAACAGCTCGACCTTTCTGGACAGTGCCGGTCGGATGGTCACGCCGCGTGGCTATGCCGGCAAGTATTTTCAGCGCGCTGAGGTCGCTACTGAGCCGCAGGCCAAAGCGCGGGCGCTGTTCATCGGTGGCACCGGCAGCGATGTCGGCAAGAGCATCATCACCGCGGGGCTCTGTCGCAGCTTTGCCCGCAGCGGAATATTGGTGGCCCCCTTCAAGGCGCAGAATATGGCTCTGAATTCAGCAGTAACCCATCTGGGTGGTGAAATTGGTCGTGCTCAGGCTTTGCAATCGGCAGCCTGCAATTTAGAGTCGCATGTCGATATGAATCCGGTGTTGCTGAAGCCAAACAGCGACCTGGGCTCGCAGGTTATCATTCAGGGGCGGCCGGTCGGCAATATGAGTGTCGCTGAATACCACCGCTATAAACCGGAAGCTTTTGCCAAAGTTGAAGAATCGTTCAAGCGGCTCGCTTCCCAGGTCGAGTTGATTGTCATGGAAGGCGCCGGCAGTATCGCCGAGATCAACCTGATGGCGCACGACATCACCAACCTGAAAGCCGCTGCGCTGGCCGAGGCACCGGTGATTCTGGTTGCTGATATCGACCGGGGTGGGGTGTTCGCCAGCATCATCGGCACCTATGAGCTGCTGAGTGCGACAGAACGGTCGCAGCTGAAAGGGATCATCATCAATAAATTCCGTGGCGATGCCAGCCTGTTGCAGTCGGGGATTGAGGTGCTTGAAGATCGCACCGGTCTGCCGGTGCTTGGCATTGTGCCGATGCTCGACCTGCAGCTGCCGGAAGAGGATTCGGTTGCCCTGGACCGTAAACGTCCGGTCGTAAAAAGCGGCCTGCAGATCGGCGTGGTCCGCCTGCCGCGGATTTCCAACTACACGGATTTTGACCCCCTTGAGCAGGAAGCTGACGTCGCATTGCGCTATATCGATGCTGCCGAGCAGATTGATGGTCTTGACCTGTTGATCCTCCCCGGCACCAAGAACACTCTGGCTGATCTGGAGTTTCTGCGTGAATCCGGACTGTTGAAAACCATCCGCAACTATCATGCGGCCGGCGGGCGGGTGATCGGTATCTGCGGCGGGTTTCAGTTGCTCGGTCAGAAAATCAGCGACCCTGATGCTGTGGAGTCGGGTCGGCCTGAAGCCGAAGGGTTGGGGCTGCTCGATGTCGAAACCATCCTCAAGCCGGGCAAGCAGACCCATCAGGTTGTCGCCCGCTTTCAGCAGGCGGCCAGTACGGCCGGTTTCGGCGGGATGGATCAGGTTTCCGGTTATGAAATCCACGCCGGCGAGACCGAGTACGGCCTGACCTGTCGCCCTTTGCTGCAACTGCTCAGCCGCAGTGGCCAGGCAGTGAATATCAACGACGGCGCGGTTTCTGCCGACGGTCGGGTCTGGGGCACCTATCTGCACGGCTTCTTTGACGATGACCGGGTTCGCGGCGCGGTACTGGCGCCGTTAAGGGCTGGACGCGGTGGGGCGCCGATGGTTCATTCACTGCTGCGTAAGCAGGATGATGAATTGAACCGGTTGGCCGATCACCTGGAGGCTCATCTCGACATGGCGCTGATTCGCTCCTGGCTGCACTGCTGCGGAGGGGAGCAATGACCTCCGGACTGTTTATCGCGATCCTGCTGGTCGATCTGCTGCTGGGCGATCCGCACGGCTGGCCGCACCCGATTGTCTGGATCGGTCAGCTGATAAAAAAGCTTGAAGATAAACTCTATCAAAGTCAATTGCGAAAAAAGCTTGCAGGGGTCGTGCTGGTGATCTGCGTGATTGCTCTGACTGCTGTACTGGCGAGCTTTGCGCTGCAGTTCGCCGGTGCTGTCAGCGGCTGGTTGGGGTGGCTGCTGGCGCTCTGGCTGGGGTGGAGCTGTCTGGCCCTGCGTTCGCTGCACAAAGAGAGTCGCGCCGTGATTGAGGAACTTGAGCGGGGCGACCTGGTTGCGGCACGGCAGGCGTTGTCGATGATCGTCGGCCGTGAAACCGCGCAGCTGGACGAAGAGGGAATTCTCAAGGCGACCCTGGAAACGGTTGCCGAAAACACTTCGGACGGGGTGATCGCGCCGCTTTTTTATCTGCTGCTCGGTGGTCCGGTGCTCGCTCTGGTTTACAAGGCGGCCAGCACCCTCGATTCGATGGTCGGTTACAAAAATGAAAAGTACCGCGAGTTCGGCTGGGCGGGCGCACGGCTGGATGACATCCTCAACTATATTCCTGCCAGGTTGACCGGGTTTCTGTTTGTTGCTGCTGCCTTTGCCCTGAAGCTGAACGGCCCTGGCGCTCTGCAGGTCATGCTGCGTGATGCCGGAAAGCACGCCAGCCCCAACGCCGGCTGGCCCGAGGCCGCGGTTGCCGGAGCGCTCAATCTGCAACTGGGTGGTCCGGCGGTCTATTTCGGGCAGCGGGTTGAGAAACCCAGCTTCGGGGATGCCGGGCAGCGGGTGTCCAGCAGACATTATCAGCAGCTGGTCAAACTGCTTTATCTGGCCACTCTGCTTGCTGTGTTGCTCGGTTTGATACTGTTGGGGGCGCTATGAACAGGCCGGTTCATGGTGGAGGGGTCGATCGGGCGATGGGCGATTTAGGTCTGCCGCGGGCTGCGATTGCTGATTTCTCTGCCAGCATCAACCCTCTCGGCACCCCACCACAGGTGCAGCGCGCGCTGCTGGATGCCGTCGCGCGGATCGGCGATTATCCGGAGATCGACGCTGAATCGTTGCGTCAGCAGCTGGCCGTTTTTCACACCCTGCCGGAAGCGAACCTGCTCCCCGGCAGCGGTTCTACCGAGCTGATTTATCTTTTGCCGCGGGTCTTTCAGCCGCGTAAAGCCTTATTGGTTCAGCCCTGTTTCGGTGAATACGCGCCGGCGCTGCTGCGCTGTAACACCAAAGTGGACAGCTTGGCCCTGTCGGCCGAGGACAATTTCAGTTTTTCTGTCGAACGGATTGTTGCGGCGGTGGACAGCACGACCGATCTGGTGCTGCTTGCGAATCCGGGCAATCCGAGCGGCATCGGCATTGCCCCTGAATTGCTCCTCGAACTGGCTGAACGGCTGGGCGCTTGTCGGTTGCTGGTTGACGAAGCCTTTGCCGATTTCTGTCCGCAGCGCTCGTTGCTTGCGGCGGTGCCGCGTTTGACGAACCTGCTGATCCTGCGCTCGCTGACCAAGTTTTACGCCATCCCCGGTCTGCGTGCCGGCTACCTGGCCGGACCGGCCAAGGATATCGCTCGACTGGCCGCTGCCCGTGAACCCTGGGCCCTGTCAAATCTGGCGATCGCCGCGGCTAAAGCCTGTCTGAGCGCTGAAGGCTATCAGGCACAGACGCTGCAGTTGATCCCGCAACTGCGCGAAGAGTTAGCGACAGGACTGGCGGAACTGGGGTTGAAGGTCTTTCCCGGCGAAGCCAACTATCTGCTCTGCCAACTGCCGGAAAATGCCCCAGGTGCCGAGCGGGTTGCAGAGCTGCTACGGTATGAAGGCATCCTGGTCCGTAACTGTGCCGATTTCTTACCACTGGACAATCGTTATTTACGCGTGGCGGTTCTTGGGCGTGAGAACAACGGCCGGTTGCAAAAAGAGCTGCAGAAAATCCTCAGGCTCTGAAATTAATCGAACTTGAATCAGAAGCGTCCCCCCCGACCGATCCATCTCTTGTAGGTTCTGTTGTCCCAGTAATCCTGAAAAGCAGCAATAACCGCCAGTCTCTGCTGGTGGTTCAAGGTGTTCGCAAAGCCTGGCATGCTGCTCTCGGGTGGGGCGCCACCGTTGGCGATGGTCGCTTCCAGTTGCGACAATGGATGGTGCCAGGCATGAGCGGACCCGTTTAACGGCGGTGGTGGGTAGGTTCCATCCGGCAGGGCGGTTTTCCAGTTGGGATCCCCTTGCGCAGATTCGCCGTGACAGCCAGAGCAGTGCGTGCTGAACAGGATTTTCCCTTCAGCGACCTGTTCGGGGCTGTACCAGCGCGCAGATCCATCTGTCGGCCGGCCGCAGGAGCTGATGAGGATTGCGATTGAAGCACACAAAAGAGTCCCGCAGATCATTTTTTTCATAGCAAACCTTTCTCTGCTGTCGTTGTTTAAAAAACCCGTGGCAAGATGTTATCCCTTTCGATTTGTCTCAGGTTGCCTGAGGCTGTCAATCTCGCCGGTCATGGCCGTCTCTCTATCTTGACGGATGTTTATCCTCTGCTACCGTTAAGTATAGCTGTTTAATACTTGAGTTTTTGAGTCAACTTCATCGCAGCCCGTTGCAGGGTTTTCAGCTTTTCCTTTATTGCAACCCTGACACTGCGGATCAGCTGCCCCAGGATAACTCCATGAGCGACATCTTCATCAGCTACTCTAGTTCTGATCGTTCCAAGGCGCGGGCGCTGGCGCAGCAGCTGGAGCAGGAGGGGTGGTCGGTCTGGTGGGACCGCATTATCCCCCCCGGGCAATCGTTTTCTTCCGTTCTGGAGGACGCGCTGGCTTCGGCCCGCTGCGTGGTGGTGCTCTGGTCGCGGGCGTCCGCAGAATCCGATTGGGTGCAGACCGAGGCGGCAGAGGGGAAGCGGCGCAATATACTGGTTCCCGCCATGATTGAGGAGGCTGAGCTGCCGCTGGAATTCAAACGGATCCAGGCGGCAAACCTGATCGACTGGCCGGTTGCCAGCCCTGAAATGGAGTACGCTCAGTTCCATCAGGCCATTTCACAGGTGCTCAATACCTCTGCGCCCCAGGGCGAAGCGGTCCCGCGTCGATCATCAGTGAGCCCGGTTGCGGAGGACAGCAAACGCAGCGCCAAAAAAACCACCGTGGCAGAAAAACCCAAGTCGCGCTGGTTCAACGGGTTCGCCACCCGAACAGCGCTGTTATCGCTGATTTCAGGGGTCGTGCTGCTGAGCCTGTTCAAGTTTCTGTTTCCGCTGACCCCGGTCTCTGAGGCCATCACCATGATTGCCCTGCTGTCGGCGGCCTGCGGTACCGGCCTGAACCTGGGCTGGTCCTATCTGAAAAAGCGAGAAAACAAATGAGACAGAATGTCATCGCTAAAATCTGTGCTGTATTGGCTCTCGGGCTCTTTCTGCTGCTGAGTGGCTGCGGCAATAAGGTCCAGACAAGTTCCAGGCCTGCACCGCCGCCTCCGCCCCCAGTAGTGGCGGCTCCGAGCGTGGAGGCTCCACGCGTGGAAAGGGAAGAAGCAGCGGTTGGCGAAGAGACCGCGACCGGTGCACGTGAACCGACCCGCGGTCGGGGCGATGCGCCGCCACGTCAGCATCTCTGGGATGTGCTGCTGCAGATGGATGACGAAGCGCCCGGCTACGGGATGTACACCTACGTGCTGTTCGGTCGCCGGCTTGATCTTAGCAGCCTCGATCAGGAGACGCTGCAACGCTACCAGCAGTTGCTGGACGCCATCGTCGGCTCGACGCTGAGCTCTGGTGAAGCGGGAGATTTGACGGCAGCGGAAAAACAGGCAACCAACCTGTTGTATATCCCGGGTACGGTCCGGGGCAGTGCGCCGTCGTTGGCCAATTACAACTCGGCGCTGGCGATGCGTTATCTGGTCGAGCTGGGACGGGTCAGCCGGGCCGATAATCAGGAGGTGGCAGAGCGGCTTGCGACCCGGCCGGGGCCGTTTCTGGTGTCGGTCCTCAAGCCGGTCGGAACGATCGACAGCCGGCAGACCACCCTGCTTTACGCCGATCTTTCCACCACCAATCCCGCTGCGATGGAAGAGATTGTCGCAGCCTACAAACTCAGGGTCAGTCGTAACAGCCTGGATGAAGTGCAGCAGTTTGCGCCGCTACGTCTGGCGCTGCTGAATCTGGTACTGAACACCGACGACAATATCAAGCTGGTCAAGGCGGCGCTGGCGGTCTGGATTCCTCAGTAAGCTTGGGTTGTTTCAGCGTGGAAAATTATCAGGGCGGGATAGCGCCAGAAATCCGCCGCCGTTTGTTCGTTCGTGCGTGTCTGCCGCGGCGGTAACGCTGGGAACAAAGAAGAACTCCCCGCCGCCGTGCCCGGCAAAGTGGATCGGCGCGTACTGCGGCTCCTGGGGGACACCCGCCACCTGCGCCGCGCTGGAAACCGCGGGCGCCACTTCGATGTAGAGGTTCTGCGCTTCGAGCAGACCGCGATTGTCCTGCAGGACATTGAGGAAGATTTTTGCGAACAGCGAGTGCCCGCCACCGCCGACATCCAGCACCGGCTCCAGCCCGCCGGAGGTCAGCACCGTCCGCGAGCGTTTGCTGGCGACACTCTTCAGCCAGTCGATCCGCAGCTCTTCGGAGCGTCCCCCCCGCAGCGCGGGAACCGCCGAACTGGCCATGATCCCTGAATAGCAGGAGTCGGCGACCACCAGCACCCGTCTGGCCGGCATGTCGTTGAGGTAATCGGTAATGGTCGTGTTGGAAATCCAGTTGGCTTCATTGTCCCGATAAGCGTCGCTGGGCAGCCAGAAGCCGCGGTTGTTGCGGGCGTTGAATTTGCCGTGACCGGCAAAATAGAGCAAGAAATTGTCTTTTTCAGAGAGGTTTTTGCGATATTTATTCAGCTCGGTCAGAATCTCCAGATGTTTGGCGTTCTCCAGCACTTTGACGTGGAAGCCGTAGTTGTTTTGTAACAGCCGGCCCAGCTCGCGGGCATCGTTGATCGCCGTCTGCAGGTCATCCTGATTGTCATAGCGATTGTTGCCGATGATCAGGGCATAATAGCGGCCGAATTCGATCGGCGGGATGGTTGCAGGCGCTTTAACCGGGGTTTCCTGCGCCCGGTTTTTGGCCAGCGTGCTGAGCTGCTGATCTTTCTGAGTCACCAGCTGCTGTAATTGTCTGACATGCTGTTCCAGCTGCGAAATTTCCCGTTGATAGGTTGTTTTGGCGACGCTCTCCTGTGGCTTTTCGGTGGGCGAGGGCTTCTGTCTGAGTTGTTCGCGCAGCTGATCAAGTTCCTGAGTTCGCCGCTGCAACTCTTTGCGCAGACCGTTCATCTCTTCGAGCAGCAGCTGATCAGCCGCTGCTCCATCGAGATTCAGCTCACCAGGCAGCCCCCCTGCTTTGCGATAGAGGGTGAGGGCGGCCAGTTTGTCCTGCTTGACGCCGAGCCCCTGCTCATAAAGATGGGCCAGATTGATCTGCGCCCGTGAAGAGCCCTGCTCGGCAGCGCGCCGGTACCATTCGGCCGCCAGCTGGTAGTTGGGCCGAGTTCCCAGCCCTTTTTCATAAATCTCCCCGACATAGATCTGGGCGAGGACATCGTTCTGATCGGCCTTTTCCTGCCAGACCTTCAGCGCCGACCGGTAGTCCGCGAGGTCGGCAACGACATATTCACCCCCCCTGATTTCGCAGTCGATGGCGGTGGTTTTCATTGGCCGCCGCGCGGTGAGATAGGTCACCTGGCGGCCGATCTTGCGCATCTGGCCGGGGATCAGGCAATCGACCAGCATCAGGTCTTCTGCCGACCGGGCAAGTGAATCCGCCTGGGAGGAGCTCAGCGCGTCCATCCCCATGGGGCCCTGCTGTGGCTGGCAGCCGAGCAGCAACCCGAAAGCAAGCAGATAACCAAGTCGTTTCATCCGTTTTGCCTTTTATCTGGTACGAACAGCTGAGCCGGTCGCTCAGAATTCGAAACGGAGCCCGAGGGTGCCGACATGACTGTCAAGATAGTCGTGACCAAGGAGGGTCCGGTACTGGGCGAACAGCTGCCAGCCGTTCGGCAGAATGGTCGAGATGCCGGCGCCGACCTCAAAGAAATCGCGGTCTGGCGGCTGGTCTTCGAACTGATAGTTGACCCGGTCGCTATCGTCGACAAAACTGAAGTTTTCGGTGCGCTGATCATTTTCAAGTTCATGCACCCAGTCGGCATTCAGCTGCGGCACCAGCACGCCGAAGCCGGTGCTGATCGCCATCGAAGTGACCATGCCGAGCCGGCTCTGCAGCGAGAATTCTGAGGTGTCCGCAAATACCAGTTCCAGACCGGTGTTGCCCTGCTCGCTGTAACCGTCGAAGTCTGAATAAACCCAGTCGAGTGACAGCCGGGGGCCGAAGCTTAGCTCGCCGGCGCGATGATCCGAGCCGATCAGAATGCCGCCGCTGTATTCGCTGCCGTCATAGCTGGCTTTGGCCGGGCCGGGTCCGGCTTCTTTGCCACCCATCTCGAAAAAAGCGGTCCGGTTACGCTCATAATCCTTGTCGGCATAACCGAGGGTCGCCTGAATAAAAACCGTTTCGGTGGGGTAAAAAGCGGCAAAGCCGAGCAGCCCGTAGGAGTTGTTTTCAAAGTCGCCGCCACTGGCCAGGTCGCCGTCGTGCTGGTAGTAGGTAAACGCCAATCCGGCCAGGAAACTGTCACTGAACTGATAGTCGACACCAGCCGTGAAGCGCAGGATATCCGAATCGTAGCCGGCCTCGAAGCGGGTGACGTCGCGGTCGAGCTTTTCATATTCAGTCGACAGCAGCAGGCTCAGCCCAGGGGCCAACTCGGTCACCACTCCCGTCTCGCTACCAGTCTCCCCCCCGGCCTCTTTCAATCGCTCTTGCACGATGCCCGGGGCGGTTTGCGGGGTGCTGGCGCCGCCGCCGGCGGAGGTTCCTGAGCCGCCGGCTCCGGCGCAATAGGCCGCCAGATTGCCGGTAATGGTCCCGCCCAG
This sequence comes from Malonomonas sp., assembly GCA_036526255.1. Taxonomy (GTDB): domain Bacteria; phylum Desulfobacterota; class Desulfuromonadia; order Desulfuromonadales; family Geopsychrobacteraceae; genus Malonomonas. The sequence continues at coordinate 21,357 of DATCYW010000067.1, read as the reverse complement.
ATTGGCGCAGCCATTTTCCAGTAAAAACTTGAGCTGTTCATCAAGCGATACGGCCGCCGCCGGGCCGGTGAAGGTCAGGCTGAGCGCAGTCAGGCAGAGTACGCTCAGAAGCCTCCGGACATGGGTGCACAGGGGTAATTTACCTTTGGTTCGGCAGGGGGCGGGGGCAGGTTTTGTGGGAACCCCTGCCTGGTGACTGGGTACAGAACGGGGTGCTTGCATCGCAGAATCCTTTCAGTCTAGTCGGTACGCTCCGGGCGGCGTGGTTAACTGACTATTAACCATCCCCTCGGTTGCGCAGCAATCGACCTGGCATTGTTGAGCAATTCTTTGTGCTCCCTTTAGCTCTATCAGAACTTAATGAGAGGTCAAGCGTTCAGGATGGAGAATTCATGATTTCAGGTGCCCGGAAGATACAGGCGGATGAGTGTTATTGAAGGAATTGTTAAATGATGTCAGGATGTTGAAATTTCTCGCAGGCAGCCTGTAAATATAACAAAAAAAGTTATAAAGACCGCAAGTTCTGGGGGCTGAAGGCCGGCAGTAACAGTTCAGGCAATATCGACAACCACAACGCTGATGTTGTCCAGACCACCGCGATTGTTCGCCTGATCAACCAGTCGGCGGCAGCACTGCTGCGGGGATGTTGACTGTAGCAGCTGTCGGATGTCAGCATCGCTCAGCATGTTGTTCAGGCCGTCAGTGCAAAGCAACAGCCGATCACCCGCGCGCAAGTTAATTTGCTGCTGGTAGGGTTCCAGCGGTTGCTCAATGCCCAGCGCCTGAGTGAGGATGCTTGACAGGTTCTGAATCCTGCCGCGGAACAGGGTTGGCTCGGTCGGGTTGTGATCGAAGCTGCATTGGCTCAAGTCACCGTTACGCAGCAGGTAAATGCGACTGTCACCAATATTGGCAATATAAGCCTGACCCTCAAAAATCACTGCAATAGCGACGGTTGTCCCCATTCTAAGCCACTGTGGATTGGCCTGGCCGGCGCGAATGATGGTTCGACTGGTCTGCAGTAGTGCCTGCTCTAACCGCTCCGGAAGCTGCTCCGGATGGTTGAGGGCTACAGCTGTTTCCAGCTGTTCGCGCAGGGTTTCAACCGCCAGTTTGCTGGCGACCTCCCCGGCCGGGTGTCCGCCCATGCCGTCGGCCACGATGAACAGGCCGGTCTGCGGATTGGCGTAACAGCAATCTTCATTGCGCTTGCGCTGTCTGCCGATATCGCTCAGGCTGTCACTCTTTAACAACATATGCTACCTTTGCTCCCGATTCGGGCGTCAGCTGTTAGTTTAGCCGACGCCGGGCAACAGACAATTTTTAGTAGCGGATTATTTAAATGCGGCACGACACCATCATTGAGCGCTTTCGTGAAAACGAACAGCTGGCGGAAAAATTTCATCTGCTGGAAACACGGATTCTCGGCGTGCTTAAATTTCAGGATTTCTTTCAGGTTCTGCTCGAACAGATCGGCGATATTTTCGAAGTGCCGCGCGTCTGGCTGAGTCTGATCAAGGATGAAGCGGCCGCCGAGCCGATCCGTCGGGCGGCGGCCGCGCCGCGTCTGCGCGCGCGGCTGAATGAGATTGATGCCGAGCGATTCCGTAAGCTGTTCGGTCGTGACGACAAGCCGCTGCTGGAGAACGAAAACCTGGAGCGCTATCGGGTGTTACTGCCGGAAACCGATCGTTTTCATTTCAACTCGCTGGCGATGGTGCCGGTGACGCTGGATGGCAAGCTGGTCGGCAGTCTCAATCTGGCTGATCCCTCGGCGGGACGTTACCGCCCCGGCTACAACCCCATCCATCTGGAACGTCTGGCGGTCAAGGTCTCGCTTTGCCTGTCGAATGTCACCGCCCACGAAAATCTGCAGCACCTGGCGTTTCACGATCCACTGACCGATCTCTACAACCGCCGGGCCATGGAGCAGGCGCTGGAGCGCGAGTTCGCCCGCGCGCAGCGCTATCGCACCCACCTGTCGCTGGTGTTTATCGATCTTGATCTGTTCAAGCAGGTCAATGACCGCCATGGCCACGATTGCGGCGACGCGCTGCTGCGCTATCTGGCGGAGGGGCTGGTGGATATGTGTCGGCAGTCTGACTTGGTGACGCGCCTGGCTGGCGACGAGTTTGTGCTGCTGCTGCCGGAGACGCAACTGGCGAAGGCGCAACTGCTGCTGGAGCGGATTGCCGAGCGCTTTATCGAACAACCGCTGCTCTGGAAGCAGGCCGAAGTGACGGTCCGGCTGAGCTTCGGCATCGCTTCGGTGCTCGAAGATGCGGTCGCTTCAGCGGCGGAACTGCTCAAGCTGGCGGACGATCGTCTCTACCGGAAAAAACAGGAGCGCAGCGCCGATGTCTGAGACCCTGCACCCCGATCCGCAGGCCTTGCGCCGTCTGGCCGCCACCCGCATGCCGTTCGGCAAATACGCCGGCCGCTACCTGGTCGACCTGCCGGAGCCTTACGTGGTCTGGCTGGTTGGCAATCAGTTGCCGCAGGGGGAACTCGGTCGGCAGCTGCTGGAAATCTACGAAATCAAGGTCAACGGGCTGGAATCGCTGTTGCGCCCTTTGATCCCACGTTTCTAAACCTGTAACCCCCCCGCTTCAAGTGACCTGTATATGCATAAATTACCCTGGTCTGATGACCACCCGCCCCTGATGCTGGCCCCGATGCAGGGGTTGACCAATAATGTGCTGCGCGACTGGTTTATCGCCCAGGTCGCTCCCGATCAGGTCTTTACTGAATTTGTCCGCGCGCACCTGCAGGCGCGCCGTCGGGTGGCAAAAGGTGAACTGGCAGAAATCGCCGCTCACCAGTCGCCGGTGCCGCTGGTGGTGCAGCTGATCGGCAACAGCGCCGAAGCACTGGCCGAGGCGGCGGTGCTGGTGCAGCAGGCCGGTTGCCAACACCTCAATCTGAATCTTGGCTGCCCCTACGGTCGCATGACCACCGGCGCAACCGGAGGCGTCCTGCTGCGTGAGCCGGCCAAGCTGGCTGAACTGCTCCGCTCACTGCGGAAGGCGATCAGCGGCAGTTTTTCGGTCAAGTGCCGGGCCGGCTACGAGGATCCGCAGCAGATTTTTCAGCTGTTACCGATCTATGAAGACTGCGGCATCGATTACCTGATTCTGCATCCTCGCACCGTGGTCCAGAAGTACAGCGGCTTTGCCGACCACCAGTTGACCGCTGCCGTGGTGCCGCGAACCTGTCTGCCGGTCATCGCCAACGGCGATATCAACGACGCCGCGACCGGACAGCGGCTGCTGGCGGAAACCGGCGTTGCCGGCCTGATGCTCGGCCGTGGTGCGCTGGCTGACCCCTGGCTGTTTCAGCGGATTCGCGGGATGGCGCCGGCGCAGGTTGACGAGACGCAGCGGCGTAAGGAACTGCTGACCTATCTCGGCGGGCTGCTGCCGCTTTACCTGGAGCGGTTCTGCGGCGAGCGACAGGCGCTGATGAAGCTGAAGGATGTGCTCAGTTTTATTGGTGACGCTACGCTGCAGCGGGAGATGGGCAAGCTGAAACGGGCGACGACGCTGGCGACGTTTCGTGCACAACTGGAGCGGCTGACGCTCTCCTGATAACTTCATTATCTCGCTGGCGGTTTGCGATAACGGGGCGTGTTAGAGGATTGTTAGATGTGCTAGACTCGGAACGCGGCTGACAGTTGTTGTCAGCTGGTCATTGTCGAAAGCCTGTTGCTCCGATGGATGTTTAAATGCTGAGAAGGTTCAACCTCAGGTTCAGAATTATCCTCCAGCTCTGCCTGGTTTTTATGCTGGGTTTTTTCGTCCAGAGCTATCTGAGCACAGCGTTTCTGCACCAGTCTTACGTACAGAAAATGCAGCAAGAACAGTTCAACCGGGTTTCAGCGATTGCCGAGACGATTGATTATAAGCTGAAATCGACCCAGCAAGTATTGACTTCTGTCGCCAGGGATCTGCCGGTTATGCAGCTGGGAGATGCTGATTCTCTGCAGCTCTGGCTCGATGAGCGGCGTGAACTCGCCAGTGTTTTCGACAACGGCATCTTTGTCTTCAGCTCCGCCGGTGATCTGCTGGTTGAATCCCCCCATAAGCCCGACCGGCGCGGGCGCAGTTACAGCTTTCGCCCTTATTATCAAGAGACCGTCCGCACCGGGCAGCCGTACATCTCCGACGCCTATATTTCATCCCAGCAGCACAACCATCCAGCCATCATGATGACGGCGCCGATTTTCGATGAACAGGGGACACTGCTGGCGATCCTCGGCGGCGGTATCGATCTGCTTGGTGAGAATTTTCTTGGTGGCCTGTCTCGCCAGAAGCTTGGCGAGAAGGGCTATTTCTACGTTGCGGCGCTGGATCGAACGCTGATTGTCCATCCGGATCCCCGGCGGATCATGCGGCAGGACGTTCCGCTTGGCGCGAATGCTCTGTTTGACCGTGCCATGCAGGGTTTTGAGGGGTGCGAGCAAACCGTCAATTCTCAAGGACTGGCTGCCTTGACGGCTTTCAAGCAGTTGAGCGCGAAAAACTGGGTCCTGGCGGGTAATTATCCGATGAGCGAAATCAACGCCCCGTTGCTGCAGGCCCGGCGGGTTCTCTGGATGACCATAGGCGTCACTTTTCTGGTGATGTTGTTATTCAGCATGCTGTCTTTTCGGCAGATGTTCCGGCCATTGGTACTGTTTGCCGCGCACCTTGAAGGGCTGTCAGCGAAGCAGGGGGAGGAGCGGCTGTTCCGCTATGCGGGAACGGGTGAAATCGGCACGCTGGTGAACACCTTCAACCGGGTTCTGAAGGATACGGATGCGGCGCATCAGGCGCTTGATTACGCACAGCAGATGGCTCACCTGGGGAGTTGGTCCTGGGATCTCGCCAGCAACCAGCTGAGCTGGTCTGACGAGGTTTTCCGCATCTTTGGTGATAAGCCCAAGGCTTATCAGCCGACTTACGAGCGGTTTCTCGAGCGGATTTATCCGGAAGACCGCACCGTAGTGGAGCAGTTGATCTCGGAGGCTTTAGCGCGTAAGCAGACCTATGTGATCGAATATCGGGTTATGCAGGCTGACGGCTCGTTATTGCATGTCAGAGCACAGGGCGAAGTGCACTCCGATCAGCAAGGGGCAGCAATTGGTATGGTCGGGACCATTCAGGATGTCAGTGATGTGATTCGGTTGCAGAATCAGCTGAGGGAGCTCGCCACAATTGACGAGCTGACCGGCGTAGCGAACCGGCGCCAGCTGTTTTACCTGGCAGAGCGGGCGCTGAGGCGGGCGATCCGCTTTGGTGGCAGCTTCAGCCTGCTGTTTTATGATCTGGACCACTTCAAGCAGGTTAATGACCGGTATGGTCACCCCGCCGGGGATGAGGTGCTGCAGAAAATATCCGCCCTGATTCAGACTCTGTTGCGCGAGACAGATACTCTGGCGCGTTACGGTGGCGAGGAGTTCTGCGTCCTGCTGCCGGAAACGAGCATTGAAAGTGCCGCAGTCCTGGCGGAAAGAATCAGACAGTCGGTCGAAACCGCCGAGCTGACCCTGAAGTCCGGGGTTTCGCTGTCGTTGACCGTCAGTGTCGGGGTTGCCGGCTATCAGCGAGAGGACACAGTTCCGTCCCTGATCGAGCGGGCCGACCGGGCGGTTTATCTGGCCAAGCAGCGTGGCCGCAATCAGGTTTGCCGCGGCTGATAGCGCAGGGCTTTCGCCCCCTGTGCAACAGCAAGACAAGAGGTCCGCCTGCTATCAGGTCGGGCCTTTTGTTGTTTGTAAACCAAGTGGGGTGCTGGCGTTCGTCGCTTGCCGATTCTGCTGCGGATCAAGTCAGCCCTATGCCACCCCTGATCTGTGAAATAATCTAATAATTAGCATGAGTCCCAAGGCTAGAAACTGGTTTAACACAGGCGAGGAAACAGGCCAAGAAAGATGAAAAGATTGCCAGCGGTTAGCGATTTTTTCCACAGTTTGCACACAGCTAATCCAACAAGATATTGTGCTTAATGAGAGAAAAAGATACAATATGTAGTGCTTTTCTGTTTTGACATCACGATGGGTTGTGGTAGCCTTCGCGGCAATGAAAAATCTCACGCAGGTCTGTTGTCAGCTTTGCCAGCCCTGCTTGGTGAGTGTTTGCTTATTAAGTTTTTGGTTCGCACAGGGAGGCGCAGTATGGTCGAGTTTATCCGTAAGCGTGACGGTCGCTTGTTGCCGTACGAAGAGGGGAAGATCGCTCAGGCGATCATCAAAGCGGTTCAGGCCGTCGGTGGTACCGACTTGCAGAAAGCTGCGGATATCACCCGTCAGGTTGGCGGCATCCTGTCGGTGCTCTATAAGGATGGTCGGGTTCCGACCGTTGAGAACGTGCAGGATCTGGTCGAAAAAATCCTCATCGAAAATGGCCACGCGCAGACCGCCAAGGCCTACATCCTCTACCGTAAACAGCACGAAAGCCTGCGCCAGACCAAAGAGTTCATGAAACAGTCGATCGAAGCGATCGATTCCTATCTGGTACGTGAAGACTGGCGGGTCAACGAAAATGCCAACATGGGCTATTCGCTGCAGGGTCTTAATAACCATATTGCAGCCAATATCACCAGCAACTACTGGCTGAACAAAATCTATCCGGATGATGTCGCCAACGCGCATCGCGACGGTGATTTTCACCTGCACGATCTGGGGATGCTGTCGGTCTACTGTTGCGGCTGGGATCTGAAGGATCTGCTGCTCAAAGGCTTTACCGGTGCTTACGGCAAGGTGCAGAGCGCGCCACCGAAACATTTTCGGGCGGCACTCGGGCAGACCGTCAATTTCTTCTACACCCTGCAAGGTGAGGCGGCGGGTGCGCAGGCGTTCGCCAACTTTGATACCCTGCTGGCGCCGTTTATCGCTTTCGACAAGCTGCAGTATGCCGACGTCAAGCAGTGTCTGCAGGAGTTTGTATTCAACATGAACGTGCCGACCCGGGTCGGTTTCCAGACCCCTTTCACCAACATCACCATGGATATGATGGTGCCTTCGAATATGGCCAGCGAAGCGGTGGTGATCGGTGGAGAACTGCAGGATCGCTGCTATGGCGATTTCCAGGCCGAGATGGATATGCTCAACCGGGCTTTCTGCGAAGTGATGATGGACGGCGATGCTTCGGGGCGGATCTTCTCGTTCCCGATCCCGACCTACAACATCACCCGCGATCTCGACTGGGAGAGCGACCGGTTGCAACCGGTCTGGGAGATGACCGCCAAGTACGGCATCCCTTATTTCAGCAACTTCATCAACTCCGATATGGACCCCGAAGACGCGCGTTCGATGTGCTGTCGTCTGCGACTGGATAACCGCGAGCTGCGCCGGCGTGGCGGCGGTCTGTTCGGTTCCAATCCCTTGACCGGTTCGATCGGCGTGGTGACCATCAATCTACCGCGGGCGGCCTATCGGGCTGACAGCAAAAACAGTTTTTTCGCGCAGATCAGTCACCTGATGAAGCTGGCGTTTGAATCTCTCGAACTCAAGCGCAAGCAGCTGGAACGTCTGACCGAAGAAGGTCTTTACCCCTACACGAAATTCTACCTGTCGGCGATCCGTGAGCGCAGCGGCAGCTTCTGGGATAATCACTTCTCAACCATCGGTCTGATCGGCATGAACGAGGCCTGTCTTAATCTGATCGGCAGCGGCATTGACTCTGAGGCCGGGCAGTCACTGGCCAAGGCAACCCTCGATTTCATGCGCCAGCAGCTGGAGGCGTTTCAGGAGCAGACCGGCCATCTCTACAATCTGGAAGCAACCCCGGCCGAAGGGACCAGCTTCCGCCTGGCCAGCTGTGATCGGAAGCAGTATCCCGACATCATCACCGCCGGCAGCGACGAGCCCTACTACACCAACTCGACCCAGCTGCCGGTCGGCACGACCGAAGATATTTTCGAGGCGCTGCAACATCAGGACGACCTGCAGACCCGCTATACCGGCGGCACGGTATTCCACGGTTTTCTCGGCGAACGGCTGGAGGATTGGCGCAGCGCCCGCCTGCTGGTGAAGCGGATCGCCGAAAATTTCCATCTGCCCTATTTCACCATCAGCCCGACCTTTACCATCTGTCCGACCCACGGCTATATCGCCGGTGAACATTTTGCCTGCCCGCATCACCATGAGGGGAAGGCGGCTTAGGCAACGGCAACAACGAACGTCACAAAAATGAGAAGCGAGGAGCATATTATGGCGACCAAGTGTGATGCAAAAACAGAAGTTTACTCACGAGTCTGCGGATTTTTTCGGCCGGTTCAGCAGTGGAATCGGGGCAAAAAAGAAGAGTTTAAAGAGCGCTCCGAGTACCAGCTGAGCGCCACGGAGCCGAACCGCTGAAATCGATCGGCATCAAAGGGGTTCAGGGGACCAGCCTGCTCGATTTTCCCGGCCGGGTCGCGTCGCTGCTGTTTACCGGCGGTTGTAACCTGACCTGTCCTTACTGCCACAATCCGGGGCTGGTCCTTTGCCCGGAGGATTTCCCCGATGTGCCGATCGACGAGTTGCTGGCAGACCTGGAAAAGCGCAAGAGGTTTATCGACGGGGTAGTTATATCGGGCGGAGAACCGACCCTCGATACCGGTCTGCCAGCGTTTTTACGCCAAATCAAGGCGCTGGGGCTGCAGGTCAAGCTTGACAGCAACGGTCTGCTGCCGCAGGTCATTGAGGGGCTGCTCGACGAGCAGCTCATCGACTATCTGGCCATCGACATCAAGGCCGTTCCGCAGCGTTACTCTGAGCTGCACACCACGCAGGTGGCAACCGCAGGTCTGCTGAGAACGATCGAGCTGGCCAAGGTGGCATCGATCGAAGTCGAATTCCGTACCACCTGTGTACCGCAATTGATCGACCGGCAGGCGATTATCGAGCTCGGCGGTCTGCTTAACGGCGCGAAACTTTGGGTGTTGCAGCAATACGTTCCGGCCCATGCGCTGGTGACAGATTGGCAGGATGTACCAGCCTATGCGCCGAGTCGCCTGGAGGAGTTCAGCAGCCTGGCTGAAGACTACGTTGAGCGGGTGGTGATCCGCGGAATATAGCCCACCGGCAGCGACAATAAAAAAAGGCCACGACATTGAAATGTCGCGGCCTTTTTTCAGTTTAACCGTGCAGCTAGATCTGCATCTTGTGGCAGAACAGGCAGCGGCTTTTCGGCGGGTGCTCAGGCGGGAAGGGGACACCATCCTGATTGTGACACTCTTCGCAAAGTTTGCCGGTGGCTTTTTTGCCATCTTTCTGAAAGCTGTCGTACATCGACTGGTGGGTTTCGTCTTTGGGGACCCGGTGGGTGGTCTCTTCCGGGGCCATCCAGAGGACGACGAGGATGACCAGCGCGCCCAGCAGCAGTAGAATATCCCGTTTTTTCATCTTCTCTTCTCCGGACAGTTTTCGCTCAACGGTCATCCTTTAGGCGCGCCGCGAGTAAGTTTCAGGAAAGTGATAGTGCAATAGATTCTCGGTTGGGGTCAATCTGTGCGGGATAATTATTCCGACTTGATGAACAGCAGGTAGATGAACAGGCCGACAGCAACGGCGCCGCCACCGATAATGACATAAAGTCCTCCGCCCTGAATTCCTTCGGTGCCGGTTCCACGAGCGACCGCCCAGGAGAGTGCCAGCGCAAAGCCGCCGATACCGACAATACAGGCCGATATGGCGCGCATCCCCAGAAAATAGGTCAGCAGCACGACCGCGGCAAGGCCGCCTAAAACCCAGGGATTGGAGCTCATGGCGCCAATATTCAGGCTTTCCAGGGTCTGCATGATCTGGTCGGTGCGAAAATGGTCGATAAAAGCTTTAACGTCGGCCCAGTTCATCGTTGCCCTCCGGAATTTTTGCTGGCTGTAAAGCGTGAACAGAATATCGGCACTTTAGCAGAACTCCGTGCGGATAAAAAGCTGTAAAACAGCGTAAATCTTGACTTTGAACAGGGGCTTAACTAGGATGGCGGCCACATTTCGCTCTCATCTCCGCTGGTTTTTGCGGCTTTTTTAACTGCTCATTTTGTTAGATTTGGTGGTTTAAGTGTTACATCGCGCAATCGGTATTTTTGATTCCGGGGTCGGTGGCCTGACGGTGCTCAAAGAGATCATCCGGCTTCTGCCCAACGAGGACCTGCTTTATCTCGGTGATACGGCCCGGGTTCCCTACGGGACGAAAAGCGCCGCTACCGTGCAGAAGTATGCCCTTGAATCGGCATCTTTTCTTGTTGAAAAGGGGGTCAAGCTTTTAGTTGTTGCTTGTAATACCGCCTCAGCTGTCGCCCTGCCCGCGCTGCGGGAGCGCTTTCAGCTGCCGGTCATCGGCGTGATCGAGCCGGGCGCGCGCCGCGCGGCGGACAGCCGTAATCGGCGGATCGGGGTGATCGGTACTGAAGGCACGGTTAACAGCGGCCGCTACGAAGCGGCGATTCATGAGCTGCTGCCTGATGCGCAGGTTTTTTCCGCGCCCTGTCCGCTGTTCGTCCCCCTGGCCGAAGAGGGGTGGGCCGAGCATGAAGTGGCCCGCCTGACCGCCGTTGAATATCTGCAGCCGCTGATCAAGGCACAGGTTGATACGCTGGTGCTTGGTTGTACCCACTATCCACTCCTGCGCAACACCTTGCAGCAGGTTCTTGGTCCGCAGGTGCTGCTGGTCGATTCAGCCGAAGAGACGGCGCTGACAGTTGCGGCGCTGTTTCGTGAGCAGGGCTTGTCCCGCCCGGTGCACGGTGGTCGGCGCGAGTTTTTCGTTACTGATGTTCCGACCCGGTTTGAGCGGGTCGGCCGGGCATTTCTCGGTCGCGAACTGAACAAGGTTGAGCAGGTCTGGATCGGTTAACAGGGGGGGCTGGGAGACGCAATGAAAAAACTAATGCTCACGCTGGTCGGATTGCTGGCTTTCGGAATTCTGGCCGGGTACGGGATCGGTTGGTACATGCAGCAGGGCAAACAGTCGACCAAGCGGCTGCCGATTGTGGTCGAGGCCGTGCTGCCTTCGCGTTCGGTCGAGCTGTATTTTGCCGATCCGCAGGGTGGTTATCTGCAGCCTGAACTGCGGCAGATCCCCGGTTGCGAAGAGGATCGCGACTGTATCAGCGCGCTGCTGCAGGAGCTGATCGGTGGCCCGCAGCAGGGTGGCCTGCCGGTTCTGCCGAAGTCGGCCCGGGTGTTCGCGGTCGAGCTGGAGAATGATTTGGTGCGGGTTAATTTTTCCCGCCATCTGGTTGACCTTCATCCCGGCGGCAGCCTGTCAGAGCTGCTGACCGTTTACAGCCTGGTCAACAGCTTGGCAGAAAACTTTTCTTATCTGCGCCAGCTGCAGATTCTTATCGATGGTGAAATTTTACCGACCCTCAAGGGGCATGTGCGGATCGATCAGCCGATTTATGCGGACTTCCGTTACAGCCGCCCGCCGCTGACCGGCCCGGCCGCGCAGAGCGGGGCGTCGAACAAACAATGACAGGATTAGATGATGAATAGATTTCTTCAGGCATTAAGTGAGCGGGTTCTGGTTCTGGATGGTGCCATGGGCACCATGCTGCAGGCACGTGGACTGGCCCCCGGCGCTTCCCCTGAGGGGATGAATCTGGATCAGCCCGAGATCGTCGCGGCGGTTCATAGTGAATACGTAACCGCCGGTGCCGATATCATCGTGACCAATACCTTTGGGGGCAATGCACCGAAGCTGGCGAACTACGGATTGGAAGGGCGCGTCCGCGAAATCAATATGGCCGGCGTCGAGATTGCCCGCCGGGCGGCCGGGCCGGACACCTTTGTTGCCGCCTCGGTCGGTCCGACCGGTCGTTTTCTTGAACCGGTCGGTGATGCCGGTTTCGACGAGATCGTTGCTATCTACCGCGAGCAGATCGAGGCGTTTGTCGCTGCCGGCGCCGACCTGATCAGTTTTGAGACTTACCTCGACATCCGCGAACTGCGTGCTGCAGTGATCGCTGCCAAGCAGTACAGCGATCTGCCGATCATGGCGTTACTGACTTTCGATGATGGCGGTCGCACTGTGCTCGGCACGACGCCAGAAGCGGCGGCGGTGACCCTTGACGCGCTGGGCGTCGATGTCATCGGCTCCAACTGTGGGCTCGGAATCGACGGTATTTACGCGATTCTTGCCCGCATGCGCGCCGTCACCAGTCTGCCGCTGATCGCCCAGGCGAACGCCGGACTGCCGATCTTGCGCAACGGTGAAACCATCTTCCCCGGCACCCCGGCAGAGATGACCGAGTACCATCAGCGGCTGATCGAGATCGGCGTGCGGGTGATCGGTGGTTGCTGTGGTACCACTCCGGCACATATTCAGGCGATGCAGCGGGCGCTGGTGACCTGTGACCAAAGTTGGCAGCCGCCGCAGCGGCGCTGTTTTCTCTCCAGTCGGACGCAGGTGATCGAAGTCGGGGGGGGCAGCGGTTGCCTGGTGATCGGTGAACGGATCAATCCGACCGGTAAAAAAGGCTACAGCGCAGAACTGCGCGAAGGAAAAACCGCCTATATCAGGCGCGAGGCGCAAGAACAGCTCGCGATTGGTGCTGATCTGCTCGATGTTAACTGCGGTGCTCCCGGAGTCGATGAGCCGCTGGCGCTGGAGCGGGCGGTTTTTGCCATTACCGGGGTCGCCGGTGCGCCGTTGGTGCTCGACTCCTCCAGCCCCGAAGCGCTCGAGCGCGGACTCAAGGCGGCCGACGGCAAAGTTCTGATCAACTCAGTTTCTGCCGAGGAGAAAAGTCTGCGGGCGATTCTGCCGCTGGCGAAAAAATATGGCGCCGCGCTGATCGGCCTGGCACTCGACGGGCAGGGGATCCCCGAAACGGCAGCCGATCGGTTAAGTGTAGCCCGGACGATTCTGAATGCGACGCTGGCCGCCGGGCTGCCGCGCGAAGATCTGCTCATCGATTGTCTGACGCTGACCGTTTCCGCCGAGCAGAAACGCGCCATGGAAACCCTTCAGGCCTTGCGACTGGTGCGTGATGAACTGGGGTTGGCGACCGTTCTCGGCGTCAGCAATATTTCTTTCGGTCTGCCCAGTCGACCGGTTCTGTCGGCAACCTTCTTCGCCATGGCGCTTGAGGCCGGACTGCAGGCCGCGATCATCAATCCGAAAGAAGAGCGGATGATGGATGCGCTGCGCGCTGCCAAGGTTCTGCTGGGGCAGGACCTGCGCGCTGAGAACTATATCGCGCACTATGCGCAGCAAGCAGTACCCCAGGCTCCGCAACGAAGTAGCGATGACCCCCTGTCGATTCTTGAGCAGTTGACCCGGGCGATTATCGAAGGGGACAAGGACGGCGTGGCCGGGCTGGTTGAGAACGCTTTTGCCGAAGGGCTGGAGCCGCTGCAGATCAGCAATGAAGGGATGTTGCCCGGCCTGGAAGAGGTTGGCCGGCGCTTCGGCAAGAATCAGATCTTTTTGCCGCAGGTGATGCTCTCCGCCGAAACCATGCAGGCCGGTTTCGCTCGCCTGAAAGAGAACCTGCAGGGGCGGCAGCTGGAATCGCTCGGCAAGATACTGATGGCGACGGTTGAGGGGGACATCCATGATATCGGCAAGAATATCGTCTGTACCCTGCTGGAAAATCACGGCTTTACCGTGATTGACCTGGGCAAAAACGTACCCGCGGCCCGTATCATCGGACAGGCCAAGGCGCAGCAGGTTGATGCCGTCGGCCTTTCGGCGTTGATGACCACAACTCTGGAACAGATGCAGGTGACGATTGACGCTCTGCGTGCCGCCGGGGTGAAAGTTTTTACCATGGTTGGCGGCGCGGTTGTCACCCAGAGCTATGCCGACGAGATTGGCGCCGATCTCTATGCCGCCGATGCTCTGGAGGCGGTCGCAAAGATCAAGACGCTGCTGCAGAAGTAGCTGCGTTTCCCAGTAAAAAATGTGTAAATTCAGTCAAATGACCGCTTTCGGGAACCCCCGGAAGCGGTTTCGTTATTTCACCGACCTGCAAAAAAACTTCAAATTTCAAGATGATAAATGCTCCATTGCGTCATTTCGCGTAGTGTGATAGCTTCTTCAGACTTTTCTAAGGGAACGCAATGATTGTCGGATTCAACCACAATATCAGCTATCGCGGGGTCGGTTTTCACGTGCAGACCGAGGATAGCGGCGTCAAAAGTCCACAGCTGGTCACGCTGCTTTACCATGGCGGTACCATCATCGCGTCGCAGAAGACTGTTTATGCCGATATCCTCAAGGTCGACAATCTGAGTCGGGTGGTTGAAGATCTGGCGAAGGACCAGCACAAGGGGATGCTGCGCCGGCTGACCAAGGGGGAGTTTGATCAGCGGATTATCGATCTGGGGATCCCGCTCGGTCCCCCTCCTGTCGCCGCCGGCAAGGCCGAGGAGCTGACACCAGCACCAGCAGCCAAGCCGGTCAAGGTGTTGACAGAGGATCGGCCATTTTCACCGGCAAAGCCACTCCCGCCGCAAGCCGCTGAGCCCGTACTGATTGTCGAAGAACCAATTATCGACAAATTCCGCAAGCCGCAACCAGAGCAAACACTTGACGCGTTGATATTCGCTTATCTCTCCGGGGCTGACAAACTGTAACTCCCTGAATTTTTCCTGCGAAGGGAACTCGCTTGTTCACCAGTCTGATCAGTCGCATCATCCTGCTTATTATTTTTCTGCTGGCCGTTGGCGTCAGCAGCTTTACCCTGTTTCATCTCCAGCGCGAACGCGCACATTTGACCGAAGGCACCCGCAAGAGCGCTGAATTACTACTGAATACAGTTGAGAAGTCGATATTTCACTCGATGCGGTTGGGCAATTCGTCTGAAGTTCAGGCGGTGCTTGAGCTGGTCGGCGGCGGCGACGGTTTCGCCGGGGTGCGAATCTTCGGCACCGACGGCCTGATTCTCAAATCGAACCGTCCGGATGAAATAGGTCGGCGGGTCGATAAGCGCAGTTTCAATCTCTACGTCCAGCAGCAGACCGAGGCGATCTTCGATGTTGCTGATGGTGTGCAGGTCATGTCGCTGATCCGGCCGATTGTTGCCGATGAGCGCTGTTACCGCTGTCACGGCTCGGACCGGGAAGTGGTCGGGATTCTGAATCTGGATTTCTCCCTGGTGCAGATGGCCCGGCAGCTGCGCGAGACAACCGAAATGTTTGTCCTCTCCACGCTGTTTATTCTGCTGGTTCTGGCGCCGGGGATTGCGCTGGTGATGATCCGTCTTCTGCGTCGACCTCTGCAGCGGATTACTGACTGTATGCGGCAGGTTGAAGCTGGCGACCTGAGTGTGCGGATGGAACCTCGTTCGGACGATGAGGTCGGACGGCTGATGCAGGGCTTCAATTCGATGGTTGGTAATCTCGACCGGACGCAAAACGAGTTGAAACAATATCATTATCGGCAGATGGAGCGGGCTGACCGGTTGGCATCAGTCGGGGAGATGGCAGCCGGGCTGGCACATGAAATTAAGAATCCGCTGACCGGAATCCGCGGCGCCATCGAAGTTCTGGCGGATGATTATCCTGAAGGGGATTCGCGCCGTGAGGTGATGAAGCAGATCCAGGTGCAGGTTGGACGGCTGAATAACACAGTCAACGATCTGCTCTATTTCGGCAAGCCGGGCCAGCCTGAGTTCACTTACTGCGACATCAACAGTCTGATCAAACAGACGCTGATGTTCGTCGTTCAACATCCGGAAGCAAAAAACATCAACCGGGTCGAAGAGCTGACACCTGGGTTGCCGCCGGTCTGGATCGATCAAAAGCAGGTGCAGCAGGTGCTGCTCAATCTGCTGGTGAATGCGCTGCAGGCGATGGCGCAGGGGGGTGTTCTGACTGTTGCGAGCGAGAAGGTCGTGCGCGAGGGGCAGGATTGGCTGCGGGTGTCGGTCAGCGATACCGGGCCGGGTATCTCGGCAGACGAGCTGAATAAAATATTTACCCCGTTTTACACCACCAAGACTCAGGGCACCGGGCTGGGACTGCCGATCTGTCGACAGCTGATGGAGAGTAACGGCGGCGCCTTGCGGGTTGACAGTCAGCATCGTGGCGGGGCCTGTTTTTATTTGGAATTACCGGCGGTTCAGTTGGGTGACGCGCCGCAGCAGATATAAGCTTAATAGTCGTATTTTTTGAGGAGAGAACTGGTGCTAAAAAATAAGATTCTGGTTGTTGATGATGAACACTTGATCCGCTGGTCGCTGGAGCAGAACCTGAAAAAGCAGGGCTACGAGGTGACCACTGCCGGTTCCGGCGAGGATGCGCTGCGGTTGCTGCAGGAGGAGTCACCCGATCTGGTGCTGCTCGACGTCCAGTTGCCAGGAATGAACGGCATGGAAGTGCTGGAGCGGATCAAGGAACTGGATGAAGAGGTCATCGTGATCATGGTGACCGCTCTGGGCGTTCTGGAAACGGCCGTCATGGCGATGCGGCTGGGGGCTTATGACTACATCAATAAGCCTTTCAATCTTGACGAGTTGGCGATTGTCATCAAAAAGTCACTGGAGACGCAGGATCTCAAGCGCGAGGTCGCGCAGCTGCGTTCTACCCAGCCGAAAAAGTTCAGTATTGACCAGATTATCGGTCAAAGCGACGAGCTGCAGCATGTTCTCAGCATGATCCGTAAAATCGCCAAAAGCGACGCAGGAACCGTGTTGGTTCAGGGGGAAAGTGGTACCGGTAAGGAGTTGGTCGCCAAGGCGATCCATTATGAAGGCGGTCGCGCCGACAAGCCGTTTATGGCGATCAACTGCGCCGCGGTTCCGGAGACGTTGCTCGAAAGCGAGTTGATGGGGCATGAAAAGGGCGCCTTCACCGACGCCAAAAATCTGAAGAAGGGGTTGTTCGAAATGGCCCACGGCGGCACCGTGTTTCTTGATGAAATCGGTGATATGCCACAGGGGATTCAGGCCAAGCTGCTGCGCGTGCTGGAAGATCGCACGTTCCGGCGGGTCGGCGGGACCAAGGATATACATGTCGATGTGCGGATAATCTCGGCGACCAACAAGGATCTGCTTGCCGCCATCGCCGACAAGAGTTTCCGGAATGATCTCTATTACCGGCTGCAGGTCATCCCGATCTTCTTGTGTCCGTTACGTGAGCGGCGCAGCGATATCCTGATTCTGGCGCACAGTTTTATTGAATCCTTCAACCGGGAGTTCGGCAAGTCAGTCAAGGGGATTTCCGAAGCGGCGGAAAAGTTTCTGGTCGAATATGACTGGCCGGGCAACGTTCGTGAACTGCGCAATGTGATTGAGCGGGCCATCATTCTTGAGAATGAAGAGATCATGCGTTTAGAGCATCTGCCGCGTGAACTGGTGTCGAAGTCGGGTGGCAGCGAATCCGGGCCGTTGGAATTTAATCTGCCGCCTGAAGGGATCGATATTGAAGATGTCGAACGTGAATTAATTCGTCAGGCGCTGGACATGTCCGAAGGAAATCAGTCCAAGGCAGCCAAGAAACTGAACTTGGGAATTGACGCTTTCCGCTATAGAATGAAGAAATTCAAATTCTTATAGACATTTTATTAGCGAGCATATACAATTAGGTTCTTCTGGAATCGCGGAAATTTTGTAACTTATTAAGATTTCCGCGATTTTTTGTCTTTTATTCCCAGTGAGAGCTTGTTAATCTTGGTATCCTCTTTGCAATCTATATAGCGCAGGAATTAACCAAAACAGTCTCCTGCGGCTTAGCCGTAGGGTTCAGGCTCTCGATGGGGAGGTTTTTTATGACCCGAGTATGGATAAATATCTGCCTTTTAGCAGCGCTTTCGCTGACTTTTGGCGTGATATGGCCTGATAGCGCCACTGCCAAGTCGGCGCCGCAGTTGCAGCGCCTGGGTCAGGTCAAGGATGGTCTGCGGGTTCCAGCGCGGATCGATGTGGATGCAGCAGGAAACCTGTACGTCGCTGATTCGCGCCTCCAACTGGTTGTCAAGTTCGACCGATTCGGTCGCCAGCTGACCCAGTTCGCTCAGGTTAAGATTTCGGGTGCCGGCCTGGCGGTTAACGCCAATGGCAGTCGGGTTTATGTTGCTGCTTACGACAAAGTCGCCGTTTATGCGGCAGCAGGTGAGTTGGTCGGTTATCTCGGCCAGGGCGCCGGTGAATTCGGTACCGCAGGCGCCATCGATCTCGACCGCGACGGCAACATCTACGTGGCTGATCTGAATCAGAGCCGGATCAAGGTTTATTCCCCCGAAATGACCTACAGCGGAACCCTGGGGTCTGTCTCCTTTGTCGCCAGCTCTGACCTGGCTATCGACCCGAATACCGACCAGATCTACATTGCCGAATCTGCAACCGTTGAAAATTCAGGAATCATCCCCCAGGTGCGTGTTTTTGACCGGCTTGGCAATCAGCTGCGCAGCATAAAGGCCGATACTGGCTTTGGCGCTAACGCGATGCTGTTTTTCGGCGGCATGACCTTCGACCGCGCCGGTCATTTCTACATCGGCGATGTTGCGGGTAAAAG
Source organism: Malonomonas sp. (assembly GCA_036526255.1). Classification (GTDB taxonomy): domain Bacteria; phylum Desulfobacterota; class Desulfuromonadia; order Desulfuromonadales; family Geopsychrobacteraceae; genus Malonomonas. The sequence continues at coordinate 2,931 of DATCYW010000067.1, read as the reverse complement.
TGTGCGGATTCTCGATTCTTCAGCCACGGCACTGCTTAATTACGCCGAGTACAGCATCTCCCGCCCTGCTTCGCTGGCCTTTGATGAGGCCACCGGTCGACTGTTTGTGTTGCGTTCGGATCGCCAGATTGACATTTACGGCGTGAATGGCGGCAGCAACCCTACCCAGGCCAACAGCGCACCGACCACGCCGGTGCCGGCAGCCCCGATTGCTGGCAGCGAAGTCGCAACCCTGACCCCGTCTGTTCAGTTTGAAAACGCGGTTGATCCGGATGCGCTGGATAAAATCAGCTATACTGTCCGGCTTTACGACGGCGCCCAGCGCCTGGTGACCAGTTTCGAACTGGCAGAGCAGCCGAAGCTGACTTCGGGCAGCGTTGCCGTTCCATTGCAGGAAGATACCTATTACAGCTGGCAGGTTCAGGCGTTTGATGGTGAAGCGGTTTCGGCCTGGTCCGATCTGCAGAGTTTCTATGTCAACGCCGTCAACAGCGCACCAAGTGCGCCGCAACTGATCGCACCGCTGGCGGGTGCCAAAGTTGAAACCGACAGTCTGCTTCGTTGGCAGCAATCGGTCGACACTGATCCTTTTGACCAGGTTCACTATCTGGTCGAAGTCGCTACAGACTCTAGCTTCAGCAACAGGCTGGTCAGCAAGCAGGTCAGCAGCACGGAGCTGGCGTTGAGTGATTTCAGCGCCGCGCTGCAGCCGGGACAGAGCTATCACTGGCAGGTTTCTGCTGTTGATAATCACGCAGCGGCACAGGTTTCTACTGCAGATGGTCGATTCAGCTATCAGGCTTCGGCGTTGAAGGTCAGTGCAAACATGCCGGATGCCCGGGTTTACCTTGGCGGGCATCAGAATTATGCCGGCCAGTTTATCGGCGAAGCGCCACTCGAACTGCGCGACCTGCAGCCGGGGCGTTACCAGCTGGTTGTCGAACGGGCCGGATTTGAGCCCCTGCTGCAGCCGATTGAAATCAAGCTCGCCGCAGTCAGCGATTTTTATGCGCAGCTGCAACCGGCTATGACCCCGGTGGCGCTGACTTTTGCGCCTCTGCCGGTCGCAGGCAAGCCGTTTCAGGGGAACGTCGCACCTGCTCCGCTGGTCGTCGATCTTGATCTGGATGGCGTTGAGGACCTGTTGCTGGTCGATGCTGACGGCCGGATTCATTATTCCCCGGGCGTCTTAAAAGATGGCTCGGCTGCCAAAGGCAAGCGACAGGTAGAATTCGACAACGAGCAGCAGCTTAATCTGCCACTGCTGCCGGGTTCGGCGCTCTGTTTGATCGACTGGAACAACGACTTTCAGCAAGACCTGCTGGTTGGCGCAGCCGATGGCAGCGTGCATCTCTATCTGAACCTGGGCAATTTCAGCTTTGCCGCAGAAGGCAAGTGGCTGGCCGGTGTGATCGGTCAGGCCGTGCCGACGGTTGCCGATATTGATCAGGATGGTGACAAGGATCTGGTTGTTGGCAGCGGCGCCGGAGAACTGGTGCTGTTCAGCAATATCGGCAGCGATGCCGCGCCACAACTGGCGACGCAGCAACTGTTGGTGAATTTTTCCGAAGCCGCCGCCCCGAGCTTTGTCGATTGGGATGCCGACGGTCAGCGCGAACTGCTGATCGCCGCTGAAGGGCAGCTGTATCGCGCCACTTACGCCGCCGGCGCGCTGGGCAGCCTGACGCAGGTTGAAATCGCCGGTGCACAGCTCGAACGCCTGAATGCCGTTAATCTCGATGGCGTCGCCGGAAAAGACCTGGTTGTTGGCAGTGCCGATGGCAAACTGCTGCTGGCAACAGCGGCCGGCGAGCAGTATGTCGCAGCATTCTATCCGGCGCTTGAGGCAAAATTGCTGCAGATTAAAGCGCAACTGACCGATGAGCTGGCAATACAGTTGCCATTGCTCGATGTCATGTTCACGCAGCTGGCAGAGCGCCAACTGGAAGAGCTGCGCGACTTGACCGAAGAACTGATTTTCCGGCTGCCGGCAACTGCCGCAGCAACAGTGACGGCCAGCGAACTGGCAGCCGTCCTGCCATAGCAAACTGTTCAATAAATGAAATAAAGCAATGTGAGGGCGAGGGCGAAATGATGAAAAAACTGACATTACTGCTACTGGGATTGTTACTGACTGCCGGGCCTGTCTGGGCGGCGAAGGTTTCTGACGTCTACAATACCAAGCACAATCTTGCCAGCACCCAGCCCAATCCATTCTGGAATGCCGCCTATTCGGCGCTCAACGTCGATGAAGTCTGCATTTTCTGCCATACCCCGCATGGCGGCAGCCTTGATGGACCGCTCTGGAACCGCGACCTGTCGGCAATCTCTCCGGCTGCGGTCTTTACCCATTACAGCAGCGAAACCCTTTCAACCACCGTCGGCGCCTCCAACCGCGCCGTCAACAAGCAATCGCTGCTCTGCCTTTCCTGTCACGACGGCAGCATCGGCGTTGGTGACAATCTGATCAACAACGGCGGAACCGTTCCAGATAACACCGGCGCCTTTTTCAAAGTGATTCTCGATCCGGATGGAATTAGCCCCGGCAAGCGGACCGGTGCCGCGCGCGGTAACCTGCTCAGCACCACCGACCTGTCGGACGACCACCCGATCTCTTTCAATTATCCAGATGTTTTTGCCGATGCGACCAACGCCGGTGCGTTACACACTGTCGTCGATATCGAAGCGGCAGATCTGGTTCTTTATAACGGTGCCAGCAAGACCGTTGAATGCGTGACCTGCCACGATCCTCATGTCGACTCTTCTGTTGATGCCGACTACAAGCCGTTTTTGAGGGTTCCGAACACCGGCAGCGCAATGTGTCTGGCCTGTCATATTAAGTAGGACGACAGGCTGTCAGGCCGCCTTAATACTGGGGAGTATGCTGATGAGACGAAATTTTCTGCTACCTTTGATTGTGATGGTTGTGCT
>DATCYW010000066.1:0-31519 GCA_036526255.1 Malonomonas sp. | reverse complement strand
GTCGGTTAATCTGTTGAAAAATGGGATTCAGTGAAAGGCAGCATGGAATTTCAGTAGTTTAACCATTTGACTTCATCTTGAAAATCTACGAAAGGCAAAGCCCTCTAAGTATCTAATTTTAGAGGGCTTTGCTTGTTCTTGCTTAGATGGTCAACACGCTTACCGACCGGCTAGAAACCAATTCGACGGGGCTTTTTTACGCATTAGACATACAGTCGGCCAAGCATCTGCGCGGCCTTTCTGCGGACCGCGCTGCGTTCATCCTGCAGCGCATCGAGCAGCGGCTGCTCCCCTTCAGGGAAGGCCAGAATCCCCAGTGTAGCGATTGCCGCCAGCGCCACCTGCTCCTGCTGTTGCAGCAGCGGCGCCAGATAACCAGGCAAACGTCGGTCAGCAAAACCGGCCAGCGCCCGCGCCGCTTCGACCTGAACCCCCGGCTCCGGATCATCGAGCATCTTCACCAGCGGCCCCAGGGTTTTGGGGTGTTTTTTCGCGCCCAGCACCTGCACCGCGACCAGCCGCAGATCGGCGTCATTGCTCTGCAAAATTTCCAACAATGGCGGAAATACCCGCGCCGCACTGACCCGCTCGAGGGCAAAGGCCGCCGCAATCCGCTCACCACGGTTACCGGTTTTCAGCCGATCCAACAGAGAATCCAGGTTCTCGGCCGCCTCAATGGCATCCAGCGAAGCCGCTGCGGCCTGCTGCACCTCGACATCCGGATCGTCCAACAGCGCTTGCAGCGCCCTGCGTCTATCTTCCAACATCAATCAGTTCCCCCGTGACGGAGTTAACCGCACAACCTGGCCAGAAGTCCTCTAACAGTCTACACCCGAATGATCCGCACTGCATTCAACACCGCCAGAAGAGCGACCCCGACATCGGCGAAGATCGCCTGCCAGATGCTCGCCAGCCCGAACAGACCAAGCAGCATCACCCCCCCTTTGACGCTGAACGCCAACGCGATATTCTGCCAGACGATCAGCCGGGTCAAGCGGGCGGTCTCGATCGCCGTCGCCAGTTTGTCCGGCTCATCGGTCATCAACACCACATCGGCCGCTTCGATGGCGGCATCGCTGCCCAGACCACCCATCGCCACGCCGACATCGGCACGCGCCAGCACCGGCGCGTCATTGATGCCATCACCGACCATCACCACGCGCCCTTTCCCGGCTTGCTGCAAAATTTCTTCAAGACATTCAAGCTTCTGGTCGGGGAGCAGTTCCGCCCGCCAGCCATCCAGGTGCAGCGTCTCGGCAATACGTTGCACCTCGCGGCGACGATCGCCGCTGAGCATTTCGATCCGCTTGACGCCGAGCTGCCGCAGCCGCGCCACCGCCCCGGCGGCCCCCTCACGCAGACGATCAGCAATCAGCAGAGCCCCGGCGTACCGACCATCGACCGCCAGATAAACGGCGCTGCCCGGTTCTTCGAGTCGGGCCGGAGAAATGCCGATCTGCTCTAACAGCTTACGGTTACCGGCCAGCACCCGCCGGCCATCAATCAGGGCCGAGATACCCAAACCGGGCTGCTCGACAAGGTCCAGAACCCGGCGCCGCTCAAGCGGCTGAGCGAACTTTTCCCGGATCGACTGGCCGATCGGATGGCTGGAATCGGTCTCGGCCAGCGCGGCCAGTTCCAGCAGCTCAGCAACAGAAAAACCGTCTTCCGGCAGGACTTTCAGCACCTCGAAAACCCCTTGCGTCAGAGTGCCGGTCTTGTCGAACACCACGGTTTCAACCTGCGCCAGCGCTTCGAGAAAGTTGCCCCCCTTGACCAGAATCCCCTGCTTTGACGCACGGCCGATACCGCCGAAAAACCCCAGCGGGATCGAGATCACCAGCGCACAGGGGCAGGAGACCACCAGAAAGATCAGCGCCCGGTAGAACCAGTCGCTCCAGCCGCCGACAAACAGTGGCGGCAACAGGGCGATCAGGGTTGCCGCCAGCACCACCAGCGGGGTGTAGATGCGGGCGAAGCGGGTAATGAAGCGTTCGGTGCTGGCCTTGTTTTCACTGGCGTTCTCGACCAGTTCGATCACCCGCGCCAACGTCGACTGGGCAAAGGGGCGCACCACCCGCAGGGTCAGGCTGCCGCTGCCATTGATCATCCCGGCCAGCACTTCGTCGCCGACCGACTGGCGGCGCGGACGCGATTCGCCGGTCAGGGCCGAGCTGTCGAGCAGCGACTCGCCTGCGATGATCACTCCATCAAGCGGCACCCGCTCTCCGGGACGGACCAGAATCAGCTGACCGACAACCAGCTGCTCCGGCGGCAGACTTCGAAGTTGCTCCCCTTCCAGCAGGTTAGCGCTGTCGGGGCGGATATCAAGCAGCGCAGCGATCTCGCGCCTTGAACGATCGACCGCCCGCCCCTGCACAATTTCACCGAGCAGGTAGAAAAGCATCACCGCGACCGCCTCAGGGTATTCACCGATCGCCAACGCGCCGACGGTGGCAATCGACATCAGCAGATGTTCGTCAAACCAGCCGCCGCGGCGCAGAGTGCTGAGAGCCGCCAGCAACACGGAACCGCCGGCCAGCAGGTAGCTGCCCAGGTAAATGCCGATGGTCAGTTCGCGGGGGAGGTTTTTTTCCAGCAGCAGCGCCAGCAACAGCAACAGCGCGCCACCGGCCAGCCGCCAGAGCTGCAGGCGAATGTGCCGCCCGGGGGCCTGGGTGCGCGATTCCTGCCAGGGGCGCACGCTCACGCCGGGCTCGAAACGCTCGACCACCTCACGGACTTCGCTCAGCAGCTCATGACAGGGGCGCGGAGAATCGAGTCGCAGGCTGCCCGAAGTAAAGTTCAGATGGGCGTCCAACACCCCCGGCAGTTCATTGACCGCCGCCTCGATCTTGCCGGCGCAACTGGCACAGCTGAGCCCCTGCAGGGCAAAACGACAACTGGCCGTACTGCGCGATTCTGCCTGCCGACAGTCATCGTTTAGGGGCACGGCGCTGCAGCAACCGCAGGGATCAGCCTTATTCAGCATGCCAGGAGCCTCAAGCACCGCGCGGCCGCCAGCGGAGCAGCAGCAGCGCCAGCAGGGTCAGGTTGGCGACCATGGCGATCAACATCGCCAGGCCGGTGAACAGGCCGAAATAGATGGTCGGGATGAAATTGGAGAGCGCCAGAATCGAAAAACCGATGATGATGGTGATCGAGGTGTAGTACATCGCCCGGCCGACGCTGTCGTGGCAGCGCTTGACCGCAGCCAAATAGTCGCCATCCAGCTGCAGCTCTTCGGTGAAACGATGGACATAGTGGATGGTGTCATCGACGGCGATGCCGATGGTGATGGCGGCGATAGTGATGGTCATGATGTCCAGGGGGATGTCGAGCCAGCCCATCAGCCCCAGCACCAGCCCGGCCGAAACCAGGTTGGGGATAATGGCGATCACCGCCAGCCGCAGCGATCGGAACTGCAGCAGAAACATCCCCATAATCACCAGAAAGACCACGCCGATGGTCATGATCTGCGAACGGAACAGGCTCTGCAGCACATTGTTGTAGAGGACAAACATGCCGGTCAGATGCACCTGCTCGGGTTTGATCTGCAGCTGGTCGGTCAGATCTCGCCGGATCTGCTTGAGCAGCTCATCACGTCGCAGGCCCGGGTCGGATTCGATCACCCGCACGGAAAACCGCACCTGGTTGCCGTCTTCCGCCATGTACGGCTTGAACAGCGACTGTTCGATCTGCTCCGGCAGCTTTTTGTGGATGACCGCCAGCGAAATGTTATCGAGCGGGATGTCGTTGTTGACCTGCCGCATCAGGCTCATGGTGGTCGACATCGACAGCACCTTGCCGGAGGCCGACAGCTGCTCAAGATAGTCGTGAACCCTGTTCAGGGCTTCGATCTGATAACTGTTGTACCAGTAACTGCTGCCTGACAGGCCGGCTTCGGCCTCTTCCTCACCGAAAAAATCGTCGGCGAAGGGATCTTTTTCCGCGACGCTTTCATTCTGCTGCGCGGTGAAGAAGTCCGGATCAGCATCGATAATGATATCCAGCGGCGTGGTACCGCCGAGCTGGCGATCGATCAACTCCATCCCCTGATAGATTTCGGTCGAGGTCTTGAAGTTGTCGATAAAACGGTTCTCGACCGTCAGCCGCGAAATCCCGACCGCCGCCAGCAGCGACAGACCGGCAAAAACCAGCAGCGTCAGGGTGCCGCGCTTTTCGACCCAGTGGGCGCAGGTGCGGGTGATGGTGCCGGTGATGTCGTAGCGGTGCGTAAACTTGACCGGGTTTTTGAACAGCATCAGGCTGGCGGGGAACAGCACGAAAGAGATCAACAGCGCAAAGCTGATGCCGATCGCCATCATCCAGCCAAAATCGATGACCGGGCGGATGCCGCTGGTCAACAGCGAAACAAAGGCAACAATGGTGGTCAAAGCGGTGTAAATGCTCGGCACCGCCTTGCTGCGGACCATTTCGCGCACCATGGTCAGCTGGTCGGCACCGGGGATTTCATCGAACAGTTCGTTGTAACGGACAATCAGGTGAACACAGAGCGACAGGGTAATGATCAGCAGCAGCGAGGTGAAATTGGATGAAACCACCGTCACCTTCCATTGCACCAGCCCGAGAAAGCCGAACATGAACAACACCGAGGCAAAACAGCAGAGCAGCGGCAGAACCACCCAGCGCGGCTTGCGGAAAATCAGCGCCAGCATGCTGACCAGAAAAACCAGCACCCCCAGCCCGAAGACCACCAGGTCGTGGCGGATGAAGTCGATCATGTCGGCGACAATCATCGGCAGCCCGCCGAGAAACAGTTCGGCCTGCTGGCGGTGATCTTCCATGATCGTCCGCACCCGCTCGATGTCGAGCGCTTCCTGATCGTTACGCTGTGCGCTGTAATCGGCAAACGCCTGCCGGGCCCGCGCCAGCTGCTCGGTCTCAGCGGCCGACAGGGGGCGTTCCAGCTCTGTCTCACTTAAACGGTTCCGGGCCTTAAGCAGATCATGATAGGTCTGATCCCGCTTGAAAATCACCTGCAGGGCGGTCGTTCTACCGTCGGCGCTGAGAATCAACTCGCGGTAGAGCGGGCTGGTTAAAAATTCTTTGCGCGCCAGCTGCAGATCGATACCCGGCGTCTCCAGCGTGCGCACGCCGTTGTTCAGATCGCCTAGCGTCAGCCGCGGGCTGTCGATCAACGGCACATCCAGAATGCTGACCACCTTGTCGACACTCTCGATCTGCTGCAGGCTGGCGCGCAGCTTGCGCAGGTCGGCCAGGGTTTCCGGCGCAAACATGTCAAGCTGCGGGGTATAGCTGATCACCAGAAAGTCGTCGGAACCATATTTGGCGCTGATTCCGCGGTAATATTTCAGATCCCTGTCATTCTCGAGCACCAGCGAATCAGCCGAAGCATCGAGCCGGAAATCCTTGGCAAAGACAGCAACCGACGCCACCACCAACAGCATCAACAACAGGCTGAGAACCGGGCGTCTAAGGATTAGTGCCTCGTAGAATTTCTGGATTGCGGCGTACATGGAAATCCTTGTATGCAGGGGAAAAGGAGTTTAGCGATCAGCCAGTTCAGCCAGCAGCAGCACTTCATCGGGAAACTCGCCGCTGGCCTTTTTCGAATAGACCAGCCTGCCGTCGACCACGACCTCGTAGACGCCACCATCCGATTCGATCAGTTCTGTTGTCGCAGCAAACATCTCTGTCAATTTCGCCGCCAGACCGGCAGCGCGCTCACGATAGTTTCACCGTCCACAGTATTCAATACTGACTTGCATAAGATCCTCCCCGGATAGCTGTTAGTCGATACCCGCAGAACAGGCCCTGGCGGGATACCTATATTCAAACGATTGTACCCGACAGGTCAAGAGCCGGAGCTATCAGCAAAACGCCGCCAACCCTGAGGTTGGCGGCTTTTTGCTGGTCTGCCTGAAACTGAACTCAAAAGGGGATTTCATCATCAGGGTTAAATGCCGGCTCGTTGTAATCATCCCGTTGCTGCGGTCGACTCTGTGGCTTGGAAGCCTGCTGCGGGGCCGCTTTGTAATTCTGACCGCCGCCGCGCTGCTGACCGCCGCCATAATCGCCCCCCTGCTGGCCGCCACCGTAGTTTCCGCCGCCGCCCTGTTCGTCGCGGCCGCCGAGCATATGCATCTGGTCGGCGACAATTTCAGTGATGTACTTCTTGTTGCCGTCGCGGTCGTCGTAGCTGCGAGTCTGAATCTTCCCCTCGATGTAGACCTGCTTCCCCTTGTGCAGATATTTGCCGCAGATTTCGGCCAACTGCCGCCAGACGACGATATTGTGCCACTCGGTCTTCTCCTGCCGGTTGCCGTCTTTGTCCTTGTAGCGCTCGGACGTCGCCAGCGAAAAAGTCGCCACCGCAGCACCGCTCGGCGTGTAGCGTAACTCTGGGTCCTTGCCCAGATTCCCAACCAGAATCACCTTATTTACCGACATATGAAGCCTCCGATGTGAATTGTGTGAAATGCCAAAAGAAAGTGTCAATTGCCAAAAGAAAGTGTCACTGAGCAGAGGACGCATTTAAACACGCTGAGCTCTGTGCTCACAATTGGCGCTTGAGAAATCGGCAAGGTCCTTATGATGTTTTTTGAACTGCGTATATTACACGTTTAAAAAGATGACTGGAAGCCAATTCTCTAACATCAACTTTGCACACCCCCAAGACCCGGCTTTCCACTTCAAGAGCCTTCAGGCGTCTGGACTCGGAGACGTCCATGCCCACCTCCCTATTGCCGGATGAACAGACTGAAATCCTTAACTTTGCAATGGCCCCGTTGTTAGGAGTAACGTCATCTGGAGGCCGACCTCTACCGGTCGCACTTGTCAGCCAAGACAAGGCTGTGGCTCGGACTATCTGCCATCGATGATCCCTTCAGAAACAAGCTCTAGATGTTGTCGTTCGGAAATGCCGAGTAGCCCACCAAGGATTTCCGACGTATGTTCGCCAAGGGCAGGTGGGGCCTGATGGTACTCAACCGGTGTCTGCGAAAACTTCATCGGACTCCCGACCAACGGCACCTGGCCGGCGCGAGAATGCTCCAGATCGATACGCATCTGCCGCGCCTCAATCTGCGGTTCACTGAAAACTTCGCTGAGGGTGTTGATCGGACCGCAGGGAACCCCCGCCGCTTCGAGCTGGGCGATCCAGTCGCTGCTGGTGCGTTGCTGCAGCGACTGCTCAATCAGCGGGATCAGCAGCTTGCGGTTCTCGACGCGTGCGGCGTTACTGACAAAGCGCGGATCGACGGCCAGCGCGGCACATCCCGCTAGGTTGCAGAACTTAACGAACTGGCCGTCGTTGCCGACCGCCAGAATAATATGCCCGTCGGCTGTTGCCAGGGCCTGATAGGGAACGATATTCGGGTGGGCGTTGCCCAGACGGCCCGGCGCGCTGCCGCTGATCAGGTAGTTCATCGCCTGATTCGCCAGGGTTGCAACCTGGACGTCGAACAGCGCCAGATCGATATGCTGCCCTTCGCCGGTGCGGTCACGGTGGGTCAGCGCTGCCAGCACCGCGGTGCTGGCATACATGCCGGTGAAGATATCGACGATCGCCACGCCGACCTTCATCGGCCCCCCCCCAGGTTCGCCGTCCGGCTCGCCGGTGACGCTCATCAAGCCACCCATCCCCTGAATCAAAAAGTCGTAGCCGGCACGCTGGCGGTTGGGACCGGTCTGGCCGAAGCCGGTGATCGAACAGTAGATCAGGCGGGGATTGAGCTGCTTGAGCGCTGCGTAATCGAGCCCGTACTTGGCCAGCCCGCCAACCTTGAAATTCTCCAGCAGGATGTCGCTCTGCTCGGCGAGACGACAGACCAGTTCGCGCCCAGCCGGACGGGTGAAGTCGATCGTGACCGACTTCTTGCCACGATTGGCAGAGAGAAAATAAGCGGCATCACTGGTCGGGTTGCCCTCGGCATCCGCCAGAAAAGGCGGACCCCAGCCGCGGGTGTCGTCCCCGGCCCCGGGGCGTTCGACCTTGATAACCTCGGCGCCCAGATCGGCTAGGGTCTGTCCGGCCCAGGGTCCGGCGAGCACCCGGCTGAGATCGAGAACGCGAATGTGACTGAGCGGACCTGGCATAATCGGTAACCTTTCGACTGCGCCCCATCGGTCTGATGGAGGGCGGGGAGGACAAACCACGGGGCGACAATACCGGCAGGAGAGAGAATAAACTACCGGTTTTATTGCCGCCCCGTGACAGGCTGAACTGGATTGCACGGCTGCGACATGCAGCCACAGTCCTGAAGTGACCCTCTAGAACCGGGTTCCGGGTTGACTGCTGCTGATGGCAAATTCAACCAGCTTGTCCGGGCAGCTGACCCGGTAATCGCCGTCGAAACCCATCGCCGCCGACTCGATGCCGAAGCGTGAGGTCATGATCCAGGGGTAGATCCCGGCCAGCGCGGTAACGCAAATCGGCGCCGATTCACGATAGTCGATCAGTGGTCCGTTCAGGTAGACGGTTGCGCCCTTTTTCATCAGCGGACAACCGGATTGGGTGACGACAATCTTGACCTTGTTCTCTGGATCGATTTTCAACTTAACCTCCATGAAACTTAAGTTTCAACCGCGTGATGGCCAGCGCTAGACAGCACCGGACTTAAGTTCACGCAACGAATCTTCCAGGATGTTCAGGCCGCGCTCCAGTTGTTCGTCAGTGATGACCAGCGGCATCAGCACCCGCAACACATTGCCGAAATTGCCGCAGGAGATCAGCACTAACCCCTTCTGGTAACAAAGCTGGGTCAGTTTTTTCGCTTCCTCGGTCGCAGGCTCTTTGGTCTGGCGGTCACGGACCAACTCCAGGGCAAGCATCGGACCTTTGCCACGCACTTCACCGATGATGGCATGTTCGGCCTGCAGCGCCTCAAAGCGGTTGCGCAGAGTGACCCCTAGCTGTTCGGCGCGCTGCAGCAGGCCATCCTCAATCAGGATCTCCAAAACCGCCTGGGCCGCCCGCACCGCCAGCGGATTACCACCGTAAGTGCTGCCGAGGCCGCCGACGTGCGGCTTGTTCATGATTTCGCTACGGCCGGTCACCGCGCTCAACGGCAAACCGCCGGCCAGGCTCTTGGCGCTGGTGATCAGGTCGGGTTCAATCCCCCAGTGTTCGCAGGCGAAAATCTTGCCGGTTCGTCCCATGCCGGTCTGGACTTCGTCGACGATCAGCAGGATGCCGTGCTTGCGGCAGATCTGCTGCAGCTTGGGAAAATACTCCGCCGGCGGCGTAACAAAGCCACCTTCCCCCTGGATCGGTTCGACAATCACCGCCGCGACCTGTTCGGCGGCCACGTGGCTGATGAAGAACTCCTCCAGCAGATCGGCGCAGGCCGTTTTGCAACCGGGATAGCTGCGTCCGACGGGACAGCGGTAACAGTAGGCGTAAGGCATCCGGTAGGTTTCCGCCGCAAAAGGGCCGAAGCCGAACTTGTAGGGTTTGACCTTGCTGGTCAGACTCATCCCCATACTGGTGCGGCCGTGAAAGCCGTTCTCGAAACAGATCACCGCCGACCGTCCGGTGGCATAACGGGCAATCTTAACCGCATTCTCCACCGCCTCAGCGCCGGAGTTGAGGAACATGGTCATCTTCTCTGCGTTGCCCGGTGCCAGCTGGTTGAGCCGGGCAGCCAGCTGAATGTAAGGTTCGTAGGGGGCAATATGAAAGCAGGTGTGCAGATACTTATCGGCCTGATCCTTGATCGCGGCGACCACCTTGGGGTGACAGTGCCCAACATTGTTGACGCCGATCCCGCCGGCAAAGTCGAGCAATTCGCGGCCATCAGCATCAATCATGATGGCGCCGCGCGCCTCAGTGATAAACGACGGGGTGGTCACTCCCAGGCCCGGCGGGGTGTGTTGGTTGCGCAGTTCCATCAGTTGCAGATTGTTCATACTCATCATCGTTGCTCCTTGGCAAAGAGGTTCTAAAGGGCAGTCGTCGGATTTCTGTTTCACCGCAGAGGTCATTCATTGAACGACCAAAACGTCCTGGCGGGGCCATAAACACTTTACAGGTCGGTTGCTATGCATAGTTACAAGGAGCGTACCAACGAAAAATAACTGCAGCGTTAAGCATCTATTTCGCCGTTAGTCGCTGTGATCATTTGAAATTTTTGTTGTTATAGGATTGTTCTGAGGAAGTGAGGAGGAAAAGACACCCAGGATAGTTTCCGAATTGCATAACCATTGCACTTGTGCATAATAGTCTAAACCAGTGTTACAAACATAATCGAACAGGCATTTCAGCAGGCAATTGCCAGGACAGGAGTCCAAAACGATGCCCCCAGATGAGCAGCGCGCCCTCGGCGCAGATTCCCCGTCGCATCAAGAGCTTCTGCGGCAAGGCCTGCTCAACGCCGCCGGAGAAGGGCTGCTGGCAGTTAGTTCCGCCGGAGTCATTCTGCTGGCCAACCGGGTCGCTCGCGAAGGGCTCGGCTGCTACGCCGGCATCCCGCTGCAAGAGGTTCTGCCAGAGCTTTGGCCACAGGTCGCAGCAACCCTGCAGGATCGACAATGGCGCGGAGAGCTTCCGGTCCAGATGGGGGGAACCAGCTTCTTAACCCGGATCAGTCCGGTGCTCGCCGACGGCACACTTATCGGCGCGCTCTGTGTCTTTGAGGAACGCACCAAGCTTAATGAGTTGACCGGCGAGATGCTCGCCTATCAGGACCTGACCCGCGAACTCGACGCGATCATCGAATCCTCCTCCGATGGCTTGTGGATCTGCGATGCCCAGGCCAAGGTTATCCGCATCAACCGCGCCTCGGAGCGGATCAACAACATCAGCGCCGCCGAGGTGATCGGTCGCAACATGGCCGAACTGGTTGATCAGGGCTTCATCGACCGTGCGGTCACCTTCGAGGTCATCAAAACCAAACAGGTCTGCAACCTGCTGCAACTGCGGGGCGAGCGCAAGCTGATCCTGACCGGAACACCGGTCTTCGACAGAGATGGCGCGCTGCTGCGGGTCGTGGTCAGCGAGCGCGACATCACCGAAATCGATACCCTGCAGCGCAAACTGGAGGAGCAGGCGGCAATGAAAGACCAGTTTCGCCTGCAGGTGCTGGAGATGCAGCATGCTGTGCAGAATTCACGCAAAGTGATCGCCAGAAGCCCCTGCATGGTCAAGACGCTCGCCCAGGCGCTGAAGGTCAGCGGCGCCAACTCCTCGGTGCTGCTGCTCGGCGAATCCGGAGTCGGCAAGGGGTTGATCGCCGACCTAATCCACAATAATTCGAGCCGCGCCGAAAAACCGATGATCAAGATCAACTGCGGCGCAATCCCCGAGTCGCTGATCGAATCCGAACTGTTCGGCTACGAGAAGGGTGCCTTTACCGGCGCCCAGGGAAGCAAGCCGGGCTACTTTGAAATGGCCGACGGCGGCCTGCTGTTTCTCGATGAGGTCGCTGAACTGCCACTGCCATCACAGGTCAAGCTGTTGCGCTTCCTTGAGGACGGTCGGATCATGCGACTGGGCGGCACCAAGCCGAAAACCGTTGACGTCCGGGTGCTCGCCGCCACCAATCGCGACCTGGAGCAGATGGTCGAAAAGGGATTATTCCGCCTCGACCTGTACTACCGGCTGAACGTTATCCCGATCTACGTCCCGGCGGTTCGCGAGCGGACCGACTGCATTCTGCCACTGATCCACTACTATCTGGACCTGTTCGGCCAACAGACCACAGTCAGCAAACGCTTGACGCGGGCCGCCTCGGACGCCCTGCTCGGCTATCGCTATCCCGGAAACGTACGCGAGATGATGAACCTCTGCGAGCGCCTGGTGGTTATGACTGACACCGAACTTATTGACCTGCCGGATCTGCCGAACCATGTGGCCAGGCGCGCCATCCAGGAGAACTCGACGATCAGTGACGACTGGCCCGAACAGATGTCGCTGCAGCAGATCATCGAAAGCGTCGAACGCGCGGTCCTGAGCAAGGGTGCGCAAAGATACAAAAATCAGGCGCGCATGGCCGAGGCGCTGGGCGTCAACCAGTCAACCATCACCCGCAAGCTGCAGCGTTACGGGCTGCGCTAAATTATGCGGTCTTGTCTTTGGGCAAGCTCGCCGCCTGCCCATAGTCAAAGGACAAAGAATATAGTCCAGACAGCGTATGCGCTGACGCAATTCGTTGCACTGCTGCATGATTGGTTCCGCGCCGCTACATCCTTAGCTGCCGGGCGGGCCCAGCAGCCACTAAAACACCTCTACCTTTCTAACGAGCCGATCTTACCGTAAACGCCATCGGAGCCCAGATCTGACAAGCGTTCATTTCCGGCGCTGCCGGCAACTTTCACTTAGCGCCACCAACCAAAGGCTCCCGTCTTGCGGCATATTTATGCATTTGTGCAATTTTTTCTACCCCAAGGAACATTGTTTTAAATTTCCACAAAGATAACTTTGTAAAAGAGTTGCTGAGAATCAGAATATTTCTGGCACGCCGATTAAATCAAATCCGCCAAACAGCTCGCAAGACACTGTTATTACTGTTAAAAAATTATTCGACAGAATTGTCGCCAAGCGATAGTGAAAATAATGCGGTCAACAAACACGGCGTTTTTATTAGTGGCACAGCTAGTGCAAAAAGCAGAACAGCGTTATTGCTGATAGATTTAAAGCAACGATCACCTTAAGGAGGAAACAATGCAAAAAGGGAAAACATGGATTCTGACGGCGCTAGCTGTTCTGTTGCTGGCCACTGTTGTCTGCGCCGATGAGACGCGCGATTTTTTCAAGGTCGGCGTGGTCACCTCGATCTCCGGGGAACTGGCGACCGGCGGTAACGTGACCAAGCGCGGCTATGATCTCTGGGCGCAGGAGGTTAACGCGCAAGGCGGAATCGCTATCAACGGCAAAAAATATCCGGTGCAGCTGTTTTATGCTGATGCCCAGTCGCAGCCGTCGCAAGGTGCTTCGGCGGCAGAGCGCCTGATCACCCAGGAGAAGGTCGATTTTATCCTCGGCCCCTACTCTTCGGGTGTCACCATGGCGGCTGCTCCGGTGGTCGAGAAGTACAAAGTGCCGATGATCACCGGTTCTGCTGAGTCGCCACTGATCTGGCTGAACAAGTTCAAATATACCTTCGGTACCGTCCCGCCGGTCAGCTATACCGGCGCATCACCGATTACTGCCCTGAGTGCCCTGCCTGAGCCCCCCAAGACGGCGGTTATCCTCGGCTCGAACGATACCTTCTCCAAGGCGACCGCAGAAGCCTTCAAGGCCGCCGCAGAGGCAGCCGGCATCAAGGTCCTCAAGTACAATATCGTTCCGGCCAACCAGGATCTGACCCCGCTGATGTCGGCGGTGCGCGGCCTGCGCCCTGATCTGGTCGCCTTCGGCGGTCACGACGAAGAACTGATCAAGCTGGTCAAATCGTTACAGCAGATCAATTACACCCCTAAAGCACTGCTGATGCATTATGGCGTCACCGATGCAGCCTTTGTCCAGGCGCTCACGACCTCCGCCAATCAGGTCTACGGCGCGACGGTCTGGACGCCGACCTCGAAAACCAGCGGCGAACTGCTCTGGCCCGATGCCGCCAGCTATGCCAGCGCGGCGGTAAAAGCCTACCAGGTCCCGGCTGATTACACCCAGGCCGGCTCCACGGCTGCCGGTATCGCCTTTCAAGCTGCCCTGCAGAATATCGGCGCAACTCCCCCGCTCTCTGAAACGGCCCGCATTGAGCTGGTGCAAGCGCTCGAGGAGTTGGATGTTGAAACCTTCTACGGCCGGATCAACTTTGCCGATGACGGCGAGTATTACCACGCCAACGTTGGTTTGACCCCGCTGACCGTTCAGATCCAGGACCAGAAGGTGCTGGTCGTCGGTCCGCAGAAAGAGATGGAGTCGGCCCCGCAATACCCAATGCTCAGCTGGAAAGAGCGTTAAATTGATCGCTCTGCTGGACGTGAGCCACAACTGAAGCAAGACGGCGGAGACGGTCCTCGATGAGGAACCGTCTCCGCCAGCATCCAATCGACAAACAATCCCCCCCATCCCTGGATTACCTGGGGCAACTCGGGCTGAACGACCGAACCGGTCCTTGGCATCGGCAGGAGGATCAACGCATGGAATTGTTACCCCAGGCCCTGATCGACGGCATTTTGCTCGGCGGTATCTATATTACCATCGCCATCGGCTTTTCACTGGTTTACGGCGTGATGCACATCATCGATTTCGCCGTTGGCGAATGGATCATGCTGGGCGCTTTTCTCGGGCTCTATCTCAACAAGTGGACCGGACTCGACCCGTTTCTGCTGCTGCCGGTGGTCTTTATCACTTTCGCTCTGATCGGCTACTGCCTACAACCGGTTATCCACCGGGTGGTCAGCGGTCGCCAGGGCAATCCCCTGCTGATGGGGCTGGTCTTCACCTTTGGCCTGGCGCTGATGTTCCGTGGTATCGCCCTGACCGGTTTCGGTTTTTACAGCAACTCCATCCCCTCGGCCTTTTCCGCCAGCTCCTACTTCTATGAGCAGGGCACGTTCTTCATGACGATTCCCAGCATCCGCCTGGCCGGACTGGTCTACGCGCTGGTGATTACCGTTGCCCTGCACTGGTTGCTCAAGAAAACCAACTTCGGTCTCGGTGTCCGCGCCCTGGCCCAGAACCGTGAGGCCGCAGCGCTGATGGGGGTCAACGGCAAACGGACCAGCTCCTACGTCTACGGCATTTACGTCGGCATCAGCGCGATGACCGGCGTGCTGATCGGCAGCATCCTTTCGGTCAGCGCCCAGATGGGCCCCAACTATACCATCGTCGCTTTCTTTGTCGTGGTGCTGGCCGGCATGGGCTATCTGGCCGGCGTTCCCTGGGCGGCTTTTCTGCTGGGACTGGTGCAATCGTTCTTCCTGATCTACCTGGATCCCGGCTACACCATGCTGGCGGTCTTCGCGATCCTCTTCACCATCCTGCTGGTCTCCCCCCGGGGCCTGTTCGCTAAGGGAGTCTGAACCATGCGCAGCAAGATTATCACCTGGAGTATGCTTGCAGTCCTGGCCCTGGCGGTTGTACCCCTGCTGGTCACCGATGCCTTTGTGTTACGAATTCTCACCGAGGCGATCATGTGGATCGGGTTAGCGATCGCGTTTGATGTTCTGGCAGGCTACACCGGCTACCTGAATTTCGGTCACGGCGCTTTTTTCGGCATTGGCGCCTATGCCACGGCAATATTGATGGTGCAGGCCAACTGGCCCTTTGCCCTGGCGGTGCTGGCCGGGGCGGTGATCACCGCACTCTGTGCCCTGGCCGCCGGCTTTCCGACGCTGCGCCTGCGCGGGGCATATTTTGCCATCGCCACCTGGGCCCTGTCGCTGGCGATCCAGCAACTGGCGTTGATTCTGACCATCACCGGCGGCCCCGACGGCATGCGGCTGCCGCCGTTTCTCAACCCGCTCTACTTCTTCTACCTGATGCTCGGGGTGGTTGCGGCGACCTTCTTTCTGTTCTGGTTTCTACTCGAGCATGCGCCTTTCGGCCTCAAACTCAAAGCCATCCGTGAAGACGAGTTGGGCGCCCAATCGCTCGGTCTCAATCCGACGCGGCTGAAAATTCAGGCCTTTGTCCTGTCGGCGGTGCCGACCGGGATCCTGGGCGGCATCTATGCCTACTGGATCACGTTCATCGATCCGGCCTCAACCTTAAGTGATCTGGTCAGTGACCAGGCGCTGGTGATGGTGGTCTTCGGCGGCATGGGGACGCTGATCGGTCCGGTGATTGGCGCGGTGCTGATCTTTGCCTTCAAGACGGTTTTCTGGGCCTACCTGTCTGACTTTCAGCTGCTCTACCTGATTATTCTCGGCGCGGTCATCGCCCTCAGCGTGGTGTTTCTGCCGAACGGGCTGTGGGGGACGATCCGCAACCGCAACGGCGGCCGTGGCGGGCGGGAAACAACCTTGGCCAGCAGGCCAAAACGGGAACTCGCCGCCGAGACCAGCAAGCAGAACCTGCCCGGCGGATTGAAATCCTGCGCACAGAAAGAAGGAGGAAAGTGATGGCAACGCCACTGTTGGAACTGCAATCGGTCACCAAGGCCTTCGGCGGCCTGACCGCCAATAATCAGATCTCCTTCAAGGTTCAGCCTGGCGAGATTGTCGGCCTGATCGGCCCCAACGGCGCCGGCAAGACCACCCTGTTTAACGTGATCAGCGGCTATTACGCGCCATCCAACGGCACTATCTTATTCAATGGCAAGGACATCAGCGGCAAACCGCCTTACGCGCTGGCGGCGCTGGGAATCGGCCGGACCTTCCAGGTGGTCAAACCCTTTCCCGGCTTAAGCGTGCTGGAAAACGTCCTGATCGCCTCGTTTTTACGTTACCCCAAGCGCAAAGATGCAGAAAAACACGCCTGGAACATTCTCGAGACGACCGGGTTGGCGGATCGCGCTGAAGTCTCGGCCGCCGGCCTGACCCTGGCTGGTCGCAAGCGACTGGAGATCAGCAAGGCGCTGGCCCTGAATCCGTCCTTCCTGCTGCTGGACGAGGTGGTCGCCGGACTCAATCCGACTGAGGTTGACCTGACCATCGAACTGATCCTTAAACTCCGCGACCAGGGGGTCACCATCCTGATAGTCGAACACATCATGCGGGTCATCATGCGGATCTGCGATCGGTTGGTGGTGCTCAATTTCGGCGAAAAAATCGCCGAGGGAACGCCGGCAGAGATTTCCAATAACCCCTCGGTCATCGAGGCCTATCTGGGAGAAACCGCAGCATGAATATTCTCGAAGCAAACTCGGTCTCGGTCAAGTATGGCGATTTTCAGGCGCTCTGGGATATCTCCTTTGCGGTCAAACCGGGGCAACTGGTGGCGTTGATCGGGGCCAACGGAGCCGGCAAGACCACCACCTTGAAATCGATCTGCGGACTGGCGCCACTGGCGGACGGGCAGATCAACTACCAGGGTACAAAGATCAGCGGTCAGCCGGTCCACCAGGTGGTCGATCAGGGGATTACCCTGGTCCCCGAAGGGCGGCAGCTGTTTCCGAAAATGACCGTCGAAGAAAATCTGCTGGTCGGGGCCTACCTGAAACGAACCCAGAAGCATAAGTCGACAACCCTGCAGCGGGTTTTCAAACTGTTTCCGCGGCTGGAAGAACGGCGCACTCAGAGCGCCGAGACCCTCTCCGGCGGCGAGCAGCAGATGGTTGCGATCGGTCGGGCGCTGATGCAGGATCCGAAGGTGATCATGTTTGATGAGCCGAGCCTGGGGCTGGCGCCGATCCTGGTTCAAGAGGTATTCGATGTTATCCAGCAACTGCATCAGCAGGGGCTGACGGTGTTCATCGTCGAACAGAACGTTCACCAGACCTTGAAGATTGCCGACTACTGCTACGTCATGGAGAACGGCCGGATCGTTCAGGAAGGGACCGGACAGGCGCTCGAAGCCGATCCGAAAATCCGCGAAGCCTATCTGGGTTTTTGAGCTGCACTTACAGGAACGGTCTGCGCTGCAACCGGCGAGAGGAGTTCTCATGTCCATCAAGCATCTTTTTGTCCACCTCGATCACACTCCACAAAGTCGTTCCCGCCTCGAATTCGCGATCGGGCTGGCGGGTCGGCAACAAGCTTTTCTGACCGGCTGCTACGCTGCCGACAGCCGACCTGAAGCTCAGGCCCAGGAACTACAGGCCACCTTTGTCGCGCAGACCGCCAACCGCGATATCCCTTCGCAGTGGTTGAGCCTGGAAGAATCAGGCAGTGGCCAGGCGCTGCTGGCCCAGCTCTGCCATATGGCTCAGTGCTCCGACCTGGTCATCATTGGTCAACCTGACCCGAAAAACAACCTGGGCGCCCTGCGCGAGCTGCCGGAAAAACTGGTTCTGCATAGCGGACGACCAGTGCTGATCCTGCCTTACGCGGGGAGTTTTACGCCACACTGTGAGCGGGTCATGGTCGCCTGGAACGGCGGTCGTGAGTCGGTGCGGGCACTACATGACGCCCTGCCGCTGCTGCAGCAGGCCCGCAAGGTCAGTCTGCTCAGCCTCATTCCGGCCGGTGCCGAGTCCGCGGTGGCGCAAGCCTCGCTGGCGATGCTCTGTCAGCATTTGGCTCTGCACGGCATTCAGGCGCACTCGGAGACGCAGGTCTGTCTAAAAATCAGCAAGGGGGATCTGCTGCTCAACCGCAGCGCGGAAGAGGGGATCAGTCTGCTGATCGCTGGCGGGGTTTACCGAGACCATCTCGGCGAAGTTGCCAACCATCTGCTGAAGTACATGACCATCCCCGTACTGATGTCCCACTAAACCGCTGTTCGCAACTCAAGGCGGTTGGATCTGATGAATTTGACCAGGTCAACCAACCGGTTCGAGTAGCCCCATTCATTGTCATACCAGGCGATTACCCGCACCAGGTTGTCGCCAACGACGGCGGTGGATTCGGCGTCAACTATGGCCGAGGCCGGGTTGCCGGTAAAATCCTTGGAAACCAGCGGCACCTGACAGTACTCCAGAATCCCCTTGAGGGTTCCTGCGGCGGCCTGCTGCAGAGCCGCGTTGACCTGCGCGGCTGTGACCTGCCGCTCGGTTTCCACCACCAGGTCGATCAGCGAGACATTCGGCACCGGAACCCGCACAGCCATCCCGATCAGCTTATCTTTGAGCTCCGGCAGTACGAGGGCGACCGCCTTGGCCGCACCGGTCGTCGTTGGGATCATCGATTGACCGGCCGAGCGCCCACGGCGCAAATCCGTCTGCGGAACGTCATGAATCACTTGGCCGTTAGTGTAGGAATGCACGGTATTGAGCATCCCTTTGACAAAGCCGAACTGCTCGATAATCACCTTGGCGACCGGCGCCAGGCAGTTGGTGGTGCAGGAGGCGTTAGAGATTATGCGATGCCGCTGCGACTGATACTGCGCGTGATTGATGCCCATGCAGAGGGTTAAATCGGCATCGCGTGCCGGGGCGCTGATAATCACCTGGCCGGCACCCGCCTGCAGATGTTGTTCCGAGTGAACCCGGTCGGTGTAGCGGCCACTTGACTCGATCACGATATCGATCGCCAGTTCACGCCACGGCAGGCGGGCGGGATCCGCCTGCCGGAGAACCTTGACTGCTTTGCCGGCCAGAGAAAAACCATCCGCCCCAAGCTCAACCTCCTGACCAAAACAGCCATGCACCGAATCGTAGCGCAGGTAATGCACCAGGGTCGGCACATCGACCAAATCGTTAATGGCGACGATCTCTATCTCTGGACAAAAAAACGCCGAGCGGAAAAACGCCCGCCCGATGCGGCCGAAACCGTTTATTGCAACCCTTACCGGCATACATTTAACCCTGAATGAAGAAGTTATCGTTTCAATCCTACGCTGACCTGCCAGACGCTAGTTTTCCAGCAGGCGATTATTCTGCAGCTCAAGCCTGCTCCGCAGCAGCTGTGAAATACTGACACCAGAGCTCTTCGCCAGTTCAAGCAACTCCTTCCTTTCATCCCTGTTGACCCGAAAAGAAATAACAAAATCGCTCGTTTTTTTTGCTTTCATACTCTGTTTCCATTCACTTGCAGGTGGTACGTCATCGCTGGCGTCAATCCAGAACCCCCTCTAACTCCGGCTCGAAGATCGCCCAGACGCGTTTTTCCAGCTCGGCGACGAATTCCGGGTTGGTGATGTTCGGCAGCTTGATGTGCGGATTCGGATTTTCGCTGACCTCAGCCGGCAGGCAGAACTCGGCTTTTTGATAGCCCTGACGAAACTCCAGCGCCAGGCCGCGCAGAAAGGCGCGGCGCACGGCGGCGCGGATCGCCTCGGTGCTAACCTGCAGATTGAATTCACTCTGCAGGCAATCGACCACCATCTGGGTGCCGATCCCTTTGGCGATATCGAAAAACTTGCACAGGCCGATCATATCGAAACCGACGATGTGCAGCTTGTCTTCGGTGATCCCCTTGACCCATGAGTCGAGATCCGATTTGCCTTCGCGAGTCAGCAGGCCATAGGTCGCCATCGACATGTGGCCGCCGGCGATCGCCCAAGCGTAACCGGGATTGGTTTCCGGCTGGTAGGCCGGTATTTCCAAGCCCTTGACATGGTAGGCGTATGCCGTTTCGCCGAGACTTTCTGACAGACGCATTGAGCCTTTAGCGATCTCCGGCAACTTCCCCTCGCCGGCCTGAATGACCAGCGCACGGATCTTTTCGTAATCACCGAAGGTTGCGCCGTTCAGGATCGGGGTCTCCGGGTGGCGCTGGTTATAGGCCAGCAGGTAGGCAATAGTCACGCCGAGGGAGATGGAATCCATGCCATAGTTATCACCCAGCTGAATCAGCCGGGCGGCCTGGCCAGCGTCATGAATCCCCAGGTTGGTGCCGAGCAGGTTGAGCGGTTCGTAGTCGAACTTGGCAAGAAACTCACCCTTGCTGCCGTCGGCATGCTTCTCGGAGATATTGTTGTGGCAAGTGATGCCACAGCGGAAACAGGCCTCGGACTTGATATGATAGTCGGGCTCGACATTTTCGCGGAAAAGTTTTTCAGGGATGTCGTTGCCCTGGGGGCGAAAGTTATTCAGTGGCACAGCATGAAATTCCTGCAGCACATCATAGGCCGCCCAGGTGCCACCACCACCGCCGCGACTGAGCGGCTGGATGCGCGCTGAGCCGCCACCTTTGACCACGTTCAGGTTGACCTGTTTGACCGCTTCACTGAGCTTGCCAAGCTTGTCGCTGCTCTGGGCGACCAGGGCCAAAATGTTCTTGTAGCCCATCAAGCTGCCCATACCGCCACGGCCGGCGAAGCGGCATTTATCCTCTTTCGACTTCAGCTGGTTCTCAGTCGACAGCGCTACGGCTGCCATATAGTTCTGTTGCCAGTTTTCTCCAGCCTGACCGATAACCGCAAAGTGGGCGTTGTCATAGCCTTGCTGCAGCGCCATGATTTTATCGTGGGTGGACAGACCGAGCAGATGCTCAGCCGGCTTGATTTCGACCCGTGGCCCGTCAGCCGTTTCCTTAATCACCACATAAACCGGAGTCGCCGAGCGATTCTCGAAGATCAGCTCATCCAGCCCGGTCCACTTGAACTTGGCGCCGAACTTGCCGCTACCGGTCGACCACATCGCCGCAGGCAGCCCGGCCTGCGAGCCCTTGAGCGGGCTATAGCCGGAAAAGTAGGTCCGCAGACCGGTCATGGCGCTGCTGCCGGTGAGCAGTCCGGTATTGACGATCAGCGGATTTTCATCACAGTAGGCGGCGGTTATTTTTCGCTTGGCCAGATCCTGAAACGAACGGCCGAAACCGCCCAGCACATCCTCCAGGTTACGGCAGGGAACCTCAACGTAAACCAGCTCGCCGCTTTTAAGATCAACCCGGCAGCGGTGATAGAGAACTCCGCCAGGGTTTGCGGCAGGATCGGTGGTCTGAAATTTCATAAAAACTCCTTATACAAAAAACAATAGAATCGATTCAGTAAAAAACGCGCTGCTAGCCGCCACCCAGAATCGGCAACAGGGCCAGGTTGTCCCCCTCAGTGAGGACATCATCCAGGCGGGCATGACTGCCATTGATCAGTACCGTCCCCAGCGCCCGCCTGGGGATCTGCAGCTGGGCGAAGATCTCCTCGACCCTGGTGCCGTCGGGATAGTCGAGAATCTTTTCTTTAAAACGTTCGAGACGGAACGCCCCGATCAATCGCACCCTGACTTGCATGGCAACTCTCCTTCGCCTGATTTCGCTGAGTCTAAACGGCCTGCAGATGGCCCAAATGCCCCTCGATCATCTCCATATAGGTCGCTTCTTCGTTGCTTTTATAGACCATTGAAGAGGCTATTTCACTGGCCAGGATCGCGAACTTAATTTTTTCCGGCAACTGCTCGATGCGGTTACGGAACAGGCCGACCTGACCAATCAGGCGCGGCAGATGCAACAGGATGGCTTTGCGATACAGCGGTTTGTCGCAGAGCAGCGGATTCTTCTGAAAGAAGGTGAACAGCCGCGAATAGTGGGCATTGATCTCCTGGCTGATCGCCGCCGAAACCTCGGTGTACAGCAACGGCGTGGGGCTGTTCTGCACCCGGCGGAAAATCAGCTCCGCCTCGTCCTCGGCCCGCCGGTTGAGAATCTCGATAACATCGGTGACATACTGCTGCTTGTTGGTGAGAAACTCCTGCTCGGTCAACATCAGGTTGGCGATGATTTCATAGGATGAGGAGATGACCCCGCATTTATTGGCCGAAGCATCGCGCAGAATCACGACCCCTTGCTGCTGCAGTTCAAGCCGCGCCTCAGGGGTGATGAAGGAGTTGGCGCCCTCGACGATGACCTTTGCCCGGGGCTGACCGTTTTCATCCATGAACCGACTGCAGTTATTGATATCGAGAGTCTCCGGACGACCGCCGGCCGGGATAAACAGGTCGGTGGTCACATTGAAAATCAACTGATTGTACTCACGGTAAAATTCGTCGTTGGTCACCCACTGTTCCTCAAGGCCGGTCGCGGTCGCCACCAGCTTCTTGAACAGTTCGCGCAGGCCGTCTTTGCGGGTCTGGGACCGATACAGGATAAAGCCACCCGGATGCAGCGCCTGTGGGTCGAAGCCTTCGACATCCTGCTTGAGAATGATCTTCTGCAACGCCTGATGATCAGCGCCTTGTGGATCGTAAAAGGCCGCACTGCCATCGACGATCAGGCAGATTTTCACCTGCGGACAACGCTTCAGCAGCAACTGCATAGCGTTACCGGCGACATCGCCGTTGGGTCCGCCAGTCAGTTTGACGCTGAAGGAATCCCGATGCATATCAATGCCCAGCTTGGCCATCGCCACCTCGGCAAATCGCACCACGCCGATCGAGGTGACCCCGTATTCCTTGTGATTGATGCCGATCTTCTTGCTCGACATGATGCCGGCCCCGAGCAGATAACCACGCCGGACCGCCTGACGGGCAATCTGCTCAATCATGACATCATGCATATTTTCGTCCGGCCCCAGTTCGATCGGCTCATCCTCACCATAGTAATCGACCACGCGTGGATCTTTAGCCCGACCGTTTTCGGTGACATAAATATCAAGGAAAGCATTGATAAAGCCGTACTGCAGCTTGTAGAGCCGCGGGATCAGCATCTCCTTGTCGAGGTTGCCGCCGGCATCGAGCACCGCCACCATCTTCGAGCCGCCCTCATAGATGTCCTTGTTTTTCAGGTGCTGGGTATGCGCCAGGACATAGTTTTCCTTGAATACCGTGTTGGCGGCGGTGACATATTCATCCCGCCCCTGGGTGATCAGGGTGCGCCAGCCGCCCCGGGCGATATCTGAAAAACCGATGTGATAACCGGCGCCGTAACGACCATAAAAGTAGGTCACCCGAAAGGGGCGCTCCGGCGGCAGGTCGGAAATAAAATCACCGCCCAACTGCTCCAGGTAAATCGGATCAAGCCGGAACGACAGGGCATGCTTTTCCGGCACAAAGAAATTGGTTTTCAGGGTGTTGCGGATGAAAATCAAGGCACAGTTGAAAATTCGCCGGCGAAAATTATCGAGAAAGCGCCGGCCGGTGTTGTACTGCGCAATCAACTGCTCGGTCTCCACCAGCGCACTGGCGTACTCTTGCTCACGCTGCTGTTGCTGCGGATCAAAGCGGACCCGGAACAGTTTCACCAGTTGAAAGGCGATATCAAGGTGATTGTGAAAGGCGCGCATGACCCCTTCAAGATCATAGCTGTCAGGGTGGGTATGGGCCATGTTGGTGTGGCAGAAGCCGACCATGGTGCAGATCAGCGCGGCATCGGTGCCGCTGGCCAGCCCGGTCGGAACCAGCTCCCGGTAGGTCTGCGAACAGGAGCGCAGAATCTGGGTGTTGTACAGCTCCTCCTGCAACTGGCAATAGAGGGTTGAACCCTTTTCAATGCGACTGCCGTCAGCGGCGGTGACATAGAAGGTCGACAGAAAATAGGGGTGGGTGCCGTTACTGATGGTCAGTTCGTAAGCCCGCTCCACTGAAATCTTCAGCCGACGGAAAATTTCCAGCACCTGGGTCAGAAAATCCCGCTCCGGCGGGTTGCCGACGCCGAAAAACAGCCGGGCTTCATTCTCCAGCCCTTCACTGGCTTCAGGGATTTCCAGATCCAGATAGATGCCATCGTGGCACATGGTCTGCTGGTAGAGCCAGAGCAGCTTGGCAACCCGGCGCGGTGGTGACGCCAGGACATAGCTTTCATTATTCAGCCAGAGGTGGATCAAGAGTTTTTCCCATTGGCTGTGATCAAATTCCGGGTAAAATTCCAGCAACGCGGAAAAGACCTGCTGTTGAATCGCTAAGGGAATCTGCGGCTTTTCTGCCTCGGCGATGTCCCGATGTTTTTTCCGGTCGAAGACGTATTTCTGGATTTCGAGAAACTGCTCGGTGCCCGGCAGTTTCACTTTAGAATCGGTGAATTCGGCGAAGGAAACCTGCTTTTCCTGGGCGGCCTGCAAACTTTCATAAAGCGAACCCGGCTTGTTCAGTCCAGCCAGGATCAGGGTCTTCTCGCGATCAGCAAGGATCATCCGCCGGTTATTTTTCATCCCGGACAAACCGTACGCCAGGGTTGCCAGCGCGTCCTGCTCATTCTGCATGGAGACGAAGAAATAGGGGTGCATGTTTGCCTTGAGCCAAGCGAGACTGGCATTCATCTGCTCATACTTCTCGTTCATCGCCAGTAACATCTCCGGATTCGGCAGTTGCGTCTCGTTTTCGCTGGTAACGCTGCTTGCGATACTCATTGGCTAAGCTCCTCTTTCGACTTGAATGATTGCGTCAGTAGTGGAAACCTCGTTTCCGCAGAAAGAAAGAGCATAAGACGTGCCAGTGGCAAAGAGATAAGCAAAGAAATGTTCGGCGCCGCGGGAAGATTGACAAAAAACTGCGAAGGGGAATGCTTGACGGCAGGAAAAGCTTTATTTTCAGCAACCTAGAGGACTTGCCGAGACACGGCAGGGACATTCTTGAAAAGCCGGGCGGAGCCCGCAGTGACCGAACCAAGGCTCAACGCTACAGCATAGCGAGCCGCAGGCCTGGCCTGAATGCAGAAATGCATGAATAAATGCATCCGGGCAAGATTGACGCTCCAGCAGGTTCCTTAAACGCCTGCCGCTCAGACGATCCCGTAGCGCTTGAGCTTGCGTGCCACGGTCGATTGATTGATCCCCAGCGCATCAGCAACCCGGTACTGGTTGCCATGCTCTTCCATGGCCTCAATCAGCAGGGCCCTCTCGAAACTGTCCATCGCCTGCTGCAGCGTCAGCCGCTCGGTCGGCAGGGCGCCCCGGCCAGTGTTGCCGGCGATATTCTGCGGCAGATCCTGAATATCGATCAGGTCACCGTCGGCCATCACCAGGATACGCTCGCAGACATTCATCAGCTGCCGGACATTGCCGGGCCAGTCGTAGGCCAGCAGCACATCCATAGCGGCACTGGTAATCCGCTTATCGATGCCGTTGCGCTGACTGAAAAGATCAACATAATGCTGGATCAGCGGAACGATGCAGTCCTTGCGGTCACGCAACGCCGGGATGCGCAGCGGAATCACGTTCAGCCGGTAATAGAGATCAAGGCGGAACTCCTTCTTCGCCACCATCTCCTCCAGGTCACCGTGGGTTGCCGCCAGTATGCGCACATCAACCTGCTTGGCCTTGGTCGCGCCGAGCCGGGTGACCTTGCCGTCCTCAAGAAAACGCAGCAGCTTGACCTGTGAGGCCAGCGGCAGCTCGGCGATCTCGTCGAGAAACAGAATCCCGCCATCGGCCAGTTCGATATGGCCGGGCTTGGCGGCCTGGGCACCAGTAAAGGCTCCTTTCTCATGGCCGAACAGTTCCGACTCGATCAAGGTTTCGGGGATCGCCCCGCAGTTGATCTTGATCAACGGCTTTTCGGCCCGCTTGGAGCGTAGATGTATCAGGTCGGCAAACAGCCCTTTGCCGACCCCCGATTCGCCGAGGATCAGTACCGAGGAGTCGGCCTGACTGACCTTGACCGCCTGGTTCAGGGCGCGGATCATGGCCGGGCTTTTAGCGATAATCTTGGTCGAAGCCAGCTCCGCCTGCTGCATTTCCAGAATCTGGTACTGGAACTGATGACTCAGCGCCGCCTGCTCTTCAAGCAGCCGCTGCATCTGGTCCATCTCGGTAATGTCCCGCTCACTGACGACAATCTTGCTCAACTCGCCGTCATCATCAAAGATCGGCGTACCAGACTTGATCAGCTTACGCCCCTCCCTGGTGCTGCAGAGAAAACTGACCGGCGCTCTTTTCTCGATCACCTCCAGGGAGGCGGATCGCTCCACCAGTTTGGCCTGGACCAGATCGTACATATTGCGGCCGATGACATCCTCCGCCCTGATGTTATTGATCCGTTCCGCCGCAGCGTTAACCCGCAGGACATTGGCCTGGCCGTCATAGACCCAGAGCCCCTCGTAACAGGAGTCGATAATGACAGCGAGCTCCTTGGACAGCTCGCGAAAGTCCCGCATCTTGCGCGCAATGACTTCGATCTCGGTGTTTTCCGAAAAGACACAGATGGCACCGAAAACCTTCGGGCCCGAAAGAATCGGGCTGACAGTGACATGGAACTCTTGCCCCTCCTTGAGCACCGAAAGCTCTGAACGTGGATTCTTGTCCCTGAGGGTTTCCGCGACCTGCTCCCATAACTGCGGAAACAGCTCAGCCAGTGAGTTGCCGGGATGGATATCCAGATTCTGCCTACTGACCCGATCGGACAAGAGGACGAAGCCTTCGTTATCCACCGAGAGGACGCCATCGCCACTGACATTGTTCTGGGTCTGGTTGAACGCTTCGCGGTGCTGCTTATGGTCTAGGTGTATTGCGGTCTCGGTGCTCAGTCCTGGATTGGCTTCGGTCATCGGCTTGCCCTGTCTGCCTTAATCAATTCTCTTCTGCATCAAAAATAATGCCCTACGGAATCAGCAAACCATAACTGCATCATAAATGCAATAAACCAATCTACCCGTCTAAACTCAGCAAAAAAGGGCGCACCTGTTGCGGGTGCGCCCTGACATTAGGTCGCCTGCCGGAGAATCAGGCGGCCTGGCTGCCCCTCCCCTGTTCGGCAAGTTCCCGCAGGCAATCGGCCCACACCTGAACCAGCCAATCGATATCAGCAGCGGTCGCCATCGGCGGGATGAGCATCATGTTATGAAATGGCGTGATCAACAGTCCGCGATTGGCGAGATAGAGGTGCATGTAGTACATCAGGTCCCAGTCAAAATGGGCCTTGGCTTCCGAACCGTTCCTCGGCAGATCCGGCATGAACTGCATCTCGCAACGCGCGCCACTGCGGGTGATGCTCCAGGGAATGGCATATTTTTCGAGCGCCGCCTCAAGGCCGTCCGAGAGACGTTCCTGTCCGGCGAACATGCGCTCAAAAGCCTCAGGCGTCGCTACGCTCTGCAGGGTTGCGCGCATCGCGGCGATGGCAAAAACATTCCCCGAAAGGGTGCCGCCAACACCCATCGGATCGGACTGCCCTTTCCTGCCGAAGGCCGCATTGATCGCAGCACCCACCTCACGGGTGAACCCATAGGCCGACACCGGGATACCGCCGGCGATTGACTTGCCGATGGTAATGAAATCGGGCTTGAGGCCGTATGCCGCCGTATATCCGCCCGGACCGTTAGAGAAGGTGTGGGTCTCGTCGATGATCAAGTAGACCGCATATTTGGTACAGAGCGCGCGCAGCTTCTCCAGGTAGCCTTCGGCTGGCAGCACCATGCCGCAGTTGGTCATGACCGGCTCGGCGAGGACGCAGGCTACGTCGCCCTGCGAGAGTTCACGCTCTAGCGCATCGACATCATTGAACTCGACTATGCGGCTCAGCAGATCCTTGGCGACGCCCGGATTAGAATCATAATCAGTGCGCAACTCGAGCTTGCCATCGGGACCGATATGCGGCAGCGTTTCGTCGAGACTGCCATGGTAGCTCTCGTTCATGCTCAGCACCTTGGGACGACCGGTCAAGGCACGGCAGATGCGGATGACGTAACGATTCGCTTCGGTGGCGGTCATCGCCACCTGCCACAGCGGCAGGCCAAAACGCCGGCCAAGCTCCTGGCCGATCCACAGCGCGTCCTCGCTCGGCAGCATGGCGGTAATCCCCCTGTAGACCTGCTTGGCTACGGCATCAGCCGTTGCCAGGGGGGAGTGTCCAAACATGGCGCCGGTATCACCAAGACAGAAGTCGATGTACTCGTTGCCGTCGATGTCTTTGATCCGGTTCCCTGCAGCGCTTTCAACGAAGATGGGGTGGGTCGTTCCCCAGTCGCCCATCCAGGACATGGGGACGCCGTTTAACAACATTGTTTGGGCTTTTTCAAAAGTCTCTTTGGACCGTTGCGTGCGCCCCTCAAACACTTCCTGCTCACGGGCCTTCAGCTTTGCCAGTTGCTCATCAGTCACGAGTCGGTAAGGTGATTTTTTGTCGGTAATCATAATTCATATCCTCCAAAGTCGGTTTATATTCCCCTCCAGCAATACGCTGGCTGAACGATCGTTCAGTTAAATATTTTTGACTATACGTTCATTCAGTGATAATGTCAACGCCCACTCACCCCTACTGCCAACGAGGAGCCCCGATGACCCCTGCCAGCGCACCCCAAGCCATTTCGCGCGAAGAACAGAAGATTCAGACCAGGCACAAACTGATCGAGACGACAATCGACATCATCGCCGACGAAGGCTTTACCGGTGTCAC
The DNA here is from genome assembly GCA_036526255.1 of Malonomonas sp. Lineage (GTDB taxonomy): Bacteria > Desulfobacterota > Desulfuromonadia > Desulfuromonadales > Geopsychrobacteraceae > Malonomonas. The sequence goes on along the minus strand of DATCYW010000066.1, from coordinate 2,843 downwards.
CATGGCCAAGGTTGCCGAGCGGGCGGGTCTGTCACGCGGAATCGGTAATTTCCACTTCCAGACCAAGGATCAACTGCTGTTAGAAGCCTTCCGGATGCTCTACCGCGAACACGCCGAGGCCTGGCAGAAGGCCATCGCCGGCCCATCTTCTCCGCCGGAGAAACGCCTGAAGAAGCTGATAGAAACCCTGCTCACCCCGCCGATTGCCGACCATAAAAAGATCGCGGTCTGGTTAGCTTTCTGGGGTGTGACGCCGCACCGGCAAACCTATCTCAGCCTCTGCACCGAAGGAGACTGTCAATACGAAGATGCAATCGCTGATCTGCTGCGTGAGGCCGCCGCCGGAGCCAAGGAGATTGATGGCATGAGCATGCGTGCTATTGCGGTCGCCCTCACCGCGATGATCGACGGCGCCCACCTGCAATACCTGATCGCCCCTGACCGCTTAAGTTCTGAAGATGCGATTCGCGCCTGTATGGCCTTTTTAAGCAGTTTCTTTCCACAGTTTCGTCAAGCCTGAATCCCCGGGTGCGAGATACGAGGCCGGGACAAGGCCTGCCTGCTGACCTTCAGCGCGGCACGGTTTGCCCTGGGCGCCATTTCGATTCTGCCGCTTATTCTGCTCTGGACCACCCGCCCATCACCGCACAAAGATCGGTGCTGAAGGGGGGGTCTCTTGCCCGGCGTTGTTCTGTTTGCCGCAGCCTCCCGGCAGCAGACGGGGCCGGTCTCCACCACGGCGGAAAATGCCGGGCCCATAACCGCCCTCTATGTCGTGATGGTGCCGCTCCTGGGCCTGTACTGGCGCCAGAGGCCGCAAGCCGGGACCTGCTGGCGAGCCGTTGTTCCAATCTAGTTATGGCGGACTTGGTTCGGTCGGCACTGCCTAAACCCTGCAGGTGATTGCCCAGCGCAAGGCCCACCGCGGCCAAGAGGAGACCGCGAAAATCGATAATGCGCTTAAACTCGCGCACCCCTTCCGTCAAAAAAAAGCGGTGTGCCCGCTCGGGCACACCGCTTTTTAGGGGCTTCAATAACCAGAGAGGGCGCCCTAGCCCAGATAACCGATCAACAGAAAAACGATCCCGGTCAGGCCGGCACCAAGAAAACCAAACGGCATCTGGGTTACCGCGTGCCGGTAGTTATCACAACCGGAAGCCGCCGAACTGAGGATGGTCGCGTCCGAATAAAAACAGATATGGCTGCCCCAGACGCCGGCCGAACAGACCGCCCCGATACAGACGAAGGGATCGGCCCCGACCGCAAGCGCCAAGGGCACAACGATCGGCACCGCAATGGCGTACATTCCCCAGCTCAGCCCCATGATGAATTCGGTAATGCCGAGAACGATAAACACCACGAAAGGCATCAGTTCAGGCGTCATGATGACCTTGGCTTTTTCGATAACGAAGCTCAAAAAGCCGATCTGCTCATTGACATTGGCAAAGGTGAACGCCAGCACGACCATCAGCAGCGGAAAGAGCATATTTTTGATGCCGATGACGCAGGCATCGAAAAACTCCTCCGGGCCGAACAGACCTTGCGGGATGTAGAGCAGGAACATGAAGGCCACCGTGGTGAGAACCCCCATCTGCATATCGATGTCAAAATAGATGGTCGAACCAATCAGCACGATAATCGGTAAAAAGAAGTTGAAAATTTTAGGATTTTTAACCGCAGAGCTTGCCCCTTCACCGGCGCTGATATCCATCTTGTCCGATCCGGGCGGGGCCAGGATACCTTCTTCCCGGGCGCGCCTCTCCGACTCCTTCATCGGGCCGAAGATCGGCACAACCTTGAGGATCACCAGCGGCACAAGCAAGACGGCAATCCAGGCGTAGATATTATAGGGGATGGTCTGGATGAAGTATTTCATCCCCTCGCCTTCGGCAGCCGCACCGGATTGTTCCAGCAGGCTGGCGATATAGACCGCCCAGGTGGAGATCGGGATCAGTACGCAGACCGGCGCCGCAGTGGAATCGACGATGTACGCCAATTGTTCGCGGGAAACCTTGTGCTTGTCGGTGACCGGCGCCATGCAGGCCCCGACCGTCAAGGAGTTGAGATAATCATCGATGAAGATCACCATGCCGAGAAACCAGGTCCACAGCAGGGTGCTTTTTCTGGTCTTGGCGCGGGCGGCGACCCAATCGCCGAAGGCAGCGGCCCCGCCTGCCTTCTGCACCAGGGCGATGATGCTGCCCATCACCCCGCAGACAATAAACAGCCACTGGGTGTTGTCATCGGTAAGCACCCCGACCAGGGTTTCATTGACATGGCTGAAGAAGTCCAGCTTGTAGGCCATGCAAAAGGCCAGCAGTGAGGCCAGCGTCAGCCCCTCGAGAATCCGTTTGGTGTAGAAGATAAACGCCAGCAAGAACACCGACGGGATGGCGGCGAGTGCGCCAAGATTTTCCACCTCTGCCGGGGTCAGCAGCGTCACCAGGATGAAAAAGATCGCCAGCACCAGATATTCGATCAGGGTTCTTTTGACGGTGGTCGGTTCTTTTTCGGTACCGACCTGCTCCAAGGTTGTTTCACTTGCATAACTCATTTGCTTGTCCTCCTGCAGGGGCGAAAACAACCCTGCGGCTAAACTTACTTTAATACCGCGACAGAACCCTGGCAAAGCTTTCTGTCACTCACCGGTCTCAGCAGTCAGGCCGAAGGCAATAACGCCCGTGCGGCCGGCCCACCCAACAGTTCAATCCCTCGATAATAAAAGCAGGGCCTTGCCCAGCTGGCGTCGTTTCGCGGCCGGGCTCCCCTGAGTGGCGCGTTGCTTCATCTGCAGCCCTTTGAGCTTGACCAGCGCGGGGGTCTTTTCCTGAAACAGCAGCGCG
>DATCYW010000065.1:0-13490 GCA_036526255.1 Malonomonas sp. | reverse complement strand
AAGCAAAGCCCTCTAAAATTAGATACTTAGAGGGCTTTGCCTTTCGTAGATTTTCAAGATGAAGTCAAATGGTTAAACTACTGAAATTCCATGCTGCCTTTCACTGAATCCCATTTTTCAACAGATTAACCGACCGGCTTGCGCAATCAAGCGACAGGGGGTTTTTTCTGCAGAGCTTAACAACTACTCTTCGGTGAGCACCGCGGCAGCGACCTGTTCGGCGAATTGACGGCAGCTGTCCATGTTTTCTTTGGTTGGGGTAAAACGGAAAGTGACCCCATCGGCGACCAGCTTGTACTTGAGGCCGCTCAAGCGCTGTTCGACCATTTTCACCGCTTCGCCGCTCCAGCCGAACGAGCCGAACACTGCTGCCAGCTTGGCCTTGGGCGTGACCGATGAAATCAGCGACAGGGCGTGCCAGACCTGCGGCGGCGCGTCGCGCTGGATGGTCGGGGTGCCGATCAGCAGCACGTCGGCGTGCTCCAGCGCGTTGCGGTAGTCATCATCGCGCATGTCGCTTAAAGCAAAGATATCGACATCCATCCCATGCACGCGCAGCTCGGTGGCGATCACGTTCGCCATATCGCGGGTGTTGCCGTGCGAAGAGAGCACCGCCATCAGCGCTTTCGGCCGCCCGCTGTTGGAGGGCGCCGCGCACCAGCGGGCGTAGGATTCAATGGCAAACTGGCCGGAAGAACGGCGGATCGGTCCGTGCGACGGGCAGACCATCTTGATCGGCAGCCCAGCGACCTTTGCCAGCGCATCCCGCACCTTGTCTTTGAAAGGACGGACGATGCAGTCGAAATAGAAGTGGAAATCAGTATAGAATTCGTTGATTTCATCGTCGAACAGCTTGTCCGAACAATAGTGGGCGCCGAAGGCATCGCAGGGGAACAGCAGCTCGTCTTCGACCAGATAGGTGAAGATGGTGTCCGGCCAGTGCAGGTAGGGCGCGATAATGAAGCGCAGGGTCTTACCGCCCAGATCGACTTCGTCGCCATCATTGACAATGACCGCGTTGAAGTCGCAGTTGAGCAGCTGCTTGAGGAAGTTCTCAGCGGCCTTACTGCAGTAAATCTGCACGTCGGGGTTCTTCTCGATGACCTTGATAACTGCGCCTGAGTGATCCGGCTCGGTGTGGTTGACGACAATGATATCAACCTCGGCCGGATCGACGTGCTCGCCGACCTTATCGAAAAACTCATCGGCGAACGGTGCTTTGACCGTGTCGATCAGCGCGGTTTTTTTGCTGCCCTGGATCAGATAAGAGTTATATGTGGTGCCGTTGTGCGTGGGGAAAAGGTCATCAAATACTTTCAGGTCCGGATGGCGCACCCCGACCCAATGAACGTCCTCAACCACCTGAATACTGCGATCCATCGATTTATCCTCCCTGTTCAAATATGTTACACAATCAGTCAACTATAGTTCAGCACGACCGACCGGGCAAGTAATAATCCGCCGCTCAGCTTGCCTGCAGATAGTCGATCAGCCGGTTCAGTTCAGCCATCAACCCGGCGAAATCGCCGCCGTTGAGGCTCTGGGCACCGTCGCAGAGCGCCTTGGCCGGGTCCGGATGCACCTCGATCATCAGCCCGTGCGCCCCGGCGACCAGCGCCGCCTTGCCCATCACCGGCACCAGCGCGCGTTTGCCGGTGGCGTGACTTGGATCGACGATGATCGGCAGATGGCTCATCTCACGGATCAGCGGCACCACCGACAGATCGAGGGTGTTGCGGGTGGCTTTTTCGAAAGTACGGATGCCGCGCTCGCAGAGCACTACTTTTGAGTTGCCTTCGGCGACGATGTACTCGGCGGCGGCGAGAAATTCTTCGAGTGTTGCGCTCATGCCACGCTTGAGCAGCACCGGATGGCCGCTCTTGCCGACCTCTTTGAGTAGGTCGAAGTTCTGCATATTGCGCGCGCCGACCTGCAGCATGTCGGCGTGCTGGCAGATAATATCCAGCTGCTCGATGCGCATCACTTCGGTGACCACCGGCAGCCCGCTGGCCTTACCGGCCTGCTGCAGATATTTCAGTCCTTCGATGCCGAGCCCCTGAAAGGAGTGCGGTCCGGTGCGCGGCTTGAACGCCCCGCCCCGCAGCATCTGGGCACCCGCGGCTTTGACCTGCGCCGCAGCATCAAGCATCTGCTGTTCGGTCTCGATCGAACAGGGACCTGCGATCACCACCGGGCGCTCGCCGTCGCCGAAGCGCACGCCGCCAACCTCGACAATCGTCGGCTCGGGGTGAAAATCGCGCGACACCAGCTTGTACGGCTTGCTGACGTGGATGGTTTCGCGGACCCCCGGCAGGGTGCGGATGGTCGAATCATCGACATAGCCCTGATTGCCGAGCACGCCGATGGCGGTACGCAGGCTGCCCGGAATCGGTTCCGCCTTAAGACCCATCGCCTCAACCGCGGCGATGACCTGATCAATCTGCGCCTGGTTGGCGTGATGGTGCATGACGATAAGCATGGTGTTATCTCCTGGTCAGTTAACTGTCAGAGTGCGCCGCGGCGGCGCAGATAGCCTTCGAGCCGTTCCAGCGCGGTCACGATTTCGCTGTACGGGCGGGTGTAGGAAAAACGCAGAAAGCCTTCGGCGCCCGCGCCGAAATCGATCCCCGGCGTGATTGCAACGCCGGTCTTTTCGAGGATATCGCGCGACAAACGCAGCGAATCGCTATCGATATGTCGCGCATCGGCCAGCACGTAAAAAGCCCCCTGCGGTTCGAAGTGCACGCCGAAACCGAGTTCACGCAGTCGCTTCACCAGCTCGACCCGCCGCTTGTCATAGGCCTCGCGCATCTCGGCGACATCCTCCTGACAAAGCTGCAGGGCGGCGATGCCGGCGCGCTGGACAAAATGGTTGGCGCAGATCATGAAATTCTGATGCAGAACCTGCAGCGCCCGCACGCAGGAGAGCGGCGAGATCAGGTAGCCGAGCCGCCAGCCGGTCATGGCGTAGGCTTTGGAAAACCCGCCGAGCACAAAGGCGTCGCGGGTAAATTCGAGGATGCAGCGCTCCTCCCCCTGGTAGGTCAGACCATGATAGATTTCGTCGGAGATGATCGGTATCTGCAGCTCGGCCAGCGCCTGCAGCTGAGCGCCGGAGAGCACCGAACCGGCCGGATTGGAAGGGGAATTGATCAGCAAACCGCGGGTCTTCGCCGTGATCAGCGCCCGCACCTGCTCGGGGCGCGGCTGAAAACCGTCCTCGGCGGCGGTGCGCAGCAGCACCGGCTCGCCGCCGGCGAACTTGACAAAGCCCGGATAACAGGCGTAGCCGGGATCGGGCAGGATCAGCTCATCCCCCGGCTCTAACAGCGCGTTAAACAACAGCAGCATCAACGGGCTGGTGCCGGAAGAGACCAGCACCTGCTCGGGAACAATCTCAACCCCGTAGTGATCGCGATAATAGCGACAGATCTCCTGCCGCAACTCCAACAGTCCCAGCGAGTGAGTGTAAGAGGTCGCGCCCTCGGCCAGCGCCTGACCGGTCGCGGCAAGAATTGCCGGCGGCGTGGGAAAATCGGGTTCTCCCAGACAGAGATAGATAATCTCGCGGCCGGCGGCCTCCATCTCTTTGGCCCGCTCCATGACCTCCATCGCCTGAAACGGCTTGACCAGCTGCGTACGGCGTGCCAATGGAATTTCCATCGCTATCCTCCTGATGCTAAAGAGGGTCAAGCTTAATCCCCGCCCTGCCTGATTGCAACCCCTTTGACGGCTGGATTTTCGCCGCTATGAAGCCGTTGCATTCATCCGGCACTGCGGTTAAAGTGAGCGCTGCTGAACCGCCCGAAGGAAAAACCGATGCGCAACCTACTGACAAGCCTGATCACCCTGCTCTGCTGCTGCCTGCCGCTCGCGGCAACGGCCAGCGCCGATGAGCCGGAGGTTCAGGCCCGCCGCCTGCTCAACGCCCTCGGCTGCAAGGCCTGCCACCAGTTCGGCGGCGACGGCGGCTCGCTGGCTCCGGCCCTCGATCAGGTCGGCAGCCGACTGACCAAAGAGCAGATTGAACAACATTTATCAGCCCACGCAGAGACCCGCACGCAGGGTATTATGCCAAGCTACAGCACGACCCCGGCAGACGACTTGAAAATCCTCAGCGACTTCCTGCACAACAATCAATAACCCTCTTTACTTTAGATGTGACGCCATGACCCAACGTATGACCCTGATCACCTCGCCGGTGTTTGTCCCCGAGGTGCAATTGAAAAAAGCCGGCAGCTTTGCTGCCATCTTCGGTAACGACAATCCGCTGTCGCTCGACATCGGCTGCGGCATCGGCGACTTTGTCGTGCAGATTGCCCAGCGCCATCCAGAACGCAACTTTATCGCCGTCGATATCTTCAACCAGGGGTGCAAGCAGACCTGTGCCCGGATTGAAGCGACCGGCCTGAGCAACGTGCGGATGATGAGGGTCGAGGCCCGCTACCTGCTTTACGAATATCTCGGCAAGGAGAGCCTGCAGACGATCTACGTCAACTGCCCCGACCCATGGCCGAAAAAACGCCACCGCAAACGGCGCATGCTCAACCGCGAGTTCCTCAATCTGGCGCTCTACAGCCTGCAGCCCGGCGGCGTGCTCAACTTCGCCACCGATTTCGCTGATTACGGCGAATCCTCTGGAGAGCTGCTGGCGGCCGATCCGCGTTTCGAGAACCTGCACAGCAGCCCCTTTACTCACGACCTGGGCGAGTACCCGATCTCCAAATACATGCGCCGCTTTCTCGACCTCGGCCAGCCGATCTACCTGTGCAGTTACCGTAAAAAGACCGGTCTGCAGATTGAGAAACCGCAGCTGGACAAGGGCTTTCGCCTGCGCTGGGTCGACGAGGAGCCACAACCTTGAGCCGGTACCTGACCGCCGACCTGCCAGGCACCGGCGGCAGCTACAAAGAACAGCCGGATGATTTTCAGGTCGAAGAGTTGCCGCTCTACCCCTGCGCCGGCAACGGCGAACATCTTTATCTGTGGATTGAAAAAAGCGGCATCAGCACCCGCGAGCTGATCAGCCAGCTCTGCAAAGGGTTGCGGATACAGGAGCGCGAGCTCGGCTACGCGGGGCTCAAGGACGCCCGCGCCAGAACCCGGCAGATGATCTCAGTGCCGGAGAGCTGCGCCAAGCGGCTGGCCAGCCTGAAACTGCAGCATGCAACCATCCTGAAAACCGACCGCCACAGCAACAAACTGCGGCTGGGACATCTGGCCGGCAACCGGTTCAGTATCCGGCTGCATAATGTGACCAAAGAAGCCTTGCCGCGCGCTGAAGCGATCCTGCAGGTGCTGCAGCAGCGCGGCGTGCCGAACCGCTTCGGCGAACAACGCTACGGTATTCTCGGCAATTCGGCCCAGCTGGGGATGTCGCTGTTGCAGGGCCGATATGAAGATTTCTGCCGCGAGCTGTTAGGCGATCCGGAGCAGATCCGCAACCAGGAATGGCGTGCGGCGGCAGCAGCCTACCGGGCCGGAGAGCTGCAGCAGGCGCTCAGCCACCTGCCGAAACGGATGCGCGACGAACAGCAACTGCTGCGCACCCTGCTGGAAGGCAAAGGCTACCGCAGCGCCTGTTTTTCGCTGCCACGCAAGCTGCTGCGGCTGTTCCTCTCCGCCAGCCAATCCGAGCTGTTCGACCGACTACTGGAGCTGCGCCTGCCGAATCTGGATCAGCTGATTGATGGCGACATTGCGGTCAAGCATGTCAACGGCGCCTGTTTTCGGGTTGCAACTGCGGCAACCGAACAGCCGCGCGTCGACACCTTTGAGATCAGCGCCTCAGCCCCGCTGTTCGGCCCCAAAGCGCTGCTGGCCGACGGACTGCCCGGCCAGTGGGAGCAGCAACTGCTTGATCAGAACGGACTGAGTCTGGACAGCTGGAAACTGGGCGAAGGATTGACCATGCCGGGGGAACGCCGACCGCTGCGGGTGCAACTGCTTGGTCCAGCGGTCAGCAGTGACGCGCCAGACAGTCTGCTGCTCAGCTTTTCTTTGCCGAAAGGGAGCTACGCAACCAGCGTTCTGCACGAAATCATAAAATAAGATGCTGTCGCCAGCGGGATTTACAAATTGACAGGTTCGGAGCGGTTTGATAATAGAACGGTAGCAAAATATTGTTCTACAACTCACCGGACTTTCATTTGCAATGAAATTAATCTTCTCGGCAGGCAGCCTCTACACACTCCCGCTACCCAAAGTTTTTGAGATCGCCCGTGACCTCGGCTTTGACGGCGTCGAAGTGATCGTCAGCCACGACTTTGAGTACGGTCAGGGCCCGGAATTGCTCGCCGAGGTCAGTCAGATTCTGCCAATCTACTCCCTGCATGCCCCCTTTTTCGAGATCAACGGCTGGGGCAACCAGATTCAACAGCTGGAAAAAACCGTCGACCTGGCAATCCTTAATCAGGTCCCGCTGGTCAACTTCCATCCGCCGGTCTGGCTGTCGATGGAGCGTAAGTTCTGGCGCTGGCTGAACCGGATCAGCGACTTCCAGCAGCAGGTCGGGCGCGGCCAGGTCACCCTGACCGTAGAGAATATGCCTTCAACCGGACCATTGGGGTGCAACCCCTACTTCCTCAACGATACCATCGAGATGCTCGACTTCCTGAACAAGCACGAGCTGTTTCTCACCTTCGATACGGCCCACATGGGCACCGGCAAAACCAACTTCCTGACCGACTTTCACTACTGCTACGATTCCGGCCGGATCCGCAATATCCATTTTTCCGACTACGGCAACGGCAGAGAGCACCTGATCCCCGGTCATGGCAAACTGCCGCTGACCCGCTTCTTGAACCATCTGCGCGAAACCGGCTATGACGGCACCCTGACCCTGGAACTGACACCGCACGAACTGCCCGACACTGAAGAACTGATCCGTGCGAGCCTGGCCGACATCTACCGCTATCTCTGCAAAGAGACCCGCACTGAACTGACCAGCGCTAGCTGACAAAAAAGGCCACAGATCATTCAATCTGTGGCCTTCCATTGCTGAGAATCAACAATCAGTCAAAGTGACTAGCGGACAATATACACCGAACAACGGGCATTCTGCGCGACCCGGTTGGAAATAGAGCCACGGAGCGCCCGCATCAGCTTCCCCTTGCCGGTTGAGCCGATGACGATAACGTCACATTCCTGCTGCTCGGCAAACTTCAGCAGCGCCTCGTCAACCTCACCGTAGATGATTTCTTTCTGCAGTTGCACACCGGCTTCTGTGGCGGCCTTGTCGACCACATAAAAAATCCGTTTTTTCCGCTCATCCCAATCCTTGACCCAATGCCGGACCGGGGCCAGTGACTGGTCAAGCAGCTGCGATGGATCTTTTGAGGAACGTACGATCACAGCAAAGAGAGTCCCGCGAAAGCGTTCGTTACTTGCCGCTGCGACCATCCGGACCGCCTCTTCAGCCGCTTTGTCAGACGCTGGCGAGCCGTCGATAGCAACCAGAACTTTCTTACTAAGATTCAGCATTTTCCCTCATCCGGTGCAGAGTTTCAGTCATCCTAGCCAAGCGATTATGGGCTGTCAACCGATTAAAATCAGCTTTGTTCGCTGATGAAATTGACACCAGTAAAACAGCATTCTATAATTACCGCTGCGTTCCCGGAAATCTTTGACGACGAGTTCTTGCATACAACTTGACAGGCATTCCCGCCGGGGCTAGAATCACACGCCTTATATCTAAGAATTTTCCAAGAAGGATAAAAGAGACCATGGTCAAAAAAGACAAGTCGGAATATATCATCCAGGCCGTGTCCCACGCTCTCGATCTTCTCGAACAGTTTCACGACGATGTTGACGAGCTGGGCGTAACCGAACTGAGCAAGCGCCTGAAGCTGCATAAAAACAACGTCTTCCGGCTGCTCGCAACGCTGGAATCGCGGGGCTACATTGAGCAGAACAAGGCCACTGAAAACTATCGCCTGGGGCTCAAGGCGCTGGAACTGGGACAGACCTTCATCAAGCAGATGGGACTGTTGCGCCAGGCCAAGCCGATCCTTGAGCGGATGGTAGAGCAGAGCAACGAAACATCTTACGTTGCCATCTACAAAGACAATCACATCGTCTACCTCGACGTGGTCGAAACCAACCTGACGGTGCGGGTCGTTTCCCGGGTCGGCTCACGACTGCCCGCTTACTGTACCGCCTCCGGCAAAGTCCACATGGCGCACATGAGCGAAGAAGAGCTTGACGAGCTGCTGGCCGCAATGAAGTTCGTACAGCACACGCCGACCACGATTCCCGACGCCGCTGCGATGCGCAAGGCTCTCGAGCAGGTCAGAGCAGACGGCTACGCCATCGACGACGAAGAGCTTGATCCGGGGGTTCGCTGCATTGCGGCACCGATCCGCGACTACACCCGCCGGATCGTCGGCGCAATCAGCATTTCGGGCCCGAACATGCGGATCAGCGATGAGCGACTGAAGGCCGAACTGGTGCCGCTGGTGCTGCAATCCGCCAGCGACCTTTCGACCCGCCTCGGCTACCCCAGTTAACAAGGCCGGACGCAGAACCCGAAAGGCTCCTCATTGAGGGGCCTTTTCTGTTTTGACAGGAGCTTCGCCAAGATATGGTGTCATTTGAACAGGAACTGGAACTGGCAGAGCGGGCTGGCGTCAGCCATCCGGAGAACCGACCGTTTCTGCTGCTGCCAGCCAACCCCAACGGCCGGGGGGTCCTGCTGGTGCACGGCTTCACGGCCACCCCGCGCGAAATGCGCAGCCTGGGGGAGGTTCTCTGCGCAGCGGGCTTCACCCTGCTCGGCATCCGGCTACCGGGGCATGGCACCACCCCGGAGGATCTTGCCGAGCGCACAGCAGACGAATGGCAGGCAGCAGTCGAACGCGGCTATCAGATTCTGCAGCAACGGAACCTGTCAATCAGCGGGGTCGGTCTCAGCACCGGTGCGCTGTTGCTGCTGAAAGCCTCCCGCCGGTGCAAATTCAGCGGCCTGGCGCTCCTCTCGCCGTTTCTGAAACTGAGCCACCCGCTTGCAGAATTTGCCGGCATCCTCAGCTTCATTCAGCCGTTTCAGCAAAGACCGATCGCCGCCGCCGAGCAACCCTTCTACTACCAGCGCCGCCCGCTCAAAGGGGTCGCGCAGATCAACCGTCTCCGGCGTGGATTGAAGCAGGAACTGCCGGACATCAACCTGCCGGCGCTGGTCCTTGCCGCGGAAGGGGATGCCACCATTGCCCCCGGCTCGGCAAAGCAGCTTTTCGACCTGCTGGGCAGTACCGACAAGAAATTTCACTGCTACGGTGCTGAAGTGCCGCACGTGCTGACGACTGACGAAAATCCACAGCAGCAGGATGTCTTCGCCAGAGTGAGCGAATTTCTGAACCGCCTGCCTTGAGATAAAAAACTGCTACTTTTCTGCGTCCAAGACCAGCAAACTCCAGAGTTCATCGACCTGCCGCCGCGCCGCTTCGATACTGCCGGAATTGTCGATAACATAATCGGCGCGGGCCAACTTCTGTTGCTGCGGCATCTGCGCGGCAATCCGCTGTCTGGCGGAGACCTCATCCAGTCCGTCGCGGGCCCGCAGGCGCTGCAGCTGCACCTGCGGGTCGACCTTGACCACCAGCACCCGGTCGACCCGCGATTCAGCTCCGGCTTCGAATAACAGAGGCGCTTCGTAAACCACCAGCGGAACCCCAGGATTCTCCTTCAGCCGCTGCAGTCGCTCGATCGCCAGTTCGGCAATCGCCGGGTGCGTGATGCGGTTCAGAGCTTCGCGTGCGTTCGGATCGGCGAATATGATTTCTGCCAGCCGTTCGCGGTTTAACCCACCATCCGCACGCAGTACCGCAGCACCAAACCGCTCAGCCAGCTGTTGCAGCACCGCGCTGCCTGGCGCAACAACCTCACGCGCCAGCTGATCAGCGTCAACCAGCGCCGCCCCTTTGCTGACAAAAGCCGCGGCAATCAAACTTTTACCCGAGGCGATGTTCCCGGTAATGCCAAGAATCAAAGTGTTGTCAGCCATAGTTAAACCTTCCCAGAATATTCTCAATTTATTAAGCGACACAGACTGTATGTTCTTAGCGTAAAAAATGCTGAACAGAGCATTCCGTTTACCATACTAAAGTGGCAAGAACAATTGCTCTGATGCAGACGATAAAACCATTTCGTTCAGAGCGAAACCGTTCAAAATCCGCGCAACAGTCCCTGTTACCAGCCAAACGACAAATCAATGAGGGTGATGACGCCGAAGGCGGATAAAAACATCCAACAAATCAGCCCCTTGACCAGACAATCTGCAAACAGTAGTTGTTATGCCATGAGAATTTATTTAGTATGTGGAGTCAAGCTTTCACCTAACAACCACTGTCGTCGGTTAATACATGAAAAACCCTGCCACATCAAACCGCTTAGCCCTCGATCTGGAAACCGCCCTGAGCGGACTGGTGAAATTGACCAAAGCGCTTAAATTCTACCCGGCAGAGCATCCAACCCTGATCGCCGCGGCAGAAGAGACCTGCCAGTCCTTTCAGCCGCTGCTGGCGCAACATGACACCCGCCCCTACCATGTTACCAAAGACGGTTTCAGCCTCGATGCACTGCCGCTTGCTCCAGGCAACCAGAACCTTAAAGAGCTGGCGCAGAAGCTTGTAGAGCGCCGGGTGCGACATCTGCTGTTTCTGCCGGAACTGGCAAACCACGAACTGCTGATCTTTGCCGAGCAGATCGCTCTGCCGGCCGAACAGCTTTTCAAGCAGGGCGGCCTGCCACAACAGCTGAGTGACCGGGGGATCAAATCGATCTGGATCAATGAGCCCGATCTGGAGAAGGTGCTTGGCAACCTGAATCAATGGGGAGGCGAACCTGATAGTCAACTCACAGGGAACGGTGCACCAGGACCATTGCTGTACGGGGAGCAGGGTGCAGAAACGGAAAAAAACCGGCCAAACAACCTGAACACTGCACCGTCAACTCCTCCGCCACGACAATCAACCTCAACGCTTGAGCAGATGCGCGACCTGCTGGAACATTTAAAAGAACCGCTCGACGATGATCGGTACCTGCAGACTCTCAATCAAGTGGTCCAGCTAGCGCCGGCATTTTTTGACCACACCGGCATCGCCGGACTGCTGGCGGTCCTCAATCTGCTTGAAGCGCAGCGCCAGGACCTGAGCCGCAACAGTGTGCAAATAGACGCCGCAGCCGCAGCCTTCGGGCAGCTGCTCAGCAACAAGGTGATTCAGCAACTGGTCAACGCGGTTGCCGAGCCGAGTCTGAAGGCCTCGCAACTACGGGCACTGGCACGGCTGCTGGTCGGTCTGAAGATGAAGGCTGCTCCGACCCTGTTCAAGCGGCTCAACTCAGAACGAGACGCCATCCTCCGCCGGCGCTACAGTAGTATCCTCGCGCACCTTGGAACAGCCGTCTTCGACCTGCTGGAGACAGCCCTTAACGACCCGCACTGGTACGTCGTGCGCAATGCGGTCACAGTACTCGGCGAAACCCGCAAGCCAGAGGCGCTGCCGCTGCTGGAAAAAGCGCTGCAGCATCCGGAGGTGCGGGTGCGCCGCGCCATCATCCGCGCGCTGGGGGCTATCGGCGGCAGCGATGCCATCCCCCCGCTGGCGCAACTGAGCCAGGACCCGCAGCCGGAACTGCATCAGCCGGCCATTATGGCGCTCGGCGCACTGGGCGACCCGGAGGTGCTGGTGCCGCTGAACGACATCCTGAAAAAATCTGACCTCTGGGGCAAGAAAACCCTGCTTAAACTTGAAGTCATCAAAGCCATGGCGGCCACCAAGTCACCACAGGCCATCATCCCCCTGTTGAAACTGGCCCGTCGCCCCAACCTGATACAACGAAAAAACCTCGAACGTCTGCGGGCCGAGGCGATCCTTTCGCTGGGGCAACTGGGAAACAAGAAGTTACTGCCGGTTCTTGATCGGCTGCCGAAGTCCGACAAGGGGCCGGTCAGCAGAGCCCTGAAGCAAGCAACTACGCAACTGTCGAAAGCTGATTGATGTCACTGGAACAATTAAAACAGATCCCCTTCGCGATCACCGCCATATTGCAGGGCTTGCGCCTCTATCCGGCCGAACACCCGCATATTCAACGCCAGCTAGAAAATTCTATCGCCACCCTGACCCCCCTGATCACCAGACATGAGAGGCTGTCCATCAGCCTGATCGACGGCACTCTGTTTCTCAATGAAACGCCCTGCCTGGAACAGCTGAAAAACCTGCAGGAGCTGACCCGACTGTTCGAGCGCCAGCAACTGCAGGCGGTAGAACTGCTGGACGGACTCGACAGCCGCCAGTTGCTGTTCTTCTGTCAGGAGTTACCGCAACTGCTCGGTGGCAATTTTATCGACCGGCTCGAGAATGCCGGCATCACGGCCATCCGCGCCACTCCACTTGAAGAAGAAGCCGGAGTTGAAGCGATCTATCAACAGGCGATGAAAACCGTCGAAGATGTCTGCAACGATGTGCGACTGGGGCGCATCCCGTCCTCTAAAAAGGTGATCAAGACCGTCAAGGGGATGGTCAAGACCATCCTTAAAGAACCCTATTCGCTGCTGGCGATGGCGATGCTCAAGGATTACGACAACTACACCTTCTCCCATTCGGTGAACGTCTCGGTGATCGCCATGTCGGTCGGCAGCGCCTGCGGCCTGCCGCAGCAGCAGCTTTACGAGCTGGGGATGGGCGGATTACTGCACGATCTGGGAAAGATGACCATCGACCACGAAATTGTCGCCAAGCCGGGTCGCTTGAGTGATGACGAACTGGAAGAGATGAAGCAGCATCCGGAGAACGGGGCGAAAATCGTCGCGGCGATGGAGAAGATTCCGGCCGATGTCATCGACATCGTCAACAATCATCACCTGCGCTTTGATCGCACCGGCTATCCGGTCGGGAACCGCGACGGGATAATCTCGACCCTGGCGGATATGACCAGCATTGCCGACACTTACGATGCCATGACCACCATCCGCTGCTACCAGCGGCCACGTTCGCCGAAGCAGGCAGTCGCGATGATGGCTGAACTCGGCGGCAACCAGCTGCACCCGGAATACCTGAAGGCATTTCTTGACTATCTCGGCCCCTATCCGGTCGGCACCCTGGTCCGGCTCAAGGATGGCTCGGTCGGCCTGATCTGTGACCAGAACCGCAGCGAAAGCGGCTCCCTGACCCTGAAGATACTTTTCACCGCCGACGGAAAAAAGCAGCTTGAGCCCCCGCTCAGGCAATTACCGGACAGCAGCACGATCGTCGCCGAGGTCGATCCGGCGCTCAAAGGGGTGAATCTTGAAGATTATTTGCCCTAATCGACAGCTCTGAACCACAAGTAAAAAAGCCCCGTCGAAACCAATTCAAGCCGGTCGGTTAATCTGTTGAAAAATGGGATTCAGTGAAAGGCAGCATGGAATTTCAGTAGTTTAACCATTTGACTTCATCTTGAAAATCTACGAAAGGCAAAGCCCTCTAAGTATCTAATTTTAGAGGGCTTTGCTT
>DATCYW010000064.1:0-21146 GCA_036526255.1 Malonomonas sp. | reverse complement strand
TCACACTGACCGCGCGAAACCTCGACAGAAGTGCCGGGGTAATTGGAGACGGTCGTATAAGCACCGGTCAGGACGTTAAAAACAACACTTTTGCCGACGTTCGGATTTCCGACCAGAACGACTTTACGCTGTGGTGGTTGCGGATCTGCCATAAAGTTGCTGACTTTCAGTAAAAATAGTGTGGAGGATTTGAATCAATTACCAGCGGCGACACAGGTAGCGCAGCAGCCGTAAAGTTCGAGACGATGATTGGCGATAGTAAAATTGTGCGCGGCGGCGACCGCTTCCTGAAGTGCCTCGATCTGCGGCTCTTCGAACTCGATAATCAGACCGCACTCGGTGCAGACCAGATGGTCATGGTGATCTTCGCCATGAATCGGTTCAAAACGGGCCTGACCGTCGCCGAAATTGCGTTCGGCGGCAATCCCGCACTCGGCGAACAGCTTCAGGGTGCGATGCACCGTGGCGTAGCCGATTTTCGGATATTCGACCCGCAGTTTCAGATAAAGCTCTTCGGTCGAATAATGAGAATCTGACTCAAGAAAGGTTTCCAGAATGATCATCCGCTGGCTGGTGGTCTTCAACCCCTTGCGGCTGAGATAATTGTTAAATACCTGAATCTGATCCATCAGTTGACCCTCCCTCTGCGATATTGAAAACGATTTTCAGAAAACTACTGGAGGAAAGGATCAAGGTCAAGAAAAAAGTGGTTCAGCAACGATCCCAGACAATCTCAACTTAGCGCGATGTTACGTTCTTCGGACACTTTCAAACTCGCGTTCTATAGAGAAAATCCAGCTGACTGCACTGAATGACTGCCATAGCAAACAGGCGTATAGGTTGCCAGACTTGCGCTGTTTCGAAAATGTTACAGAAAGTTGACCAACAAAAAGCCGCTCAAAGCCATCACACACACCCCATGGCAACGCCACAGACCCTGCAGAAACCGGCACAAACCTCCTCAACAGCCGCAAAACGGGACGAATCCGGAAATCCTGCTACCGAACCGGAACGGTTTTCGTAACATGTAACCGTTTCGAAACATGCCGACCACAGGCAATCAATATCAGCATGTAAAAGTGCCGGTGGTAAAACAATGTTATCTATAGTTTTCAGCTAGTTAAGCAGTTAATTAAAAGTTTGGTACGATTCATGGAAAGAACAGACCAAAGAGCGCCAAACTGACGCATTTGCATTTACATATATTGATGTTGCTGGCCCAAGTTAAAACAACAGGTACAACACAATCTGCTTAACAAAAGGAGTGGTTATGTCGGAACACAGGATCATCGGTCTATCCGCCGTCTTTCTGCTGCTGTTGCTGCTCTGTCCCTGGACAGAAGCCACAGCGGCCGGAGACCCCAGTCGCGGTGCGGCACTGTTCGTCGGCAGCAGCGCCTTTGAAAACGGCGGCGCTCCCTGCCTGGCCTGTCACAGTTTGAGCGGCGTCGGCATCAGTGACGGCGCCAACTACGGCCCGGACTTAAGCCGCATGTATGAGGATTTTGGCGAAGAGGGCGTCGCCGCAGTGCTCGGCTCGCTCGAGTTTCCAAGCATGGCTGCGATCTACACCAGCCGGCCGCTCACCGAAACCGAACAGGCCGATCTGGTCGCCTACTTTGCCCAGACCTCCCAGCTGTCGGTGACTCCGGATGATGGCAAGCTGGCGCTGCTGGTTGCCGTCGGTGTCGCCATCATCCTGGCGTTCACCTTCGTCATTGGCAGACGGCGCATGCAGGCCGTACGGCAACCGCTGGTTGAACGGCAACGCAACCTCTTGAGTAAAGGTGGACTGCAATGAGTTGGATTAAAGACATCATCGATCCTAAGGCCAGGGCGTGGGAAGAGTTCTACCGTAACCGCAATCAGTGCGACAAGGTGGTGCGCAGTACCCATGGTGTTAACTGTACCGGCAGCTGTTCCTGGAACGTGCACGTCAAAGACGGCATTGTCGGCTGGGAACTGCAGGCGACCGACTACCCCGAACTCGAAGCCGGCATTCCGCCCTACGAGCCGCGCGGTTGTCAACGGGGGATCTCCTTCTCCTGGTACCTCTACAGCCCGCTGCGCATCAAGTACCCCTACCTGCGCGGCAAGCTGACCGATCTCTGGCGCGCGGCCAAAGCTGAGCACAGCGACCCGGTCGCCGCCTGGGCATCAATCGTCGAGAACGAAGCCAAACGCAAGAGCTATCAGGTCGCACGTGGCAAGGGCGGATTCCGGCGCTCCAGCTGGGACGAGGTCGAAGAGATCATCGCTGCCTCGACCGTCTATACCATCAAAAAGCACGGTGCTGACCGGCTGGTCGGCTTCTCACCGATCCCGGCCATGTCGATGCTCAGCTTCGCTGGCGGTTCCCGCTTCATGCAGCTCATGGGCGGCGCCAACCTGAGCTTCTACGACTGGTACTGCGACCTGCCGAACGCGTCGCCGGAAATCTGGGGCGAGCAGACCGACGTGGCGGAAAGCGCCGACTGGTACAACAGCAAATTTATCGCCGTGATGGGCTCAAACCCCGGCATGACCCGCACCCCTGACGTTCACTATCTGACCGAGGCGCGACATAACGGCTCAAAAGTAACCATCCTCTCACCCGACTTCAGCATGACCTCGAAATTCGGCGACCAGTGGATTCCGGTCCACGCCGGTCAGGATGGCGCCTTCTGGATGGCGGTCAACCACGTCATCCTCAGCGAATTTCACCACAAGGCGAAAACCCCTTACTTCATGGATTACCTGAAGCGCTACAGTGACACCCCGTTTCTGATCCAGCTGGATGAGAAAGACGGCGCCTACACCGCCGGACGGATGGTCAGCGCCGCCAAACTTGAGCGCTACAAGGACGAAGACAACGCAAGCTTCAAGTATCTGATCTGGGATGAAGAGAGTCAGCAGCCGCGCATGCCGCTGGGCACCCTCGGCTTCCGCTGGCAGAAACAGAAAGGTGAATGGAACCTGCAGATGAAGGACGGACAGGATGGCAGTCCGCTCGCGCCGCAGCTGTCGTTTGTCGACAGTCACGAAGAGGTGCTGCAGGTGATCTTTGATGATTTCGCCGACAACAACACCGTCCGTCGCGGCGTGCCGGTGCAGTTTCTGGACACACCGGACGGACAGGTGCCGGTGACCACGGTCTACGATCTGCTGATGGCGCAGTTCGGCGTCGGCCGCGGCCTGGCTGGCAGCTATCCAGCCAGTTACGACGTTGAAGACAGCGCCTACACACCGGCCTGGCAGGAGAAATACACCGGCATCGACCGGGCCAACGTCATCCAGTTTGCCCGCGAATGGGCTTCGACTGCGGAAATAACCGAGGGCAAATGTTCAATCATCATTGGCGCCGGCATCAATCACTGGTACCACGCCAACCTGATCTACCGCGCCGGCATCGTCTCGCTGATGCTCTGCGGCTGTGTCGGTAAAAACGGCGGTGGCCTCAATCACTACGTCGGCCAGGAGAAACTGGCGCCGGTCGCTCCCTGGGCGACCATCATGGGCGCGATGGACTGGAGCAAACCACCACGTTTCCAGAACGCGCCCTCGTACCACTACGTGCACAGTGATCAGTGGCGTTACGAGCGCACCGCCGACGAAATCCAGATCAACCCGGCGGCCAAACAGAACCACATTACCGAAGGGCACACTATCGATCACCAGATCCGTGCCGTGCGTAACGGCTGGCTCCCCTTCTACCCGCAGTTCGATCGCAGCCCGACCGCAGCGGTCAAGCAGGCCGAAGCTGCCGGCGCGAAAAGCAACGAGGAGATCGTTGCCTGGACCGTCAAGCAGCTGACCGAAAAGAAGATGAAGTTCGCCGTCGAAGACCCCGACGCGCCGGAGAACTGGCCGCGGATGTGGATCATCTGGCGCGGCAACGCGCTGATGTCAAGCGCCAAGGGGCACGAATATTTCCTCAAACACTACCTGGGAACCCACACCAGCACCGTCGCTCCCGAAACCGCGAAAGAGTCGGTCAAGGACGTGGTCTGGCGTGACAAGGCCCCGGAGGGGAAACTCGATCTGGTGGTGGATATCAACTTCCGCATGGACACCACGGCGCTCTATTCGGACATCATCCTGCCGACCGCAACCTGGTACGAGAAGGATGACCTGAACACCACCGACATGCACTCCTTCATCCACCCGCTGCAGGCGGCCGTGCCGCCGTGCTGGGAATCACGCAGCGACTGGGACATCTTCAAATCGCTGGCGAAGAAGGTCAGTGAGCTGTCCGAGGTGCATCTGCCCGAGCCGATCCGCGATCTGGTTGCGGTGCCATTGGCGCACGATACCCCGGCCGAAATGGCCCAGCCGACCATCAAGGACTGGAGTAAAGGCGAGTGCGAAGCGATCCCCGGCAAGACCATGCCGAACTTTGTCGTCGTCGAGCGGGACTACAAGAACCTCTATAACCGCTTTATCTCCTTCGGCCCCGGCGCCCGCGCCAACGGCATCGGCGCCCACGGCCTGTCGTGGAATATCGAAGAATTCTACGACGAGTTGCTTGAGAACAACCCGACCGTCGAATGGGGTGGCAACACGTACCCGTCGCTGGTTGACGCCAAAGAGACCGCCAACGTCATCCTGCACCTGGCACCGGAGACCAACGGCGAAGCCTCCTACAAGGCCTTCCAGGCCGAAGAGGCCAAGGTCGGCGTACCGTTGCTCGATCTGGCCGAAAAGACCCGCGGCATCCGCACCACCTTTGCCGATCTCGACCGGCAGCCGCGGCGCCTGCTGACCAGCCCCTGCTGGAGCGGTTTGACCAACAACGGTCGCGCTTACACCGCCTACAGCCTGAACGTCGAGCGGTTGGTGCCCTGGCGCACCCTGACCGGCCGGCAGCATTTCTACCTCGACCACGAAAGCTATATCGCTTACGGCGAGCACCTGCCGACGTACAAGCCGAAGCCGGATCCGAGCGTGCTGCAGGATCTGATCGTCACCAAAACCGAAGAGAAGAGCATCATGCTCAACTACCTGACCCCGCACGGCAAGTGGAGCATCCACAGCACCTACGGCGACAACCACCGGATGCTGACCCTGTCGCGCGGCTGCCACCCCTTCTGGCTCAACGATCAGGACGCCGCCGAAATCGGCGTGGTCGATAACGACTGGGTCGAGGTCTACAACGACCACGGCGTGGTGGTCACCCGGGCGATTGTCAGCTCGCGGCTGCCGCGGGGGATCTCGTTCCTCTACCATTCGCCGGAACGGACCGTCGGTGTTCCCAAATCGCCACTGCGTGGCAACAAGCGCGCTGGCGGCCACAACAGCCTGAACCGGATCCGCCTGAAGCCGAACCTGATGGTCGGTGGCTACGGCCAGTTCACCTACGGCTGGAACTACTGGGGACCGACCGGAGCGAACCGCGACACCTTCATCCTGGTGCGCAAGCTGACCGGCGAACCGAACTGGTAACCGCTTGAATACTGATCACAAGCTGAAATGAATCAGGAGCTGACTATGAACATTCGTGCACAAGTATCAACGGTTTTCCATCTCGATAAATGCATCGGCTGCCACACTTGCAGCGTCGCCTGCAAGAACCTCTGGACCGACCGTAAAGGCACCGAGTACATGTGGTGGAACAATGTCGAAACCAAGCCTGGCACCGGCTATCCGACCAAATGGGAAGATCAGGAGCAGTACAAGGGCGGCTGGGAGCTGTCCGGCAGCCAGCTGCGACTGAAAATGGGCGGCAAGGCCAGCAGCCTGGGGAAAATTTTCCACAACCCCGATCTGCCGACCATGGACGACTACTACGAGCCGTTCACCTTCAAATATGGAGACCTGACCAGCGCCCCGGCCGGTGACGATCAGCCGACCGCCCGACCGGTGTCGATGGTCAGCGGCAAGCCGATGAAGATCGAGGCCGGTCCCAACTGGGACGACGACCTCTCCGGCTCGAACATCTACGCCGCCAACGATCCGGGCGTCGTGCAGCTGACCGCAGAGGAGCAGCAGCAGCTGTTCGCCATCGAGAAGATGGTCTTCTTCCACATGCCACGCATCTGCAACCACTGCCTGAACGCCGGTTGCGTTGCCAGCTGCCCTTCAGGGGCGATCTACAAGCGCGGCGAGGACGGCATCGTGCTCATCAATCAGGATAAGTGCCGCGGCTGGCGGATGTGCGTTTCGGCCTGCCCCTACAAAAAAACCTACTACGGCTGGACCAGCGGCAAGTCGGAAAAATGCATCCTCTGCTACCCGCGTCAGGAAGCCGGCGAAGCCCCGGCCTGTTTCCACTCCTGTGTCGGTCGCATCCGCTATCTGGGCGTGCTGCTTTACGACGCCGACCAGATCGAATCGGTCGCCATGAAAAGCGACGGCGAACTGGCCGCTGCGCAGCGCGAGATGATCCTTGATCCGCATGATCCGGCAGTGCAGGCCGCAGCATTGAAGGCGGGGATTGCCGAAGAGGTGCTGGCCGCCGCGCAGGCATCGCCGGTCTACAAATTCGTCAAAGAGTGGGGGATCGCACTGCCGCTGCATCCGGAATTCCGTACCCTGCCGATGCTGTTCTATGTGCCGCCATTGTTGCCAGTTTTGTCGATGGACAATCAGGGCTCGCAGAAAATGGCCGAAGATTTCTTCACCACCCTGGAAAATGCCCGACTGCCAATGCGCTATCTGGCCGGGCTGTTTTCCGGCGGCAATGAGGAAGAGGTCAAAGCGGTCTACCGCCGGCTGATCGCGGTGCGGATTCAGCGCCGCGCAACCAGTGTCGGCGACATGAAAGAGACAGAATCGGCCAAGGCACGCGAGATTACCGGGCTCACCAGCGAGCAGATTGAGGCGATCTATCGGATGACCAGCCTGACGCGAATCAAAGAACGGATCGTCGTACCACCGATGCTGCGCGATCGGGCGGTAGAAGCCGGAATGGATCCGGAGACCTACAAGCAGGAAATGGGCTTCGGTAGCCGTAAAGCGCCGAAGAGACGGTGGTAATCATGACAACTTTGCAAGCTCACCAGCAGATTTGTCAGCAGTTCTCAACACTGCTCAGCTACCCGGAGACTGCGGTTCAGACAACCGCAGCGGCCTGTCAAAAGCTGCTGCGGCAGCACTGTCCTGAGGTAGCACCGCAGCTGCAGGATTTTGTCACGGCGCTGGCGACAACCGATCAGGCGCGGATTGAAGAGATCTTCACTGCAACCTTCGACCTGCAGCCGCTCTGTCACCCCTTTGTCGGTTATCAGCTTTGCGGTGAAAGTCAGCAACGCACCATGTTTCTGATGAAGTTACAGGAAATTTACCGGCAGCACGATTATAGCGCGGGCAGCGAACTGCCCGATCACATCAGCGAGATGCTGCGCTTCATCGGTCGCATCGACGATCAGGACTGTCGCGATGAACTGATCAACGATGGCTTACTGCCGGCGCTGGAAAAGATTATTGCCGCCATTGAAAACGATGATCACCCCTATAAGGGACTGCTGAAAACCCTGCAGAGTTTTCTGAGCGAAAACAGCACGGGTAAAGGAGCACTATCATGATCGATATGATTTTATTCGGCGTATTTCCCTACGTAGCCGTGGCCCTGGCTGTTGCCGTCGGTCTCTACCGCTACTGTTTCGACCGCTATTCCTATTCGTCCCAGTCATCGCAGTTTCTCGAGAGCAAAGCACTGTTCTGGGGCTCGGTCCCCTGGCATTACGCGATCCTGCTGATTCTGATCGCGCACTTTCTGGCGTTTCTGTTTCCCGGTCTCTGGGGAGCGCTGCTCGGCGAGCCGGGACGGCTCTATTTTCTCGAAGTTTCGGGGATTGCCCTGGGCGTTGTCACTATTCTCGCCATTCTGGTGCTGATGTTCCGCCGCGCCGGGAATGCCAGAGTCTGTGCCGTAACGACCAAGGTTGACTGGCTGCTGCTGCTGGCGCTGCTGATCCAGGTCATCACCGGTGTCTATATCGCCGTGTCCCTGCGCTGGGGGGGCTTCTGGTACCTGCACACGGTTTCGCCCTGGCTCTGGTCGCTGGTCGGCTTCAGCCCGAAGGTACAGTACCTTGCCAGCATGCCGTTCGTCGTCAAGCTGCATGCCTTCAACGCGTTCTTCCTGGTCGCGCTGTTCCCCTTCTCCCGACTGGTACACGTGGTCAGTATCCCGCTTGCCTATATCAGCCGCCCCTATCAGGTGGTGGTCTGGTACCGGCAGCGGAATCAGTCGTAAAACGAGTTGGCGCCGTAACGCCGCAGAAGGCTTAACTGAACAACCATTACCGAGGTGTGCCCATGCTTGAAGCTGCCACTGGAAAATCACACAAGATCCTCTTTCTGAATACTCTGGCGTTCACCGTCTGTTTCGCCGCATGGATGTTCAATGGAGTCCTGGTGACCTTTCTGGCCGACAACCAGGTGTTTAAATGGGGGCCGGTTGAGATCGGGTGGCTGATGGGGATTCCGGTGCTGACCGGATCGATCTTTCGCCTTCCGGCCGGGATGCTGACAGACAAGTTCGGCGGCAAACCGATTTACGGCACGCTGCTGATCATCTGCGCCATCCCGATGTATCTGCTCTCGAAGGCGGACAGCTTCACCACCTTCGCCCTCTGCAGCTTCGGCTTCGGTCTGGCGGGGGTCAGCTTCTCCATCGGCATCGCCTTTACCTCGGTCTGGTATCCGCGGGCGCGGCAGGGAACTGCACTGGGTATCTTCGGCGCTGGTAACGCCGGGGCCGCGTTGACCACCATGCTGGCACCGACGCTGTTGAACAAACTGACCAACAACGGCGCCAATATTGAAGGCTGGCGCGAGCTGCCGGTCTATTACGCCATCATGCTGGCGGCGATGGGCGTGCTCTTTTTCATCTTCGCCGAAAACAAAAAACCGGCCTCATCGAACAAAACCTTCAGACAGATGCTGACCCCGCTGAAGAACATCATGGTCTGGCGCTTCGGTCTCTACTACTTTCTGGTGTTCGGCTGCTTCGTCGCCTTCTCCCAGTGGCTGGTCCCCTATTTCGTCAACGTCTACTACCTGCCGCTGGTCACCGCCGGCCTGTTCGCCGCGGCCTTCAGCCTGCCGTCGGGAGTGATCCGGGCGCTGGGCGGCTGGATGTCCGACAAGTTCGGCGGCCGCACCATCATGTACTGGGTGCTCGGCTCTTCGGTGCTGATCAGTTTCATGGTGATCATACCGAAAATGGATATCTATTCGCCGGGGCGCGGCGTCATGGCGGTACGCGCCGGAACCGTCACCGAAGTCACGACAAGCTCAATCACGGTCAACGACAAAAGCTATGCGATCAACAGCAGACCGGCGCTGAAAAACTACGACGAAACGCTGCTGATTCTGCCAACCAAACAGACCTGGCAGGAACCAGCGGTCGAAGTCGGTCAGCAGGTGAAAAAGAAAGAGCTGCTGGCCAAGGGGGTCACGCGGATCTTCTTTCAGGCGAACGTCTGGATCTTCGCGATTCTGGTCGTGCTGCTTGGCAGTATCTGGGGGATCGGCAAGGCCGCCGTGTACAAACTGATTCCGGATTACTTTCCCGAAGAGGTGGGAGTGGTCGGCGGCATGGTCGGAGTGCTCGGCGGACTGGGCGGCTTTTTCTGCCCTATCGTCTTCGGTTACCTGCTCGAATGGACCGGCCTCTGGTCGAGCTGCTGGATGTTCATGTTCGCGCTCTCGCTGGCCTGCCTACTCTGGATGCACATGGTCGCGACCAAGATGATGAAAGAGAAACACCCTGAAGATATGCAGAAGATCGAACAGGACAAAATGACCTTATTTGAGGATTACAAACAGGAGGCTAAAAATGTCGATTAATCTGGAAAAGTGGGACGTCGAGGACGAAAAGTTCTGGAATTCTCAAGGAAAAAAAATCGCGACCCGGAATCTGTGGATTTCAATCCCCAGCCTGCTCTGCGGCTTTGCCGTCTGGCTCTACTGGAGCATCATCACCGTCCAGATGATCAATCTGGGCTACCCGTTCAGCCAGTCGCAGCTGTTCACCCTGTCGGCCATCGCCGGCCTGACCGGTGCGACGCTGCGAATTCCCAGCTCCTTTCTGATCCGCATCGCCGGCGGGCGTAACACCATCTTCTTTACCACCGCGCTGCTGATGATTCCGGCGATCGGCACCGGCATCGCGCTACAGAACAAGGCGACGCCAATCGAAATCTACTACCTGCTGGCGCTGCTGTCGGGAATCGGCGGTGGCAACTTCGCCTCGTCGATGTCGAACATCAGCTTCTTCTTCCCGAAACGGGTGCAGGGCACCTCACTGGGACTGAACGCCGGACTGGGTAACTTCGGCGTCACCACCATGCAGATTCTGATCCCGCTGGTGATGACCTTCGGCCTATTCGGCGGCAAGTCGCAGACCCTCATCAACACCAGTGGCACCCTGATCGGCAAGATCCCCGCCGGCACCGAAACCTATATTCACAACGCCGGCTATGTCTGGCTGATCCTGCTGATTCCACTGGCGTTTGCCGGATTCTTCGGCATGAACAACATCAAAACCGACACGGTTTCCCCGGATGTCGATTCGGCACTCAAGGCCTTTATCAAGATCAGCGGGCTGCTGCTGATCGCCTTTGTCACCGCCAGTATCGGTCTCTACCTGCTGCTACCGGCACCGGTCGGCCTGGGCCTGCTGAGCAAATGGATCGTGCTGCCGCTGGTTATTGCCGCCACCGTGTTCGGCATGAAATATCTGACCCGAGGAGATCTGCGTGCCAATCTGGAACGGCAGTACAAGATCTTCGACAACAAGCACACCTGGGCGATGACCGTCATTTACACCATGACCTTCGGTTCGTTCATCGGCTATTCTGCTGCCTTCGCGCTGTCGATCAAGGTCATCTTCGGTTTTTCCCACATTCTGGTTGATGGCGTACTGACCCACAATACCGCCAATCCCAACGGCCCCAGCGCGCTGATGTTTGCCTGGATGGGACCTTTTATCGGCGCCCTGATCCGCCCGGTCGGCGGAAAGATTTCGGATAAACTCGGTGGCGCCCTGGTCACTCAGTGGGTCTCGATCGTCATGATCATCTCGGCGCTCGGCTGCGCCTACTTTATGAAAGCCGCCTACGCCTCGGCGACGCCGGAAGAATATTTCTACCCCTTCCTGCTGCTGTTCATCATCCTGTTCGCCGCGACCGGCGTTGGTAACGGCTCAACCTTCCGCTCCATCGCCATGATTTTTGACAAAGAGCAGGCCGGGCCGGTCCTCGGCTGGACATCAGCGGTCGCCGCCTACGGCGCATTCATCATCCCGCAGGTGTTCGGCGAGCAGATCAAGGCCACCACCCCGGAATATGCCCTGTACGGCTTTGCGATCTTCTACTTCATCTGCCTGGTGCTCAACTGGTGGTTCTACACCAGAAAGAATGCCTACATTCAGAACCCGTAGTCAATTCACCGCCGCGAGTCGCCTGACGACTCGCGGCCACTTCATTTAAAGGCCACAGCATGGAAACATCAATGAAACAGCAAATTTACGCGGCAATCTGCGAAGACTCCGCCGACGCCATTCTGTTCGCCGACCAGAACGGCAACATTCAATTCTGGAACCGCGGCGCCGAGCGGATTTTCGGTTACAGCGCTGCCGAGGCCATCGGCAAATCCCTCGACCTGATCATCCCGGAGAAACTGCAAGCGCGCCACAATGAAGGCTACCTCGGCGTCATGGGCAGCGGTGCAACCAAGTACGGCAGCGACCTGCTCTCGGTCCCGGCCCAGCACAAAGACGGCAGCCGCCTGTTCAGTGATTTTTCCATCGCGATGGTCAAGGACAGCAGCGGAAAAATGCTCGGAGTCGCCGCGATCATGCGCGACTCAACGGCTCAGAAAACCGCAGAAAAAGCATTGAAGGAACGGATTAAGGAGTTGGAGGCACAGCAGCCGGACCGGCGACTTTAAGAAGCGCGGCCGGATGAGCGGCTTTCCCCTGTGAGATCTCTCGTAACTGAAGGAGAGTAAAAGACCGGAGCACACGGCTGTCCAGCACTGCATAGAGCAACGCCAGAAAATCGGCGAGCTGCTCGGCTGCCGATATGGAAATCAGCTGTTCGCCAATCTGTTTGCGCAGCCCGGCCGGTGGTTCGCCAACCAGCGAATACAGCGACATCCCATCGGCTTTGGATTCAGGGATGCGGGGGATTGCGTACCGCAGTTGTTTGACTCTGGAATGGATGATGAGCGGGTAGTTCTTTTTTGTTGCTGTGATCAGCTTATGACGGACGTCGTAGCTCAGATCGATAAGATCGCCGACCGTAACAATATTGTAGTCATTCAGGGTCTGCTGCCAGATTGTGCTGACCCCCCTGACCGCTGCGACCGGGAGCTCGCGAAACAGGGTCGCGGCACTGGTTCGCGGTTCGACAGGAAGCGCCGCGACAGGCTCATCCTGAACTTTGATTTTGGCCGGTGCACCGCCGGCGGCAATCTCAACCCCAAGCAGCCAGCCACGGTCGGCAAGCTGATAACGCTGGTGCGGCAGCAGAGCAAGGGGACGAGCCGGCGGTTCATTACTGTCGGGAAGAGGCTCAGGCTCGTCCTGTTCGGCTGGCAGCTGACCGATCTGCACCCGCATTGAAGTGATATGAAAACGACCACTCCAGGGGGCGACAGAATTGACTGTAGACAGGCCACTATCGAGTTCAGCCGAAATAAGCTTGGCCAGCTCAGTGAAATCTAAGCCTGCAGGGGCTTTATCTTCCATCAGACAATCGTCTTGAAGCTGATCTCAACTTCGCCATACACATTGACCTTAAGTTGTGAGGCCTGCGGCGCCCGGTCGTCCGCCTGCCGCACAACCAGACGAAAATTTGCGAGTGCCGATGACTTCGGGATATAGGCAATATTCTGCAGCCGGCCAAGCGGCGCCGCCAGCCGCTTAACCCTTTCCGGCTGAACGGCGTCCTCGCTGCTCAACACCTCGTAGGTCAGCTTCGCGTTGACCTTTCCGGCATCCACGATGACCCGGGGGAAACCGTTTCTGACGATATGCTTTATGGTCGAAAGCTGCGCTTGCGCAAGCCTACCCCGAACCAGCGCCAGAACCTTGTTGTAGCCTTTTTCTGCTAGAAAGGTCTGTTTATCCCTGGTCGTATAATCGCCGCTGACCAGCTTCAGTCCCAGCACGGCCGCAATCGGTGGCAGCTCTGCATCCTGTTTGGTTCCAGGACGATAAGGGGCACCAAGGTACACCGCAACAGGTTGCTCTGAAGAGTCGCCGGGAAACAGTTCCTCAAGCTCAGCAGCAATCTGTTCGTCGGTGACATACTGTTCACCAAATTCTTCTACCGTAACAGCCGCCGCCGCTGCCAGTTCGGCCAGGCGTTTTTCCTGGTCAAACTGCGCGGTGACAACGGCATCGAACATCTCACTGATCAGCTTGGCAGCGAATTCAACGAACCCCAGCTCGTTCGGAGCAGGATTCTCACTCATATGTTCCCCCCGGAAAAGTTAGGCATTCAGTGGCAGATAGTCGGTCTTGAACTTGATTCGGACCATGCCGAAAATCGAGACGCTGCTGCCAGACGTATCCTGCTGGGTCTCTTTGGTGGTCCGGATGCCTAACGCAGTTCGTTTTGTCGCGCTGGAATAACTTCCGAACAACGAGAAGATCGCGCCGGTTCCACCCTTGCTGCGGTTTTGATAGGTGTTTCTCTGATACGTGGTCGAGAGATTCTGATAATAAGTAGAGGCATAGGCCCTGAAGGTCAGCCTGGTCTCAATCAGTCCATCCTCTACCACCAGTCGCAACATCCCTTGCTTGACCATCTCTTTCAACAGGTCATATCTGCTCGCCGAGATTCTGTGTGCCACCGCATCAAGGATCGCATCAAACTTGGATTGGTCAATCGCCGTCGTATCAGCGACATCCGCCTGATTATAGGGCGCAGCAGCAACCGGCAGCTTAACTGCAGTATTCAGTGCCGCTGCATCCTCGGTACTCAGAGTTTCCCCGACCTTGACCTTCTTCTCCGCCTCCGGAACCACAGTCGCGAGAAACTGCAGCAACTCTTCGCCACTGATGTCATCCGACGTCTCTTTAATAAATTCAGTGAGGGTTTTGGAGACACTCTGAATCAGCTCGATATAGGATTCTGTTTGACGAAGATTGGCCGAAACCAGGGCATCAAAAGTATCCGTTATCAGCTTGGCAGTGAATTCAGGAAAGCCGATTTCATCCAGATGGGCCGCTTCTGAAATGGGTGAATTTCGAAATGCCATGATATGCCTCCTTTTTGTTTTGAGTTACGTGCAAACTCACGCTGACAAATTGAGGTCAACATGCTCCTGGCCGTCCTCTTCGTGGAACAGGAGTCTTATTGCTCCTCCTTTCGGGCAGAAACTTCAGACCAGAAACAGAAAGATGGCCGAACCCGCCAGAAGGATATTTCCCTTCGGCAGCTCGGCCATCTTTCTCCAAAAGACCCGGTGCTTTCCGTCCCCCCCTCGCGGAAGGATTGGCTTTTCGGGGTGAAAATCATTCTCCTACCTAACTACATTTCTATCAGAATTTAATGAGAGATCAAGTCTGTTGGGTGTTTTTTTACGATTAAAGCTCAACCCGTATGCCAATCGTTCCAGCATAATTCTCTATGTAACTGTGGCCAAAGAGCGCCCGATAATTCACGTAAGGCTGGATGCCGTTAGGAAGAATCAGGGAAAGACCGGCATTGAACTCATAGAAATCCCGGTCCGGCTTTTCTGTTTGATAACGAAAACGCCTTGCCAGCGTATCATCCACAAAACTCACCTCTACATTCCGCTGGTCCTGATCAAACTCATGCTTCCAAGTGACGCTCTGCTGCATCGTTACAACGCCGAAATCGGTGCTGGCGTTAACTGTCCCCAGCAGACCGACAGAGGATTGAAGTGATTTTTTTTCGTCATTGTAAAAGGTAAGCCCAAGGCCGGAGCTGTCCGCTTCACTGTAGGTGTCGTACTTACTGTGAACCCAGTCCAGACCGACCCGCGGCCCTATCGAGAAACCGCCAAACAAGAAGTCGTACCCGGTCTGCACGCCGGCACTATATTGGTCTGCGTCATATTCCGTACGGGCCTGACCACTTGTCCTAAATGTAATAGTTCCACTGCTTTCTTCAATTTCCGTGATAGCGGTGAGACGTCTTCGTTCATGTGACTGCAGGGTGTAGCCGCCATAAAATTGTACGAAAGATTCTTCAGTTGGAAGATAAATTCCAAAACCGACGACACCATAGGAATCAATATCAAAGTTGCCGCCGCCGAAAAAATCACCAGCCTGCCGGGACATATCAAAAGCGATCCCCAGAGTCAGTCGATCTGTAATCATCGCATCGGAACCGATTGTTAACCGCCAGACACTGGAGTCATAACCACCTTCATAGGTGGTCACATCCCGGTCTAAAGTTTCAAAGTCGCTGGAGAGGAACAAACCATATCGCTTGCCAAGCTCGACAGTCACGTTAACGGGGTCACTTTTGCCATCGCCCTTCTCTCGCGCTGCGTCCGCGCGCAGCTGAACAAGACCGGAGACGGTCGGTGGCGTAGCGGCTCCGCCACCGGCAGACTGCGAAGGGAAGGTCCCTCCGACTGGGGCAGCCCTGCCACAGATGTTAGTATTCAGCGCACCGACAAGACTGCTGAGATCACGCGGGATTCCGAGCAGCTCTTCACAGGGCAATCCGAGCACAGGCCCGACCTCCAGCTGTCTTGAGACCGCCTCATCCAGCGTCAGAGCGGCAACCTCTCCGGACAGAGGCGTGAGGCCGAGAAAAACGACCATGATAAGAATCATTCTGAAACCCCAGAACCTGCTTGTTCCTACCGGCTTGCCTGTCATAGCTCCCCCTTTGATCGATCGAAAATGATGACGTTGTTATACCCTCTGCAATTCAAACGAAAATACGGACGGCTACTCCTCGATCGGCACGTTATCGATGACGAATACCCTGCCCCCAGCGGGTGTATTGTCTGGCATATCAAGCACGGCATAAGCCAGTTCTGTCGCGGCAGAAGCCGTGATTTCAGAACGAGCCCGCTGCTGACCTGGAAGACCACAGGCACTGGTCGCTCTGTTTTTTACCAGCCCCACGACCGCATCGGGAAAGCCAAAGTCATCCTCGACCCTGAAAGAGACCCGGTTGTTGGTTTCATATGGATCCATGGTCATGAGCTCTTCTGCAGCGAGATCGGGCGTTTCAAAGTCAAAGGCATATACGCCCTGCACCCGGATTGTGAAGTTTTCGTCATAGGTGAAGTTAACCGAATCGGCGACGCGGACCGCGATATCGTAAGTGAGGTTGGTCAATGAATCGAGCGGACACCCGGTGAGGGTAATCACCCCGGTATCTCTGTTGATCCGAAATGGACCTATATCCTGTGTAGAGGCCCCAGAACTGTCAACGAATGAGTAGGCGAATGTTTCATCTCCGTCGGGGTCTACAGCGGACAGGGTAGCAAGCACAGTTCCGTTGATGCAATTCTCGACGATACGAAGATTGGCCGGAGGGAGGATAATGTCGGTCGGCGGATCTCCAAGCGCCATTTTGAGATTGAGCCGTGGATTCCCACCGATCGGAAACAGATCACCCGCCCCGCTGGTCAGCATATCAGCTCGACTGATTAGCCGGTCATGAACCTCCCTGGGCGTCCAGGTCGGATTTCTGCTCCAAAGAATCGCGGCGGCTGCTGAGACAATCGGGGTAGCGAAGCTGGTTCCGCTTACCTGCTGGATCCCGGCAGGATGTGTTGTGGAAATCAAGCTGGTCGTGTAGATGTTTTTACCCGGCGCATACAGATCAACATTGGCCCGGTCACTACATTTGGAACTTCCGCCTTCTTCCCACCGGGCCAGTTTGTCGTTGATATCGGTGGCGCCAACGACAAGCAGGCCCCCTTTGAGATCGGCACCACTGCTGCACGTACCAGTGGTATTGTAGGTCGCGGGAAAGTAATCGACGGACCCTGCAGAGTTGCAATCGATAGAAACAGAGGGGTTGCCCGCAGCAGCGACAACCAGCCGATTGGAATCAATGATGCCGCAGACGAGATCAAGGATCGACCCATCGTCGGATCCTGCAACCTGACTTATGTTGATAATTTTTTCCTCGCCGCTCAATCCCGCGAAAAAGGTGCCTTCCAGCATTGCGTAAACATCTGCGACGAGATATGGGTACAGCTCTGTTCCATAGGCGACACCAACTATATCGGTCGCGTTCTCGACAGAATCCGGATCGTTATCGGCAATCGCGGCAATAATGCCGGCGACTCCGGTGCCGTGGTCAGACCTGCCCGCATCATCACGCGCACACTTGCCGATAAGATCGGCGTGGGAGCAATCGACCCCGATGTCGAGGATGGCGACTGCTTGAGTCGGCGCTCCGCCGCCGGCCAGTTGCCAGGCCTCCAGCGCCTGCACTTTCTGCAAGTGCCACTGACAGGTCTCATCCGATGGACCGCTGCAGTACTTGTCATCATTCGGCTGGCCTGATGGGAATGCAGCTGCCTTGACCACATGATTGGGCGAAGCACGCTCAACACCATCAAGAAGAGAGAGAACAGCGATGGCCTTCTGTACACCACTCGCTTCGCCGTTTCCGGCGATGTCCAGCAGATAGGTCCGTAACGGCGGGACGACGCCGACCACCTCGCCACCAGCAGCTGCAGCAAATTCCCTGATTTGGCTCGACAAAACACCGGGGACAACCTTTAAGACAACCTCGTTGGAATAGTACCGGGAGTCGCTATGCGGGTCGTCTACCAGCTTGTTTTGGTCCGATCTGCGTGCTCGAAGCGGAAAAGGCGTGATGCCAAAAGTCATACTGCCGGAGAGGACCGTTTTACCAAAATACACCGCTCTGGCCCGAAAATACCTCTCTGCTTCTTTCTGGTCCGGAACCTTGTAAGTTCCCGTGTAGGCGAAATCTCCTGGCCGCGTGTCAACGCCTTTCCCATCATCCTTGAGTGTCGCGACAGCAAGATGCTCAGCTGAGAGGGGTTTCCCTTGCGCATCAACTTCATCCAGATATAAAAATTGGGGCGGTGTTGACGTTCCCGCAACCAGCACGAGAAACTTGACTATGGTGGTCTCCCCTGAATTATCGGGACGTGTCGTGCCTTTAGCGCCCGGCAGAGAACTCTGTTTCGCTCCTCCCCCGACAGGCAGGCCGGCGGGTTGTGCGCGCGGTGTCCCCAGCAGCAGAGGATGGGGAGTTCCAGGCTCGGTCGCCTTGACTGTGAATTCTCGACTGGTCGCTTCGCCTGTCGCTAAAATTGTAGCAGAGGTATTTATCCGGTATGACCCGGACGGTACAGCGTCGACACCATGGGGACCGACCAGTCCGTCACCGGCGTTGAACCCTGCGATTATTGCCGTCGCAGTCCCCTGCTGGTCAGCAAGAGAGACTCTCTCGATCCGGGTTCCCGCCCCCTGCGCTCTGAACAGGACCTCTGCCTTAGGCACAGGCACTCCTAGCCCGGTCACCGTGGCCTTCACCTCGACAGGAGCGCCTCCGCGTAAAGGTAAATCTGGCACCGCTGACATGACAATCCTGTCCGCTGGCGCGTCGATACGAACAGACAGTCGGCTGCTTGGTTTGCCGCTACAGGAGATCTCGAGTCGGTTCGCCCCCTGCAACAATGAAACCTGAACAGTCAGAGCATCCTGCTTGCGATGGAACAGATTCCTTAAAAAAACAACCCTGTCGTTTAAACGAATTTCTGCACTCCACATGCGCTCATAGTTCAGATCGCTTGCAGCAGGACGGTTCTCCACAGCAAGAATGGCATTCCCGGATTCTGGAACAGAAAATTCAATCGATTTGTAAGTGGCGCCCTCTCTATCTGGCCAGAGGGTAATCGTTTCCAGAATCGGGGCCAGCGCTGAAACCTGCGTATTCGGTGGTTGGTTATGTGGAACGCACGAAGAGAGGATTACTGCCAGAATTAAGACAAGCAGCCTCATGGCACTATCGAATTGATAAATTACACGCTTGGCAGACGTCACGGCATTCCCCCCTCAGAAACAGCCTCTCTCTTATTCACTCATGATTTTCCGGCACAGATTTGTCTGCTTTGACTGTTACTCGCTGCATAAGTCAGCAAGAGTAAGTCGACAGAAACAAAGATGGCCGAGCGTAACCTCTGGATCTGGATATCCTTCGGCAGCTCGGCCATCTTTACTACAAAGACCCGGCGCTTTCCGTCCCCTCCTCACGGAAGGATTGGCTTTTCGGGATTGATTTTATTTTCCCTGTCTTACCCTAACCAATATCAAATCTTAATGAGATTTCAAGCCATCGACCATTTTATTTTTTCACCACAGCCTTCCCCCTCTTGCTTCACTACCAGCTCAGCCCTACCAACTCCTGCCAGGTGAGATTGACGGTGGCCATGAATCTGCCACTCCTCTTAATGACACCTACGAGGACAAGGGCATGGGGCGAGGTGACTTTTCTATTGTAGGGTGGCGGTGTGCTGTCATCGAAATGCTGCCAACCATTCGGGGCCGCATGAGAATAGCGGGCTCCGGAAAACTTTCCTGTGAATTCCGTGTGATACCTCTGCTCCAGATCAGCCGCAGAGGTTCCGGCCGGCAGTTTGTTGAGCATATAGGTCACTTCCTTCTGGTACTGGTAAACAACGCCGTTGTGCTGCCGCAGCATAATCTTGATCCAGCCTGAACCATCCGTTTCTTCGCTCTGGCCATGAATTGTCACCCCGGTCAGCTTGCTGAACTGACTCGGCTGCTCCATTTTGTAGCCACGCTCACGCAACAGCTGCAGGGCGGCATCGACGGGCATACCGAGCTTGATGCCATCGATTTCGGCATGCTGCACGATGCCTTCGGCACTGCCGGAAGGGGTCACCACAACCGACGGAGAAACGACCGGCAGTGCCGCAGCGCTTGCGGTGGTCGGCAACTTGACCCTGGCCAGAAACTTATATTCCGTCTGCATTGTGTTGCCCTGAGGCGTTGACTCGATGGCATAGAGGTCAAGCTGATCGTCCACAAACTCCATAACCGGGGTCGGCCGCGACGCATTGATCAGGGCTCCGGTTGCCCTGAGTCGATAATGCAGATAGGCGCGGCGCTGCCGGTTGCCGAAATAGCTGTCAATCTGTTCGGCCTGATCCGGCGCAACTGCAAACCAGTTTATCTGCTGCTCATATTTTTCTGCCGGTTCTCCGCCGCCGGGCAGCAGCATCTTTGGCGTCACCTGGCGGGCCGTGCCGGTGGCGAAGCGAACCTGAAAAGCCTGCCGGGAGAAATCGTACTTGATGAGTTCCACCGGCTGCCCTTTGGTTGTCGAAGACTCTCGCCACGGTTGCAGCTCAAAAGAAAGCTGCGCGGCTTTTGCCTCTTCGCGCAGCTGAGTCTTTAACCCGGCCTTGCGTTTGTGCCACTGAAACTCGTTACTGACCACTGACTGCAACTCGGGATGCACGGTCAGCACCACCCGCTTCAGGCTGAATTCATCATCAAGCAGGTAGGGGCGATAATGAACCGCGGCAAGCATTGCCGTAGCGGGGGTCGGTTCCGGCAGGCTGGTCTCCGCAGCCAGCTTCTGCGGGGCCGAATCGGCTTCTCTGGTTGCGTTCAAGCTCGCCAACAGTGCCTCGCTCGGCTGGCCATCGACCCTCAGGTTCTGACTCTGCTGGTACGCCACGATCGCCTTGCGGGTGCCGAGCCCGTAGAGACCATCAGGGGTGCCGGCATTGTAGCCGAGTTGATTCAGACGCGTCTGGATCTGCTTGACCAAAACCTGATCGGTTAACGGGGATGGTTTGCTGACAGGCTGTTCAGCTGGTGCTGGCGGAGGTGGATTCTGTTGCGGGGTGGGGTTTGCTTTATCCGTCTTGCCGCCGATGGTCTCGGTGACCACTTGCTCCGCGGCCTGCTTGGCTTTATCGAGAATATCTCCAAACAGATTGGCATGGGAGTTTTGTATCGGTGACAGGAGAAAGCAGAGGATCGTCAATACCAGCAGCAATTTGCGCATGGTCTCCTCCTCCAATTTTCAGTACTGCACGCCACTTTTCATTTATAAGTTTACTACTGTCCGGTTAACAGTTGAATAAATTCAGTTGGTTATCATCCTGAGGGTCCGATATTTGTTTGAGAGCGTCCGCAACCAACGATGTAATGGGCTTTTTCTCGAACAAATTGACCTCCAGTATTTGTAAAAAAGTGT
>DATCYW010000063.1:0-28553 GCA_036526255.1 Malonomonas sp. | reverse complement strand
TAACCTGGAGACCGTCAACGGCAACAGGTATGCGTGGTCCGGTCCGATGTTTTCCCAAAAGAAATCCCCCTGGAGACCTAGCTCCAAGGGGAATTCTATAAGTGGGCACTCAATTCGTCAACAGATTAACCGACCGGCTTGGCA
Source organism: Malonomonas sp. (assembly GCA_036526255.1). GTDB lineage: Bacteria > Desulfobacterota > Desulfuromonadia > Desulfuromonadales > Geopsychrobacteraceae > Malonomonas. Next base: position 28,409 of record DATCYW010000063.1, on the reverse strand, counting down.
ACGAGCAGCCGGGGGTTTGTTTTTGCGTAAATCCTGAGAAACAGGTTATCTGTCGTTACCAACCTCTTCGATCAGCTGGACTTCAGCATCGCCAGTTTCGAACCCGACCCGCGCGACAGCATCCTGCTGATAAACCACCTTGCCGTCCTTGTCGAGCATGGTGCCGTCATCCAACAACACCATCCCGAACTGGCTCATCAGCTGCATCTTGTATTGATGGCTGCTGGTCAGCGTGTTCTGGCGCAACCGGTAGCTGAGAATCATCCAGACACCGATGCCTATCGCGGTCATCACCATCACTGCGATCAGGGTGAAGAACAGATACTGTGCCGTTGCCGCTCCGGCCTGTGCGGCATAAAGAGCGATAGCATCCAACTTGTAAGCGACCGCCGTCGCGGCGATCAGCAGCAGCAGACTGAGCAGAAACGGCAACCGCTGAGTGACCTGAAAAAAAGCGGCCAATTTATCGTCCTGCTTGAGATTCAGCCCCGAATAGAAGGCGGCACCCCCAGCAGTATCCTCCACCGCACCTTTAAAGAAATACTTATTGAAAGTCAGAATGATCAATCCGAAAACAAAAGTAATGGCAATGGGGGTGATGAAGGTGGCGAACAGATAAGGTTTCCAGGGGAAGGCCGGACTATCGGTCGCTAGATGGTTGATAAAACAGAAGAAGAAGATCAAGCCTTCGACCAGCAGCATGGTGGTCAGGTAGCTGACGAAAAAATTCTTCAGCTCCTGTCGCTCGAAGGTCGATGCGACCCCGACCGAATTGGCTGTGGATTTACGACTGCCTTTCGGTTTTTTCTGTTTCGTTTTGGCAGAATTCGATTGTCGGTTTTCAAGTTGTATCATTTTGACAGCTTGGGGCTTTCAATCGTTTTTATTAAAATTGAACTTTATTTGTAATCTTTAGCTGTGGATACAGTCAATCAAAAATGCGCGGCAGCGAGTTCGCTAAACCACCGCGAGGCCATCACATTCAGCCGATTATCGCTTTTGCCCTTTAGGTCTGACGGAATCTAAAAATAGCCTGGCGTCTTTCTCCCTGCCACACAATTTCAGGGCCTCCAGAATATCCCGCCGGTTCTCGGGCAGGTGCCAGAGCAGCACGGCTTTCTGCAAACGCCTCTCGTTGGCGGAGCGCGGGATATACACTGCGTTGCCGGTAAAAGGGTCTTTGCCCGTATAGTACATGCAGGTGGCAACGCTGCCGGGGGTCGGGGTGAACTCCTGTACCTGCTCGACTTTCAGGTTGTGCTGGCGCAGAAACAACGCCGTGTCGAGCATGTCCGACAGCGTGCAGCCGGGGTGCGCGGCAATAAAATAGGGCACCACTCCCTGACGCAGGTTGAGCTGCTGACTGGTCTCGCGGAACTGCTGGAGAAACTCGCTGAAAGCCTGCGGGCCGGGCTTGCGCATAATCTTCGCCACCGAGCTGCTTGCGGTTTCCGGTGCCACTTTCAACAGCCCGCCGACATGGTGCTCGAGCAGCGCCTCGAAATAATCCTGTTGATGCTCAAGCAGGTCGTAACGAATGCCGGAAGCGACAAAGGCATGCCGCACACCGGGGTGAACGCGGATTCTGTTGAGCAGGTCGACGGCACGAACGTCCGATTTAATCAGATTTGAACAGGGCTGCGGAAAAAGGCAGTCGCTGCGACGACAGACCTTTTCGGCGGTCGGATTTCCGCAGCAAAGCCCGTACATGTTGGCGGTCGGCCCGCCGACATCGCTGATGGTTCCGGAAAACTCCGGATCCTTTGCTAAACGGTCAACTTCAGCCAACACCGAGGCTTCGGAGCGGGACTGGATGGTTTTCCCCTGATGAGTTGAGATTGCGCAGAAGGCGCAGCCACCGAAGCAACCACGATGGGTGGTCAACGAAAAACGGATCTGGGTAAAGGCCGGGATGGCTTCGGCATAGGAAGGGTGCGGCCGTTTCAAAAAGGGGAGCTGATAGAGCTGGTCCATCTCCGCTTCGCTTAACGGGGTGGCTGGCGGATTGATCTGCACCCAGCGCCTGCCATGCTGTTGATAAAGCGTCCGCCCTGCGAAGGGAGTCATCTCAGTGGCGGCCAGCTTGAAGGCCTTGAGAAACTCGGCCTGATCGCTGCTGACCGCTTCGAATGACGGCAGGACAATCGCGGTTGCCTTTGGTTCAAGGCTGGTAAAACAGGCGGTTCCACGAACATCCTGCAGATCGGCGATCGCTTCCCCCTGCGCCGCGCGGCTGACAATTTCAAGCAGCGCCCGCTCGCCCATGCCGTAGACCAGCAGGTCGGCCTTACTGTCGACCAGTACCGAGCGCCGGACCGAGTCGTCCCAATAATCATAGTGCGCCACCCGCCGCAAACTGGCTTCGATGCCGCCGATAATAACCGGCAATCCCTTGAACGCGCCCTTTACCGCAGCGGTATAGGCAATCACCGCCCGGTTGGGGCGGGCGCCGGCGCGGCCACCTGGCGTATAGGCATCGTCGCGTCTTTTTTTGCGGGCGGCGGTGTAATGATTGACCATCGAATCCATCGCCCCGGCGGAGATCGCCGCGCAGAGCCGCGGGCGGCCCATCACCTTGAAGGCTTCCGGGTCGCGCCAGTCGGGTTGGGCGATGATGCCGACCCGAAAGCCATGCTCTTCGAGAAAACGTCCCAGCAGCGGGATACCGAAGGCCGGGTGATCGACGTAGGCATCGCCTGAAACCAGCAGGACATCCAGCTCCTGCCAGCCGCGCCGGTTCATTTCGGCGCGGGACATTGGCAGGAAAAAATTTTGATCTTTATTGGCGGTTTTCATTGTGGCAATTCACTTCTTTAAAACGCTGCACAGGCGTCAATAACCGCCCAGAATATCGACGCCGGCGTTTTTAAGCATGGCGACAAGTTTAATCAGCGGCAGACCGATCAGGGCATTATAGTCCTCGCCGGCCATCCGTTCCATCAGGGCAATCCCCAGCCCTTCGATCTTGAAGGAGCCGGCGCAGTCGTAGGGTTGCTCGCGGCGCAGGTAGTTGTCGATCTGCAGCGCCGTCAACGGCCGAAAGGTGACGGCAAACTCGGCGCAGTCGGATTGCAACTCGCCGGTGCGGCTGTCGACCAGCGCCAGTCCGGTAAAAAATGTGTGGGTCCTGCCGGCCATCTGCTGCAATTGAAGGGCTGCTGTCTTATGGTTGCCCGGCTTGCCGAGCGGACGGCCGCGCTGATCGGTAAAGACCTGATCGGAGCCGATAATCAGCGCATCCGGGTATTTTTCGCAAAGACTCTGCGCCTTGCCCAACGCCAGATGTCTCACCAGCAGCGCCGGGGCGACGCCCGGATCGATATGTTCCTCAAAATCCGGTGCGGCGGGAATAAACGGCACCTGCAACTGTTCGAGTAATTGGCGGCGGTAGGGGCTGGTCGAAGCCAGAACGATCTGTCGCATGTTTCTCCTGTGCGTCTGTCGCTGCCGGCTCCCGAAGACATTGTTCAGGCCACCAGACAGCCGTAATCTGTCTCTGTTTGCTGCTCACTGTGCACTGCATAAGGCGGTTCGAAAGAAGCCATCCGGCCGATCCGACTGAAGATTTTCTGCACGCTGACCAGCAGCTGCTGCTTAAGCAGGGCTTCGTCAAGGGCGGCATCAAAGCCTTCGACCTCGCCGGCATCGCTCCATTCCGGCAGGATCTGCACCTCTGGAGTCTCCCCCAGAAACACTTCGCTCCACAACTCGCGGCGGCCATCCCCCAACAGACCGCGCACAACCCCTTGCGCCCCGCTGCCGGTGCGGCGTACTTCAATATCACGAATTTCAAAATAGATGGAACATTCCTGCGTACCTGCCAGCGTCGATAACCAGATCATAACTCCTCCTTAAGGTTCGGTTATCTTTCATCATAGCCAGCCTTGCGCCAGAATATGTCACACAATCAATCTGCCTGCTGAAATACCGTTCCCCTGGTCAAGCCATCCAGAAATTGCTTGCGCAATGATTCAGGCTGCAGAACCCTGACATGCGGGATAAATGAGTAGATCCAGGCCAGGATTTCCTTATCGCCGGTTGCCTGAAAGCGCAGCAGCAGAGAACCATCACCCCCCTGCTGTTCCAGCTGCTGCTCCGGATGCCAGATCCGCTCGCGGATCAGGTGCGCGACCTCTTTGTCGAACTGCAGCTCAATGGTTTTGCTGTCGCCATCGTCAATCAGCCCGAAGGCCGCGCCGGTCAGCGACGTGGCCCGGTAGTCCTCCGGCACCTCAAAACGCTCATCCAGCAGCTGCAGTGTTTCGATCCGCTCAATGGCGAACAGCCGCAAAGCATCGCGGTTGTGGGCATAACCTCCTAAATAGAGGGCGTTCTTGAAAAACAGCAAGGTGTAGGGATCGACCCGGTAACTGCTGCTCTGCCGTTTGGCCGGTCGATATTGCAACTGACAGGATTGCTGGCGCAATAATGCCTGCCGCAGGTTTTTCAGCAGCTGATGTTGCTTGGAATAATCTTTGATGCCGTGAAACCGGGGTGCCGAGGCCTCGGCGATCCGTTCCAGATGGGCAACCGATCGCGGCGGCAGATTGGAACGGATCCGGCCAAAGATTGCTTCCAGATCATCCTGGAACGGCGTGCCGTTGAGAAACGCCAGCTGGCCGCGACAGAGGTACAGGGTCATCAGCTCTTCGTGCGAAAAAGTGATCGGCGGCAGCTTGCTGAAACCGCTGATAAAACTGTAGAGCACATGACCATCCGCCTGCCGTTCGTTGACCAGCGGGTAGCCGGACTCACTGATCGCCTGCAGATCACGGTAGACGGTGCGCCGCGTAACCTGACATTCCTCGACCAGGTCATCGACCGTCGCTCCGTAGCGCGCTTCAAGGATGCGGATCAGGTCATGCAGACGCGCGGCCTGACTGTATTTTTTTGCCCGCCGGCCGAGCTTGCGCGGTTCTGTCACTGTTGATCCTGCTGTTGTTGATAGTAGGTATATTTATGCGCTTTACCACGCACTTGATCTTTAGGATATTTACGGATGTTTTTTTCCATTTTCGCCAGCACCGTTTCCGACAGATCGAGCTTCAGGTCATTGGCCATCGACAACGCGTAGATGACAATATCCGCCAGCTCTTCGCCGATCTCCTGCAGAGCAACCGCATCCAGATTTTTCGACTGCTGTTCAGTCAGCCACTGAAAATGCTCCATCAGCTCACCGGCTTCGATGGCAATCGACATCGACAGGTTCTTCGGATTATGAAACTGCTCCCAGTCGCGCTCGCGGACAAAGGTCGCCATCCGCTCCTTCAAATCCTGCAGGGTGATCTTTTCGTCAGCCAAAACATGCTCCTTTTTTATCGTCAGTGCTACCAATCAGGCGTCAGTATAGGCGCAGCGGCAGATAAAAAAAAAGACCGCGCAAAATCGGTCGGCGGTTCACAGCAGCTATCTGCCTAAAACAGCCCCTTTCTTTCTCTATTCGCCTGTGTTAAAACCGGCAAAATCTTAGCCGCAAAAGGAAGGAAATCCAATGGCACTGGTAAAAGAAGCAGACAAGGTCAAAATTAACTTTATCGGCAAATTGTCCGACGGAACTATTATTGACAGCACCTACCCCGATCCAGAAAACGCCTGCAGCGATGACAGCTGTGGCCACGAGCATGGTCCGATGGAACTGACCATCGGCGAAGGCGATTTCTACACGCCGGTCGAGGCGGCCCTGATCGGCATGCAGGTCGGCGAGAAAAAGACCGTGGTTATCTCGCCGGACGACGCCTTCGGTGATTACAACGAAGAGAACGTCTTCAGCGTCAAGCGCAGCGAACTGCCGGACGACATCACCCCCGAAATCGGTCTGGAACTGGAAGTCACCGGTGACGACGATGACCTCTACATGGTGACGATTGTCGATGTCACTGACGAAGAGGTCAGCCTCGACACCAACCACCCGCTGGCCGGGGAAGAGTTGACCTACGAGTTTGAGCTGGTCGAGATTCTCTGATTCGGCTGAAAAACGACTGATAAAAAAGGCAGATTGCGTGGATGCAATCTGCCTTTTTCAGTTCTTGGATGGTCAATCGGTCTGACGCGATTGCTCTTCCGCCAGCCGCCAGAAAGCCTGCACGCTGGCACGTTGCAGGTTGCGTCTGGTCGAACAGAGCCCGACCACGTAGGATTCCAGTCGCGGGGCGTTTTCGAGGATCCGTACCTCGTCGCGAAACGGACTGCGCTCGAGAACCAGTTGCGGGACAATGCCAACCCCGCAGCCGAGCCGCACCATCGGGATGATCGCTTCATTGCCAGAGACTTCGGAACTGATATTCGGCGTCAGCTGATGGCTCTTCAGCCATTTATCCAGCCGCCGCCGCGACAGCCCGGCCTGTGGCAACACCAGCGGTGCCCGCGACAGGTCCAGTTGGCCGGTACTGGTCACGGCGATCGCCACGTCCGACAGTTTAGGCGCGATAAACACCAGCGGCGTGGTGGTGATCGGCAGAAATTCGATCTGCGAACGGTTGCGGTCGGGCAGCGCCGCCACTGCCAGATCAATCTCGCCAGTCTGCACCTGGGCGACCGCCTGTTCGGCGGCGCCGGTGCGCAGCTCCAGCTGCACTTCGGGATAAGCGTTGCGATAGGATTCCAGCAGATCCGGCAACAGACTATAGACGGCGGTGATCGAAGCATAGATCGACAGGGTTCCGGCGACTGCCTGTCCGACCTTAAGTGCCAGCTGAAAACGCTGCCATTCCTGCAGCACCAACCGTGCATAGCTGCGGAACTGCTCGCCAGCCGGCGACAGGCTGACAGTGCGGTTGTCGCGCAAAAACAGCGGATGCTCAACCTGCTCTTCAAGCCGCTGAATGGTTCGGGTCAAAGCCGAAGGACTCAGATTGCAGAGCTGACTAGCGCGTCCGAAATGCAACTGCTCGGCAAGAATCAAAAAGTTTTCCAGTTCACGAATATCCATCAACACCTCCAGCATTGCAAATAACGCAACACAATATGCACAACAATTCAATTTACGCAACGCTTGAAATAGCGTATGTTGCCCGGACTAAAAAATCCACAATGACCGCTTTGTCATTCACACATACAAAAAACAGGAGAAAAACCATGGGTCAGAACTATTTCAATTCACTACCGTTCGCGCGCAAACTTCAAGAACTGGGAACCTGCCGCTTCATGGACGCCGATGAATTCGCCGGCGGCTGCGAGTATGCCAAAGGCAAAAAAATCGTCATCGTCGGTTGCGGCGCCCAAGGCCTGAATCAGGGGCTGAACATGCGCGACAGCGGCCTCGATGTCTCCTACACCCTGCGCGCGGCGGCGATTGCCGAAAAGCGCCAATCGTTTCTGAACGCCAGCGAAAACGGCTTCAAGGTTGGCAGCTATGAAGAGCTGTTGCCGACCGCCGACATCGTCATGAACCTGGCTCCGGACAAGCAGCACACTGACGTGGTTAACACCGTGGTGCCGCTGATGAAACAGGGCGCGACCTTCTGCTACGCGCACGGCTTCAACATTGTTGAAGAAGGCACCCAGATCCGCAGCGACCTGACCGTCATCATGGTGGCCCCCAAGTGCCCCGGCTCGGAAGTTCGCGCTGAGTATGTGCGCGGTTTCGGCGTGCCGACCCTGATCGCCGTTCACGGCGAGAACGATCCCAACGGTGACGGCCTGGAGATCGCCAAGGCGCTCTGCTCCGCTCAAGGTGGTGATCGTGCCGGCGTGCTCGAGTCCTCTTTTGTCGCCGAGGTCAAATCCGACCTGATGGGCGAGCAGACCATCCTCTGCGGCATGCTGCAGGCCGGCGCGCTGCTCTGCTTCGACAAGATGACCGAGAACGGCATCGGCGCTCCTTACGCCGTCAAACTGATCCAGTACGGTTGGGAGACCATCACCGAAGCGCTGAAGCACGGCGGCATCACCAACATGATGGATCGCCTGACCAATCCGGGCAAACTGGAAGCGTTTGAGCTGGCCGAAGAACTGAAAGAGATCATGCGCCCGCTGTTCGAAAAGCATATGGATGACATCCTCTCCGGTGAATTTTCCCGCACCATGATGGAAGACTGGGCCAACGACGACATCAACCTGCTGACCTGGCGCGAGCAGACCGGCCAGACCGCTTTTGAGAAGACCGAAGCGGCCGGGGAGATCACCGAGCAGGAGTACTTCGACAAGGCGATCCTGATGGTTGCTATGGTCAAGGCCGGCGTTGAGCTGGCGTTCGAAACCATGGTGCTGGCCGGCATCGAGCCGGAATCGGCCTACTACGAGTCACTGCACGAGACACCGCTGATCGCCAACACCATCGCCCGCAAGAAGCTTTACGAAATGAACCGGGTCATCTCCGACACCGCCGAGTACGGCTGCTACCTGTTTGCCCACGCCTGTGTACCGCTGCTGAAGGACTTCATGGCCAGCATCGACACCGACGTGATCGGCGAGGGGCTGGATGTTAAAGACAACAGCATCGACAACCAGACTCTGGTCGAGCTGAACGCTGAGATCCGCGAGCACCTGATTGAAGAGATCGGTAAGGAACTGCGCGCCGCCATGCACGGTATGCAGGCGATCGCCTCGGCCTGATCGATCCGTTTAAATTGATAAAAAAAGACCCCGTCGCGAGATGGGGTCTTTTTTTATCCGGCAAATAATTTTGCTTGGGTGCAGATATTTCGTTAGAGTAGCAACCTCTTACGCACTCCAGACATCACTATAACAAGGATTTTCAGATGAAAAAATATCAGCTCTGCGCCATCGGCAACGCCCTGGTCGACATGGAATTCAAGGTCGAGGACAGCTTTCTCGAAGCCTGCAGCATCGACAAAGGGGTGATGACGCTGGTCGCAGAACAGCGCCAGGACGAGTTGGTTGCCGCCCTCGAAGGACATCCCGGCAAATGGGCCTGCGGCGGTTCGGCCGCCAACACGGTGATCGCCGCCGCCCAGTTCGGCGCGGACTGTTTCTATTCGTGCAAGCTGGCGGCAGACGAAAGCGGCGATTTCTATCTGCGCGATATGCATGCAGCCGGAGTCGCCAGTAACGCCGACAATGGCCGCAGCGCTGGCAAAACCGGCAAATGCCTGGTGATGGTCACTCCGGACGCCGAACGGACCATGAACACCTACCTCGGCATCTCCGAAGGCTTCTCGGTCGCCGAGCTGGACGCCGCAGCGATTGCCGCTGCCGACTACCTTTATATCGAAGGCTACCTGGTCACCTCCCCCAGCGGCCGCGCCGCAGCGATCGAAGCGAAGCGGCTGGCAGAGGCTGCCGGCGTTAAAACCGCGCTGACCTTCTCCGATCCGGCGATGGTGCAGTTTTTCAAGGATGGACTGGCCGAGATGATTGGCGACGGCGTCGATCTGCTGTTCTGCAACCAGGCCGAGGCGCTGGCCTGGACCGATTGCCTCGATCTGGATCTGGCGGTCGAAGAGTTAAGCAAAATCGCCAAAAGCTTTGCCATCACCCTCGGCGCACAAGGGGCGCTGCTGTTTGACGGAACAGAAATCCACCAGATCGCTCCACACCCGATCACCGCGGTCGACAGCAACGGCGCCGGAGACATGTTCGCCGGTGCCCTGCTCTTCTCGCTCAGCCGCGGCGACAGCTTCGCCGACGCCGGCCGACTGGCGAGCCTCGCTTCGGCGAAAGTGGTGCAGAGCTTCGGGCCGCGACTGCAAAAGGAAGAGCAGTCTGAAATTCTGACGGCAGTTTTCGGTGCGGCGCGGGCTGCGAACTGTGGTGCGGTATAAATATTGTCAATCAAGGCTTCTGCCCTGAAAATCGGCCTGTAGTCCCCGCTCAAACTTCAATCTCAAAAATCGACAAGCCTTCTCTCTCCAAAGGGAGAGAGAAGGCTCTTACACCACGACTTCGCTTCATCCTTTGCCTATCAATCAATAAATTTTTCATGAAAACTGCCTCCATATTGGGTTGACATCAGGCAAGACATCGGTACATTTGGGTAATTCTTTTCCTGATATGGGTCTTGCCCAAAGGAGGTTCAATGAAACGTTTTGTCATTTTTCTTATGCTGGCTCTCCCCTTTGCCCTGTTCACCGGTTGCGGATTACCCAAAACTTCGAGCGAACCGCCTACGGTGACGGTTGCCGACACGGTGAAACAGCCGGAACTTGTCGCTGCCACCGATGCAGAAAAAGCCGCCAGTTCCGCAACAGTTGCCGCTGCTGAAACTAAAGTTGAAGTTCCGCAGAATTTTGAGCCCGGTGATTTTGAAAGCCCGGAGAAGTGCGCGAACTGCCATCGCGACATCTATAACGACTGGTCGAAATCGATGCACGCCATGGCCTGGGAGGATAAATGGTATCAGCCCGATTATATGCTGGCGCATCAACAGACCAACGGCGCCACCGACACGCTCTGCGGTGCCTGTCATGCGCCGATTGCAGCGCGCACCGGCTTGTTGCCACCGGCAGACGGCAGCAAGTTCGATGCGACCTCGCGCCGCGGGATTTCCTGCGACTTCTGCCACACGGTCACCGGGGTGAGCCAGATGTTCAACATGGGGCACATTTCTGAACCGGGCAATACGAAAATCGGCCCACGCGGCGACGGCCGCTCGCTCTATCACGAGGTGAAAAATACCGGACTGCACACCAAAGCTGACTTCTGCGGTTCCTGCCACATGGTCATCCACCCCGCCACCGGTACGCACATCATCGACACCTGGGACGACTGGAAGAACAACGAATACGGCAAACAGAACATCACCTGCCAGGACTGCCACATGTCACCCGGCCCCGGCGTCAACAACACACCCGGCCGCGCTTCATTGATGGGCAAACAGCGTGAAGACCTCGCCTTTCACGGCTTTATCGGCGGCAGCTCTTATGTTCAGGACCAGATGGGCCACCCAGAACAGGCGGAAATGTCGCGCGAATTCCTGCGTGCCGCTGCTGAAGTTAACCTTGCGCAGCAGGTCAAAGACGACGGCACCCTCGAACTGACTGTCGATGTACACAATGTCGGCGCCGGACATAAAATTCCGACCGGCACCACCTATATCCGCATCATGTGGTTGCAGGTTGAAGTGACTGATAACGCCGGGAACCTGGTCTACAGCTCCGGCCAGGTCGATAACAAAAACCATGTTGATCCCAACGCAGTCTTCTTCCGCGTGCTGTTTCTCGACGCCGAGGGCAAGTTGACCGGCAAGAGCTGGCAGGCCCACGGCATCGGCTACGATCGGCGCATTCCGGCCAAAGGGATGGACAGCGAAACCTACCGCATCCCCCTGCCCGCCAAAGGCGACTACCAGGTCACAACGCGGTTGATGTACCGCTCGATGACCCAGGATTCGCTGGATGAAATCTTCCGGCGGACCGGTGAAGCCCTGCCGCCGGTGGTCAGTGTCGAAATGGCGGCCGCACAGACCAAAGTCAGCTTCTAGGCAATCCAGTTATCACGAAGACAAAAGGGCCGGACTCACGCAGAGTCTGGCCCCTTATTTTGCCTTCCGAGGAAAAATCAAGTAATCAGAAATCAGGAAAACGGCCCGGTGCGCCGGCAATTTGGCTGGACTTTTTTGAACTTTCGACAGATTCAGGCTTCGTGTCAGATTAATATCAGATATTTTTGCTAAGGTTCAACGATTACATTGCTTTTCGGGGGGGAGCCATGAGCATACAAAACAAAATAACAACAATTGCCAACTTGGTTCAAATCTGTACCTACTGCCGACCGTTATCTGGATGCATATTGTCGGATCTTAAGGGCAAAAAGAAGCAAGAAATAATTTGCAGTTTAAGTGTCTTGACTGAAGATGGTATCAACCGAATTATTTCTTTCCACGAGACCTGCCCCTACCAAGAAAAAGTAGCTATCTAGAGACATCTGTCGCCGATGGTTAATCGGTCTCATATATGGTCTCCCCCCTGCATGCAAGGACTTTGTGATGAATGACAGGGACAAGTTTGCTACCATATATCCGGCCTCTTTTTAGGGGCTTTACGCCTCCGGGCCTTAATGATTTACGCGCGCATCGTCCTTATCAAAAGTTCGGTTTTTAATAACCGTTGAGACGCTCAGGTTTTCGATGCGCCGGTCTGACCTGTTTTGTCATTACTGATCACAGGGTCTTCGCAATTCCTGGTGGGAGTTCCCCTTTCCTCTCTTCGTTAATGCCTGATCGATGCGATGGTTATGCTAAGTTCGGCTCATAACAGGTGTTGTACCTCAGAATAGCCCAACCGATCCGCGCCAATTTGTTCGCCAACGCAACAACTGCCTTGTTCCACCCTCTTTGTTCTCGGATGCGATTGATCCATCGACTCAAGGGATCATCTCTATTGGCTGCTCGAAGGACGACAGTACGGGCGCCATGAATCAATTGCATGCGAAGGTATCTATCCCCACGTTTACTAATGCCCAAAAGAACATTTTTTCCGCCACTGCTGTGCTGACGTGGAACCAGGCCAAGGGATGCCGCTGCGTTCCGGCCGCGAACATAGGCACGGCCATCACCAATCGTACTCCGGAAGGCACTCGCAACGATCGGACCGAAGCCCGGGACTGTCTGTAGTCTCTGGCAGGCATCATCCTGCTGACTTAACAGCTCCAGTTCCTTCGTGTAAAATGCAATATGATCGTCAATCGCGATGAGCTGCTCATAGCGTCGTGCCAGGAGGTTGCGAAACCGAAAGCTCAACCCGTTGTCGGCATCTTCCAACAGTTCCGGGATCTTCCTGCGTAAAATAGTTAGCCCTTTCGGGAAACTGATACCGTACTCACCAAGCAAGCCTCGTGTTGAGTTGCTCAAGGCGGTGCGATCCCTCAAACACTGGGAGCGCATCCGATGGATGGCTTGCATGTCATGTTCTTCCACTGTTTTGACAGCGACGAACGTAATTCTGGGTCTATCAAGTGACTCGGCAATGGCCCGCGCATCGTTGTAATCGTTCTTGTTCCCTTGCACTAAAGGCTTCACGTACTGGGGCGGTACCAACTTCACATCATGGCCAAGGACACGCAATTCCCGTCCCCAGTAGTGAGATGTTGCGCAGGCTTCCATTCCGACACGACAGGGAGGTAACTGAGCAAAGAATTGAAGGACTTGATTACGTCGAAGCATACGTTTCTTGACTTCCTTATTGCGCTCATTGAAACAGACAACATGAAAGACGCTTTTCGCCAAGTCCAAGCCGACAGTGGTAATATTCATTTCGGTCTCCTCTCGCTCTACATTGATGGTTAGCTACTTACTCTCCATCATGGCGCATAGACGCCGATTTGGTAGCGGGGGGAGACCATTTCATCAAAAATTGTAGATTTCCCCGAGATCCGTTCCGCCACGCCGTCGCCATCCTCAAAGAGGTAATTCTACCCTTTACATGAACGGGCACCCGAGATAATGGTGAGCACCTTGGTGCGCGAACCAAAAAGCTTCATACTAGATATGTAATTTCTTCAGCTAACCGCCCCTGTCTCACTTTAGGTCAACAGAAAGTCAGTTTTCTAGCTGGTCTAAGGGGAAGATGGGTCTCGGCACGTTGCGATAGGGCAACCGATCGTAACGGGGGGTGCAAAGTGCGCCGCTGTCACAGACAATTATTTGTCCCGAAATCGGTTCGAATGCAGCGCGGAAGTGTTGCATCGACTTGAGTGCCACGACATCTTTACCCTGCGGATCGATACCAAACGCTTTAAATTGCTGTAAATCTAGTATTTGGCGGGGGATGGTGACAACCAATATTTCTATGCCACCGACACGGATTACGGCACTGGGACCGAAACTGCCGTGAAGACCGTGGATCATGGGACCATCTCCAGTGAAATGCCCGTCGCTGAGGGAGACAAGTTCGGCCTCTAGCGCAAGTGGACCACCACCGAAGTCCGGATCGATTCTGCCTCCAAGGGTTATCTGAACAGGTTTGCCAACAACAGCAGATTGCAGCGCCTGCACGACCTCGCCATCCACCATGGGTGCAAAACAGGCATTGGTCACGCCGGCATCGAGCAATGATCTCAGTAACGCGGTTGAATCGCCATAGCCACCGGCGCCGGGATTATCCGCATAGTCGGCAATCACCAGCGGGCCTTCGTCGGGTATATAGGCTGCAGCAACGGTTGCCGCCTCTTCAGCGCTGAGATAGTCATTCAGCACCTCAAACCGTTTGTTCCAGATATCATCAGCGATTATTTCGGCGAAGGCGGTGTGTGCGGAAAAACCCCTTTGCCCGGTCACCAACACCGTGGGCCCGACCCGTGCCACATCGGCACTGGCGAAGCCGGCGTTGATGCTCACGGCGAAGACATCAGCCTGCTGCTCATACGCCCGCGCAGCGGCAAGGCGTTCGATCATCGGACCGATGTCGGTGCGGCCGCCATTGACCTCTTCAAGCATCGGACGACTGACGCGAACCGTCCGCGGCTTAATTTCACCAGCCATCGTCCGCTGCAGGATGTCTCCAGCCTGGCGGCCGATGTCACGCATATCAATGTGCGGATAGGTTTTGAACGAGACAATGATGTCGGCCAGTTCACACATCTGCTTGCTGACATTTGCATGCGGATCGAGGGTAATGGCAATCGGCAGATCGTTACCAACCAGACCGCGGATCCGCCGCAGCAGTTCGTCTTCGCCATCTTCACAGAAATCGAGCCCCATCGCACCATGCAGGCCAAGCAGCAACCCGTCGAATTTATGTTCTTTGATGCTGGAGAGGATCGGTTCGCAGAGCCAGTCAAATGCCTTGCGTCGTATTTTTCCGCTTGGCCCGGCGGCGGCACTGATGACGTGATTGACCTGCCAGCCATGGGCACGACCGGCATCAAGGAAACCGGCCAGTTCGGTATTCTCGGCGCCGCGCTCATTGATGGCTGCTGCGCCCATCAGGGCATAGCGGGCCATGAATGCCTCTCGGCCGGTTTTGTGCAGACTGAAAGAATTGGTTTCATGGGAAATTTCAGCAGTCAGGACATTAAAACTCATGAGGAAATCCGTGCCGGCAAAGAGAAAAAAGAAAAGCAGAGTATGAGGATGTGGAATTTGCGGGTCTTTGGGAAAGCTTTGGCCGCTCATCAGAATCGACTATGAGCATCATATACCATTCAGGGAATTGCGATTTTTTTCATTTCATTTTCGTAGGTACGAAACTGACTTCATTCAGCATATTAGGGAACATGTCCTGTGGACAAACGCCACAACAACCGATTTTTCGTCTATTTCTCAATAGTTTATGCTGCAGTGTGTTAAGGTCATCAATGAAACCCGCCCGTGGGAAGTTATTTCCACAGCAACCAACCTTAGTTGGGACCTCTCGTTGACAATCGACCAATACTGGTCGGCACGATCCCGTCGCCTCCTCTGAGACTTATGCTCAAAGGAATAGCTATGTTAATCGTCCCGCCCGTCGTGTCTTTGAAAGTATCCGAACTCCCTCTCACGTCTGCCAAGCACTTAATATCGTTGGCTGTACCAGCTCAATCTGCTGCAGACAAGCCTCGTGTTGCCACCGCAATCGTCTATTGTGAAGCGAATTTTGGTGACCTCGACGGCAAAACCGCCAACGGCCTGATCAGACGCTCAGAAAAATATAAAATCCTCTCAGTGATCGACAGCGAAAAATCGGGCCTTGATACCGGCATGGTGCTCGATAATAAGCCGAACGCGATTCCCATCTGTCGAGACCTCGCTGATGCGCTTGCTCAGGCCGGCTCGGTTCCTGATTTTTTTATTTTCGGTATGGCGCCATCAAGCGGCATGCTCTCGAAACACGAGCGTGGTCTTGTTCTTGAGGCAATGAGCCATGGAATGAATATCGTCAACGGTCTGCATGAATTTCTCAACGATGACCCGGTCTTTGCGGCCGCCTGTATCGCGAGTAATGTGGAGATTATTGACGTCCGCAAGCCCCGCGCCAAGAAGGACCTACAGATGTTCAGTGGGCGGATCGCCGAAGTCACCTGCCCGGTTATCGCGGTACTCGGGACCGACTGCGCCATTGGCAAACGCACCACCGCCAACATAATTACCAGTACCCTTAATGACTCTGGAATTAAAACCGTGATGATCGGTACCGGACAGACCGGTTTAATCCAGGGAGCGCGCTACGGTGTTGCACTCGACGCCGTGCCGTCACAATTCTGCGCCGGTGAGCTGGAAGCAATCGTCGTCAAAGCATTCGAAGTTGAAAATCCCGATGTCATCGTTATCGAAGGGCAAGGCTCATTGAGTCACCCTGCCTTTTCGTCCACGTCATTCATTCTCCGCGGCAGTTGCCCAGATGGCGTTATTCTGCAGCACGCCCCGCGGCGTAGCGTACGCTGCGATTTCGAGAACATGCTGATGCCGACACCCGCCAGCGAAATCAATCTTATCGAGACTTTTGCCGCGACAAAAGTCATCGGCCTGACGATCAACCACGAGAAGATGAACGACACCGAAGTGAGCGCGGCGATCATCCAGTACGAGCAGGAACTCGGTATCCCAACCACCGATGCTCTCACCCGCTCGCCAGAGCGATTAGTCGAAATGATTCTGGCGGCCTTTCCGTTACTCAAAAGGAATTTGGCTGCCAGCGCATGATGCCCGCACCACGCCTGGAAATAAACCTCGACAAAATCTACCATAATGCCTGCACCTTGGTTTCACGACTGGCCCAAAGAGGTATTTCGGTAACCGGTGTGACCAAGGTGGCACTCGGTTCTACTGAAATTGCCGCCACGCTGCTGCGAGCGGGAGTGAGAGGACTGGGCGACTCGCGTATCGAGAATATCGAAGCGATGCGTCTTGCGCAGCTGCCGGCACCGATGACCCTGATCCGTTCACCGATGCTGAGTCAGGCGGAGCGGGTCGTCAGGTCTGCTGATCTGAGCTGCAACAGCGAAATCGAAGTGATCAGAACCCTCTCACGCGAAGCACAACGGGCAGGCCGAGTCCACGGGGTGATCCTGATGGTTGAACTTGGGGACCTCCGTGAAGGAATCATGCCCGCGGACTTGCTTGATACCGTCCGGCAGACGCTCGACTTGCCCAACATCCATATCAAAGGGATCGGCACCAATCTCGCCTGTCGTAGCGGAGTCTCCCCCGACGAACGGAACATGGCTGCGTTATCCGAGCTCGCAGACTCAATCGAGGCGACTTTCGGTCTGACGATAGAGATCGTATCTGGAGGGAATTCTGCCAACCTGCTGTGGGCCTTGAGTGGTGCCGCGATTGGCAGGGTCAACGACCTGCGCCTGGGTGAAGCGATCCTGCTAGGCTGCGAAACCCTCCACCGGCAGCCCCTCGACGGATTGTACACCGGTGCCATTACGCTGGTTGCCGAAGTCATCGAAACGAAGGTCAAGCCAACGCTGCCAACGGGTCAAATCGCCCAAAATGCGTTCGGAGAGATGCCAGTCGTTGCCGATCGGGGCGATGTCACTCAAGCCATCCTTGCGATTGGCAGGCAAGATACTGACCCGGATGGCATGCAAGCACCAGCAGGAATTGAGATCATGGGGGCCAGCAGTGACCACCTGATCCTGGAGGCCAACAGCGAGAAGATATCTGTCGGCGAAGAAGTGACCTTCCAACTGAACTACAGCGCGCTGGTTCGTGCCATGACCTCCCCCTTCGTTACCAAGGTTGTGACACCCGCATCAATGCATCGATGTGCGGTAGGGACGTAGTTGGTTCCGCCGGGACAATTCTCTGTTATATTTTGGCCACATCTTAGCCCATACTTCCATTTTAAGGAGCCAATCTATGTCGCTGTTGAAAAAATCATCCCTGATTTTCGTAACCGTCCTCCTCTGTCTTCCCCAGTTGGTTCTAGCGGGTAGCCATGAGCATCACGAAAACACTGCAAAACAGGCTGCTGAACATGCTCAGCACATGAAACCGCTGACCACTCAAGGGGTCCAACTTTCCGCCGACCTGCTGGCCTTGCTGAACAAGGAGATGGTATTAATCCAAGCGGGTATGATGGATATGATTCCAGCTATTGCGGCAGGTGAGTGGAGCAAGGTAGCGGCCATCGGCCAGAAGATCAAGGCGAGCTTTATTCTCAAGCAGAAACTGACTGATGCACAGAAAGAGGAGTTGAAACATGTGCTTCCGCAGCAGTTCATTGAAATGGACATGGATTTTCACAGGTCGGCGGGGATGCTGGCCCATGCCGCTGAAATGGAGAATGCGGATGTGGTCAATTTCTACTTCTACAAAATGAACACCGCCTGTGTTTCCTGCCACGGAAAGTATGCCGCAGGGCGTTTCCCTGGGTTAGCAAATGGCGGCGACAAGGAGCATCAACACTGATTTCGTTCGAAAGCTCGTCTCAAAAACTGCAAGTTCCCTCAAGACCTGCCCCGCCGATGACATCCTCAAGAGGATAATTTTCCCTTTTGAAATGGACAGCTCCCCAAATAATGGGGAGCGCCTATTTCAAACAACCTGCCCGGCGCACCAGCCGGATGACCAGGCCCATTGCAGATTGTAGCCCCCCAGCCAGCCGGTCACGTCGAGCAATTCTCCGAGAAAAAACAATCCCGGCACCTGCAGCGCTTCCATGGTTTTCGAAGAGATCTGCTTGCAATCCACGCCGCCACGGGTCACTTCGGCGGTGCGGTAGCCTTCGGTGCCGTTCGGTTTAATCGCCCAGTGTTGTAACCCGTCAACCACCGACCTGAACTGTTTTTCTGTCAGACCGCGCAGCGGCGTAGCGAGCAGTTGCTCATCGAGAAAGGTTTCCAGCAGCCGCTTTGGCAGCAGTTCGGCCAGAATCGATTTCAACTGTTTCTGCGGCCGCTGCTGTTGTGCCTGCCGCAGAAGCAGCAACAAATCGGTATCCGGCAGCAGATTGATCTGCAACTGCTGCCCCGGTTGCCAGTAGTTGGACAGCTGCAGAATCACCGGGCCGCTGAGGCCGCGATGAGTAAAGAGCAGGTTCTCGCAGAAACTCTGCGCTCCGTTACTGACCCGGCTCTTTACGGCAATGCCGGAGAGGGTTGTCAGCCGTTCCTTCTGAGCTGGTTGCAGGGTCAAGGGGACCAGTCCGGCCGAAGTCTCCAGCACCTTGATGCCGAACTGCTCGGCCAATCGATAACCGAACGGGCTGGCCCCGGCGGTGGGAATCGAAAGGCCGCCGGTCGCCACCACCAGCGACTGGCAAAAGAAATCCCCTTGCTTGCTCTGCAGTCGGTAGCTTCCCGTAGAGGATTGTTCAACCGCATCGATTTTAGTCGCGAGTCGGATTTCCACCCCCGCCAACCGGCACTCGTTAAGCAGCATGTCGAGGATGTCTTTAGCGCTGTTGTCGCAGAACAGCTGGCCATGCTCACGTTCGTGAAAGGGGATGTTGTAACGGTTGAGCAGCTCGATAAAATCCCACGGGGTAAAACGACTGAGCGCCGATTTACAGAAGTGCGGATTGTTCGACAGGTAGTTTTCTGCCGTAACCGACATGTTACTGAAATTACAGCGACCACCACCAGACAACAGAATTTTACGGCCTGCCTGCTCGGCATGATCTACTATCAGCACTCGCCGTTGCCGCTGCCCCGCTGCTATCGCGCACATCAGTCCGGAGGCGCCGGCGCCGATGATAATCACATCGTAACGGTTCGCCTCAGCTGACATCGAGAACCTCGTACTCACGCGTCACGACCCCCTCAAGTTCAAAGACATCGCCAACCTGCCGACCGATCAGCTGCGCGCCGATCGGTGACTCCGGGGTAATCAGCATCACCTCGTCAGCGCCAAACTGCAGCCGCAGACCACCAGCGCCCGGACCAAGAAAAACCCGGCGCTGCTTGCCATCTTCATCTTCATAGACCACCAGCGCGGTCAAACGAATAGGTGATTCATCAGTAAAATTCTGCAATTCAAGCCGGCGGTACTCATCCAGTGCCTGCTTGATCTCCTGAGCCCGATTCGCCTGCCCCTGAGCAATATAGGACGCTTCCAGAGCCAGCGTTTCGTACTTGTCATCGGGGACATTTTCTTCATGAGTCGCCGCCGAATGAGAGCTTATCGCCGCCTGCAGCAACAGCTGGTAGTCAGCCGCCAGCCTGTGAATCACTTGTTTGAGCAGTTCTGCTTTGTTCATGGTTCTCCGCGTTCGAATAGAGTGTGAAGGGGGAAAAATAGCAGAGGATTGCGGTAGAACAAAAGGTTTTATCGATGCTAGGATAGCGATCTTCAATCATCAACAGCCATCTAAGACAACCAACTGTTCCGCAGAAAGAGCAACATGAACGCAACCACCCTCGTCATCTCCCTGCTGTGGGGCGCAGTTTCCGGCATTTTAGCTATCCACCTGCTTGCCAATCTGCTGGCAGCGCTCTTCTGCCTACATGGGCTGATCCTGACCCGCTGGAAACGGCTGGCACAGAAAGCGGCCACCGGCCTGGTCAAATACCACATCAACCTGCGCCTGCTGTTGCGGGTGTCACTTTACGTTCTGCTGTTCGGCGGCCTGCTCTATTACGGCGACAGCTACATCCGTAAAGAATTCCGGCTGCAATATCAGGGCAGCGGCGCGATACTTTTCTATGTTGCGGCTGCGCTTGCCGCACTGAGCCGATTGAAGGCCATGTACAAAAGATCGCAGGTGATCTGGCGGATGAGCCATGATTTCGATTATGCTGAAAGACGACAACGGACCCAGATGCTGAAGAGTTGAGGAGAACCATGGCAAACGACAAACCGACCGCCGAGCAGCGCGACCAGCTGGTCGCCAAAATGCGCCAGGATGATCAACAACGTCAGGCCGGCTACCGCGAGCAGGCGCTGAAACTGTTCCCCCATGTGTGCGGCCGCTGCACCCGCGAGTTCGAGGGAAAAAACCTGCGCGAACTGACCGTGCACCACAAAGACCATAACCACGACAACAACCCGTCCGACGGGCGCAACTGGGAGCTGCTCTGCGTCTATTGCCACGATCACGAGCATACCCGCAGTGTGCAGGTGCAGCGCAGCGACGACAACAGCGAGCGGCAGAGCAAACCAACGCTGTCCCACTCACCTTTTGCTGCCCTGGCTAACAAATTCAAAGACTCCGCCGGATGATGATCATTTTCGCCGTTCCACTCGGCATTCTCTGTTTGCTTATCGCCTTTGCCTGCTACCGGGCAGAGTGCCTGAAACAGACCCTGATCTTCACGCTGCTAGGGATCACAGCTCTCGGTGTAGCGGCACTGATGGCCGTTGGCAGCCATTGGCTGCTACAAAACATGTGAAAAAAAAGAGCAGAATTGACGATCAAACAGGAGATTCCCATGCCCAACATAACTTTCGATGGCCCACCTATCTCGGACATAGAGAAAAAACGCGCCCTGGTTAAAACTGTCACTGAAGCCGCCTGTCAGGCCTACGGCCTGCCACGCGAAACCATGGTGGTGGTGCTCAAAGAAAATCAGCCGGAAAACGTCGCGGTCGGTGGAATCCTGATCGCTGACCGCTGATTCTGCCAATCTCGAAATGGCGCGGCATTGCCATCCATCAGCCATCCCTGTTAGGCTCTGACTATGAAAACCTTGGAAATATTCTACGACTACGTCTGACCCTGGTGCTATTTCGGTGCCGTGCGCACCGAACAGTTGCAAGAGGAATTTGACCTGAAAATCCGCTGGACGGTTTTTCCGCTGCACCCCGATACCCCTGAAGACGGGATGACGCTGGAAGAGCTGTTTGCCGGCCGTTTCGACATTCCGGCGGCAATGCGCCGCTTGAAAACCGTCGCGGCTGAACTGAACCTGCCCTTTGGCGACCGCACCCGCACCTATAACAGCCGCAGAGCCCAGGAGCTGGGCAAATGGGCCGAGCAGCAAGGCGTCGGCGATGCCTTCAAAAAGGCAATCTATCAGGCCTATTTTGTCGAAGGATGCAATATCGCCAAACCGACGGAGCTTGGCAGGATTGTTGAGTCGATCGGCCTGTCGGCAGAACAGGCAAAGCTGATCCTTGAACAACAGGACTTCGCTGCGGCGGTTGACGCCGACTGGGCGCGCTGCCGTGCCATCGGCATCAGCTCGGTGCCATCACACCTCTATCAAAACCGCAGCCTGGTCGGATTTCAGGACTACGCCGCCTTCCGCCAGTTGGTCAGCGGTTGATCCGAGCCGAGGCAGACTCCGGCAGCGGAACCAAGACTGCTTAGTATTCAGCGGTTCCACGATCCGCCCTTTCATTTTGAGCGATGTCCCCAAAGGGATAAACCTCAGCCTTGGCTTGCTGATTTCTGGACAGAAAACCGAAGGTTAACAATGTAAAGATCGCGCGGTAGTGCCCCTGAGACCATTCCAGATCGGGATCTTCCAGATGCGGCCAATAGCGAACACACACGACCGGAACACACCAGATAACCAGCGCAAGCAGCAGCAGAATCCCGCCAGACAAATCGCTCAGGAAAGTAGCAAGCAGGGAATAAACCACGCCTGCCCCGAGCAGGTAAGGGAGGAAAATTCTGCAGAAGACCGACCCGACCAAACCGAGCAGTGGCAACACAATCAGATAAAGACAAAATGCGCCAAGAACTGTAATGAATTCAAGCATGATCGCCTCCTCTTGCGGTTCAAGAGTATACAAAAAGCCACGACAACGAAGAGACTGTTTGATTAGCAGACAACCACCCCCTAACCTTTGACAGGCGGCGTGGAGCAGATAGTTAATGCTTAGTTCCACAAGAGGAAGAGACAAACAGGAAGGGGCTACGGAACGGCTTCAAAGACTGAATGGCATAGGATTCAAAAGCTTCAGCCACCTTTAATAAAAAAATATCACTCCGGCGCATTGTGTCAAGAAAACGGCCTCAATTCTTTACAATCTGCTCGCACTCTTGCACCGAAGATATCAGCAATGAGACATTGTCAGATGCGACACCACAACAACATGATCAACGACCGCGGTATTCACTCAAATGAATAGCTCCTTGAACCTGTAGGCTATCAGATTGGTGTCAGTTATCCCCAGCCTACTTAATCACTGCCAGGACAACTCCCCATGGCCAATATCTACATCCACGATGAATTCCCGCCGGAAGCCTCGGCGATGCTGCAGGCGTTATACAGTCGCTCGGCGCTGAGCGTTCAAGCGCATGTCGACAAAGTTAAACAGCAGGGCTCCAGCAAATTCATGGAGAGCTATTACGTCGGCTATGGCCATGCTTCGATCGGCGACTGCGGCTCGACAGTTCTCTATATTGAAGGTGTCTCCCTGCTCGCCTGCAAGGCGATTCAGGACAACCCACTCTATTCAGGGCAGGAGTGTTCGACCCGCTACATCGACTTCTCCAACCAACCGGTGCTTGATCCGTTGAACACCCCGGCATCACAGCAGATTCAGCAGAACTGGATCGATTTCTACGTACAGTCCAAACCCCGGCTGGTCGCCAGCTTGAAAGCTAAATTCCCGCTTCCGGCGGGAGAAAAAGCGTCGGTCTGGGAGAAAGCGATCAATGCCCGCAGCTTCGATATCCTGCGCGGCTTTCTCCCGGCGGGCAGCACCTCGCAACTCTCCTGGGCGACCAATTTTCGCCAGGCTTATGACAAACTAAGCCTGTTGCGCCACCACCCGCTGACCGAACTGCGGGAGATTGCCGACCGCTGCCTGAAGCTGCTCAAAGCGAAATACCCCAGCAGCTTCTCGCATAAAACCTATCCCGAACAGGAAGAGTACCTGCGCATCTGCGCCCAGTCGAACAACTACTTCACCTGCGGTGAAGAACACCTGCCTTGTGAGGATTTCAGCTACCGCACGACGATTGACAACGCCGAACTTGAAGCGGAGGAACTGCCGCTCATCCGCAGCCGGCCACAGAAGACCAACCTGCCGCGCCACCTGTCGCAGTACGGCCGATTCACCTGCACCTTCCCACTCGACTTCGGCTCCTATCGCGACCTGCAACGGCATCGCAACGGCCTCTGTCGTATTCCGCTGCTCAACGAACTGCTCGGCTTCAACGCCTGGTACCTTGAGCAGCTGCCGAACGACATCAGAAATGAGGCCGTAGCCCTGCTGGACAAACAGCTCGCCGCCATCCGGCAACTGGCCGCAAGTAGCAATGCAGCCGCTGAAACGATGCAATACTACTATCCGCTTGGCACCAACATCCGCTGCCAGCTGGTCTATGATCTGCCGGAGATGGTCTACGTCACCGAGCTTCGATCGAGCAACAGCGTCCACCCGACCCTGCGACGAATCGCCCACCAGATGCACCGGGCGCTGCAGATCGAGCACCCGCAACTTAAGCTACACAGCGATCTGAGCGAAGATGTTTTCGATACCCGCCGCGGGCTGCAGGACATCGCTCCAAAGGCAGAGTGATCGGCTGCCGAGGTTTTCTTACGCGACGGCTTGCCCCGCGGGCTGTCGCAGTGCGACAATCAGCTGATGAAAACAGATCTTCTCTCGCAGAGCCCCGACGGCTCACTGGCCGCCTTGAATTTTGACAATCGCTTTGTCCGCGAACTCCCGGCCGACCCGCTTGACAGCAACCAACTGCGTCAGGTTCACCGTGCCTGCTACACGCGCGTACAACCAACCCCGGTCGGCAACCCTCAGCTGGTCGCCTACGCGCAAGAGGTCGCCGTGTTGCTCGACCTGTCCCCCGCTGCCTGCGAAAGCGAACAATTCACCCGGATATTTTCCGGCAACAGCCTGCTGCCCGGTATGGATCCCTACGCCACCTGTTATGGCGGTCACCAGTTCGGCAACTGGGCCGGCCAGTTAGGCGACGGCCGGGCAATCAACCTGGGAGAGATCGTCAATCGAAACGGTCAACGCTGGGCGCTGCAGCTCAAAGGTGCCGGTCAAACCCCCTACTCGCGCCGAGCCGACGGTCTGGCGGTGCTGCGTTCTTCGGTGCGTGAATTTCTCTGCAGTGAAGCCATGCACCATCTTGGGGTTCCGACCACCCGCGCATTAAGCCTGCTGCTGACCGGCGAGCAGGTCACCCGCGACATGTTTTATGATGGCCGTCCGCAAGAAGAGCCTGGCGCCGTAGTCTGTCGGGTGGCCCCTTCATTCACCCGTTTCGGCAGTTTTCAAATTTTCACCTCACGTAACGAAATCGAGCAGCTGCGGAAGCTGACCGATTACACCATCCGCACCGATTTTCCCCAGCTCGGCGAACCCTCAAGAAAAGTCTACCTGCAATGGTTTGAAGAAATCTGTCGGCGCACCGCCGAAATGATTGTTCACTGGATGCGGGTCGGTTTTGTGCACGGGGTGATGAACACCGACAACATGTCGATTCTGGGACTGACCATCGACTATGGCCCCTATGGCTGGCTGGAGGATTACGACCCCGACTGGACCCCCAACACCACCGACGCGCAGGGCAAACGCTACCGTTTCGGCCACCAGCCACAGATCGCCCTCTGGAATCTGGCCCAGCTGGCCAATGCCATCTATCCGCTGATCGAGCAGGTCGAGCCGCTGGAAGAAGCGCTGCAACTTTTCGGGGTTTGCTACAAACAGGGCTGGCAGCAGATGATGGCGCAGAAGCTTGGGTTGCGACAATTTGCAGCAGACAGTGATCTGCCGTTGACTGCCGAACTGGAAGAGCTGCTGAAACTGGTTGAGACCGACATGACGATCTTCTACCGAAAGCTGGCTGAGGTGACAACAACCGAGGATGACGAGCAGCTATTGCGCCCCCTGCAGGAGGCCTATTACCAGCCGGAACAGCTGACTCCTGAAGTCAAACTGCGCACCAGTCAATGGCTGCGCAGCTACCTGAAAAGGGTCGAGCAGGACGGCACCGCAGACGCCGAGCGGCGTGAACGGATGAACGCCGTCAACCCTAAATATGTGTTACGCAACTATCTGGCGCAACTGGCCATCGACAAATCGACCGACGGCGACCACAGCCTGGTGCGGGAACTGCTGGAGGTTCTGCGGCACCCCTACGCCGAGCAACCAGACAAGGAGCAGTTTGCGGCAAAACGCCCCGAATGGGCCAGGCACCGGGCCGGCTGTTCGATGCTTTCGTGCAGCTCTTAAAATTTCCAACGCTAAAAAGTGCTTTTGACTTAGGTCATATCCCCCCCGACCAGCAGCCGCTATCCTCGGGCGAAAATCACCTGCAATACACCTTCACCATAAACGACAGGAGTAAAACGATGGGAGACTGCGGAAGCTGCGGCAGCGGTTCCGGCCCTTTTTCAGAAGGCAGAGAACTGGTTGAATTTGTTTACAATGCCCACGGCGGCGGGTTGCGGAACACCCCGATCCAGAATGGCGGTCTGACGACCAACTGTCAGGGGTGCGATACGGCCTTTGTGCTGACCACCTTCGTCGGTCTCTGTCCAAGCTGCGGCGGCGTCCATGCGGTCGCACCACCGCGCAGCGCCGATGCTAACAACATCCAGTTTGCCGGCAAGGATTTTCAGCTGCCGGACTGAAGGCTCTGCCAATACAGTTGCCACTGCTGCCTGGCCACCTGCCGGCTGAACTCCTCCGGCAACCGGCAAAGACAGCCGTCTTGCTGTTCTAACGTCTGTTTGGTTGGAACCAGCGCCAGACATTGGCAGGGGCGCGCTGCGACCGGCAAGCGGCAACCATCATCTCCGAGAAACGAACAGCCGTCAGCCAGCGACAGCGGGGCAGGAATCGGCACTCCGCCCTTTTCCCAGAGTACCAGACCTAAGACCGGCAACCGTTCGCGCAGCTGCTCAAGCGGCAGCCGCTGGCCGGCAAAAAACAGCGCAAAGAAGCGCTCCGGATCAACCCAGACGCCGGGGCTGCCCTGACAGCAGCGCCCGCCACATTTTTTGCAAAGCGACTGATCCAGACTGATACTTTTTTCTCTGCTCATTGACCGACTTTCAACAAAAAGAGCCGCCGGATATCTCCGACGGCTCTTTTTGTTTGCCTGCAATTACGTTATTCCCACTCGATGGTCGCCGGCGGTTTACTCGAAATATCGTAAGTCACCCGGTTGATCCCTTTGACCTCGTTGATGATCCGACCGCTGATCCGCGCCAGGTCTTCGTAAGGCATCGGGTACCAGCCGGCGGTCATGAAGTCCTTGGTTTCGACCGCACGCAGCGCCACAACGTATTCGTAAGTCCGGCCGTCGCCCATCACTCCGACCGATTTGACCGGCAGGAACACGGCAAACGCCTGGCTGATTTTATGGTAGTGGCCGCTCTCGTAGAGTTCTTCAATATAGATGGCATCGGCGCGGCGCAAAATTTCACAATACTCTTCCTTGACCTCACCGAGAATCCTTACCCCCAGACCCGGGCCCGGAAACGGGTGCCTCCAGACCATCTGATGCGGCAGGCCGAGCTCTTCGCCGACGGTGCGTACTTCATCCTTGAACAGTTCGCGTAGCGGCTCAAGCAATTGCAGCTTCATGTAATCGGGCAGGCCGCCGACATTGTGGTGACTCTTAATGTTGTGCGCCTTGCCGGTTTTAGCGCCTGCCGACTCAATGACATCAGGATAGATGGTCCCCTGCGCCAGCCACTTGGCATCAGAGAGCTTGTTCGATTCTTCTTCAAAGATATCGACGAACAGGCCACCGATAATTTTGCGTTTTTTCTCCGGATCGGCTTCCCCGGCCAGCGCGTCATAAAAACGCTGCTGGGCATTGACGCGGGTAATCTTGACGCCCATGTTGCTGGCGAAGGTCGCCATCACCTGATCGCCTTCGTTGAGGCGCAGCAGGCCGTTATCGACAAACACGCAGTGCAGCTGATCGCCGATCGCACGGTGGATCAGCGCAGCGGCGACCGATGAATCGACGCCACCGGAGAGTCCCAGAATCACCTGATCACTGCCGACCTGCTGTTTGATCCGCGCGACCGCGTCTTCGATGATCCGGCCGGGCGTCCAGCTGCCGCTGCAGGCGCAGATTTTACGGACAAACGTGTTCAGCAACACATCACCGCGCGGAGTGTGATTAACCTCGGGGTGAAACTGCACGCCGTAAAGATTACGGCTGACGTTCTGGATACCGCAGACCGGCGCATTGCCGGTTCTGGCGATCATCTCGAAGCCTTGCGGCATGGTTTCGACGTGGTCACCGTGACTCATCCAGACCGAGCTTTTACCTTCGGCAAAAAATCCGTCAAACAGCGGCCCCGGCGTACCGACCGACAACAGTTCGGCGTGACCGTACTCGCGCTTGCCGGCGGCGATCACTTCACCGCCGAAATGACGACTCATCAGCTGCATGCCATAGCAGATCCCCAGCACCGGGATGCCCAGTTCGAACAGCTCTTCGGCGATCTGCGGCGCGCCCTCTTCGTAGACCGACTTGGGTCCGCCGGAGAGGATAATCCCGTTCGGTTTGAAGGCCTTGATCTCGGCCAGCGCCATGTCGTAAGGGTGCAGCTCGCAGTAAACATGCGACTCGCGCACCCGGCGGGCGATCAGCTGGGTGTACTGCGAACCGAAGTCGAGAATCAGAATTTTTTCGCTGTGCAGATCAGCCATCAGCTCAGCTCCCTCTTTCCATACGGTAGTTGGGTGCTTCCTGGGT
>DATCYW010000062.1:0-2039 GCA_036526255.1 Malonomonas sp. | reverse complement strand
GGTGCCAAGTCGGGCCGTAACTACTACACCGAGTTCGCCGAGCAAGCTCCCAGCGACACGGTGATTCTGACCCTGGCTTGTGGCAAATTCCGTTTCAACAAGCTCGACCTGGGTGATATTGGCGGCATCCCTCGCCTGCTTGATGTCGGCCAGTGCAACGACGCCTACAGCGCCATCCAGGTGGCTTTGGCCCTGGCGGATGCCTTCGAGTGCGGCGTCAATGACCTGCCGCTATCACTGGTACTGTCATGGTACGAGCAGAAGGCCGTAGCGATCTTGCTGACCCTGCTGCACCTCGGTATCAAGAATATCAAGCTTGGTCCGACCCTGCCGGCATTCATTACGCCGAATGTTCTCAACTTCCTGGTCGAGAACTTCAACATCGGCCCGATTACAACCGCTGAAGCTGATCTCAAAGAGATCCTTGGCTAGTTATTAGATTGATAAAATGTAAAAAGGGCAGCCCTGATCGGGGCTGCCCTTTTTATTTATGCATCTTATCCTTGAATTAATCGTATTATCTATATATATTATCTAAAAACTCAAGGAGTCGATTTATGCCCCTTTTCGAATACATCTGCCCGAACTGCGACACGATTTTTGAAAAGCTCCAGAATCAACCGCAGGAGGTACCCTGTCCCGAGTGCGGTCGACCGGCCAAGAAAAAAGTCTCGCTCTTCTCATCATCGTCCAGCAGCTGCACCCCACCCACAGGTTCGGGTTTTGGCTGACGAGCCTGATGCGAGCGCGTGACGCCCGCAAAGATCATTCTTCAAAAGCCAGAACTTTTTCCCTGAACTTTTCATCAAGCCGTCTCGGCTTACGTTTCTGATAATCGAAACATACCAGGGCAGTTTCGCCATCTGCGGTGAGTTCGCCATGACGCTCAATGCGATACTCCATCTTGAACGATGACCGGCTTAACTCACTTACCCTGACACCTATTTCAAGCGCATCATTGTAGAACATTTCAGCCCTGTACCTGACATGAGCCTCCGGCAAAATGATGCCGCAGCCGCCACCGAGATCCAGCTCTGAATACCCACCGAGGTTATCAAGGTAAGCAATCCGCGCATCCTGAAAAAAATTCAGGACTGCGGAGTTTGCAACATGGTTGCCATAGTTGACGTCGGCAATCCTGACCCGGTATGGGATGGTAAAATTGAAACCTTCCATCATGGCTCCTATTTCTGGCACTTTGGACAATGATAGGTTGAACGTTGTCCTAATCGAGTCAGTCTGATGATGCTTTCGCATGCGGAACATAATTGCCCGTCACGCCCATAAACACGCAATTCCTGTTTGAAGTAACCGGGGCGGCCAGCGCTGTCGGCAAAATCACGGATGGTCGTGCCACCGGCAGCGATCGCTTCGCCGAGGATCTCTCTGACGGCATCAACCAGCCTTTTGAAAGCGGCCCTGCTGACCATGCCGGCACTTTTACCCGGTGCGATACCGGCACGGAAAAGGGCCTCGCTGGCATAGATATTACCGACCCCGACCACCACATGAGCGTCCATCAAAAAGGGTTTAACAGCGACCTTGCGGTTGCGGGACAGCCTGTACATGTAATCGGCGTTGAATGCATCGTCGAAAGGTTCCGGCCCGAGGTTGACCAGTCGCTCATGCAAAAGGGGATCATCCGTTGTCCAGAGCATGAAGCCAAACCGGCGCGAGTCATTGTATCGCAGAACGCTGCCGTCGCAAAAAACGATTTCAACATGATCGTGTTTGCGCAGCGGCGATGATCGTTCTGTACAGCGCAGATGCCCGGTCATCCCCAGGTGGACAACCAAAGTGCCGCTGTCGAATTTCAGCAACAGGTATTTTGAACGCCGACCTACAGCGCGTACCTTCTGCCGGGGCAGGACATGCTCGAGTTCGTCCGGAACGGGCCAGCGTAGAGAGTCTTTATGAACCACGACTCTATCTACAGTCTTGCCGACAATCAGCGGTTCTATACCTCGTCTCGTGGTTTCGACTTCAGGTAGTTCAGGCATTATGACCGTGGCGAAGGGAGCGGGAAACCTCAGCCATCC
>DATCYW010000061.1:0-3203 GCA_036526255.1 Malonomonas sp. | reverse complement strand
GATCCAGGTAGGCGGCAATGCTGGCCAGGCCGAGCGGCGGCATGATATTCGCTTTGCGCGAGATATCCTGCTGCGCTGCCTCCAGCTGATAACCGAGCGGGTGTACCAGCAGGATTTTCTGGTGATCCAAATCAGCCATATGCAAAGCCCGGAGGCCGTCACCCCTTCTGTTTCGGGAAGCGAATCAACTGATCCCACATCAAGCCGCGATAACCGAAGCCCTTCATCACCGCCATCCGCTTCAGGCCTTCGGAGGGGGGGAAGATGCGATTTTTCCGGCCGCGAAAGCGCGCCTCGATCGTCTGTTCCATCAATTGCCGATCGAGCAGCGGCGAGAAATAGTAGACCGGCTTGAGCAGCGAGGTTTCCGCCGCGATCAACCCATCGTCAATCGCCCGTTGGTGCAGCGGCGATTCCGGATGGATGCGGATGCCGGAAAACGCGAACACCACCGCAGCGCCGAGCTGGTCGATATTATCCAGCCCCTCGGCCAGGGTCGCTTGGTCCTCATCCGGGCCGCCGAACATGATGAAATGCGCGGCCGGCAGCTGCTCATCCAGACAGGCCTGATTGACGTTGAAAACATCGGCAAAGCTGAGCTTTTTACAAATCCCCGCTAGGGTCCGGTCGCAGGCCGCGTCGGTGCCCAACTCCAGCGCATAGAGTCCGGCGCGTTTCATCAGCGCCAGCTGTTCGCGGCCGAACCCTTGCGGCCGGAAAAACGCCGACCACTGCATGTTCAGCTCGCGGCGCAGCATTTCTTCGACCAATTGCAGATATTCGCCCTGCGGATCGTTGAACACCGAATCGGTAAAAAACACCCGACTGGCGCCGTGCTGTTGTTTCAGCCGTTCCAGTTCATCGACCACCAGCCGAGGGTCACGCAGCCGAAACTGCGTGCCTTCGAGGTGCGGATAGGAGCAGTAGCTGCAGCGATACGGGCAGCCGCGCTTGGTCTGCAGATTGACCATGCCGCTCTGCTGCAGGTAGAAATCGACCAGTGGCTGGTCATAAAGCGGCGCGCTGAACTGATCGCCGGTCAGTGGCAGGTCACGCGGAATAATCTGCGCCACCGCTTCGCCTCTCGCTAACCGGCGCACCAGCTCGGGCAGCGAACGCTCCCCCTCGCCGATGATCGCGTGGTCGACCTGCAGAAATTCGGCGATCGCTTCGGGCATGATGGTCAGGGCCGGGCCGCCGACGACGATCGGCGCGCCGACCGCGCCGCGGATATCAGCCACCAGCTGTTTGACCCGCTGCAGGTACCAGCCCTCTTCGCCGGAGAACGAATCGACGTTGTCGATATTGCGCAGCGAAATCGAAACCAGTTCAGGCGCAAAAGCGCGCAGCTGCTCCTGCAGATCGGCGCTGTCATCTCCAGCGGCGAGACAATCGTACTGGCGGATCTCATGCCCAGCCGCGACCAGCGCCCCTGAGACAACCGCCATCCCCAGCGGATAAACCGGATAGGGGTCGACGGTGGTGTTACTGGAGATGAGAAAAACCCGACTCATGCCCCGGCCTTGTTGAACAGCCGCCGCTTGCGCGGATTGTAGCGGTGGTAGGTGCCGTCATCCATCTCTTTGCGGATCACCTGCTTGAACAGCTCGCCCATCTTCAACTGATGGCCGCTCTCGGCGTTAAAGGTGTCCCAGGCGTAGTAGTACATCTCCTGCAACTTGTCCGGGGTCATCTGCTTCGGCTGAAAGACCACCTTGTCGGCAGTGTATTTGAGCCAGTCGTTCGACAGAATCCGCCCCTCTTTTTCCAGCTGGCGACGCACCGGCGAATGCGGGAAGGGGGTCATGATGGTGAACTCGGCGACATCCAGTTCGATCTCGATGAGGAAATCGACCAGCCGCTTGATGTCATCCTCACTCTGGTCGTCAGTGCCGAGAATGATAGTCCCCTCGATACCGATGCCATGATCCTTGAGCCGCTTGACGCGGTTACGGATGGTGTCCGAGGTATCGAACACCGCCTGGTAGACGTACCAGGCTCCAGCATCAGCGGCCAGTTTGAGCACCTCGTCATCATCAAGAATCGGGTGGGAAACCCACTTTTTTTTCAGCGGCGCCATCGCCTTGAACAGGTCGATCAGCCACTGACGATCCTGGGCCAGCGAATTATCGACAATAAACAGCCGGTTGTTCTGGATCGCTTCCATCTCTTCGATGACCTTGTCGATCGGCCGGGGACGGAATGTCTTGCCGCCGAGAAAGCCGGTGCAGCAGGGGAAGCAATCGAACTTGCAGCCGCGCGAGGCGTGAACCAGATCGAGCATCTGCACGCCGCGGTAGTTGTACAGCTCGCGGTCGAGAATTTCGCGCTTGGCGGTGCCGATCAGATTGATATCGGGATGATTGTGCATGTAGTCGTAAACCGGCTGCAGCTGACCACGCTGGAAATCTTCAATGACCTGGCCGAAGCGGCCTTCGACCTCGCCGAGGAACACCGAGTCGGCGTGCTGCTGCACCTCCTGCGCATGCAGCATGGTGGAGATACCGCCGAAGATGACTTTTTTGCCGCGCTGCCGAAACTCACGGGCAATCTCGAAAGCGCGCGGCAGCTGCGAGGAGAGCATGGTCGAAATCGCCACGAGGTCGCAGCTGGCATCGAAATCGATCTGCTGCAAGTTATCGTCGATAAAGTTGATCTCCACCTCGGCCGGCATTGCTGCGGCAAACACCACCGGGCCGTGCGGTGGCAGGTGAAATTCGGTCTGGCGATCAAGCTTCGGCCAACGCGGGTAAATCAATTCCATTTTCATTCTGTTCATACTCCTTATGCTTGCATGGCTACCCGTAAAACCGCGGCCAGACGTAAAGTACCGCCCGACTAGAATGCAGGCGCTGGAAGTTTCAGACATGCGGCGATCAGTTGCGGCAGATCGGCCATCCGTTCACCATTGAAAAACATCGCGTCACCAGCCAGCGATAATTCGCCGTAACTGCCGGATCCGCTGCGCGGGGCGTTTTCCAGCAGCAGAAACAGGCTGCCGGGCAGATCATCGGCGGCTGCCAGTTCCGCCGGGGCGGGCAGATCGACAATGCCGACCAGCACGCCGCACTGCTCGCTCCAGGCTAATTCCTCTAAACCCAGCTTCAGCGCGGCCAGCCGAGACGGATCGGCGCGGTTGATGATCAGGCTGTTGCCGGTCAAGCCAAAGCGCAGCGCCGCTTCACCGAGAAAACAGTTCGGCA
>DATCYW010000060.1:0-2056 GCA_036526255.1 Malonomonas sp. | reverse complement strand
ATTTCATGTCACTTCGCAATCTTTGCCGCAGGCAATTGAAGGGATGCGTGCGCTGAATATCGCCGGTATCAACCTCACAATTCCGCATAAAGAAGCGGTTCTGCCATTGCTCGATGAGATCGATCCCAGGGCGGCATTGATTGGTGCGGTCAATACGGTCGTCAATCAGCGGGGGCGTTTGCACGGTTACAACACCGATGGCCTTGGGTTTTTACGCTCTGCCGAACAAGAACTCGGTTTTCACCCGCAAGAGAGCCGGGTGCTGCTGCTGGGGGCCGGCGGTGCCTGTCGTGCCGCCGCCGTGGCTCTCGCTGACGCAGAGGTTTCCTGTGTCTGTATTGCCAATCGTAGCCTGGAGCGGGCTGAGCGGTTGGTGGCCGATCTGCAAGGGTATTTTCCTGCGGTCACTTTTTCAGCGCTTGCTTTTGGCGAAGGTGCTTTCCTGGCAAGTCTTAAAACTGCAGATTTGCTCGTAAATACTACAGCGGTTGGTCTGGCTGGAGAATCGCTTGATTTTTTTCCATTGGAAGACATTAAGCCTAGTGCATTAATCTATGATATGGTATATTCCAGAGCTGAAACTCCGCTAATGAAGGCTGCGCATTCTCACGGACTGCGTGCAGTTGATGGGCTCGGCATGTTGGCTTCACAGGGTGAAGAGGCCTTTTACCTCTGGACCGGAATGCGGCCGACGCCTGGAATGATGAAACGTTGCCTCATGGAATATCGGACAAATGGTTAAGTTGATGGAAGGGATCGCGGTTCGATGAGTACAAACCGTCTGGGTGAATTGCTGGTTCGCAGTCAAATGATTTCGGACGTGCAATATGCAAAAGCCGTCGCCGAACAAAAAAAAGAGGGGATCCGCCTCGGCGCTGCGCTGATCAAGCTCGGCTTCGTCCAGGAAAACGACCTCGCATCATTTCTCTCCAAACATTACGGTGTTCCATCAATAAACCTTGCTGAATTTACGATCGATCCTGCTGTTATCGCGCTGATTCCAGCGGCGGTTGCACAAAAATACCAGCTTGTCCCTATCAACCGGGCCGGTGCCACCTTGATCGTGGCCATGTCTGATCCGTCTAATATCTTCGCGATCGACGATATCAAGTTCATGACCGGCTTTAACGTTGAAGTCGTCGTCACCTCTGAAGCCGCGATTAAAGATGCGATCGATAATTATTACGACCAGAGTTCTTCTCTGGCAGACGTAATGAGCGGTCTGGAAGATTTTGATGATCTGGAACTGGTGGATGAACAGTCGCTGGAAGATGTCGGCGAACTGGAGCGTGCCAGTGAGGATGCGCCGGTTGTCAAACTGGTTAACCTGATTCTGACCGATGCGATCAAGAGGAAAGCTTCGGATATCCATATCGAACCCTATGAGCATGTCTTTCGGGTTCGTTACCGGATTGACGGCGTGCTCTATGAGGTTATGAAACCGCCGAAAAAACTGAAGAACGCCATTACTTCACGCCTGAAAATCATGGCCTCTATGGACATCGCCGAGCGTCGCTTGCCGCAGGATGGTCGGATCAAGATCAAGCTGGCGCGTAATCAGGAGATGGATTACCGGGTTAACTGCCTGCCGACGCTGTTCGGCGAAAAAGTTGTACTGCGTCTGCTCGACAAGAGCAACCTGCAGCTCGACATGACCAAACTTGGTTACGAAGAGCAGGCGCTGAAGTGGTTTAAAGAACAGATCCACAAACCGTTTGGGATGGTGCTTGTTACCGGCCCGACCGGTAGCGGCAAGACCGTCTCCCTTTATTCGGCCCTTTCGGAGCTGAACAAAACAACTGAGAACATTTCGACAGCTGAAGACCCGGTTGAATTCAACTTTGCCGGGATCAACCAGGTGCAGATGCACGAAGAGATCGGTCTGAACTTCGCGGCGGCGTTGCGGGCATTTCTGCGACAGGATCCGGATATCATCATGATCGGGGAGATTCGTGACTTCGAGACGGCTGAGATTGGTGTCAAAGCTGCTTTGACCGGCCACTTGGTGCTCTCGACCCTGCACACCAATGATGCTCCGAGTACTATCAATCGCCTG
>DATCYW010000059.1:0-9404 GCA_036526255.1 Malonomonas sp. | reverse complement strand
AATGGTCGGGGTGAGAGGATTTGAACCTCCGACCCCCTACTCCCGAAGCAGGTGCGCTACCAGACTGCGCTACACCCCGACATCATTTTCCCGCTGTACGGCGAACATTTTTAGCACCACTAATAGCTAAAATCAAGACCTTTTGCCACGTCCGTGGAAAGCAAATGGCCGGAATGCTTTTCGAATCCTTCGAACTCGACTACAATCGAAATTGCCGCTGAGGTACCAGACAATATGAGACCTGGTAACGCAACCATTTGTGTTGAGCATTTATGTAAGGGAGTAAATCGTGGCTAGATTTTTAAAGAAAAAAGAGGGGGTCATCGGGCAGGTGCCAGGTGAACTGGTGTTTATCGGTGAGCAGAAAGTTGCCGAAGCGACGATCCGGGTGATCGATTATGACCAGGAGCAGCTGAGCGATCAGCAATTGAGTGATATCAAAGATGGCATGAACTATAAAGACACCGCTTCTGTGACCTGGATAAATGTCAACGGCCTGCACGATATCGAGCTGATCCGCGAAGTCGGCGCGAGCTTCGGGCTGCATGCACTGGTGCTTGAGGATATCGTCAATACCGGGCAGCGGCCGCGCATGGAAGAGTACGACGACTATCTGTTCTTTGTCCTCAAGATGATGCGCTATGATCAGGAGACTGGAAAGGTGCGCAGCGAGCAGCTGAGCATGGTGCTGGGTAAGACCTTTCTGCTCACCTTTCAGGAGCAGCCGGGCGATGTCTTTGAGCCGGTGCGTGATCGAATCCGTAAGCAGAAGGGGCGGATCCGCAAGGTCGGTATCGATTATCTTGCTTACGCCCTGCTGGATACGATTGTCGATAACTATTTGTTTATAATTGAGCGGTTGGGGGAGCAGATTGAAGATATTGAGGATGAAATTCTGGATAACCCGACTCAGAAAATCCTCGCTAGAATCAATGCCTATAAGCGAGAAATGAACTATCTGCGCAAAACCATCCGTCCAGCGCGCGAGTTCATTCTGCAGTTGAGCCGACTCGACTCCGAGTTGATTCAGGACGCGACCCAGCCGTTTCTGAAGGATCTGCTTGACCTGAGCAATCAGGCGGTGGATGTTATTGATACCTATCGCGACATGCTCTCCGATCACCTGAATATTTACGATTCACGGGTCAGCAGCCGTCTGAATGAAATCATGAAAGTTCTGACGATTTTCTCTGCGATCTTTATCCCGCTGACCTTTATCGCCGGGATCTACGGAACCAATTTTGAGTATGTGCCTGAGCTGCACTTTCGCTACAGTTATTTTGTAATGTGGGGAGTGATGGTGGTCGTGGTGCTGCTCATGCTGCGCTTCTTCCGGCGCAAACACTGGCTTTGAGAGTTCGCTTTTAACCGGAAAGGTTTGTTCCTGAAAATGACACTGCAAGATCCCCAGTTGGATGTAAAAAACGAGCGACATGAGTCCTATGAACCGGTCGCGGTTCCGCCGGCGAAGCAGGGCTTTCTCCGCAGGTTCGGGGTATTCGGCCTGTTGCTGATTTTTCTGTTCAGCAAGCTCAAGTATGTGGCGGTGATCCTGCAAATTGGCAAGTTTAAAACCTTCATCACCATGCTGATCAGCATCTGGGCCTACGCCATGTTCTGGGGCTGGCCATTTGCGGCCGGTTTTGTCGCGCTGCTGTTCATTCACGAGATGGGGCACGTGGTCGCGCTACGGATGCTGGGGATCAAGGCGACGGCGCCGATGTTTATTCCGTTTATGGGGGCGTATATCGGGATGAAGCAGCTGCCGAAGAATGCCTTTGACGAAGCGGTGATGGCCTATGGCGGTCCGCTGCTCGGAACCCTTGGCGCGATCGGTTGCGCCGGAGCCGGACTGTTGACCGGAAATCCTTTCTGGTACGCGCTGGCGATGTCCGGCTTTCTGCTGAACCTGTTCAACCTGCTGCCGATTTCGCCGTTGGACGGTGGCCGGATTATTGGCGTGATCAGCCCCAAGCTGTGGATTGTCGGGCTGGTCGGGGCGGCTGGGCTGTTCTATCTGACCTGGTCGCCGATTATCGCGCTGGTGATCATCATGGGCAGTCTGCAGATCTATTCCACGTCCAAGGGGTCAGCGACAGAGAAGGCCCGCTACTATGCGGTGTCACCGACCAAGCGGGTCATCGCAGGCCTGGCGTTTCTCGGTCTGTTGGCGGTGACCTCTTTCGGCATGCTGGCGATGCAGATTCCGCTGGACAACTTTAACCGGCAGCTGGGGGGCGCTGATGAGGCCCCAGTAAACGACGAAGCGCGGGTGCGATTGCGCCAATTCTAATCCAGGAATAAGGGAGCTCTGTTGTGGCGGGGTCATCGAAAAAAGTCATCTATGCAGCGCTGTTCGGCAATGCGCTGGTCTCAATCACCAAATTCATCGCCGCGGCTATGACCGGCAGTTCGGCGATGCTTTCGGAGGGGATCCACTCGGTGGTCGATACCGGCAATCAGCTGTTGCTGCTGCTGGGACTGCACAAGGCGAAAAAACCGGCAAATGACCGTTTCCCCTTCGGCCATGGCAAGGAAGTCTATTTCTGGAGCTTTGTCGTCGCTCTGTTGATTTTTGCCGTCGGTGCCGGCGTCTCGCTTTATGAAGGAGTTCATCATCTGCTCGCTCCGGAGCCGATCACCGATCCCTACATCAACTACATCGTTCTCGGTTTGGCGATTCTCTTCGAAGGCGCGGCACTCTATTTTGCCCTGACCGAATTCACCCGCGCCAAGGGAAAGTGGGGTTACCTTGAGGCGGTTCAGAAGGGGAAGGACCCGACCACCTTTGTTGTGCTGTTTGAAGACTCAGCGGCGATCCTCGGTCTGCTGGTCGCCTTCTTCGGCGTGCTGCTCACGCAGCTGACCGGCAATCTCATTTATGACGGGCTGGCTTCCATCATCATCGGTCTGATCCTCGGCGGCACCGCGATCTGGCTGGCCTATGAAACCAAGGGGCTGCTGATCGGTGAAAGCGCTAACGTCAAAGTCGTGGCCGACATCCGCCAGCTGGTCGCTGATTACCCGCAGGTTGAGCATGTCAACGAGGTGCTGACCATGCACATGGGGCCGCAGTATATTCTGGTGAACCTGAGCGTCGATTTTTATGATCACACCACCTCTAGCGAACTGGAGGCGACCATCGCCGGGCTGGATGCGCAGATAAAGCAGGGCTGGCCGAACGTCAAGCGCGTGTTTATCGAAGCCGAGGCGCGCCGGGTCAGACCCGAGGATGTCGCGGCCTTAGAGTCTTAGCGGGATTTCAGGCAGAGGGGAGCTGTTGTGGAGTTTGAAACTTTACGCAATTACCTGCTGGCAAAGCCCGGCGCCAGCGAGGACTTTCCGTTTGACGAAACAACCCTGGTGATCAAGGTGGCCGGCAAGATGTTTGCGCTGACGGGCATCAATCAGCAACCGCTGCGGCTCAACCTGAAGTGCGACCCGCTGCAGGCTGAGCTGCTGCGCGAACGCTATCCGGCGGTTCTGCCCGGTTATCACATGAACAAGCGCCACTGGAATACCCTGGTGCTGGACGGGTCTGTCCCGGATGACGAAATCCGGGCGATGATCGACGCTTCCTACGCGCTGGTGGTGAAGGGGGTGCCGCGCAGCAAGCGGCCGTAAATAAATCACAGATCAGCAGTCTGCTTGGTGGCAGGTTGCAACTGACCAATAAAAAAACGGCTCATCCGGTGCGGATGAGCCGTTTTTGTCTTATTCGCCGGCGGGCTGCCAGAGGATCGAATATTTAAAACTCTCCGGTGCGAGCCAGTCGATGGTTTTCCCACCGACCTGGGCAAAGGGGTACATCAGGTAATTGACCGCCGGTCCCTGCTGCGGGGGATTCAGCTGCAGGTCGCGACCTTCGCTCAGGCGGACGCGGTATTGGTCGACCCGCCCCCAGTAGGCTTCGCGCAGTTCGGCCACCCGCGGATCGTCAAGGGTCAGGTTCTGTTTGAGCATCGCCTTGCGCACATCGGCCGGATCGACCGGCACCCAGCCGTAGCTGGGAAGAAAAAATTCGGCCCAACAGTGCTGCCAGGTGCTGACATCCTGCTGCTCAGATTTGCCGCTGCGGATACCGAGAATTTCACGGGTCGGCACGCCGGCGGCGCGGGCCAGCGCAATATAGACCGAGCTGATGTCGGCGCATTTGCCGCCGGGGCGGCGCAAAAGGGCGGTGACGTCGCCGAGTCCGCAACCACGGGTTTCCGGATCGCGGTAAGTGTTGTCCACCGTCCAGTCATAGATGGCGCGGGCTTTGGCCAGAATGCCCACTTTGTCGGCGGTGATCTGGTCGGCCAGCTCTTTGACCTGGCCATCGATCGGACCGAGGCTGGTCGCACTCAGGTAGTTGGCATAGTCGAGCGGCGTGTAGGCCCCTTCCTGGGCCGGGAAATCGCGCCTGATCTGTTCGCTGCGCTCTGCGCTGAAAGAGAAACTCAGCTGCCGATCTTTACTCTCTTTTGGCCAACGGACATGCAGCATCTGGGTGCCGAAGGTGCTGTCGGTATAAACGGCGGCAGAACTGTAGTTACCTTCCCAGCGGATGTTGCTGATGCTTTGTACGGCATCGGAGGCCGGATAGGGCACCCACAGCTGAACTTCTTCGCCGGGCTGCTGGGCGGAGAGGTCGAATTGCCATTGATAGGCACCGGAGTGGGCGAAAGTCAGCGCCGGGCAGGCGCAAAGCAGGATCAGTAGAATCAGT
Organism: Malonomonas sp.; assembly: GCA_036526255.1. GTDB lineage: Bacteria > Desulfobacterota > Desulfuromonadia > Desulfuromonadales > Geopsychrobacteraceae > Malonomonas. Next base: position 4,693 of record DATCYW010000059.1, on the reverse strand, counting down.
TTTTTCATGTTGTCTCCGAAGGTGAAAGGTCGGAGGCAAGTTAGCAGGCGGGAAAGGGGGAGTCCAACAGGAAATATCGATAAGCCAGATGGGTGTTATTGTGAAAAGCGATGGCTGCCGGGCGACGCCCGCAGCAAGCAGCCTGCGGGCGTCAGCCTGTGGGCTGCGGTCAGTGGGTGCCGCTGTTGCGCTCTATCCATCTGCCAGTCTTCTGCAGGTCGCGGCCGAAGCCGCCGACGCATTCGCAGCCGGCGAGGAACAGGGTCGCAAGCAGAATCAGTAAGAGTAGTTTTCGGCTCATTTTTCCGTCTCCTTCAGGTTGTGCTTCTGCCGTTCTTCGCGCCAGGAACAGAGCAGCATGATCATTACGCCGACGCAGATGGCGCTGTCGGCGACATTGAAGGCCGGCCAGTGATACTGATACCAGTGAACATCGAGGAAATCGATCACTTCCCCCAGTCGTATCCGGTCGATCAGGTTGCCGACCGCCCCGCTGAAAATCAGTCCCAGGGCAAAGTGTTGCCAGCGGTCGGCGCTGTCGATTTTGCGCAGATACCAGAGAATGCCGAATGACGCGAGCAGCGAAACACTGACAAAAAACGGAATCCGGATGGCGCTGTCGGAGAGGATGCCGAACGCCGCGCCCGGATTACGTAGGTAGGTCAGGTGAAAAAAATTCTCACTGATCGTCAGCGACTGGTAGAGCTCAAAAGTCGTGTCAATGTAGATTTTACTCAGCTGATCGAGCAGCAGGCAGATGCCGGCGGTCAGGGTAAAGACCTTGTATCTGGTCATATCAGCCGGCGATCAGGGCCGCTGCGCAGCGCTCGCAGATGCTCGGGTGGTCACTGTTCTGGCCGACGCTGGTGGCAAAGTTCCAGCAACGCTCGCATTTTTCACCGGGGGCGGCAATGACTTTGATCATCAGCCCGGTGATTTCGCTGGAGCAATAAGCCTCTTCGGGCTTAAGCCTGGTTTTGAGGTCGACGGCAGAGACAATCAGCAGGTATTTCAGCTCATCGCCGAACCCTTCCAGCGCGGTCTGCAGTTCAGCCGGTGCGTTGATGACCAGGCCGGCCTCCAGTGATTGGCCCAGCTGCTTTTCGGCGCGGGCCTTCTCGAGAATCTTCGAGGCCTCGTTGCGCACCTTTTGTAACTGCCCGTAGCGGGCTTCCAGCTTTGCATCGAAGCGCTGATCCATCAGTTTCGGAAAGCTGGCCAGGTGGACGCTCTCTTCCCGCTCGCCCGGCAACTGCTGCCAGATTTCATCGGCGGTGAAGCTCATCACCGGCGCAATCAGGCGGGTGATGCTGTCCAGCAGCAGGTACATGCTGGTCCGTGCGCTGCGGTATTCGATGCTGCCTTTCGGACTGGTGTAGATCCGGTCCTTGAGGATATCGAGATAAAAAGCGCTCAGGTCAAGGCTGCAGAAGTTGTGCACCGCCTGATAGATGCTGTGAAACTCGTATTTCTGGTAGGCGACCTCCACCTTCTTGACCAGCCCGGCCAGCCGCGACAGTGCCCAGCGGTCGAGCTCAAGCAGCTCGCTGTCGGCCACCAGGTCGTTCGCCGGGTTGAAATCAGCCAGGTTGCCGAGCAGGTAGCGGGCGGTGTTGCGGATCCGCCGGTAGGCGTCCGACAGGCGCTGCAGGGTCTCATTGCCGAGGCGGATATCATCACGGTAATCAGTCGCAGCGACCCACATGCGCAGGATTTCAGCGCCGAACTTCTGGATAATCTCTTCCGGTTTGATAATGTTGCCGACCGATTTCGACATCGGCCGACCATCCTTGTCAAGCACAAAGCCGTGGGTCAGCACCGCCTTGTAGGGCGCGCGGTCGCGACTGCCGACCGACTCGAGCAGGCTCGAGTGGAACCAGCCGCGATGCTGATCGGAACCTTCCAGATAAAGGTCGGCCGGACTCTGCAGCTCGTCGCGGTGTTCGCAGACCGCCGCGTGGGAGACGCCCGAGTCGAACCAGACATCGAGGATGTCCGACTCTTTGGTGAACTTGTCGTGATTACAGCTCGGGCATTTGGTGCCGGGCGGCAGTAGTTCGCTGGCGTCCTTTTCGAACCAGACGTCGCTGCCGGTCGCTTCGAACTGATCGGCGATGTGATGCATGATTTTGCCGTCGTTGAGCGCCTCGCCGCACTTTTCGCAGTAAGCGATGGTGATCGGCACGCCCCAGCTGCGCTGCCGGCTGATGCACCAGTCCGGCCGCGCTTCGATCATGTTGTAAATCCGGTCGCGTCCCCAGCTTGGGATCCACTCGACCCGGTCGATCTCGACCAGCGCCTTTTTGCGCAGGTCGTTCTGCTCCATGCCGATAAACCACTGCTCGGTCGCGCGGAAGATGATCGGCTTTTTGCAGCGCCAGCAGTGCGGGTAGCTGTGGCTGATCTGGTTCTGGTAGAGCAGCGCGCCGACCTCATTCAACTTTTCGCAGACCGCCGGGTTGGCGTCGGCCAGTTTCATTTTGCCGAACAGCTCCAGATCTTCACGGTAGCGGCCATAGTCATCGACCGGATTGTAGATCTCCAGCCCGTACTTCAGGCCGACGACATAGTCATCCTGACCGTGGCCGGGCGCCGTGTGGACGCAACCGGTACCGGCTTCGAGGGTGACGTGGTCGCCAAGGATGATCAGCGAATGACGGTCGTAGAGCGGGTGGCGGCAGTTTTTGCGCTCGAAAATCTCCGCGTCAAAGGTCGCGACAATCGCATAATCCTCGATCGCCAGGGTCTTCATCACCGACTCGACCAGCCCTTCAGCCAGCACCAGCAGTTCACCGTTGACCTCGACCACCACGTACGGCAGTTCCGGATTCAGGCAGATCCCCAGGTTGGCAGGAATGGTCCAGGGGGTGGTGGTCCAGATGACGAAGTTGAGGGTTCTGCCGGTCAGTGGTGCCAGTGCTGTCGGCAGTTCGTCGACATAAGGGAATTTGACGAAAATAGACGGCGAGCTGTGGTCAGCGTATTCGACCTCGGCCTCGGCCAGCGCGGTGACGCAGGAAGAGCACCAGTGGATCGGTTTTTTTCCTTTGAACAGTGAACCGCGCTCGGCGAGTGTCGCCAGTTCGCGGGCGGTCTGCGCCTCGTAGTGGCTGCTCATGGTCAGGTAGGGATTTTCCCAGTCGCCGAAAATGCCCAGCCGCTGAAATTCTTCACCCTGAATCTTGACCCACTGCGCGGCGTACGAACGGCACTCGCGACGGAAGTCGGCCTTGCTCATTTCACGCTTCTTTTTGCCGAGTTGCTTGTCGACCATCAGTTCGATCGGCAGCCCGTGGCAATCCCAGCCCGGCACATAGGGGGTGTAGAAGCCCTGCATCCGCTTGCTCTTGACGATGATATCCTTCAACGTCTTGTTCAGCGCGTGCCCCATATGCAGATGACCATTCGCGTAAGGGGGGCCATCATGCAGGATGAAGCTTTCGGCGCCCTTATTGGCGTTTTCCAGCTTGTCGTTCAGGCCGATCTGCTGCCAGTGCGCGAGGATTTCCGGCTCACGAACCGCCAGGTTGGCGCGCATCGGAAAGTCAGTTTTGGGGAGATTCAGGGTGTCTTTGTAGTCCATGCCGGTGCCTCTTTCGTATTGTTGCCTGAAACCACTGGTAAGGCAGCGGATTCAAAGGACGGATCATCATGAAAAGATTAGTCCGGCAGGCTAACAAAAGCGTCAGGCAAGTTCAAGGGGAAAGCAGGCGATTTTCGGCGCTTTTTGCAGGATTCGGCAAGGAAGTGGGGGGTGGACTGCCGTGAACGTCCCCTCCGAACGTTCACGCCTGGCACTCATCGATTTTTGGCTGTGCAGGTGTTGGTTACGGCAGTTGCCGATCAGGCGCTCATCTGCAGGTTCTTGCCGTTATCCTGCAGGCCGGTCAGGCATTTGCGCAGCAGGTCAGAAATGCTGCTGCCGGATTCGGTAGCGAGATTCTGCAGCAGGTCCATTTCTTCAGTATTGACACGACAGGAAATAATAAATTTTTTAGCGTTATTCGCGCGACGACCCATGGTTTTTCTCCTCTTGGCAACGATGTTATCGAAATAGCAAGTTTGCGCTTGCGTTGTCTGTTGCCAGCTGATTGTGCAAGTGGGTTGCCAAAAACAAAAAAGAGTCGCGAGTTCCTTGATATTGAAAGGATAACGGTTGGTTAGGTTTAAGTATCGGTAATTTATGCGGGAAAAGCAAGCGGCAGGATCGGGACATTTATGCGCATAATTGCGTATACGTGGACAGAAGTAGACAAATTGTCCCATCGACTTTTTCAGACTGTTTTGTCCTGTTTTTAAGCGTTTTCGGCCGCTTTCTCCCGCTGTTCGCGACGGATCAGGATCAGGTTGCGGATGTAGATGATAAAGCCGGTCGACTGGCCGACGATAAAGACCGGATCTTTCTTGATGATCGCATAGGCCAGCAGTAGAGAACTGCCACCGAGGCTGAAGTACCAGAACGCGGTCGGGATCAAGCTGCGCTTGTGCTTCTCCGAATAGAGCCACTGGACAAAAAAGCGCATGAAAAACATCGCCTGTCCGGCGAAACCAACCGCCAGGATCAGGATTTCGGTCAGGGAAAGGTTCATCATTTTTGTTCTTTGACCTCAATTTTTAGATGGCGGCTCTGCATCCAGCGCACCGCGACCAGATCGTAAAACCCTTCGATGCCGCGCTGCAGGTTGGTGTATTT
>DATCYW010000058.1:0-119989 GCA_036526255.1 Malonomonas sp. | reverse complement strand
AAGGCAGCATGGAATTTCAGTAGTTTAACCATTTGACTTCATCTTGAAAATCTACGAAAGGCAAAGCCCTCTAAGTATCTAATTTTAGAGGGCTTTGCTTGTTCTTGCTTAGATGGTCAACACGCTTACCGACCGGCTAGGCTTGATTGCGGCCAGGGGGTTTTTGTTTGCTGTTTGGAATAAGTTGAAACCGCGGTTTTCTCTGGATGATCCAATGTCTTGTCTTCCCCGGCGGGGTTCTGACTAGGCAACCTTGAGGATCAGCAGCGGCCCATCCGGCACGATCGCCCAGCGGGCGTTCTGGCCGAAACGCTGCAACAGCTCGGTGATTGCCTTATCGATCTGCGCCACCGGGCGGAAGTGGAAGCGCTCAAGAGTGGCGGCGTCGATCCCACTGGTGTGGACCCAGATTTCATTCTTCAGCATCACCTGGTAGGTCTCCTGGGCGCACCACTGATCGGGAAGGAAGAATTCCTTCTTCAGCAACTTGTCGATAAACGCTTGCGGCGTGGTGGCGTGCTCGAAGACCGCCCGATATTCTTCGCTGCCGAACCCTTCCAGGCATTCAGTGGCGATCAAAATTACGCCCCCCTCGCGGGTCGCCCCGGCCACGCCTGATATCCCCTTGGCGGTCTGGTAGAGGTTACAGTCAAGCGGCGCCCCGGCGTTGGTGGTGACAACGAAATCGAGCGGTTCGTCAAGGCTGTGCACGCAATGGCGGGAGAGAAATTCCACTCCGGCCAGATGTGCCTCGACCGGGTGGCCGGAGAATACCCCGGTCAACTGCTTGGTCGTGTCAAGGGTGACGTTGACGATGAAATCAGCGCCGGCTTTGGCCATGATTTCCAGCCCCGCTTCGTGAAAGGGATTGCCTTCGAGGACGCCGTAGCGGGTCTGCGGGTGAGCCACCATCTCCGGTCCGTGCATGAACTCAAGGGTCTTCACCGAGGAGATCCCCGGCAGGATCGATTTACGCCCGCCGGAGAAGCCGGCCCACATGTGCGGTTCGATGAAACCGGTCAGGATTTTCAGGTCGGCCGCCAGGTAATGCTTGTTGACCAATGCCGGTACGCCGTCGCCGATCTGCCCGACCAGTTGCATTTCGTCCAGGTTTTTCGAGAAGTGGTTGATGATCCGGTAGTTGGCGGCAATCGCTTTGCCGACCAGCCGTTCCAGCTCGGCACCCTCGTTGGGGCGGTGGATGCCGGTGGCGATCAGGATGCTGATCTTGTCGTCGGGGATACCCGCCGCTGCCAGCTGTTCGATGATCAGCGGCAGCAGCAGCGCGTTCGGTACCGGTCGGGTGATGTCGCTGATGACGATCACCGCGTCGGTCTTGCCCCGCGCCAGTTCCTGGAGCGAGGCACTGGCGATCGGTTGCCGCAATGACTGCCGGACCGCCTCCTGCGGAGCAGCTAACACCTTGGTCTCCTGTGGATAAAGCACACCGATGAAGTTCGGTGTTTCCGGCGCTTCGATCTGTAAACCCGTGTCACCGTACTTGAGCTGAATGCGCATCGCAGCCTCCCTGTTTTTAACCAGTATAGCGGAAAACGCTCAGCTGTATGCCCCCGCGCAGACACAGCCTTCGGCTGTATTAAAAATCTCCTCGCTGCTGCCTGCCCTGTGGTAAGAATAACTCTGAAAATTCCTGTCAGAAAGTTGCTGGATCGATGCCTGAATTAATTGCCGAGATTGCTGTCAATGCACCACTTAAACAGCTGTTTTCTTACCGGGTTCCAACCTCATTGCAGGGGCAGGCCCAGGTCGGGATGCGGGTGCGGGTGCCGTTCGGGCGGCGGACGACGGTCGGTTTTCTGCTCGAGTTACGGCAGGGCGAGCCGGAGGGCTTAAAAGAGGTCAAGGAGTTGCTCGATGCTGAGCCGCTGCTGACTCCGGAGTTGATCAAGCTGCTGCGCTGGGCGGCGGAATATTACTGTCATCCGGTCGGGCAGGTGATCCGCTCGTCGCTGCCGGCCGGGCTTGGCAGCGACAAGTCGACAACCAAAATCCTCAACGAGTCGGTCTATTCAGTGACGCAGGCAGAGGAGCGGCCGCGGGGTGAAAAGCAGCGCCAGCTGTACGATTTCATCCGCGAGCAGCAGCCGGTCGAGCTGAGTCGGCTGCGCGAGGCGTTTGACACACCGCACGCGCCGCTGAAACGGCTGGTGGAGCTCGGTTTTCTACAGGAGCAACAACAGGAGAAACAGCGCGACCCTTTCTTTGCCGAACCCTTGCCGACCGATACCGACCTGACCTTGACCGACGAGCAGCAGGTGGCGCTGGATGTCGTTACCGCGGCGCTGACCGCCGCTACTTTTCAGGCCTTTCTGCTGCACGGGGTGACCGGTAGCGGCAAGACCGAGGTTTACCTGCGGGCGGTGGAAAACTGCCTGGAAAACGAAAAACAGGCGCTGGTGCTGGTGCCGGAGATTGCCTTGACGCCGCAGCTGGTGGCCCGTTTCCGCGCCCGCTTTGAAGGGCGCGGCGTGAAATTGGCGGTGCTGCACAGCGGCCTTTCCGACGGGGAACGTTACGATGCCTGGCGGGCGATTGTCCGCGATCAGGTGCAGATCGTCATCGGCGCCCGCTCGGCGATCTTTGCGCCGTTACAGAATCCCGGCCTGATCATCGTCGACGAAGAGCACGAGGCCAGCTACAAACAGGGGGAGGGGTTTCGCTACAACGCCCGCGATCTGGCGCTGATGCGCGGCCAGCAGCAGGGCTGCCCGGTGCTGCTCGGCAGCGCCACGCCGTCGCTCGGCAGTTATTATCGCAGCCAGCAGGGGATTATCAGCTACCTGACACTGGAAAAACGCAGCCACGCCGGGGCGATGCCGGCCGTCGAGCTGATCGATCTGACCAAGCAGCTGCCCGATGGAACCCTGTCGAATGCCTTGATTGAGGCGCTTCAGCAGTCGCTGGAGCTGCGCCAGCAGGCGTTGCTGTTGCTTAACAGGCGCGGCTTTGCGCCCTTTCTGCTCTGCACCGATTGCGGCAGCAGCTTTCACTGCCCGAACTGTGAAATCACCCTGACCTTTCATCAGGGGCAACGCCAGGTGCGCTGTCATTATTGTGATTATTTCGAACCGCCGGCCGAAGTCTGCCCCAAGTGCCATGGTCTGAATATCGAACCGCAAGGGGCCGGCACCGAGCGACTGGAGCAGGAACTGGCCGAACTCTTCCCCGGCGCGCGGATAGCGCGGATGGATCGCGACACCACCAGCCGCAAGGGTGCCCATCAACGGCTGGTCAATAAAATGATGGCGGGGGAGATCGATATTCTGGTTGGTACCCAGATGATCGCCAAGGGGCATGATTTTCCCGGCGTCAGTCTGGTCGGGGTGCTCGGCGCCGACAGCATCCTCAATCTGCCCGATTTTCGCGCCGCCGAACGCAGCTTTTCGCTGCTGACCCAGGTCGCCGGTCGCGCCGGTCGCGCCAGCGGCGGCGGCAGGGTGCTGATCCAGACCTTTAATCCGGAGCATTATGCGCTGACCTGCGCCGCCCAGCAGGATTACCGGCAGTTCTACGCCGAAGAAATCCCTTTTCGCCAGGAGCTTGGCTATCCCCCTTGTGGGTTTCTGGTCAACCTGATTCTGGCCGGCAACTACGAAGCGCAGGTGAAGGCGGCGGCGCAGCGCCTGGTCGAGGATTTGAGCCAGGTCGGCGGCGAGGTTGAAATCCTTGGTCCCAGCCCCTGTCCACTGTTTCGGTTACGGGGTAAAAGTCGTTTCCAAATTCTGTTAAAATCGTATCAACGCCCGCCCTTAAGGCGTATGCTGCCGCAGCTGGAGAGCCTGGCCCGGCAGATCAGCAAAGGGGTGGTGCTGACAATTGATGTCGATCCGCTCGATATGTTTTAACGAAACAGCAATTTTGACCTGAATGGTTTTTATCGATGAAAAAAATTATTATCGCTTCTCTCCTGCTGTTGCTGGCGGCCTGTGTCAGTAAAACGCCACCACCTGTGCTCGAAAAGCCGATCGAAAAACCACTTGAGCAGCCGATAGAGAAACCGGTCGTCAAGTTTGAACCGCTGCTGCCGGTCGACTGGACGCAGATTGACGGCTGGCAAGAAGAAGACCCGTCGGCGGCCCTTGAGGTGTTCCGTAACAGCTGTAAGGCGCTGACCAAGCGCGAGCGCTGGCTGCAGGTCTGCGCCGCAGCGCTGCTGGTAGAAAAGACCGACGCGGCCGCGCGGATGTATTTTGAAAGCTTTTTTCAGCCCCATCAGGTGCGCAATGAAGATGGCAGTTCTGAGGGGATGATTACCGGCTATTACGGCCCGGAGCTGACCGGCAGTCGTACTCCTAGCGAGCGCTACAGGTATCCGCTTTATACCCAGCCGGATGATCTGCTGATCATCGATCTGGATGAAATCTACCCCGAGCTGGATAATTACCGGCTGCGCGGGCGGGTGGTCGGTAACCGGGTGGTTCCCTATTTTCAGCGCGAAGAGATCGACAACGGTAAAAATCCGCTGGCCGGACATGAGCTGTTCTGGGTCGAGGACCCGGTCGAGCTGTTTTTTCTGCATATTCAGGGTTCCGGCCGGATTCGCCTGCCGGACGGCGAACGGGTGATGGTCAACTATGCCAATCAGAATGGCCACCGCTACCGTTCAATCGGCAAGCTGTTGCTGGAACGCAACGCTATGACGCGCGATCAGATGTCGATGCAGAATATCCGCAAGTGGGTCGAGCAGAACCCGGCTGCGGGCAAGCAGCTGCTGGCGGAGAATCCCAGCTATGTTTTCTTCCGCGAGCTGTCGGCGGACTATCTGTCCCCCCCCGGCGCGCTCGGAATTCCATTGACCGAGCGCCGCAGTCTGGCGGTTGATCCACGCACCATCCCGCTCGGGGCGCCGGTTTTTCTCGCCACCAGTTTTCCCGGCAGCGGCGAGCCGCTCAAACAGCTGATGGTCGCGCAGGACACCGGCGGGGCGATCAAGGGGCAGGTGCGGGCCGACTTTTTCTGGGGGATGGGGGATGCCGCCGGGGCGATCGCCGGACGGATGAAGCAGAGCGGCCGCATGTGGGTGCTGTTGCCGAAGGCTCTGCCTGAAGCTGCGCCGGTGGCGCTGGTCGCGCCGACAGAAGTTCCGGATGCTTTGAGTGACTCGTCGACTCAGAAACAGAACTAGGTCGCTTTTGTGTGACCGGTCGTTAGCCGCTGATAGCGGAAAATTAACCTGTTGCAGCAACAGATCAGAATTTTCCTGCTACAGTTAACGAACTTGACCAATATGCTGTCGGACGAATACCCCGCAAATGAAAAGAACCCCGTTTACAGGCTTTTTTACTATGACTCAGAGGCAGAATGAGCGGTCATAAAAACAGTACAGCGGAGCTTGAAGCGCGACTTCAGACTCTGGAAGCTGAAAACCGGTTGCTGCGCACACAGATCAAAGCTTTGGAGTCGTTGAGCAAAGGCGATAACGACGCAAATAGTGCTCAGAATGAACTCCCCTCGTCAGAAAAGCAACCACCCCACCCTCAGCAGGAAGCGTCGTTCAGTTCCCTGATCGGCGGGATTACCCACGATTTCAACAATCTTCTGGCCGCAATCATGGGCAACGTTTTTCTGCTGTTGCGTCAAATCGAAGAAGGGCCGCAGAAAGATCGGCTGCGTGACGTGCAGAAGCTCTGTCAGAACGCCGCGGACATGACGGCGCAGATGCTGATTTTTTCACGGCGTAACGTTCACAAACGTGAGGCGCTGCAGCTGAGCAGCTTTATGCATGATTTCGGTAAAATGTGCCGGGTGCTGATTCCGCAGGATATCTGTCTCGAGATCGGCGAGGTCGCCGATGACCTGATTCTGCAGATTGATGCGTCGCAGTTTCAGCAGATGCTGATGAACCTGGTGACCAATGCTCAGGATGCGCTGGAAGGGCAGAAGATCCCGACCATCGGCATTTCGGTTGAACGTTTTACCGCCGAAGCGAAATTCCTCGCCAAACATCCGATTCTAAAGCAGTCAGAGCTGGTCTGTATTTCGGTGATCGACAACGGCTGCGGAATTCCGCAGGCGCTGCACAAGCAGATTTTTGAACCCTTCTTCACCACCAAGCAGGAGAAGTCGTCAACCGGCCTCGGGCTATCGATGGTTGCTGACGCGGTCGAGCGACTGCAGGGGGTGATCGAGCTCACCAGTATCCCGGGGCAGGGGACGATCATGCGGCTGTTTCTGCCCTGTGACTGGAAGACGCAGGATGAGCGGCGTAACGGCGCTCGCGAGGAACTGGAGTACGGACAGGGAGAGCTGCTGCTGTTGGCGGATGATGATGATTTTGTCCGTGATTCGCACAAGGATGTGCTGGTGCAGCTTGGTTACCGGGTGTTGGCGGTTGCCGATGGCCGGCAGGCAGTCGAAGCCTTCAGTGAATATCCGCAGGTGGTGATGGCGATTCTGGATGTTGCCATGCCGAAGCTCGACGGTATCTCCGCAGCGCAGCAGATGCGTCAGCTGCGCCCAGAACTGCCGGTCCTGTTCATGACCGGCTACGCTGACCGGGTGCTCGCTAAGCAGGCCCTGCCGGATGACGCCGAGCTGTTGCATAAACCGGCGTCCATGCCTGAATTGAGCCGGCGGGTCCAGCGGCTGCTGGCACAGCTTGACGGGTCGGCTGAATGAGTCTGGTACAGCCCCGCCATATTTTAGTCGCCAGCTGTCTGATCCGCAACAGCGCGGCGCAGCTGCTGCTGGTCAAACACAAAATACGCAGCTGGGAGCTGCCGCAGGGGCGGATCGAGGAGGGGGAGACCCTGCTTGAGGCGTTGCATCGCGAAGTTCTCGAAGAGACCGGCGTGACCATCTGCAATCCGCAGCTGGCGATCCTCTGGTCGAAAATATCCGACCCCGCCGCGCTGATTTACTGTTTTGTCGCCGACTATTCAAGTGGTCAGCCGACCCCGAGCGAAGAGACGCCGGCGGTTGAGTGGTGCTCTGTCGAGCAGGCGCTGCAGCGGGTCGAGCACCCGGTGAACCGGGACCGGTTATCCGCGTTGCTGGCGCATTCCGGATCGCTTGAGTTCCGCAGCTATGCCACCGGCCCCTATCGTCTGCTCGATTGACCGGCCACAGATTAACGCGACAGCAGTATATCGACGTGCAGCTGGTCGGCAACTTCGCCCAGCTGTTCTTCAATCCGATCGAAAGAGATTTCCTCCGGCACCTGAATAAGGATATCCATCCGGTAGATGGTGGCACCACTCTCCGGCGAGGCCATCGCCGTTGAGCTGAGCTGCAGAATGTTCAACTTGTGGTCAGCCAGAAACTGGCTGGTTTTGTAAACAATCCCCGCCTGATCCAATCCTTCGATGTGCAGCGTGCAGGTTTTGTAGCCCTTGGTGCTTTTCGGTTGCTGCGCCTGCAGCGGCCGGACAAACGCTGAAATTCCTTTATCCAGTTCCAGCCGGCGACACTCTTTCGCCAGCAGGTCTTCAATGCCCGGTTCGGCGCAGGAAAAAAGCAAGCTCAGGGTGAACTCGTCGGCCAGCATCGACATGCTGGTGTCCTCCAGATTGCAGTTGCTGTCGAACAGCAGTCGGGTGACATCGGCAACGATGCCGGTGCGGTCCTTGCCAAAAGCGGTCATGATATAGCGATTTTTCATGGTCTCCTCCCGGTTGATAAGAATGACAGATAACTAAGGGGTCTGTTGAGGCGGTTTTTCCGGCGGCGCCAGGCTGATAATCGACCAGCCGGCTTCCGGGGTCACCTTCTCTTCGACGGAAAAGACGTGGATATGTTCACGTGCATCGACCGCAAACATCGGCACCATCTCTGGACCATGGGTTTCCAGCAGCTCAGCGAAGCGGAAATTTTCGGTCAGCTTGGTGGTTTTCATGGTGGCGCCGGCGCTGATCGCTTTGGCCAGCGAGTCATAGGTGACCTTGTCACCGAACAGGGTCTTGCCACTGCGATAGGCGGCAACGCGATGTTTCGGCGAGGTCTCTTCGGTCGGCTTTGACTGGGCCAGGTAGACGTTGTTCTTGCCCAACTCCAGGCGGTAGTGCATCGTCGCCGCCTGATTGACACTTTCATGGGGTGCCAGTGCCAGCATGCGGCCGATGCCGATCAGGTTGAGGTGTCGGTCGGCGTGCTCTGAAATCGGGTTACCCAGATAGGTCGGCAGCCCTTCCAGTTTGGCTTTGGCCGCTTTGTCCCAATCGGTTTCGGCCAACTGTACGCGCAGCCCATTCTTGATCAGGGCCTTGGCGATGGTCCGCGCGACTTCGTTGGCGCCGACGATCAGGAAGCCTTTCGGCTCAGGTTCGGCGACCCCCAGCCAGAGCGCGACCAGTCGGGCGGTGGTGCTCTGCAGCAGCACGGTGCCGATAATCACCAGAAAGGTCAGGGGGACCAGGTGCTGGGCGCCTTCGAAACCAATCTCCACCAGCTGCAGGGCAAAAAACGCCGAAATCGCCGCGGCGACGATCCCGCGGGGCGCGATCCAGGCCAGCAGATGCCGCTCCGGCCAGCTGAGCGACGAGCCGAAGGTGGAGACCAGAATGTTCAAGGGGCGGGCGAGAAACTGGATGGCGACAAAAATCCACAGCGCCGACCAGCCGAGCTGCTTGAAGGCCGCCAGCTCGAGTCGCGCTGCGAGCATGATGAACAGCATGGAAATCAGCAGGATGCTCAGACTCTCTTTGAAATCGAGAATTTCTTCGGTGTCCACATCCCGCATGTTTGCCAGCCAGATGCCCATCACCGTGACCGTCAACAGGCCGGATTCTTCGTACAGCATGTTGGATGCGACGAAGCTGCCGATGACCAGCGCGAGGGCGGAGATATTGTGGAGAAATTCCGGCAGCACGTGCCGTCGCAGCATCAGCCCGAACAGGTAGCCGCCGCCGGCGCCGATGATGACGCCGATCGCAACGATCTGGCCGAAGGTGAGCAGCGTATGGCCTAAGACCGCACGGCCGCCGCCGGCGACGATGAATTCATAGACCAGCACCGCGAGCAGCGCGCCGATCGGATCGATGACGATCCCCTCCCAGCGGAGAATATTAGAGACCGCCGCGGTCGGCCGTACCGTCCGCAGCATCGGCACGATCACGGTCGGCCCGGTGACTACGGTGATCGCGCCGAACAGAAAAGAGACCTGCCAGGAGAGATTCAGCGCAAAGTGCGTTGCCAGAGCAGTGATCAGCCAGGTGATGAGCATGCCGAAGGAGACCATGTTGCGGACCACCTTCTGCAAGCCGCGGATGTCTTTGAACTTGAGGGTCAGGCTGCCTTCAAACAGGATAATCGCGACAGAGAGGGAGACAAAGGGGAAGAACAGGTCACCGAGCAGCACCTGTGGATCAAGCAGATTGAACACCGGACCGACCAGGATGCCCGTCAGCAGCAGGAAGATAATCGCCGGCAGTTTGACCCGCCAGGCCAGCCATTGGCAGGCTGCGCAGATAACGATGAGGGCAGCGATGGCGGGGAGGATGTGTTCAATCATGCCGGAGTCTCCAGTTACCGAAAAGCGCCCCTGAACGCTGGTTCAAAAAGGGGTTGCGTGGAGACTTCTTACCACATCGAAATGGACGTCCACAAGCCGCCTGATGCAGAGAACATCCGGCGGCTTGTGGCTTTCAGTATGACAGGCAGGGGTTATTTCTTCATGACCGACTCAACTTCCAGGCCGATCTCAATTTCATCACCGACCACCATGCCGCCGGTTTCAAGGGCCTTGTTCCAGAGCAGGCCGAAGTCGCGGCGGTTGATCTTGCCGGTTGCTTCAAATCCGGCCCGCTGGTTGCCCCATGGATCTGTCGCCGCGCCGAGAAATGCACCCTGCAGGACCACTTCTTTGGTGATCCCCTTGATGGTCAGGTCACCGGTGACAGTAATATTGGCGCCGCTGCCTTCGACCTTTTTGCTGACAAAGCGCATTTCAGGGTGATTCGCCGCGTCAAAGAAGTCTGCGCTGCGCAGATGGTCGTCGCGCTTCTGATTGCGGGTGTCGATCGAGGCGACCTGGATGGTCGCTTCAGCGGCGCTGAGGCTGTTGCTGGCGGCGTCAGCCTCGACCGTACCGACAAAGTCGTTGAAGTTGCCACGGACCTTAAAGACCACCAGGTGCGGGACGGTAAAGTGGATCTGGGTGTGGGCCGCATCGATCTGGTAGCTGGCAGCAAAAGCCGCAGGGGCGGCGAGCAGCAGGGCAAGCGCGAGCAGGGTCAGTTTCTTCAGCATGGGAAAACTCCTTTAATTGGTCGTTGTTTTTTGCTTTGGGTAACTTGAGTTTTATTCTATGAAATATGTTCATAGATAAATAATATTTATTTGTGATAATCTTCATAGCTAGAATCTATGGAGATGTTTTATGACGTTTGAACAACTGAAAGTGCTGGTCAAGATCGCCGAGACCGGCAGCCTGCTCGCCGCCGCAGCGGCCCTGCACCGAACTCAGCCGACGGTGACGGTCGCGATCCGCAAGCTGGAAGAAGAGTTGCGGGTGCCGCTGCTCGACCGTGAACAGTATCGGGCGACCTTGACCGCCGAAGGCCGGTTGCTCTGTCAGAAGGCGCAGTTAATTTTAAAACAGATGGCCGATTTTTCAACTCTGGCCGGACATTTGGCGACCGGGCGCGAGCCGGAACTGAATGTTGCGATTGAGGCCAGCTGTCCGTTGCCGCTGCTGTTACAGATTTTACGTGACACCGAACGCAACTATCCGCAGACCGCATTCAATCTGCAGATGGAGAATATCCGCGGTGCGCTGGACAAGCTGCTCAATGCTGAAGTCAACCTGGCCATCAGCCCTTGGTTCGAAGACCATCCGCAGCTCGAAAGTCTGCCGCTGTATGAAACCAGCTTGATCACTGTCGCGGCTCCGGGCTATTGTCCGGAGCCGCCACTGACTCTCGACATCATGACCGAGCTGGTTCAGGTCGTTGTGCGCGACAGCAGTCAGCGGTCGCGCACGCAGCAGACCTACGGGATGATCGAGGCTGCGCGGCGTTGGACGGTGAACGACCATTCGACAAAAAAGCAGTTGATTCTGGCGGGGATGGGCTGGGGACGGCTGCATCAGCATCTGATCGCGGATGAGCTTGCCGACGGCCGGTTGCTGCCGCTGGAGATCGCCAATTACCCCTGCGTGCTGGATATCGACATTCGGGCGGTGCGTCGGGCCGGTGAACCGGTCGGGCCGGTGGCCGCCGCGCTCTGGCAGGATTTTAAGAACTTTACCGGCAGTTAAGCGGTGAGATTTTACAACGGGAGAGAAAATGCAGATCTGGATTGATGCCGACGCCTGTCCGAAGGTGATCAAGGAAATTCTTTATCGCACCGCCGAACGGCGCAAGATCGTCCTGACCCTTGTGGCTAACAAGATGATGGTTTACCCGGCTTCGGTCTGGATCCGCTTTGTGCTGGTCGGTGCTGGGGCGGATGTCGCCGATCAGGAGATTGTCCGGTTGCTGACCCCCGGCGATCTGGTGGTGACGGCGGATATCCCGCTGGCGGATCAGGTCATTGAAAAAGGTGGTCACGCCCTTGAGCCGCGTGGTGATTTTTTCAGTGCCGAGAATATCCGTGAGCGCCTGTCAGTGCGTAATTTTATGGATGAATTGCGTAGCAGCGGGGTCGAAACCGGCGGCCCGGCGTCGTTCAGCGCCAAGGACAAGCAGGCCTTTGCCAACCAGCTGGATCGGTTTCTGGCCCGGCAGGGGTAGCTATTATCTGATGCCGATGCTGCTGAAGACCCGACCGAGAACCCGGTTGAGGGGGTGGGTGCGTTGCAGGCTTTTCAGCACTGCCGGTTTGCGCAGGCCGAGCATTTTCAGCTCGGCGATGATTTTCTGATTGGGGCTGGTTTTCAGCCCCTGCCGGAAGGCGCCGATCGCTTTATCTTTCTCTTCGGCCATCAGCAGAATCCGGCCGAGAATCAGGTAATGCAGTGAGTTGTGCGGCTCGCGCTGGATCGATTCCTGGCAGATTTTTGCCGCCGAATGGATCCGGCCATGCCCTTTTGCCAGACAGTACGCCTGATAGGTCAAAACCTCCGGAGTATTGCGATGTTCCGCCGCCTGGTCGAGGAAGGCCTGCGCCGAGTGGATATAACCCATTTCCGCAGCCTCAATTCCCTTGGAAATCAAATCATCTACCTGATCCTGAATCATCGGGTCACCTTTTCTGCAGCTGAATTAAAAACCGTAGCTTTGTATTGTAGACCAGTTTTCTCTGGGCCGGAACCTTTCTAACTTGTTTCTGCCGGTGCATTCGGGAAATGACCGAAGTTTTTTGACAAATTTGTCGCGGCCGATACTCTTTAATGAGGTTGCTGCTTCAAGCCTACATCCACAAGGAGGATACCGATGAAAACAGTCAAGGATATTCTGGCGGTCAAAGGGCATGAGGTTCTACAGATCGATCAGGAACAAACCGTCTACGTGGCTCTGGCGAAAATGGCCGAGGCTGATGTGGGGGCGCTGGTGGTGGTTGATGGGCAGGGGACTGTGGTCGGCCTGATGTCGGAGCGTGACTATGCCCGCAAGGTGATTCTGAAGGGTGCCTCGTCGCTTGACACCAAGGTGAAGTCGATCATGGAGTCCAAGGTCTGTTACGTCCTGCCGGGGCAGTCGGTCGAAGAGTGCATGGCCCTGGTCACGCAGAAGCGCAGTCGGCACCTGCCGGTGATTGAAAACGGCAAGCTGCTTGGCCTGGTGTCGATCGGCGACCTGGTTCGGGCCTCGATCTCGGAAAAGGAATTTCTGATCAACCAGTTGACCAACTATATTCAATCGGTCTGAGAAAGCTGGTTGATGACGCGGTTGGTCACCTCGGTTTCGATCTGCGCGGCGACCTCTTCAGCCGTCAGTTCGTTGCAGGGGATGGTTAATTCCGCATATTTTTCATAGCGCGGGGTCCGTTCCTGGTAGAGCTGTTCGAAGCTTTGTCCGGCGGCCATCACCAACCCGCGTTGACCCATATCGGCAATCCGCTGCAGCAGTCGGTCCAGCTCTTCCTGCAGGTAGATCAGGTGGCCGGTCTGCTGCAACGCGGCCATTCCGGCTTCGCTGTAGACCACGGAGCCGCCGGTCGCGATGATGGTTCGGCTGGCGCTGAGGTCGATCAATACCTGCTCTTCGATCTGGCGGAATTTTTCCAGCCCCTGCGTGTCGATAATCTCCTGCAGGCGGTTTCTTTGCTGTGCCTGGATCAGGAGGTCGGTGTCGATAAAGTTAAAACCGAGTCGCTTGGCCAGAATGACCCCGACGGTGCTTTTGCCAGCGCCCGGCATGCCGATCAGGATCAGGTTGCTTTTTTTCATAGTTTTTCTCCGTGAAAAGATAACCGCTGCAGTCTAACATCGCCGTCGGCATCTGCCCATGCTATCTTGTCCGGCGCAAATCATTTTCTTTTCACGAAGGAGTTCAGAATGAAGGTTGTTGCTTTTAACGGCAGTGCCCGCAAGGACGGGAATACCGCGATAATGGTCAGGCAGGTGTTTGCCCCGCTGGAACAGGCCGGGATTGAAACCGAGCTGGTGCAGCTGGCCGGCAAGCCGTTGCGTGGCTGTATTGCCTGCATGAAGTGCTGGGAGCGGCTGGACGGCAAATGCGCGGTCGGCGGAGATGCGATCAATGAGCATATCGAAAAGATGTTCGCCGCCGATGGCATCATCCTCGCGTCGCCAACCTACTTTGCCGATATTACCCCGGAGATCAAAGCGTTGATCGATCGTTCCGGAATGGTCGGGCGCGCCAACCAGGACCCCTTGCAGCGCAAGGTCGGTGCCGGTGTGGTGGTCGCGCGGCGTGGCGGTTCAATGCACGCCCTGCACAGCCTGCAAAATTTCTTTATGATCACGCAGATGATTATCCCCGGCTCAAACTACTGGAATGTTGGTTTCGGCCGTCTGCCCGGCGAGGTGGCGCAGGATGAAGAAGGGATGAGCACCATGACCCGCCTGGGTGAAAACATGGCCTGGTTGCTTGGTAAAATCAACGCTTGAGCGGGCAGTCGCGAAGAGACAGGAGCTGTTAGTTTATGAGTAAGTCCAATACCGATGCCGGAATGCCGATCCGATTGACGCTGGATGCGGGGGTTTATTTCCGCTGCAACTGCGGAAAATCGTCCAACCTGCCGTTTTGCGATGGCGGCCATCAGACAGGTGACCAGCCGCCGACCCGCTTTGAGCTGAAAACGCGCCAGCAGGTTTATCTCTGCAGTTGCGGAAAAACTGCGCAGCCCCCTTATTGTGATGAGAGTTGCGGCGTACCGGTGTCGAAACTCTGATCAGCATGCAGGTAAAAAAAACGGCCTGCTCCCTTTCGGGGGCAGGCCGTTTTTCGTTAGAGCGCTGTTCTCAGGCGTCGGCGACTTTCAGGACGATTTTGCCGAAATGCTGATCCGCTTCCATCATCCGGTGTGCATCAACCACTGCTTCGAGCGGGAAGACTTTTTCGATAATCGGCACGATGGTGCGATCGGCAAATTTAGGCAGTGCGCGGCGGGTGAATTCGGCGATGATTTCGCCCTTCTCTGCCACCGGGCGGCTGCGTAAAACGGAGCCGATGATCTGCTGGCGCTTGACCATCATCAACGCCAGATTGAGCTCTGCCTTGATGCCGCTGATGACACCGATGATCACCAGTTTTCCCTGGTAGCCAAGTGAATTCATGTTCGGCTTCAGGTATTTGGCGCCAACATGGTCGAGGATCAGGTCGACCCCTTTTTTGCCGGTGAACTCCTTGATGGCATCGCTGAAGTCGGGGGTGGTGGTGAAGTCGATCAGCAGATCGGCGCCAAGCGCCTTGACCCGCTCCATCTTGCTCGGATGGGCGGTGACGATCAGCTTGGCGTTGGGGGTCAATGCCTTGGCCAGTTGGATCGCCGCGGTGTTGACGCCGCCACCGCCGCCGTGCAGGATCGCCGTCTGGCCGTCCTGCAGGCCGCCGATCATGAAGACGTTGAGAAAGGCGGTGATGTAGCTTTCGTTGACGCAGGCCGCTTCCTCGAAGCTCATGCTCTCCGGAATCGGCATCAGGTGGTTCTGGTAAGCGACGGCATACTCGGCGTAACCGCCGCCGCCGACCAGCGCCATCACCCGCTCGCCGATCTTCCAGTCGGTCACGTCACTACCGACTGCGGCGATGGTTCCGGCCACTTCCAGACCGAGGATCTGCGAGTCGCCGGCCGGCGCCGGATAGTTGCCCAGTCGTTGCACCAGGTCCGGGCGGTTGATGCTGGTCGCCACCACCTTGATCAGAACTTCGTTGGCTTTTGGTTGCGGCGTGTCGGTTTCGCCGACCTGCATGACTTCGGCAGCGCCGAATTCTGCCATCAATACTGCTTTCATCGCTTCTCTCCTTGGAAAGTCATTAATCGATTGGAAAAATAACCCAGATGGTTAAAATGGAAAAACCGTTTAGATTAGGAATTTGAGCGGAGATTATAGTAGAAAGCGGGTTGGATTCAAACCGCTTATTCCTGACGGCGGCTTTTGTCGCCTGTCGAAATTCTATTGCAGGGGGATGTCTTATGGAAAAGGTCTGGCGCTGCGTTGTCTGTGGCTATCTGCATAAAGGGGACAGGCCACCGGACGAATGCCCGGTCTGTCACGCCGATGCGAGCAAGTTTGAACTGGTGACCGAGCCTGCCGGCAGTGCCGCAAGCCAACCGAAGGTCGGCCTGTTTCAGGAAATGCTCGATGTTTTTGAGCCGCACGCCGTTTCGGCGCATTTCCCGAATGCGTTGATACCGACCACGGTGCTGTTTCTCGGGCTGTTTGTCCTGTTAGGCAGTGGTTCTTTCGAAACCACGGCATTTTATCTGCTGGTTGTCGCGGTTCTGTCGGTGCCGCCGACCTTCGGCACCGGGCTGTACGACTGGAAGCGTAATTACGGCGGTCAGTCGGCGCCGATCTTTCGCAAGAAAATCGTCCCTGCCAGCTGTCTGTCGGTTTTAGGGCTGTTCGCTGTTATCTGGCGCTGGCAGTCCCCCGAAGTTCTGACTGCTGGCGGTTGGCCGGCCTGGCTGTTTCTGCTGGTGATTGCAGCGATGCTTGGCTGCGTGACCCTGCTCGGTCATTACGGCGGGATGCTGGTGTTTGCAAAAAACGGGAAGTAAAGGATAACGAAATGCTCAAGCAGGATATCAAAGAGAAGGGCGCCATTGTGCAGCGAGACCGGCAGACCTATGCGATTGTTCCCCATACCCCGGCCGGACTGATCAGTCGAGAACAACTGCGGAACATCGCCGATGTCGCCGACAAGTATCAGGTGCCGATGATTAAAGTGACCAGTGCCCAGCGACTGGCGCTGATCGGCCTGGCCGAAGCTGACATCGATGCCGCCTGGCAGGATCTGGGGGCGCCGATCGGTTACACCACCGGCCTTTGTGTGCGCAGCGTCAAAATTTGCCCGGGAACCGATTGCTGCAAACGAGGCTTGCAGGATTCGATCGGGGTCGGGCTGGAAATGGACAAGCGTTTCCACGGCCGGCCGCTCCCCTGGAAGATGAAGATGGCGGTCTCCGGTTGCCCGAATGACTGTGGCGAAACCTGCATCAGGGATATCGGCCTGATCGGTACGCCGCGCGGCTGGAACCTGATGATCGGCGGCAATGGCGGCAGTCAGCCGCGGTTGAGTCAGCGGCTGCTGGAGCATCTCCCTGATGATGAGCAGGCGCTGGCCGCAGTGCAGCGGCTGGTTGACTGGTTTGAAGCACAGGGGCGCAAGTGCCGCCTCGGCAAGCTGCTCGAAGAGAGCTCGCTCGAGCAATTGCGTCTGATCGCGTTGGGAGAAGTCGCCGCGGACTGAAGCCGCGGCTGTTTAGCTCAGCTATTCTTTTTCGTCCGCAGCAGAGGGCTCCTCTGCTGCGGTTTTTTGTGCCGTTGGCAGGCTGCTCTGCTGCAGATCCTCTCCGTCCGGGGTGATCAATTCGCCGATAAACAGGCTGCCGTTGTGGATGAAGAAGCAGGACGGCAGCCCTTCGGCCAACTGGTAGAGACGCTTGGCGTAGCTCTCTTCATCCCCCTCCTCGGGGCAGCCCAGGCCGAGCAGCACCAGGTCGGCGTCACCACTCTTCTGCAGGATCGTCTCTTTGATGCTGACAGCATCCGGTTTGATACTGACCTCGACTTTGGCGCCGATACGGATTTCCGGGATCAGCTTTTTCAGAAAGTTCTCGGTTTTCTCCCGCATCAGCTCGTTCGAAGCGACGCTGAGAATGCGGATGGTGCTGTGGCGCCATTCCGGGTTGCGGCTGAGCAGATAAGCCAGCAGCAGCATCAGGTCGCCGTTGCGCTGCAATCCCCCCCACCAGATATCGATTCGTCGTTTGGCCCCCTCATTGTGGCGTGGCAGCGGTTTGACCCGGCCGATCAGCAGCGACTGATTAAGTCGCTTCAGGCGCCGGATGATCTTCAAAAAGGCGACCATCCGCGCCGGGTCGTCCGGCCAGCCCAGCATCACCGTGTTGCTTTCAATTCCAGCGATGCCGTTGGACTGCGCCACGGCGACAATCCCTTTTTCTACATCCTGCACGACATTTATTTCACCGAAGGCGGGAATCCCCTCGCGCAGCAGTACCTTGTTGATCTGCTGGCGATGTTGCTCGATGTCGATATCCAGCGTCAGCAGGTCGCCGACCACCAGCTCACTGATGGTGACTACGCCGCGCTGCTCGCTGAACCAGGCCGCATAGCGGACCAGATCAAGGCGCTTTTCGATGTCGCCGACAAACACCAGCATGTTTGGTCGCCAGTTGCGCGCGGTCATCGGGTGTTCAATCAGTTTCAGCAGCGACCAGCGGATCAGCGCCTCATAGACATCGCGGCGCAGGTCGCCACGCGATTTTTTGCGCAGATGACGCTTGAGCAGCAGCCAGATCGCCAGTTCAACGGCGATCGCGATCAGGCTGGCCGGCAGGTGAATCAGCATCATCACCGCGAAGCAGGCCAGCGCGCCGAGCAGGCTCAACCACCAGGGGACATTGACCCGCGGCCGCCAGGAGGGGTTGCCGGAGAGTTTTTCCAGCGCGGCGACCAGGTTGACGGTGCCATAGACGCTGAGGAAAAACATCGTGACGACAGTCGCAACCCGGTTCAGGTCACCGAGAAAGACGGCACCGAGTGCCAGCACCAGGGTGAACAGCAGGCCGTAGACCGGCTCCGAATGGCCGTTTTTCTGTCCGGCCAGCAGCTTTGGGGCCAGATGGTCCTGAGCGAGCGCCTGCAGCGTGCGCGGTGCGCCGAGCATCGAACCGACCGCCGAAGAGAAGATGGCTCCCCAGAGCCCGGGCAGGATCAGCCAGGGTCCGAACAGCGAAATTTTCGTCCAGATCAGCGGATCGTCCCGCAGCGCCGCCGGATCAGCTCCGAGGCTTAGCAGCAGGGGCACTAGCAGGTAAACGGCGAAGCCGGTCAGAACGGCCAGCAGGGTGCCGCGCGGAATCGATTTTCGCGGGTCTTCCAGGTCGCCGGAGAGGCTCAGTCCGGCCATGATGCCGGTGACCGCCGGGAAGAAGATGGCGAAGACCGTCCAGAAGCCGACCGCTTCAAAGGCTTGCGGGATGGCTGGTGCCGGGATGCTTTCGCCGAAAGCGGCGCCCAGCGCCAGCGCCAGGACAGACAGCGCAATCAGTCCCATGATCGGGACCTGGCTGCGCAGCGCGGCGCCGGCACCACGAAAGGCGATGGCGGCAACCAGAATGATGATGACGAAGGTGCAGGCCATCAGCGGCGCATCGGGCCAGACCAGGCGCAGCGATTCGGCCAGACCGAAGGCATAGAGCGTGACCGAGAGGGTTTGGGAGAGGAACAGCGGCAGGCCGATCGCGGCGCCGATTTCCAGCCCCAGGCTGCGCGAGATAATGAAGTAGGCGCCGCCGACTCCGACCCGCGAGTTGGTGGCGACCGCCGACAGGCAGAGCGAGGTGATCAGCGTGATGGCGTTGGCCAGCGCGACGATCAGCAGGGTTTTTAGCACCCCGACCTGACCGACCACCCAGCCGAAGCGCAGGTACATGATAACGCCGAGAATGGTCAGGATGGTCGGGGTGAAGACGCCGATCAGGGTGCCGAGCTTGTTGCTCGGATTCTGGACGGGTTTTTTCTGCGGGCTGGGGAAGAAAATCCGCGCAAAGCGCTGCACGAAAGAGATGTCATTGAACGGCTGGCCCATTGTGTCTCCGGTCTGCTTAAGGTCGTTGCTATTTAAGCAGGTTTCATTTTTGCTGCAAGATTAATCCTGTTCCGGCTGTTTGACAAACCGGTAACCGCGGCCGCGGATGGTGAGAAAGTGGCGGGGTTTGCCCGGATCGCGTTCAAAATATTTGCGCAACCGGACAATGAAGTTATCCAGCGTTCTGGTTTCGGTATCCGGCTTGAGATCCCAGACCGATTTGAGCAGTTCACCACGGGAGATAACGCTCCCTTCGTTTTCAAAAAACTTGCCGAGCATCTTCATCTCAAGTTCAGTCAGTTGCAGTCTGCCGTTGGCGGTGTCGGCCTGATGGGTCTTCAGATCGATGTCGTTGCTGCCGAACTGGTAGTTGCTGTTCAGTGCCAGCGGCTGTTGCCAGCTGGAGCGCCGCAGCAGAGCATTGACCCGCAGCAGAAATTCTTTCAGGTTAAAGGGCTTGCTCAGGTAGTCATCCGCGCCTTCGCTGAGCCCGGCAATCCGGTCCTGCTCGGCACCTCTGGCGGTCAGCATCAGAATCGGCAGCTGCCGATTCTGATTGCGCACCCTGCGGCAGACCTCAAGGCCGTCGATCCCCGGCAGCTGCAGGTCAAGAATCAGCAGCGCGCAGGCGTGAACGGCCAGATGGCTGAGGGCGTCTTCGCCGCTCTCCACGTGACTGACCTGGTAGTTTTCGGCCTGCAAGTTATAGATCAACCCTTGGGCGATATGCGGTTCGTCCTCAACCAACAGGATCGGGATCTTTTCACTCATCGGGGTTCTCCGGCAGGGTCAGTGGAATCAGCAGGTGGACGGTGGTGCCGCGACCGCTGCCGGGGCTTTCCAGCCAGACCTTGCCGCGGTGTAGGCGGATGACGTTACGGACGATGAACAGCCCCAGCCCGCTGCCGCGGATGGTGCGGTCGCCGCGGCGGATGCGATAAAACATGCGGAAGACTTTTTTGTGGTAATTTGAATCTATCCCGCGCCCCTGGTCGGCGACAGACAGGTGAGCCATTTTATTCTTTCTTTTCAGGCTGACTGTAACCTTTGGCGCCCCCTCGGCGTAGAGGATGGCGTTCTCCAGCAGGTTGCGTACCGCGGTCTCGAGCATTTCGCTGTCGAACTTGGCGATCAGCCCAGGTTCGACCATCCAGCTCAGCTGCCCCTGCTCCGGAAATCCGACCGACTCCCGTTGCAGATAAGCTTCGATGGACTGCGAGAGGTCGGCCTGGCGCAGATTGAGGTGGCCGGATTTGTGTTCCAGCTGTCCGGCCGTTAACAGGTTGTTGATCAGTCCGTGCAACCGCTCCGCATCCCCCTGCATCAGCTTGACGAACTTCTGCAGCTGCTGCGGCTCCGGCTGGCGCATTTCGATGGTGTCAAGATGTAGCTGGATCGAAGCCAGCGGCGATTTCAGCTCATGGGTCACCTGATTGATGAAATTACGCTGAGCATGGTTGAGCGCTGCCTGGCGGCGCCAGTAGAGAAAGATGACGTAGATGCCGACCAGAATCGCCACCAGCAGGACGATCCCTTCGGCGAGGATCAACCAGTCGGTCTTCTCCGGCAAGAGTTCTGTCTGGTAACGGCCCGCCAGTTCCTTGAGCTGCTGATGGCGGCCAAGAAACCAGTAGATCCAGGAGACCAGCAACAGAATCCAGACCACTTGGATGCCGATAAAGGCGATCAGGGGATGAAAGATACGACGAAACAGATTCATGCCTTCTCTATTACCACCGCTAACCAGCGGGAACAAGTGAGATTTTACAGAACTATTACATTGAGACAGGCCAGCTGCTGCTAGTATTCCGCATCGTAAATCGACAGGAGTTTTTATGCATAAAGCATTGACTATCGGTAAGTACAGCGTTCCTTTTCCGCTGATTCAGGGGGGGATGGGGGTCCGGGTTTCCGGTCACCGGCTGGCTGGCCATGTTGCGTTGAACGGCGGTATCGGCATCATCGCGACGGCCGGACTGGCACTGAACAGCGAACATTATACCGGCAAGAATTACTTCGCCGCCGACCGGCAGGCGTTGATCGACGAGCTGCATAAGGCTTACGAAATCGCTCCCGACGGTGTTATCGGTGTCAACTGCATGGTTGCGGTCAGTAATTACGATGATGTCGTCAAGGCGTCCTGCGAAGCCGGCGCCAAGGTGATCATCTGTGGTGCCGGACTGCCGCTGACCCTGCCCGGTCTGACCGTCGATTACCCCGATGTCGCCCTGGTGCCGATTGTCTCTTCGGTCAAGGCCGCTGAATTGATTACGCGGAAATGGCAGAAGGCTTACCAGCGCTTTCCCGATGCCGTTGTCGTTGAAGACCCGGATACCGCCGGTGGTCATCTCGGCGACAAGTTGGAAAATATCGGCACTGGTGACTACGATCAGTACGCCACGGTGCGCGGAGTGAAAGACTACTTCAAGCAGATGTGGAATGTTGAAATCCCGGTCATCGCCGCTGGTGGGGTCTGGGACCGGCAGGATCTGGAGTATGCTCTTGAGCAGGGCGCCGACGGCGTGCAGATGGGCAGCCGCTTCGTTCCCACTGAAGAGTGTGACGCCGACGATGCCTTCAAGCAGGCCTACGTTCAGTGCCGCAAGGAAGATATCGGCCTGATCATGAGCCCGGCCGGGCTGCCGGGGCGCGCGATCAAGGGGAATGTCGACCAGATCCGCCAGCATGATCTGGAAAGTATTCCGCGCTGTCCGTCCGGCTGTCTGAAGAAATGC
The DNA here is from genome assembly GCA_036526255.1 of Malonomonas sp. GTDB lineage: Bacteria > Desulfobacterota > Desulfuromonadia > Desulfuromonadales > Geopsychrobacteraceae > Malonomonas. The sequence goes on along the minus strand of DATCYW010000058.1, from coordinate 98,109 downwards.
GCCTACAAGACCGAGCAGGAGCGCTTCTGCATCGTCCACGCGCTCGATCGCGCCCAACGCGGTGATATGCAGACCGGTCTGGTGTTCTGCGGCAGCAACGCCTGGAAGGCGGATCGGATCACTACGGTCAAAGAGATCTTCAGCGAACTTTTTCCGCCAACCGAGCGCACTTAAGGTTAGCCAGGCCTGTTCGATGGTTTGAGACCGGGGAGCTGATAGACAGCTCCCCGGTTTTTTATTGCCTGCCCAGATTAAAAAATTCATCTGGATGCCAATTTTCTGTATAATCCAGCGGCTTGATTTTCCCTGTGAGTGAATCCTTATGGAGCAGACTTTTATGCAGAAAATTTTTCTCGGATGTCTTTGCCTTCTGCTGTTTTTCGGCTTGAGCGTCGGCCTGGTTCCCCAAGTACGGGCCGAGGCCGAGTCGAAAAGCGAACGGGCGGAGCTGCTGAAGCAGAAGCTGCTGAAACTGCAACAGCTGTTGGCGCAGGTGGAAGAGGCACGCCTCAAGGAACAGCCACCGACCGAAACCCCCTGGCAGCCGATACAGGCTTTTGGCGAAGAACGTCCGGCTTATGACCAGTATGCCTATCTGCTGGCACCACACCTGCGCAAGGCTGATCTGGACAGCGCCCTGCAGCAACTGCACTATCTCGCCGGACTCGACGAGCTGAAGGAACGGGGCAACCTGTTTGTGGTGCCCGCGCTGCCGCTGGCGGTGGGCGAAACCATGGCGGTTGAGCGTTACAATCGCGAGCTGGCGGCGGCCTATCTGCGGACTGTCGGCCTGCCTTCTGCATACGAGGGCTGGCTGGTGGTCTCCCCCGATCCGCTCCATCAGGCGGGTGTCGCTGCCGGGCCACTGTTGATGATCGATCTGGCCGGTTGTGATCAGATCATGCGCACCCGGATTTTCGACCTGTTGTTGAAGGTCAGACTGTTTACCGAAGACGGCAGTGTTCACAGCTATCTCTGGCAGCTGCTGCAGAACGCTTCACCGCAGGTCTTCAAGGTCTCGATGGAAGGCCCGCGCCTGATCCTGGCGGTCGAAACGGACTGAGATGGTCTTGGCCGGTTCTTGAGTTCTACCGACGAACTGTTGTATTCTGGCCGACTGCGAACGCCTGTCGAACACGCAATATTCTCGGCGCTCTGTGAGCCGATATTAAGGAGTCAGCATGAGTTCCAAGCAGGACGAATATATCCCCAAATGGTTGGCCTGGGAGAGCACCCAGCGCTGCAACCTCAACTGCGTGCACTGTCGTTGTTCATCAGACATGCAGTCCGCTGAAGGGGATTTCAGCACCGAAGAAGCTTTTAAGTTGATTGATGATATCTGTGAAGTCAGCCAGCCGGTGATGGTGCTTTCTGGTGGCGAGCCGCTGATGCGGGCCGATATCTTCGATATCGCCAAGTACGGGACCAGCAAGGGGCTGCGCATGTGCATGGCGACCAACGGCACGCTGATCACCGACGAGGTCTGCGCGAAGATGAAAGAGGCCGACATCAAGATGGTCTCGCTGTCACTCGACGGTTCCACCGCCGCGATCCATGATGATTTCCGTTCGTCCCCCGGCGCTTTTGAGGGGACCATTCGCGGCGCCGCGACCCTTAAGCGCAATGGTATCAAGTTTCTCGTCAACTCTTCTTTTACCAAGCGTAACCAGCACGACATCGGCGATTGCTTCAAACTGGCCAAGAGCATCGGTGCCACCGCCTGGTACATGTTCATGATCGTGCCGACCGGTCGTGGCGAAGAGATCATGAACGAGCTGGTATCCAAAGAGGATTATGAAGAGATCCTCTCCTGGCACTACGAGCAGGAGAAGCAGGAGGATGACATCCTCATGCGCCCGACCTGCGCGCCCCACTACTACCGCATCGTGCCGCAGATGGCCAAGGCCGAAGGGGTTGATTTCAAGCGCCGCAGCCTGACCTTTTCGACCGGCGGCGGCAAGGGCTGTATCGCCGCGCAGACCATCTGCCTGATTGATTGCTTCGGCAACCTCAAGCCCTGCTCCTACTTCCATTCGAGCGTCGGCAACGTCAAGCAGGTCAAGTTCAAGGACCTCTGGTACAACTCCAAGGTCTTCAACGACCTGCGTGATTTCAAGAAGTACACCGGCAAGTGCGGCGAGTGTGAGTTCATCAACGTCTGCGGCGGCTGTCGCGCCCGCGCCGACGCGGTTTATGGCGATTACATGGCCGAGGAGCCGTTCTGTAACTACATCCCGCAACGCACCCTGAAGCGGATGGAAAAAGAAGCGGCGGAGAACGCGCCGAAGGATTAACTTTCTGGATACCTGTTGGGCGGCCGTCCCTGGCCGATGATACTTTTTGTTTAGCTTAGGAGATTCGCAAAGATGACCGAATACAATTTTTTGAAAGCCTGCTGGTGTCAGCCCGTTGATCGTGTGCCCGTCTGGCTGATGCGTCAGGCCGGCCGCTACCTGCAGTGCTACAAGGATGTCCGCGCCAAGGGGGGCGGCACCTTCCTCGACCTGTGCAAGGACCCGGCGCGCGCCGCCGAAGTCACCATCCAGCCGATCGATATTCTCAAGGCCGACGCGGCGATTCTGTTCTCCGACATCCTCACCCCGATCGAGCCGATGGGGATGGCCCTCGATTTCGTACCGGGGCCGGTGTTCGAAAAGCCGATCCGTACCGCGGCCGATGTCGACGCGCTGATCGTGCCCGAAGACATGGCTCAGGCGGTCTCCTATGTGCCGGCCATCATCAAGCGGCTGCGGGTTGCTTTTGAAGGGCGCGTGCCGCTGATCGGTTTCGGTGGCGCTCCCTTTACCCTGGCCTGCTACATGGTCGAAGGTAAGGGCTCCAAGGATTTCGCCAGCCTCAAGCAGATGATGTACTCTGACTTTCCGCTCTATGATGCGCTGATGAAGAAGATCACCGAGATGGACCGGCGCTACCTGAACATGCAGATCGAAGCCGGTGCCCAGGCGATCCAGATTTTCGATACCTGGGGCGGCCTGCTGGCGCCACACGATTTCGAGCGCTACATCCTGCCCTACGTCAAGCAGCTGATCGACGGCCTCAATCGCGACGGTATCCCGATCATCTACTTCGTCAAGAACGGCGGCACCATGCTCGAACTGGTCAAGGAAGCCGGCGCCGACGTACTCGGCCTCGACTGGCACGTCAACCTCGGCAAAGCCCGCGACATCCTCGGCCCCGACATCGCCGTGCAGGGTAACCTCGATCCGACCGTGCTCTACGCGCCGAAGGATCACATCGAGCGCGAAGTGCAGCGGATTCTCAACGAGAACGCTGATCGCCCCGGCTTCATCTTCAACCTCGGCCACGGCATTCTGCCGACGGTACCGCCGGAGAACGCGATACACATGGTCGAGTGCGTCCACCGCTTGAGTCAGAAATAGCGCCTCTGCTTTGGAAATATGCTGAACCTCGGGGGATAGAATTCAATTCTGTCCCCCTTTTCCGTAAGGACCGACCATCATGTCCGATGCCAAACCAACTGCACTGATCCTGCTCAACATGGGCGGACCTGATTCTCTGGCGGCCGTTGAACCTTTTCTGTTTAACCTGTTCTCCGACCGCGAACTGATCCAGTTGCCGGCCGGTGCGTTGCTGCAGAAACCGTTTGCCAAGCTGATCTCGCATTTCCGGGCGAAGAAGGTGGTGGAGAACTACCGTACCATCGGCGGCAAATCGCCGTTGCTCGACTGGACGCAGCAGCAGGCAGCAGGCATCGCCCAGCGACTGGAGAATGTCACGCCGTTCGTTATTATGCGCTACTGGCATCCGCGCGCCGATGCGGTCCTGGCTGAAATCAAGGCGTCCGGGATCGAAAAGGCGGTGGTACTGTCAATGTATCCGCACTACACCGGCGCCACCACCGGCAGCAGCGTCAACGATTTCAAGCGCACTGCGGCGCAGGTCTATCCCGAACTGGACTATCAACTGATCGAGGACTGGTACGACTGGCCCGGCTACCTTGACGCCCTGGCCAATCGGGTCAAAGAGGGGCTGGAGAGCTTTCACGATCTGTTGCGCGATCAGGTGCAGATCCTGTTTTCCGCTCACGCCTTGCCGCAGAAATTTATCGACCGCGGTGACCCCTATCAGCAGCATGTCGAAGTCACCGCACAGCAGGTGATGAAACGGGTCGGTGATTACGGCTGGAAAATTGCCTGGCAGAGCCGCAGCGGGCCGGTAAAATGGATGGAACCGGGTACCGAAGAGATGATTCAGCAGCTTGCGGCCGCCGGTCATCAGTCGTTGCTGATGGTCCCGGTCTCCTTTGTTTCTGATCATATCGAAACCCTTGAAGAGATCGATATCCAGTACCGCGACCTGGCAGCAGAAGCCGGATTTCTGCACTTTCATCGGGCACCATCGCTGAACGTACATGCCGACTTTCTTGATGCGATGGCGGCGCTGGTGAAGGAAAAATCGTTATGAAGGATTGCCTGCTTTGTAAGAAGGCATTTGATCCCGACCAGCCGTTAACCGAACCGGCGCAGATCGCCGGGCAATTGCTTGCCGAGCAGGATTATGGTGATGCCGGCCAGCTTTGCTCGGACTGTCTGGCCAGTCGCGGCTCTCTGGCCATGATGTACCGGAGCGACTGCTTCGATTGATCGTTAATAAGCAATTGCAGTGAAAAAGGCGGATTCGCGCAAGCGGAACCGCCCTTTTTGTTATGTGATAAAAAATATTAATAAATGCTCGCCAAGATGTCGGCGATTGGTTATGATTGGAAAGTATATTCATTTGGTTTAATCAGAGGTTGTTGTTGGAAAAGGCGTTTTGTATGCAGACGGCTCACGGACTGAAATCGATCCGCTTTCGCTTCATGAGCACTCAGATCCTTTCGATTCTCCTGACTCTGGTGCTGCTCGGTGCTTTCTGTCTGTTTATCTTCACCGATTTTTATCAGGGGCTGCAGCGCGAGAAACTTGAGGCCCATGCCCGCAGTCAGGCAGTAGAGGCCGGGCAGATCATCAGTAAGTTGAGCAGCGATCTGGAGCGGATCAAGCTGTTCGATTTTCATCTCACCGCAACGGCTGATCCTGTCCTGCAGGAATTTCGCAGCTATTCCACAAGTTTCCCCAAAATTGTCTACCTGGATAGAAGCGGCGAAGTCGCTCTGAGTTTTCTGGCCGGGCGCAACCCGGTTGCAGGTCTCCCACAAGGGGCGCATCAGGCTTATCAGCAGGCTCTTGAGCAGCCGAACTCTGTGTTGGTGACGATTGCTGACCTGGATCCAGATTTCAATGCTCCGGTGCTGGTTTTCACTCAGGCCCGTACTGGCAAAAAGAACGGTAAGCTGCAGGGGGTGTTGCAGGCGACTGTTCCGCTCAGCGAGTTTACCCGCCGTTTCAGCGACAGGTATGTTCAACATGTGATCAAGTTGGTGCTGATCGATTCTCAGGGGCAGCTTCTGCTTCATCCGCAGTCTCGTCTGTTGCGGCCGGTTTTTTCCGCGTCAGGACAACTTCAGGAGATTGCCGCCCAGCAGGGGCTGGATGCGGTCGGTTTCTCACAGGGGCTGATCGATGGGGAGAGCAGTTATTATGCCTTTGCTGCGGTTCCCGGAACGGAGTGGACCGCTCTGGCGATTCTGCAGCAGAGCTATTTCAAGCAGCTGCTTAATCGGCTGATTGTTTACTGTCTGCTGCTGGGTCTGTTCGGGTTGTTGCTCGGTGTGCTGCTGGCCCATTATATGGCACGAACAATTCTAGAAAACATTCAGCGGATTAAGCTGCAGACCCAGAATCTGGCCGAGGGAAAGCTGGATCAGCGGCTACAGCTGCAGTCTGGCGACGAACTGGAAGATCTGGCCACAGCGGTCAACAGCCTGACCGAGCGGTTGCTGCAGACCAGTCAGATGCGGGATTCGCTCAACCTGATGTTGCGCACCGTTATTGACCCGCTGGTGGTCACCGACAGCACCGGCTGGATTCTCAAGACCAACCCGGCGGCCGAGGCGTTGTTCGGTGTCGCCGAGGCGGAGCTGGTCGGTCGGAACCTGAGCAGCCTTTTTGTCGCAACCAGCGCTTTCGCGACAGCTGAAGAGTTGCAACAGCACTTTTCGCAAGGCGATTTCAATAATTACGAAACCGAAGTCTGTGTCGATGGTGACTTGGCTATACCGGTGCTGTTCTCCTGCGCCCTCTCCGATCCGATCGATCCGGAGCGGTTCAGTGTCAGTGTTTTCAAGGATATCTCGGAGCAGAAACGGGCTGAGCAGAAGATCACCCGGCTGGCCTATTACGATGCCCTGACCGGGTTGCCGAACCGGATTCTGTTGCGCAATCGACTTGAGAAGACGCTGATGATGGCCGAACGGGAATTTCGCGACGGTTTTCATTTTGGTCTGATGTTTCTAGATCTGGATCACTTCAAGCTGGTCAACGACACCCTTGGGCACTCGGTCGGCGATCAGCTGTTGCAGGCCGCGGCAGAGCGGCTCAGGGACTGTCTGCGGCGTTCAGATACCATCGGTCGCCCCGAGGGGGATGATTTGGCGGCTGATGAGCAGGAGCAGTTGCTGGCGCGGTTGGGGGGGGATGAGTTTATCGTGCTGCTGCCGAAGTTGCGCAGCACTGAAGACGCAGCCTTTGTAGCCCGGCGTCTGATCAAGGATATGAGCAGGCCTTTTGTGCTCGGAAGTCACGAGATGGTCACACCGGCCAGTATCGGCATCGCTCTGTATCCGGAAGACGGAAGAGATGCCGATACTCTGCTGCGGCATGCCGATATCGCGATGTATCACGCCAAACAGCAGGGGCGAAACTCCTTCCATTTTTATTCCGAAGAGATGAACCGGTCGGCACGAGAACGGTTGTTTCTGGAGAATCATCTGCGTTCCGATATCGAACATCAACGCGGGTTCAGGCTGGTCTATCAGCCGAAAGTCGATATGCAGACCGGACAGGTCTGTGGCATGGAAGCACTGGTGCGCTGGGAGCAAGATGAGCTTGGTACGATCTCTCCGGTGCGCTTTATTCCGATTGCCGAAGAGACAGGGCTGATTGTTCCGCTGGGGCGCTGGATTCTCCATACCAGCTGTGCCCAGCTTAAAAGCTGGCAGGACAGCGGTGCCCCGCCGATGAAGATTGCTGTCAATCTTTCAGGGCGACAGCTGCAGCAGCCAGATCTGTTACCGATGATCGCTGAAGTTCTGCATGAAACCGGTCTGGAGCCTGAGTGCCTTGAGTTGGAGCTGACCGAAAGCATGTTGATGGAGACGGTGGAAAACACCATCCAGTTGCTGCAACAACTCAAGGATCTCGGGGTCACGCTGGCGATCGACGATTTCGGTACCGGTTACTCGTCGCTGAGTTACCTGACCCGGTTCCCGATCGATACGTTAAAGATCGACCGTTCCTTTGTCCGCGACCTGGAAGCCGACAGAAATGATGCGACCATCGTCGAGGCGATTGTTGCCATGGCGCACTCGCTCGGGTTGCAGGTGGTCGCTGAAGGGGTCGAGAGCGAGTTTCAGCAGCAGTTCCTTAAGTACCGCGGTTGCGATCAGTACCAGGGGTTCCTGTTCAGTAAGCCGGTTTACGCAGAGGAGTTCGAAGAACGTTTTCTTTGAGTTGCTCAGTTTGCATCAGGCGAGAATAAACAAAGGGCGCTCCATTTATGGAACGCCCTTTGTTTATCGCATTAGTCTTTGCTGCGACTCAGCTGCCGCCGTAGGAATGCAGCCCGGAGAGGACCAGGTTGACCCCCAGGTAGCAGAAGATGGTTGCCGCAAAGCCGAGAATCGAAAGCCAGGCTGCCCGACGCCCGATCCAGCCGCGGGTGAAGCGGGCGTGAATGAATGCGGCGTAAAGAAACCAGACGATCAGGCTCCAGGTTTCCTTGGGGTCCCAGCTCCAGTAGGTTCCCCAGGCGTAGTTGGCCCAGGCGGCACCGGTGATAATCCCCAGGGTCAGCAGCGGGAAGCCGATCATTATCGCCCGGTAGTTCATGTCATCCAGCACCCGGCAGGGTGGAAACAGGCCGAGGATGCCACCCATCGGTGCGTCACCTTTGTGTTGCTCCTCTTTGCCGATCTTGATCAGATACATGATCGAAACCCCGCAGGCGACGGCGAAGGCCGCGTAACCAAGGAAGCAGGTGATAACGTGATAGGTCAGCCAGTTGCTCTGCAGCGCCGGAACCAGCGGATCGATCCCTGCGTTCAGCCACATTTGCGCGCCGACCATGCTGAACAGCGCGAACGGCATGACGAAGGCGCCGACGGCGCGCTGCTTGTATTTCAGATCCATTAGCAGGTAGATCAGGACGATGGTCCAGGCGAAAAAGACCACCGACTCATACAGGTTGGTCAGTGGTGCGCGACCGTCCACTCCGAGGATCTGATAGGATTCGTACCAGCGCAAACCGAGAGCGATGGTGTTGGTGATAAAGCCGGCAAGGGCCGCCAGCGTGGCGAAGAAGGCCAATGTGCTGGTCCTTGCGGCGATATAGGCAAAGAACAGAACCATCGAGGCAAAATAGGCGATGGTCGTGATGTTGAAAAACAGTCCGCTCTCCATTATTTATCCCTCCTTCTTAGAGGATTTGTTTTCAATTGCAGCGTCAAGTTTCTGCTTCAGCTCGTCAAATGCGAGAGAGAAACCGGGCTGATTGCGGTGCGCGTTGGCGGCGATCTGGATTTTGGTTTTGCCGCCATCTTCTTCCAGACAGACCCAGATCCGGCGGTGCGAGAAGAAGAATGCCGTCAGTGAACCGAAGACCATCAATAAGCAGCCAAGCCAGACGACTTCTACGCCCGGATCTTTGGCCACCTGCAGTCCGGTGAATTGTGGTTCTTTGTAATCGACCAGGCTGAAGCTGAATTTTCCGCCGCGCTTGATGTCAAACTCGGGGAAGTCTTTCAGCACCATAAAGGGGGTGCCGCGGCGTCCATCAGGTGTACTGACGTTGACACGCGCTGCTGGCCCGAAGCGCCCCTCGGCGGTGAAGTCGGTGATGGCGAACGCATAGCCGCCGGGCAGGTTGACCGGTTGCCCCATGCTGGCTTTCATGTTCATGACGTTGCCGGTGGCGTTCTCTGTGACCTTGACTTGGAAGAAGGGGTTACCCGCCGAACCGTAGCTCGACTGGTAAAAGGTGATCCCTTTATAGGTCAGAGGGTCGTTGACCTCAATCCGCTTGTGCAGGACTTCCTGGCCGTTGTCGATGACCACCAGGTCGCTGTTGTAGTCTCTCGGGCGACGTGAGTTTGCATAGTAGCTGACGTCAAAATCATCACAGCGAACCGTAAAGCCGAGATCGATCGGTACCTGGCCGTTGCGGGACCAGACCTGGCTGGTCGAGGTGCCTTCAACGATATTGACGTAGGCTTTGTAGCCCCAGACGTTGCCGATGATCGCGCCTGCCATGATGACCAGGATCGACAGGTGGGTCATGTAGGCGCCGAAGCGGGAGTAGATCCCTTTTTGCGCGAACAGGTACAGTTTGCCGTCCTTTTCGCTCTGTTGCGCTGAGCCGAACTCTTTTTTCAGCAGAGCGGAGAGGCGATTTGCCAGCTGCTGCCGATCATCTTTGCTGGTCGCTTCCAGGCGGTTCGCCGAGTTTTTCAGGATGCCGGGGCTGGCGATCAGGGCCGGTTCGGTGACGAACTTCCAGACCCGCGGGAAGTTTTTAATCGAGCAACAGATCAGGTTGACGCTGAACAGCCCGAGCAGGCCGATAAACCACCAGGAATGGTACATGTCGACGAACTGCAGTTTGACGAACAACTCATAGTTCGACTGACCATATTCCTTGATGTATTCAGCGGCAGGCGCATTCTGCTGCAGTACCGTACCGATGATCGACAGGATCGAGAGCAACAGCAGGATGATGATGGTTAATTTAAGCGAGCAGAAAAAATCCCAGATTTTATCTGCATAGTCGTCGGCATTTTGCGGTTTTGTTGTTTCTGTCAAGGCAGAATACTCCTGTGCATTATCCGTCTCTTAAAGAAGACAGATTTGGTAACTATAGCCAGATGGTCTGGCCGGGTCAACCAGCAGTGCGGGAGATTTCAATTCAACAGAACTGTGGTTCTAAGGGTGCGGAGTTGTTGGGAAGGTTTGAAAAAATCAGTCTTCTGAACTGCCAGCAGTATGGGGTGTTGTGCTGGCGTCGATGGTAACGGAGCCCCGGCTCTGAACACTGGCATCTGCAGTCGCGATGTGCCGGAAAACGGGTACTGTAACTTGTTGAGGCTGAAGAGCTGCGGGCCGTCCAGATTTTGGCGCTGCGGACTGCCCTGATGGCAGGCTTTGTTCGCGCAACTGCTTGCCGGGTCCGCTTGCGGAACCTTCAGATGGCAGTCATCGACCCGCACTGCGGCGCTGTGGCGATGATCGGCCTGAGCCAGGCAATCAAAAGCACACTGCAATCCGCCGCTGACCAGCAGAAAGCTGGCTAACAGCAGCAGTAACAACAGGGTCGTGATAGGGGTGCGTTCGGACAACTTGGTCTCCGCTGAAAATAAACGACGCACTATAGCGTGCAACCCGACATTCCTGCAAGTGAAATGCCTGCTGGGGCGTTGTCGTAGCAATCAATTCCGCAGCTCGTTTTAATCGGTTGTCCGAAGAGCGAGAGAAGTCGGTAGCATCATTAAAAAAACCTACTAAAGTCCGAGTTCGCGCAGTTGTTCGATTATTGCCTGCTGTTGCTCATTTAATGTCTTTGGAACTGCAACTTCGATAATCGCATAGAGGTCTCCGACCGGTCTTCTGCCGGATGCGGCTACGCCAAAACCCCGCAGTCGGATTTTCTGCCCCGGTTTCATCCCTGCCGGAACTTTGACCCGTTTCGGTGTTCCGAGGGTCGGAACTTCCACCGAGCAGCCGAGACAGATACCGCTGAAAGGGATTTCCACCTGCACCAGCAGGTCGTTCCCTTCGCGCCTAAACAGCGGGTCGGCTTCGATCTCGATCTGTAAGAACAGATCACCCTGCGGGCCGCCGGAGGCGCTGGGGCCCCCCTTGCCGGCGACACGTAACTTTGCCCCGGACTCAACCCCGGCCGGAATCCGTACGTTGATCTGTTCGGCGCGACCGTCGTCACGATAGTCGATGCGGCGCTCCCCCCCCTGTACGGCCAGTCTGAAGGGGATGCTGATGTTCATCGAATAGTCCTGCCCCTTGCTCGGTCGGCGCGGTCCGGCCCTGCGACCGCGGCCGCCGCCGAACAGTTGGCTGAACAGATCTTCGCCGCCGCTGTTGCCGAAAATATCGCCGAAATCCATATTACGGAAGATATCTTCCTGGCTGTAGCGCTGGTGAAAACCGCTGTCGCCAAACTGATCGTACTGTTTACGCTTGCCCGGGTCGGACAGCACCGCATAGGCCTCGGTGATCTGCTTGAAGCGCTCCTCGGCAGCTTTGTCATCCGGGTTTTTATCCGGATGGTATTTCTGGGCCAGTTTCCGGTAGGCTTTTTTTATGGTTGCCGCATCGGCTGTCCGTTCGACACCGAGGGTTGAGTAATAATCGTTCGCCATGAAAGTCGCTCCTGTGTGACGTGGTTCGAGGCAACACTATAAGAACCGCCTAAGCAAGCGTCAAGCGGAAGCTGTGCTGAGTTGATTTTTACTCTCGAGCGGCTTGACCTGCTAATCGTTAGCGGTTAATATTTCGGCCTGATTAATAATTATTCACACATCTGGAATCTTTGGAGCAGTCATGACCCGTGTCGTCATCGTAGGAGCCGGAATCAGCGGATTGGCAACCGCATACGCCGTAGAGCAGCTGGCCAAACAAGCCGAGCTTGAGGTGGAAACGCTGGTGGTCGAGAAACAGCAGCGCACGGGGGGGAAAATCTGGTCGATTCAGGAGGAGGGCTATCTCTGCGAATGGGGACCGAACGGCTTTCTCGACAGCAAGCCGATGACCCTGGACCTTTGCCAGAAGCTGGGGATCAGCGACCAGCTGCTGCGTTCGAACGACAATGCGCGCAAGCGTTTTATCTATTCCGAACAGACCCTGCATCGACTGCCGGAAAACGGTCCTTCGTTCCTGAAATCTAAATTGATCTCCTGGCCGGGGAAATTGCGCCTGGCCTGCGAGCCGCTGGTGGCAAAACGCACCGATCCCAGTGATGAGACACTGGCCGAGTTCGGTCGCCGCCGTCTGGGCACCGAAGCGCTGAACAAGCTGATCTCGCCGATGGTTTCGGGTATTTTTGCCGGAGACCCGGAAACCATGAGCCTGAAGAGCTGTTTCCCGCGGATCTACGAGCTTGAGCAGGAACATGGTGGACTGATCAAGGCGATGGTCAAGTTGACGAAGAAGAAACGTGCCGAGCAGAAGGCCGGCAAGGTGGTTGCCAGTGCCGCCGGACCGGGCGGGGTACTGACCTCTTTTGAACGGGGGATTCAGCAGCTCAGCGACGGCGCGCAGGCGGCGCTGAATGGTGAGCTGAAAACCGGCAGTGCGGTGCTGAAGGTCGAACCGAAACAGGGCGGCTATCTGCTGCGTCTGGAGAACGGAGAACAGCTCGAAGCCGATATCGTTGTTACCGCGTCGCCATCCTACGCCGTGGCCGGAATGCTTGACGAGTGCAACGCCAAGGCCGCTGAACTGTTACGCCAGATCCCCTACGCGACCATGAACGTGGTCTGTTTCGGCTACCAGCGCGAGCGGATCGATTTTGACTTGAACGGCTTCGGTTATCTGACGCCGAAGGCCGAAGGGCGTAGTACCCTGGGGACACTCTGGGATTCGAGTATTTTTCCGAACCGCGCCCCGCAAGGGAAAGTGCTGCTGCGGTCGATGATGGGTGGAGCGACCAATATGGCCGCCATCGATCTGTCGGATGATGAAGTCAAGGCGCGCACCATGGCTGATCTGCGGCAGATCATGGGGGTGACCGCCGAACCCGAGTTCGTCCGCATCTTCCGGCACAACCACGCTATCCCGCAGTACACCCGTGGTCACGCCGCGCGGCTGCAGGCGCTGGATGAGGCGCTTACGAAAAACCCGGGGCTGATCCTGACCGGTAACGCGTTTTACGGTGTCGGTCTGAACGACTGCGTCAACGCCTCGAACCTGACCGCAGCCAAGGTCGTCGAACAGTTGAAATCGCGTCGTTAAGCAGGGGACGCTAGCAAAGCAAAAAAAGGAGCAGCCTGTCGCAGGTTGCTCCTTTTTGGTGGTGAAATTGATTGTGCGGATTTTCTAGAGGCACAGCCGCTGATAATCCTGTTCGATCAGTTCCAGGTGCCCCAGCGTCGATTCAATATTCTTTTCGATTGTGGCGCGGGCGGCCGGACTCTGCACTTGTTCAAGAAATTTCTGCAGGCTTTCGGCGGTGGTTTTTTCCAGTTTTATCGCCAACTGCAGCGCCTGCTGTTCGGTCAATCGGGCGATCAGGTGCTGGTCAACCGCTTTTAGGGCTGCTGCCTGCTTTGGCAGCTGTTCGATCAATTGTGCGAGTTCAGGCAGATCGGGATCCGGATAGACTGCGTGGAAGGTGCGCGCGTGCTCCAGTTCTTCCTGAGCCAGTTGATCAAAGTGGTAGCTCGCCCCCTCGTCCTGTAGAAAGCGGCTGGCCTGCTGGTAGTATTGCATCGCTTCCAGTTCGAGCTGCAGCATTTTCCGCAGGGTCTGTTTCAATTCCTCATCAGCCATGTTTTCTCCCGAAGTGTCGGTTGTTGCTAGCGCTGTTGTCATTTTTCATGCTCAGCGGTTTCGCCTGCTTCCGCCGTCGTGGCATCCAGCTCTTCCTCCAGTTGCTGAGCAGAAACTTTCAGCGCTGAATAGGTGAGGAAGTGCAGTTTCTCCTGCTGGCGATTTTCGATGATTGAAACCGGTCCCTTGATTTCAAGTTTGAGCTCTTCGCGGATGTCACCGAGGCTGATAATCGCGCCTTCTTTTATCGTCGACAAAGCGTTTATCTTGGCATTGGCGGTCGGATGTTCCCCGATGGCAAACTCTGCCAGCTCCTGGGTATAGTCATCCCGCAGCTGATCGAGGTTGCCCTGACGCTGGCTGAGAATGCCGATGCGCAGTTCGGTGGCTTCACGTAGCGGCTTGCGCATCCGCTCAAGAGGTTGTTTGTTCAGCAGCAGCAGGGTGTCCTGAATCCGCTTGATCTGATAGCCGGCCGATTTGATGCTCGAGCGCAGAAACTGCAGCCGGTCGGTTTCAGGGAAGTAAATCCCCGCGCAGAGGTGGGTTTTGGTGCCGGCCTTGGTGCCGACGGTTTTTGCCTCGATCCCTTCCATGGCGATAATTTGACCGCCGGTGATGTTCCCCTTGGGAACTGCCACAGTGCCGGTCGCCTTGACAATCGAATGGCGGATTTCGGAACTAACCAGCACGTTGCCCCAGCATTCGACCGATGCGTGGTTCAGGTAGCGGGCCTGAAAGTCCCCCCGGCAACGGATCATGCCGATTCCCATGCCGACCATGCTGCCGATGCTGACCGGACCATCCGATTCAATCAGGCAGGCCCCGACCGCGCCATTGATCTGGACACCCTTGCTGGCCTTGATATTGAAATCGTCCAGCACATCACCGGTGACTTCGACGAAGCCGTTGAAGTCGATGTTGCCGACGCTCAGGTCGACGTCACCCTTGACGACGAATTCTTCGGTGATGAAAATCCGGTTCGAGTCGATCATCACCCGACCGTATTTCTCCGCCATCAGCTCAGGGCTGTTGATGATCCGTCTGACTCCGTCGCCGATGATCAGGTTGGCCTCTTTGCCGGTACGAGCAGGGATGGCCAGGCCGGTCACGGTTTTTCCCGGACTGCCGCTTTCGGGGGGGTGGATGAGGCCGATAATCTGCCCCGGTTCAATATTGGTGAAGGTCTGGACCGCCTTGAAATCGACCCGGCCCTGATCGTCCTCGGTGAAGACGGTTTCTTCTGCCGAGGTCCGCACCTGCAGTTCAAACCAGCCGTCACGGCCGGTGGTTGCATCTTCACCCGATGCCAGTAAAAAACCCTGCGGGTCAGCCCCCTGGGCGGCCTCGGTGCAGAAAATGGCAACCTTTTCCAGGTTGAGCGCTTCGACAATGTCCAAGCGTTTCATCAGGCTGATCAGGTCGCTGGGAGTGATGCTATTGTTCTTATCATGAACCTTGATTGAAGCCAGGCACTCCAGTTGGTTGTTGCAGGCTTCGATCTGTAGCTCATAGGCATCCAGTTTCTCTTCGTGGAGGACTTTACTGCCGCCGTCGACGCCCTGGTCTGGACTTTCACTCATGGATTCTCCCGGTACGAATTGCATTTTTACTGACAACTGCTACTGATTATATCGGTTATCCTTTGAGCTTTCTTAAGTTTTTAATCTAGCTGACTATGTTTGTTGACCTGCTCCAGCAGGCTGGTTATGCTGCGGCCACCATCGGACCGGGAGGATTCTTATGTCAGAAGTGCTTGAACAGTTTAAGCAGGATTTAGCCGAGGTGCCCTGGAAAGATCTGCGAATTCATCTGCAGCGTGACTCTATTGTGCTGGTCGATGACAGCTTGGCGCTGCTCGATGTTGCGGTTGCGGTTGCCGGCGATGATAAAGCGCAGGTTGAGGGGTGGATCGCTGCAGGGTCCTTGACCAAACCGACCGCAGAGCAGATCGCCGCCTGGGAAACTCAGCTGGAGAAACCCTTTCAGATGCTGATCGTGCAGCCGTTCATCCTGCTGCAGGCGACGCTGCATGCCTGAACAGTTTGTCGCCGCACTGGCCGCTTATCGGGCCGCTGACGTCTTCAACCCCTGGGGGGAGGTCGACGCCGAGCATGACTGCGACACTCGGGGGCCGTTAGTGCGACGGCGGCAACTGCAGCAGTATCTGCAAGAGCGGATCGGCACCGCCCGGACGCTGCTGCTGGCCGAGGCGATCGGCTATCAGGGCGGGCATTTCAGCGGCATCCCGATGACCTCAGAGCGGTTGCTGCTGGGCGGTCTGCAGCACAAAGGGCTAGCGGCCGAGATGGTGTTTCGTGGTTTGAACGCGCAGCGCACCAGCTGCGCAACGCTGAAGCCGCAGGGTTTTACCGAACCGACCGCGACCATCGTCTGGGGCTTTCTGGCCGAGCAGGGGCTGGATCCACGCTCGGTTGTCTTATGGAACGCCTTCCCCTGGCACCCCTATCAGGTTCAGAAAGGGTTGCTCAGTAACCGGACGCCGACTGATGATGAACTGGCTGCCGGACACAAAGTTCTGCACCAGATGCTTGCGCTGGGTCAGTTCTCGCGGATTGTCGCCGTCGGTGAAAAAGCGGCGCTGCAGCTGCAGGAGCTGGGGGTTGTCGCGGCCAAGGTCCGGCATCCGGCCAATGGGGGCGCGGGTAAATTTCGTACGCAGCTGCTTGCGCTGCTGAGGGATTGAACGTGGACTATTTCAGCGAGTTTTTGACCGTGGCGGTGGTCCATCTGTTGGCGGTCGCCAGCCCCGGCCCCGATTTTGCCATGGTCCTGCGGCAGAGCTTGGTCGCCGGCCGCAAGGCCGCGCTCTGGACCAGTGTCGGCGTTGGCCTCGGCATTCTGGTGCATGTGGTTTATACCATGCTCGGCCTCGGCCTGATCCTCTCCCAGTCGATTCAGCTATTTAATCTGGTCAAGCTGGTCGGCGCCGGCTACCTGCTGTATGTCGGCTGGAAGTCGCTGCGCGCCGCTCCGGCCGAAAAACTCTCTGTAGAGCAGGGCAGCGCGCTTGAGGCGGATTATCCGATTGCGAAAGCGCTACGGATCGGCTTTTTGACCAATGCCCTGAATCCGAAAGCGACGCTGTTTTTTCTGGCGCTGTTTTCCGTGGTCATCAAGCCAACCACTCCGTTCAGCCTGCAGCTTGGATACGGTCTTTATATGTCGCTGGCGACCGGAGTCTGGTTCTGCGGTTTAAGTCTGGTGCTGACTCAGCGCCGGGTCAGGCAGGGGTTCAACCGCTTCGGTCACTGGGCCGAGCGGGGGATGGGCGCGGTTCTCATCGCCCTGGGGATCCGCCTGGCTTTCGCCGGACGCAGTTGAGTTTTCGTCACCGGCAATATTTTTTTTCAGCAGCTTGACAACGTCAGCGGCGGGTAATGGTCTGCTGAACAGATAGCCCTGCATTTCATGGCAACGCTCCTTCTGCAGAAAATCACGCTGCCCTTCGGTTTCAACCCCTTCGGCGATCACTGACAGGTTCAGACTTTTACCCATGGCGATGATCGCCGTCGCGATCGCCGCATCGGTGTGGTTCAGGTCGACTTCACGGATAAAGGACTTGTCGATCTTCAGAGTGTTGACCGAGAAGCGTTTCAGGTGCGCCAGTGACGAATAGCCGGTGCCGAAATCGTCAATCGAGATGTGAATTCCCATGTCGCGCAGCTGGTTGAGGATTTTTACCGCGAACTCCGGGTTCTGCATGATAACCGTCTCGGTGATCTCAAATTCCAGTGCCTCACCGGTGATGCCGATCTCTTCTAAGATCCCTTTGACCTGGGCGACGAAATCTTTACGTTCCAGTTGAAATCCGGAGACATTGACGGCGATTCTTACCTGCCGAATGCCCTCCTGCTGCCATTGCAGGCTCTGCCGGCAGGCCTCGCGGATCACCCACTCACCCAGGGGGAGGATCAGTCCCGATTCTTCAGCCAGCGATATAAAATCGACCGGGGGGATGGTTCCGAGAACCGGGTGCTGCCAGCGCAGCAGCGCTTCAAGGGCGGTGATCCGGCCGGTCGTCGCATCGACCTTCGGCTGGTAGTGGAGGTCGAACTCCTGATTGTCCAGTGCCTTGCGCAGGTTTGTTTCCAGATCCAGCCGCCGCTGCGCGTGCTGGTCCATAGCCGGGTGATAAAATTGATAATTATTACGACCGTTCGCTTTGGCCTGATACATGGCAATGTCGGCTTTTTTGATGAGTGCATCCCCTTGTATCGCATCTTCAGGATAGATTGAGACACCGATACTGGTGGTGATAAACAGCTCGTTCCGATCAAGCACCATTGGCTGACCGAGTTGTTTGAGGATTTTCAGTGCAATTCGTTCGACATCCTCCCGAGTTCCGGGACTGACCAGCAGGATTGCGAACTCATCGCCGCCGAAACGGGCCACCGTGTCGATTTCTCGCACGCACTGCTGCAGGCGGTTGGCGGTTTCCTGCAGCATCATGTCGCCGATATCGTGTCCGAGAGTATCGTTGATCAGTTTGAAGCGGTCCAGATCGAGAAACAGCACGGCCAGCAGTTCATGCTGTCGCTTTGCCAGCGCTTTGGCCTGACTCAAACGGTCGGCAAAGGTCAGCCGGTTCGGCAGGTCGGTGAGCATGTCGTGATGGGCCATGTGGTGCAGTTGTTCCTGCGCCTCCTTGCGGGCGGTGACGTCTCGACAGATCCCCCACAGCGAATCGGGCTTGCCCCGCTTGAAGGTGCAGGCGAAGGAACCCTCGACGTTGACATAGGTGCCGTTGCTGGCCAGCAGTTTCCCTTCCATGGTTTCGGTCGCTTCGCCGGACAGGGCCTTGCGGAACTCGGCGATGCAGCGATGCTTCGAATCCCCATCGATGAAGTCGAGCATGGTCATGCTTTCCAGCTCTGGCAGGCTGTAGCCCATCGTCCGTTGCCAGACCGGGTTGATGTAGAGAAATTTCCCCGCCGGATCACAGCGGAAGATCAGGTCGTTGGCCGAGTCGAGAAAGGCCACCTTCTCTGCTTCACTTTTTTCCACCGCCAGTCGTTCCCGGCGAATCACGTTCATCAGAGCCGCGCCGGCGAGCGCCACCGTCGTATTCAGCAGGCAGACCCAAAGCCAGTTCAGTAGCAGGTAGAGGATTTCGCGGTGCAGTTCAGGATCGACAAAGGGCATGCTGATGTAGGGGATATAATCCAGATAGCCGAACAGCAGAAGGCTGCCGTAAAGCAGCCCGCCGACGCTGCCGAGCGCCCAGACTTCGCGTCGATTCTGCAGCAGAATAGACGCCTCCAGTGTCACCAGCAAGTAAAGCGGCCAGAGCCAGCTGGCGGCGCTGCCACTGCAGTAAACCAGGATGGTTACGAACAGCAGGTCGAGCAGGATCTGAAAATGATCGACGTATTTACGTTTATGAATCGATTCGTAGCAGAACTGATAGAGGACGTTGTAGCCCAGGATGGCGCTGAAGCTGCCGGCAATCGCCAGCATCTGGATTGGCGAAATCTGCAACCCCTGCGGGCTGATGGAGTAAAACAGGGCTGCGCAGGCCGAGTAGAGACTGATGAAAAACAGCAGCAGCCAACGGGCCTTGGCGATCAATGTCGTGCGGCCGCGAACGTCAGCGAAACTGCCGTTTGCGACGTTGAACAGTGCTCTTATCATGTCAGCCCTAACATTCGGAACGATTCGGCACCGGCCACAATGAGCCGCACCTAGTTAGTTATTACTAATATCACAGGCGATGCGGATTGCAAAATTTTATTGGTGGTTTGCCGTTTCCACAGAAAGTTTGCTATCCTCAACAGGGCTGTTTATCGGGTTTTTGAAACCGATTCGAACGGGGGAAAGCAGCTTTTAAACTGAACTCCAATCAGGAGAGGATGCTATGAAAAAATGGTTACTGGTTTTGCTGTTGGGTCTTTTGTCTGCCGGCTGCAGCAGTGTTTACTACAGCGCAATGGAAAAAGTCGGCATCCACAAGCGGGATATCATGGTCGACCGCGTCGAAGAGATGCGCGACAGCCAGCAGGACACCAAGGAGCAGTTCGCCTCGGCGCTGGATCGTTTCAAGTCGGTTCTCAGCGTTGACGGTGGCGACCTGGAAGATAAATACAGTCAGTTGAATGACGAACTGAAGCGCAGCGAAGCGCAGGCTGAAGAGGTCCGGGAGCGGATCGCCGCCGTTGAAGATGTCTCCGAAGCACTGTTCGATGAGTGGCAGGGGGAGTTGGCGTTGTACAACAGCGCCAGCCTGCGGCGCTCCAGCGAGCAGAAGCTGAAGCAGACCCGCAGTCACTACAGCAAGCTGATCGGCGCGATGAAGCGGGCCGAGGCGAAGATTGATCCGGTCCTGAACCCGATGCGCGATCAGGTGCTGTTTCTCAAGCACAATCTCAACGCGCAAGCGATAGCGTCATTAAAGTCGGAGCTGGGATCGATCGAAGCGGATGTCTCGCGGTTGATTAAGGAGATGGAGGTTTCGATCAAGGAAGCGGATGTTTTTATCAGCGCCCTGCAGTCCAACTAATTTCTTGTTTGCACAGTTGCAGCGAAATAAAAAAGAGCCGGACGATCAGTCGGCTCTTTTTTTATTTCGCTGCTTAACGGTTTAATTTTTTACCAGTAACTCCGGAAAAGGCCAGCCATGCTGCCCCTGTTCGAGAATAAATAGTCGTTTGGCATCAATTCCCTGGGTCAGCAGGTAATCGTAGGCACGTTTGGCTCCGCCACCGCCGCGCGGACAAACAACCACAACCGGTGCTTCGCTGGTCATTAATTGTTGGCTGATCGCAGTGAGTTTCGCCCGGTCCTCTGCAGTTTTGACCGGATAGGCATAGCTGGGCAGGGCGCCGACAATCCGATGTTGCGCATAGTCCTCCTCCACCTGAATATCTACCAGACTCAGCGGCGCATGGGTTTCCAGTTTCTGCTTGACGGTCTGGGCATCCATATACTGGTAGGACGCGCTCCAGGCCGGGCTGCCGATGAAGAGCAGCAGTGCGGCCATGATATACAGGAATCTTTTCAACATGATTTGTCTCCTCGTTAATTGTTGTCATCCGCAAAATCACAGCGCCGGATCGGACGCTGTGACCGAGGTAGCTATAAAGTGATTTGGCCTTGCAGGCAAATGGATTATTTTCATAGAATCAATCGCAACTATCGGTTTTTTCAATAATGGAGGATCCATGACGCTACGTCAGCTGGAACTTTTTGTCGCCGTCGCCGAAACCGGCAGCTTTTCGCGCGCTGCGGAACGCGTCCGCCTGACCCAGTCCACCGTCAGTCAGCACATTATTTCGCTGGAAGCTGAAGTCGGCACGCAGTTGCTGGATCGTGACCGCAATGGTGCCCAGCTGACCTCCGGCGGTGAGGTTTTCCTGCAGCATGCCCGTCGGGTTCTGGCCGAACGCGATCTGCTGCAGCAGGCGCTGGCCGCTTTCAATGGACTGGAGGCGGCTCGTCTGACCATCGGCGCCAGTAATATCCCGGCCAATTATCTGATTCCGGACGTTCTGTGTCGACTGGGTGAGCTCTATCCGGGGATCGCTTTGACCATGCAGAGCGGCGACAGTGGCGAAATTCTTGCCAAGCTGGTGGCGGCGGAAATTGAACTGGCGGTTGTCGGCAGTCGCAGCGCTGATCCGCAGATTCACTTTACACCGCTGGCCAGGGATCTGCTGGTGCTGGTTGTCGGACCGCAGCACCCCTGGTGGCAGCGGCAGGTGATTTCGCTGGCTGAACTGCAGAGCGGCCGTTTTGTGGTGCGGGAAGCCGGTTCCGGGAGCGAACTGGCGCTGCAGAATGAGCTGCAGCGGGTCGGTCTTGACCGGCAGAAGCTGAGCGTCGCCGCTCGGCTGGGGAGCAATGAAGCGGTTTGCCGAACGGTTGCCGCCGGTTTTGGTTGTGCGTTTGTTTCGGAGCGGTCAATACGGCGCGAGCTGGCCGCAGCCGAACTCTGTCAGGTGGAAGTTACCGGAATGAAGGTTGAGCGGCAGTTCTGGCTGGCAACACTGAGTGGCCGGAGCGCATCGCCGGCGGCTTCGGCAGTGGTTGAGCTGCTGCTGAAGACCTATGCCGAACAACCCGATTGATCACTGCAGCTATTTCTGTTTTCTGCGGAACAGGTCGGTTTTCAGGCTGGTGACCCGATCGAGAAACAGGTGGCCATCCAGATGATCGATTTCGTGCTGGATCGCGATCGCTTCAAAGCCTTCGGCGCGAATCACCTGCAGGTCGTCTTGCCGGTCACGAAACTGCACGACGATCCGTTCGGCGCGGTTGACGTTGCCGGTGTAATCGGGAACTGACATGCAGCCTTCACGCACCACCTGATCCCCCTCTTTTTCAATAATCTCCGGGTTGACCATCTGCAGCAGGCCATGGTTTTTCTGCTTTTTCCCCAGCTTGCTGTGTGAGACATCAACCACCACCGCGCGGCGGACGTCGCCGATCTGCGGTGCCGCAACTCCGACCGAGTGGCCGGTGTCGACCATGGTGTCGACCAGATCTTGCAGCAGCGTGGTGACCGATTCATCGAATCCGTCAATGGCGGTGCAGACCTCTTTGAGGCGTGGATCAGGGTAGAGCAGAACCTCTTTGACGGCCATTTACAGCTCCACCGCCAGCAGCGAGCGCACCGAGATATCGACCTGCAGGCGCTGTTTCAGCTCGGCCATCCACCCCTCCACCGCTTCAACTTCAATCCCCTCCGGCAGCAGCGCTTCGATCATCATGACGTAGACCGGGCTGTTCTGTTTGCCGATCAGCTTGGTGTTCAGGTCAGTGATGTTGATATTGCGATCGCCGAGTTCTTTGGCCACTTGGTAAACGATCCCCGGCTTGTCGGCGCCGTAAACTGAAATCATGCAGAGCTCGCCCTCAAGCTCCGGGCGTAGTTCGCCGCCCTCTTTGAGTGTGCGGATAAACACCGACAGGTTGTTCGCCTCCAGCGGCGCGAAGGCGTCACCGAAATCTTCCTTGCTGTTGATCGCCGGATTAGAGAGGATCAGGATCATTGAAAACTGACCGCCGAGAATCGAACAGCTGGAGTCGGCGATGTTGCAGCCGAGCCTGAAGAGGATTTCAGTCACTTGCGACACAATGCCGGGGCGGTCGCGACCGATAATGGTCAGAGCGAAATGTTGCATCGGATACCTCCTGAAAGTTTCCTTAAATGATGAAAAGTTCGCACAGAAATCCGCAGCCTAGGGGGCTGTGAAGGGCAATTCTCTGTGGTTCTGCTACACATGTCAAGCTGTTGCCACGGTCGGTAGCGGTGATTCAACTGATGAGGTTATCGAGAATCAGGCTGAACAGCAGCAGCGCCATCGACAGGTTGGTCAGATGAAACAGACCGATGCTGCTGTTTGCGGGGGATGCTTGGCGCCGCAGCTTGATGACCGCGAAAGCCAAGAGGGTCAGCCCGGCAAGAAATGTTGTCGACAGGGTGGGGTTGGCGATCAGGCCGAACAGCGGAAACAGCAGATAGCAGAGTCCCAGCGCCGCCAGCCAGCAGTTATTGATGCGCAGTAACTGTTCGGTCGAGAGCCGCTCGAACAGGTTGGGCAGGCCGCTGTTCTGCAGGTCGCTGCGGTAATGGCAGAGCAGCAGCCAGGTGTGTGGAATCTGCCAGAGGAACAGGGTGCCGGAAAGGATCAGGATTTCCGGTGCCAGCAGTGAACCACCGGCGGCGCTCCAGCCGATCAGCGGCGGCAGGCTGCCGCAGACGGCACCGGGCAGGGCGGCAAAAGGGGTACGTCGCTTCAATGGGGTGTAGATGCCGTTGTACCAGATCACCGCTAACAGGCCGAGCAGCAGGGCGGCAGCACCATTGGGGAGGAGAGACAGCAACAGTAGGCCGGAAAAGAGACAACAGGCCGATATCGCCAGCGCGGCTTTGGTGCTGAGCTGACCGGTCGGCAGTGGCCGAAACCTGGTGCGCTGCATGCGCGCGTCCAGGTCCTGCTCCTGCCACTGGTTGAGTGCCGACCCACCGGCCGCCAGCAGCCAGATCCCCAGCAGACAAAGCAATCCGCTGAGCTGCCAGCCGCGCCCGGTAAACAGGTAGCCTGCGAGGGCCGAAAGCGCAACCATCGCCGAAAGCTCGGCGCGGGTCAGCTGCCGCAGCAGCGTCAGCCAGTGCGCTGCTTCAACCTGCAGCAGGACTTTATGGCTATGGCCGTTTGTCGTCGGCATTACAGCTCTCTGTTGTTTGCATGAATCTGTTCCATCGTGCTTACTGTTTCAGCAGATGTTCGACCATGGCTTCAACCTCTTCGTCCGACAGGTAATCCCCTTCCGGCATGATCGGCGGATAGCCTTCCACGATATCGGCAGAGGGCTGCTTGATGGCGCGGATCAGGTAGTCGCGGTCGACCTTGATCAGCTCGTTTGCCCCGTCACGATCGATTCGCACTTCCCGCTCGCCGATCCCTTTGAAACTTGGCCCGACCAACTCGCTACCGTCTTGGGAGTGGCAGCCGAGGCAGCCGTAATTCTCGATCAGCTGCTTGCCATCCAGTTTGAGCGTCTGTGATGGTTCGATTTTGCCGAGCAGATAGTCGATAACCGCCTGCAGGTCAGCGTCGCTTATGGTGTCAGCGTCGTAGGCAGGCATCATCGGATCAAAACCATCGACCATCTCCAGTTCGGGATCGCGGATCGCCCGGCGCAGGTAGTCTTCATCAATGGTCAGCTGTTTGCTCTGGCCGGCGACGATAACCTTGCGCAGCTGTCCGGCCAGTTGGAACAGGCTGGGAGCGATCCCTTCGCTGCCGTCCAGGCTGTGACAGCCGGTGCAGCCCTGCTCGTTGATGACGATCAGCCCGCGCGGCTCGCCGGTCGGTTCAGCCGGTTGCAACCAGGCAGCGTATTCTTCAGGAGGCAGGGCTTCTATGGTGGTGATCATGGCGGCATGGCCGGTGCCGCAGAATTCAGCGCAGAAGATGTCGTAGCTGCCCGGTTCGGTAGCCTCGAACCAGACATGGCTCTGCATGCCGGGAACGGCATCGCGCTTGATGCGAAAGGCCGGGGCAAAAAAGCTGTGCAGCACGTCCGTTGACACCAGGTCGACCTTGATCGGCTGACCGACCGGCACATAAAGTTTGTTGGCTTTGCGACCATCCGGGTATTCGAACTGCCAGGACCACATGCGCGCGGTCGCCTTGACCTCCATCGCCCCTTCGGGAACATTGCGCAGCCCCAGGTAGTTGGTCCAGCCGTACCAGAACATGGTCAGCACGATCAGGGTCGGCAACAGTGTCCAGACCGCCTCCAGCCAGAAACTGCCGTGGGCCTCAGAGGTCGGCTCGGGGTATTTCGAGCGCCGGTATTTGATGATGAAATAGAGCGTGACGACGGTGATCCCCAGCAGCAGCAGCAGGGAAAAACCGAAAATATAGATCAGAACGCTATCGACCGCCTGGGCGGTTGGGTTGGTCGGCAGATTCACAATTTCTCCTAACGATAGAGCACGTCAGTAAAGGTCAGGCCGATGAAGATCGCCAGAATCACCAGCATCGTCGTCAGGCCGATTTTGAACAGTTTCGATTCCTGACGCAGGTGCATGAAAACAAAGATCACCAGGCTCGATTTGATCGAGGCAACGCCCAACGCAACCCAGATATTCAACGCTCCCAGGTGAACCCGCGACACGGCGATGGTAATTACTGTCAGCACCAGCAGGGCGCACCAGATCAGGATGAAGGTTCGGTAGGGGACCGGTTCGTGGTTATGTTCTGACATGCTCACCTCACAGAATCAGATAGTAGAGCGGGAAAACAAAGATCCAGACCAGATCGACCAGGTGCCAGTAGAGGGCACTGTTTTCCAGCAGGGTGAAACGTTCGCTGGTGACTTTGTCCTTAGCGGTCATGACCGCAACTACCGCGATCAGGGTCGCGCCGATAAAGACATGCAGTCCGTGTAATCCGGCCGTGAAATAGTAGAGGTTGAAAAATGCCGCGACGCCGGGACCCATTTCAGCCAGCTGCTCCGAACCGGGGTAGATGCCGTGACCGATCTCGGCCGACCATTCAAAGTATTTGTTGATCAGAAAGACGATCGCCAGGCCGATGGTTGTCCAGCAAAGTATCAGGCACTGTTTCTTGCGCCCCATCTGCAGGGCACTGAGCGCGAGGGCGATGGTCAGACTGCTGGTCAGCAGCACCAGCGTATTGATGGTGCCAAAATAGATGTTCAGCTTGTGGCTGGCTTCGGAAAACTGCTCCGGAAACTTGCTCAGCGACACCGCGTACAAAATAAACAGGCCGCTGAACAGGATCACCTCGGTGTAAAGGAACAGCCACATGCCGAAGCGGTCGCCGGTGTCGTCACGATGCTCAATACTCATCGGCAACCACTCCTTTGAATTCATAGGGGCCTTTGGTCACGACTGGATCCTCCACGCCAAAGTTTTCCAGTGGCGGCGGCGATGGAATGGTCCATTCGAGGGTCGCCGCGCCCCAGGGGTTCATGCCGATCGGGCGACCGCGGCGGAGCCCCTGCCAGAGATTCACGAACATGATGATCAGGCCGATGGCCATAACCCAGGAGCCGACGGTGGAGACCATGTTCAGGGTGGTGAATTCAGGAACGTAATCATTGTAGCGACGCGGCATCCCCATGATGCCAACCGCCTGCATCGCCATGTAGGTAATATTGAAGCCGACAAACAGCAGCCCCCAGGCGATCATCGCGGTTTTGTGGTTGTACATCCGGCCGGTGAATTTCGGCAGCCAGTAATGCATGGCCGCAAACAGGGCGAAGCCGCCGCCGCCGAACATGACGTAGTGGAAATGACCAACAACAAAGGTGGTGTCGTGCAGGTGGATGTCGCTGGCGGCCGCGCCCAACGCCAGGCCGCCCAGTCCGCCGATGGCGAAATTGAAAATAAATGCCAACGCGAACAGCATCGGCGGCGCCAGCTCAATCGAGCCCTTGTAGAGGGTTGATACCCAGTTGAAAACTTTGATGGCACTTGGGATGGCGACGATGAAGGTCAGAAAAGAGAAGACCAGAATGGCGAAGTCGCTCATGCCGCTGGCGTACATATGGTGCGCCCAGACCAGCGAGCCGGCAAAGGCGATGGCCAGAGAAGACAGGGCCATTGCCCAGTAGCCGAACAGCGGCTTGCGGGCGAAGGTCGGGATCACCTCGGAGATGACCCCCATCCCCGGCAGGATCATGATGTAGACCGCCGGGTGCGAATAAATCCAGAACAGATGCTGGTAGAGGACCGGGTCGCCACCGCGCGCCGCGTCGAACAGTCCGGCGCCGAAGACTCTTTCCAGAATAATCAGCACCAAGGTGATGCCGATCATCGGCGTCGCCAGCACCTGAATCCAGGCTGTAGCATAGAGGGTCCAGACGAACAGCGGCATGCGCCCCCAGGTCATCCCCTTGCAACGCAGGCGGTGGACAGTGGTGACGAAGTTGATCCCGGTGAGGATCGAGGAAAAGCCGAGCATGAAGGCGGCGAAGGCCGCCATGCTGACATTGGTGGTGGTCTGGGTGCTGAATGGGACGTAGAAGGTCCAGCCGGTATCAGGGGTGCCGCCGCCGCTGAAAATAGCGAGCACGGCGAGCAGCGCGCCGATCATGTAGCAGTACCAGGAGAGCAGGTTGAGCTTGGGGAACGAGACGTCCCGCGCGCCGATATGAATCGGCAGAAGCAGATTGCCGAAGGCGGCTGGAATGCTTGGAATCAGGAACATGAAGATCATGAGGATGCCGTGCAGCGTGAAGGTGGCATTGTAGGTCTGAGCATCCATGATGGTGCGCCCGGGGGCGATCAGTTCCAGGCGGATCGCCAGCCCCAGGCAGGCGCCGACGATGAAAGTGGCGATGATACAGCACAGATACATGATGCCGATCCGCTTGTGGTCGGTCGTCAGCAGCCAGCCGAGGATGCCGGGCCGGGGACTCTCTTGCCAGAAGCCGGTGTAGGTGGTCGATTTGCTCATTGTTTCTTCTTTCTACCGCTGAGAATCAGATAGGTCAGGAAGCTGCCGAGGGTCAACAGGATAACAGTGCCGCTGACCCGCAGCAAGTTGAACACATATTTTCGCCCTTGCGGGTCGTAACTGAAGCAGAACTCCATCGCTTTGCGCATCGGCGAGCCGATCCGGTCTTCGCTGGCTTCGATCAGCGCCATGGTCACGTCAAGCGGAACAAAACGCTGGCCGGTGATATAACGGACGATTTTACCGTCGGCGGTGACAACGAAGGCGGCGATCGGGTGGAGAAAATCATCCCCCTGTTTTTTAAAATAATAACCGGCGGCTTCGGTGAGTTGCAGGATGTCCTGCTGCGCGCCGGTCAGAAAATGCCAGGATTCAGCCGGAAAGGGGGCTTGAATGGCAGTCAGAAAGGTTTTTTTGCTATGCGCCGCCAGCTCGGATGTTTCGCTCGGGTCGAAGCTGAAGGTGACGATGTTGAAATCTTCTCCAGGCTTCAGTCGGATATCGGGGAGGATTTTGGCGAGCCCGCCAAGCATGAAATTACAGACGTTGCGGCAGGCATAAAACACCGGCACGATCAGCGTCGGCCGATCGACCAGTTGGCGCAACTGGACCTGCTCTCCACTGGAGTTGTAAAATGGGAGGTCAAGCGGCAGCAGAGTCCCCAGCTGTTCTTCCAGGGCAACTTTACCCGGTGTTTCAGCCGCAGAGGGCATTTGCATATTGTGCTGGTGATGTGGCTCTTCTGGCGATTGCGCCCAGCCGGGCATGGCAAGCAGCAGGATGAAAAACAGTGACATGTGCAGATAGCGGAGCATGTGCGCCCTCTCGTGATGAATTGCATTGCAGTTAAGGAGAAACTGGCAATACTTTACTGAATCGCTCAGCATTTGTAAATCGTCCCTTTGAAACTTTAGATGACGAAAAGGGAGTTGGCAAGATGTGGAGCGCGGGATATAAAAAGCGAAAGATTATCCAACAGAAAATTTAATGGAGCGAACAAGCGATGTACGACGAACTACAGGACCGAATCACCGAACTCGAAATCCGTTTCAGTCATCAGGCTCAGCTGGTCGATGAGTTGAATCTGGTTGTCACCGATTGCAACCTGCGGATTGATCGGCTGTCGAAAGACAATCAGCAGCTGCGTGAGATGCTCAGCACGTTTGCCCCGGCGCTTGAGGAGTCGCCAGATGAGTAAGCCGCAGCTCAGTCCGACCCTGCGGCGGATACTGCTCGAAGCTTTGATACTTTGCAGCCTGGCGGCGGCGGTTGGCTTGAGTCTGAATTTTCCGATGGTCATGAATGCCTTCTCCGGCAAGACCGTCACTCAGCCTAAAAAGGTCACAGCCCCCGCCACCGTGACTTCTGAAACGTCCGCTTCAGCCGTAGTAGCTTACCCCGATCCAATCGAGCTGGACGAGATTGACGAGCTGTTGGCCGCCGGTGCTCTGCTGGTCGATGCTCGTAATAAAGTGGATTACGCTAAATCTCATCTGGCAAGTGCTGTCTCGCTGCCGCTTGGCGAAGTGTCTGAGCGGTTGGCGGAGTTCAGCGCGGCCGTGCCGAAAGAGCGGGTGCTGATCCTTTACTGCAACGGTTTTGGCTGTCCCGACTCTTTTGATCTGGGCGTTATTCTGCTCGGCGAAGGTTTTTCGCAGGTGCGGGTTTTTGAAGGCGGCTATCCGCAATGGCGTGACGCAGGCCGACCGCTGGTGGAGGGGACGAAATGACGCAGGTGATGAAGGCTGTTTATCATGGCGGACGTCTGCTGCTGGCGGCGGTATTTATCTATGCCGGGGTGATCAAAGGGACCGACCCGATTGCCTTTGCTGGGCAGGTCGCGAACTATCAGCTTCTGCCTTACGCCTGGAACTATCTGGTCGCGGCAATTCTGCCTTACCTGGAATTGCTCTGCGGGATTCTGTTGCTGCTTAACCGGCGGGTGCGCCCGGCGCTGCTGGTGCTGTTCGGTCTCAACCTGATCTTCATGCTGGCGATCAGCTCGCTGATTGTGCGCGGCATCGACATCGACTGTGGTTGCTTCCGTCCGGATGCGGCCAACAAAACCAGCCCCTGGATGGCGCTGTGGCGGGATATCGGTCTGCTGCTGCTGATGGTTTCGACCTGGCTGCTGCGCTATCGTGCACTGCCGGTGGATAACGACTGATGGCGCAGGAAGACTGGCAACTGCAATTGAAAGAGTGCCTGACGTCACCGCAGCAGCTTGCCGAGCGGTTTGCGATTGACGCCGCTCCGCTCGAAGCGGTCGCGGCACGCTATCCGTTGCGCATCAGCCCATATTATCTGAATCTGATTGAAACCGTTGGTGACCCGATCTGGCGGCAGTGCGTGCCGGATCTGCGTGAGTTGAGCGACGCGGGGTTGGTCGATCCGCTCGGCGAAGAGAACCTGTCGCCGGTGCCAGCGGTGATTCATCGTTATCCCGACCGGGTGGTGTTTCTGGTCTCCGGCAGCTGCGCCAGCTACTGCCGGTTCTGCACCCGCAAGCGCAAAGTCGGCTGCAGCGACATGAGCCTGAGCTTCCGCGACCTGCGCGACGGCATCGACTACATCGCCGCGACCCCGCAGGTCCGCGACGTGATCCTCTCCGGTGGCGACCCGCTGCTACTCCCCGATGCGGTTCTTGGCGACCTGCTGGCGCGCATCCACGCCATCCCGCATGTTGAGATAATCCGCATCGGCAGCCGGGTGCCGGTGACCCTGCCGGCGCGAATCACCGACAACCTCTGCGCGTTGTTAAAACGTTTTCAGCCGCTTTACCTCAACACCCACTTTAATCATCCACGCGAAATTACTCCGCAATCAAGCGAAGCCTGTGCCAAGCTGGCTGACGCCGGCATACCGCTCGGCAATCAGACCGTGTTGCTGCGCGCGGTCAACGACGCCCCGCAAACTATCAGCGAGCTGTTTCGTGGTCTGCTGAAAATCCGCGTCAAACCCTACTATCTGCATCAGATGGATCTGGCCTGCGGCACCGCACATTTTCGCACCCCGCTGGCGACCGGCCTGGAGATTATCAATGCGTTGCGCGGTTCGCTATCGGGCCTGGCTTCGCCTCACTACGTGATCGACCTGCCTGGTGGCAAAGGTAAGGTGCCCCTGCTGCCGGAATACCTTGAACGGCGCGGTGATCAGTTATTGATTCGGACTCAGGACGGTGAGTTGGTTGAATATGCCGATTGCCGTTGAATATGTGCCCGGCTTTGACCTGCATCATGTTTTCTGTCGTCGGTAGCGGTTAGCCTCTGTCGGCGAGGACGATTATGAATCTAACCAAAAATTGGCATAAAATGACTCACTGGCGGTGGCTTTTCCAGTGGGCTTTTCTTGGCTGGTGTACCTTTCTCGGTGTCCAGTTTGCTTTGTTTGTCGGCTACTACGAAGCGGCCGGACAGGGGCCTTACTATCCCCGACCACCCGGTATTGAGGGATTTCTGCCTATCGGTGCGCTGGTCAGTTTAAAAGCGCTGCTGACCAGTGGCTATTTCGATCCGGTCCATCCGGCGGCGCTGGTGCTGTTTTTGACCTTTCTAGCCATGGCGCTGCTGACGCGTAAATCCTTCTGTTCCTGGCTCTGTCCGGTCGGTACTCTGGAGGAGGGGGTGTGGAAGCTGGGCAAGAGAATCTTCGGCCGCAATTACCGGATCTGGAACTGGCTGGATATTGTCCTGCGGGCCTGCAAATACGCGCTGCTGCTGTTTTTTGCCAAGCTAATTCTGCTCGATATGCCGGTGGCGGCGCTGCAGGGCTTTCTCAAGGCACCCTACTGGGCCATCGCCGACGTCAAAATGCTACACTTTTTCACTGGCATGTCGACAACCAGCCTGCTGGTCATCGGCGCACTGGCGGTGCTTTCTGTGGTTTATCAGAACTTCTGGTGCCGCTACCTTTGCCCCTATGGCGCGCTGCTCTGTGTGCTGAGTTTTTTCAGCCCGCTGCGGATTGTGCGTAACCAGCAATCCTGCACCTCCTGCGGTGCCTGCAGCCGGGCCTGTCCGGCGCGGATTGATGTGCAGCACAAGACAGCGGTCTGCAGCCTTGAGTGCACCGGCTGTCTGACTTGTGTTGATCGCTGCCCGGAGCCAGACACCCTGGCTATCGGCTTCTGGCGTCGGCCGCTGCCAAGCTGGCTGTTTGCGCTGCTGGTGATTGGTCTGTTCAGTGGCGGGGTGCTGCTGGGGATGTTAAGCGGGCACTGGGAAACCAGCCTGACCCCGGCCGATTACCAACGCCTGATCCCGCTGGCCTCGCGGCTGGGGCATTGAAAATCCTGCTTCACCACATTTTAAACAGCAACGCCCCGGCATGCTCTTGTCGGGGCGTTGCTGTTTCTGGATAGCTCAGCCGCGTCGCCAACCGTGATACTTTTTAACCCAGCACAGCAATCCGGCCGGGGCGTGGTTCTTTTTCCAGACGCCGGCAGCCATTTTATTGGCTTCGGCCATGGTCGGGTAGCTGTGGATGGTGCCGAGGATTTTGTTCAGCCCGAGGTTGTACTTCATCGCCAGCACGTATTCAGCCAACAGATCGCCGGCATGCGCGCCGACGATGGTGACGCCGAGGATTTTGTCGCTGCCCGGTTTGGTCAGCACCTTGACCCAGCCCTGGTCTTCGCTGTCGGCAATCGCCCGATCGAGATCATCGATGCCGTAGTGGGTCACCTCGTAGTCGATGTTCTGCACTTCGGCCTCGGTTACGTTCAGCCCGACCCGCGCGACTTCAGCGTCGGTAAAAGTAGCCCAGGGGATCACCCGGTAATCGGCCTTGAAGCTTTTGAACTGACCGAACAGTGCATTGACCGAGGCGTACCAGGCCTGATGAGCTGCGGTGTGGGTGAACTGATAGGGGCCGGCGACATCTCCGGCACAGAGAATGTTGGGGAAATTGGTGCGCATGAAGGGGTCGTTAGCGACCGTGCCGCGCGGACTGATCTGGATACCCAGTTCTTCCAGTCCGAAGCCGGTCACGTTGGCTTTGCGGCCGACGGCGACCAGCAACTGGTCGAATTCGATCTCGACGCTTTCGCCCTGATGTTCGCAGACCAGCAGCTGTCGACCGGTTTCGACCTTCACCTGTTTGGCGGCGTGGTCGGTCAGAACAGTAATCCCATCTTCACTGAATTTCTGCTGGATGAAGTCGCTGACTTCGGGGTCTTCACGGCTCATGATCCGCGGCAGCATCTCTACCTGAGTCACTTGACTGCCCAGCCGGGCGAAGGCCTGGGTCAACTCACTGCCGATCGGCCCGCCGCCGAGCACCACCAGTTTTTTCGGCAGCTCGCGCAGCTCCCAGATGTTGTCCGAGGTCAGATATTTAATCTGCTCCAGACCCTCAATCGGCGGCACAAAGGGGCGCGCGCCAGTGGCGATAATGATGCTGCGGGTGGTTAGCAGCCGGCCGTTAACTTTGACCCCCCAGGGGGAGGTAATGGTCGCTTCGCCTTCGATGACCTCGACGCCGAGTTCGGTGTAGCGTTCGACAGAATCGTGCGGCTCAACCTTTTTTACCACCTGCTGAACCCGCTCCATCACCTCGGCAAAATCAAAATCAATCTCGGCTGATTTGAAGCCGAACTCTTTGGCGCGTTTGGCGTAAGAAAGCATCTTGGCGCTGCGGATCAACGCCTTGCTCGGCACGCAGCCGGTGTTCAGACAATCGCCACCTAACTTGTGTTTCTCGACCAGCGCCACCTTGGCCTTGACCGCCGCCGCGATGTAGCTGCTGACCAGTCCGGCACTGCCGCCACCGAGTACCACCAGGTTGTAATCAAACTTTTTTGGCTGCTCATAGTTTTTGAACACCTTTTTAGACTGAACAATATCGAGAGCTTTTTTGGCGATGAGAGGGAAGATGCCCAGCAGCGCAAAGGAAAGAATAATCCCCGGAGAAAGTATCCCGCCGGCGCTTTTCAGTTGGCCGATCTGGGTTCCGGCGTTGACATATACAAAGGTGCCGGCCAGCATGCCGACCTGACTGACGATATAGAACAGCGAAGTTTTCAGCGGCGTCACGCCCATCACCAGGTTGATGACGAAGAACGGGAAGATCGGCACCAGCCTCAGTGAAAACAAGTAGAAGGCACCTTCCTTTTCGACCCCGTTGTTGATCGATTGCAGCTTGTCGCCAAATTTGCCCTGCACCCAGTCGCGCAGCAGAAAGCGTGAAACCAGAAAAGCCAGGGTCGCGCCGATGCTGCTGGCGAAACTGACCACCAATAGCGCTGTCCATAGTCCGAACAGCGCACCGCCGGCCAAGGTCATGATGGTTGCCCCCGGCAGCGAAAGGGCGGTCACCAGCACGTAAATGACAAAGTAGCCGACCAGGGTCGAAAACCGGTTCTGCCGGTAGTAGTTATCGAATGCGGCTTGCTGATTTTTCAGGTACTCGAGGGTCAGATATTGTCCCAGATCAAAAGTGAAAAATACGATCACCAGTATGGCGATCGTCAGGATCAGGCCGATCTTGAGGTTGCGGTTTTTCATTGTTTCGTCTCTCCAGGGAGTGTGTCGGACAAAAGGCGAACAGCAAGTCTAGCAGAGTTCTTCGAAGCCTTTGCCGAGTCAGGTCGCAGACTTCAATCTTATCCTATTGTTACCAAAACAGTACAGAACAAGATCGCCGCTTGCGGTAAAGAACTTTGGTGAAAAATAATCTGCCTTGGCTGTGCAGCGACCGCTGGAAGGTGCTGATTTCAAGGATTTAAGTTTCATTTAACCAAACATGGTTTCCATAAAGTTGTTGCATTTTTTCCGATAATGAAAAATGATACGATTTGCTTTTCGGGATCATTTCACGCTATCGATCGGAGGGAGCAACACAGGGAACTCGGGTGAGCAACGCCGCCGCCAATAGTCTGGTTACAGGACCGACTGGGCGGTTTTTTATTTTCTGCATAAGCAGACTGTTTTAAAACACCACATGACATGGAGGAAGTTTATGAAAAGATTTCTGACAACGCTGCTGATCACCTGCATCGCGATGATGCTGGCCGTTCCGGCCATGGCCGCCGATACCATCAAGATCGGTTTCAATATCCCGATGACCGGGGACATCCCGAAGGTCGGCGAAGCCTCAAAGAATTCTGCCGAAATGCTCAAAGCAGATATCAACGGTGCTGGCGGCCTTGAGGTCGGTGGCAAGAAATACATGCTCGAGTTTGTTTACGAGGATAACGAGGCGAAAGCCGAGTCGGCGGTCACCACGGCGTTGAAGCTGATCGAAAAAGACGAAATCCTCGCCATGATCGGCCCCAACTCCTCCAAGCAGGCAGTGCCGGCCGGACAGATTGCCAACGATAACGGCGTGGTCATGGTGACCCCCTGGTCGACCAACCCCGACACCACCTTTGATCGCCCCTGGGTGTTCCGCGCCGCCTTCCTTGACCCCTTCCAGGGGCCGGTGGCCGTCAACTTTGCCGTTGAGACCTTCGGTGCTAAAACCGCTGCTGTGCTCTATGACCTGTCGAACGATTACTCCAAGGGACTGGCTGAGATCTTCAAGGATGTCTTCGAAGCCAAGATGGGCGCTGGTACCGTGCTGGCGTTTGAAAGCCACGGCACCAAGGATCAGGACTTTTCTGCCCAGCTGACCAAAATCATCGCCACCAACCCCGACTTCATCTTCGTGCCGGACAACTACAATCAGGTTGCCCTGATCGTCCCGCAAGCCCGTCAACTTGGCTACAAGGGTGAGTTCATGGGGTCTGATTCCTGGGGCTCTTCCGAGCTGATGACCCTTTGTGGTGATGTCTGCAAAGGGCTGCACTTCTCGACCCATTACGCTGCTGCCGGTGCGACCGGCGCAACCAAGGTCTTCATCGACCGTTACGCCGCCAAGTACGGCGAAACTCCGGATGACGTTGCCGCACTGACCTGGGATGCAACCCGTGTTGTGCTGCAGGCTATTCAGAACACCGGTGGCCTCTCCGGCAAGTTGAAGAAAGACCGTAAGGCGATCCGCGAAGGGATGGCCGCCATCACCAGCTTTGACGGCATCACCGGCAGCATGAAGTTCGACGATCAGGGTGACCCGGTCAAGTGTGCCGTGGTCGTTCAGGTCAGCCAATCCGGCCAGTTTGAATTCAAGAAGTCGGTCTGCCCGTAATTATTTGCGGTTCGTCCAGTTTAAGTAGCTCATCAGGAGGCCGGGGGGATTCCCCGGCCTCCTTCCTTGCCAGCTATCCGTAATCTGAAAAAAGGTCGTACATGTTAGAGAGCATTATTCAGAATGTGATCAATGCGCTGCAGTGGGGGAGTTTCTATGCCCTGATCGCCCTCGGTTACACCCTGGTTTACGGGGTGCTGACGCTGATCAACTTCGCCCACGGCGATGTGTTCATGGTCGGCGCGTACATTGCGTTTTTCGTCGCCACTTTCTTTTTGACCGCACTGGGTCTGCCGGGGTGGGTGGCGTTGGCGCTGTGCATTCCGTTGACGATGATTCTGACCTCGATGGTCGGCGTCACCCTTGAACGGATCGCCTATCGACCGCTGCGCAATAAAGGCGCCCATCGCCTCTACGTGGTTATCACTGCGCTGATGTGTGGACTGATTCTGGAGCATGCCAACCTGGCGATCCTTGGCGCCAGCCGTAAGGCTTTTCCGCCGCTGATCGACGTGGTGGTCTACGACGTTGGCGGGGTCACCTTCACCAATCTGAAAATTGCTGTTATCGTCACCGCCTTTCTGGTCTTTTTCTTCCTCCACTGGGTGGTCACCAAAACCCGTGTCGGTATGGCGATGCGGGCGATTTCTTACGATAAGTTTGCCGTGCCGTTGATGGGCATCCCGCTGGACCAGATCATCGTCGTCACCTTCGTGCTCGGTTCCGGCTTCGCCGGCCTCGCCGGCCTGATGTTCGCCATGAGTTATCCGGTGCTGGAACCCTACATGGGCGCATTGATCGGCTGGAAGGCGTTTATCGCTGCGGTCGTCGGTGGTATCGGCGATATCCGCGGTGCCTTTCTCGGTGGCTTTCTGCTCGGCGCGGTCGAAATTATGGTCGTCGCCTTCTTCCCCTCAACCTTCCGCGATCTGATCGCCTTTACCGTGCTGCTGGCGATCCTGACCTGGAAACCGACCGGCCTGTTCGGTATCGCCAAGACCACCAAGATTTAGGGGGACGAGAAGATGTTACGACGTTTTTCCGTTCACCTGCTGCTCGCCCTGTTCGGCGGGGTCATAATCTACTGCGCCTATCAGGAATACCTGAGCCTCTACGTCATGTCGGTGCTGATGTTCATGGGGGTCAACGTGATCCTCTCGACCAGCCTGAATCTGGTCAACGGTTACATGGGCGAATTCTCCTGCGGTCACGCCGGATTCATGTGCGTCGGCGCCTATGTCTCATCACTACTCGGCGTCTGGCTGTTCGCCAAAGATAAGGTGTTCGGCGAGGCGGTCTTTGATCCGGAGTATGCCCTTTACGCTTTTCCGCTGCTGATCCTGGCCGGTGGCGTGGCCGCTGCGCTGGCCGGCCTGCTGGTGGCGATCCCCTCGTACAAAACCCGCGGTGACTACCTGGCGATCATCACCATTGCCGCCAACTACATCATTATCAGCACCATCGAGAACATCGGCGTCATTGGCGGTTCGCGCGGCTTCATGGGGATGAAGTCGCTGCTTAACGAGATGGAGGAGGTCGTTGAGCTGCCCTGGATGCCGATCTGGGTGTTCGTTTTCACTGTGTTCTGCGTCTGGCTGATGCGCCGCTACGTCTCCTCGACCTTCGGCAAAGGGGTCACCGCCATCTGTCAGGATGAAGTCGCCGCCGAGATCATGAGCGTCAACACCAACAAGATCAAAACCATCACCTTCATGCTCTCCTCGGGGATGGCCGGCATCGGTGGCGGACTGTTCGCCTACATCCTTGGCTACGTCAATCCGGGCAGCTTCAACATCCTCAAGTCGACCGAGGTGCTGGTAATGGTCTATCTGGGCGGGATGGGTTCGCTGTCCGGCTCGGTGCTCTCGGCAATCCTCTTTACTATTCTGCTTGAACTGCTGCGACCGCTGCAGATTCTCAAGTGGATTGTGATTCCGCTGATGCTGATTATTCTGATGCAGTTCCGCCCCGAAGGGATTATGGGCAACCGCGAACTGGGCGATCTGTTCCCGCGGTTGAAGAAATTCTACAGGTTTAAATGATGGCAAAGACACAAGCACAGACAGAAAACACGCCGGTTCTTGAAATCCGCGGCCTGACGCAACGCTTTGGCGGCCTGACTGCGGTCAACGACTTCAACGTCAAGCTGATGCCGGGCGAACTTTCCGGATTGATCGGCCCCAACGGCGCCGGCAAGACCACCGTCTTCAATCTGGCCAGCGGCTTTTATCAGCCGAGCGAAGGGCAGATTCTGATCGATGGCGTGCCGACTGCGGGTTTGAAGCCGCACAAGGTCACCGCGCTCGGGGTGGCGCGCACCTTCCAGAATATCCGTCTCTGGAACGACATGACGGTGCTCGACAACATCCGTGTCGCCCAGCATTATCGGCTCGGTTACGGCTTTTTTCATGCCATCGCCCGCAGCAAACGTTACCAGCAGCGCGAGGCTGAGATCGAAAAGGAAGCCGCCGAACTGCTCGACGTTTTCGATCTCAAGCGGTTCGCTGATGATTTTCCGAAGAACCTGCCCTATGGCACCCAGCGCAAGCTGGAGATCGCCCGGGCGCTCTCCAGTCATCCCAAGCTGCTGCTGCTCGACGAGCCGGCCGCCGGTTTGAACTCGTCGGACATCCACGAGCTGATAAGGCTGGTGCGCTGGATTCACGATAAGTTTGACGTTACCATCTGGATGATTGAGCACCACATGGACGTGATGATGGAGCTCTGCACCCAGATCAAGGTCATCGATTTCGGTCAGACCATCGCCGAGGGCAATCCGGAAACCGTCCGTAACCACCCGGCAGTTATTACTGCCTATCTGGGAGATGATGTTATCTGATGATGCTGTCAGTCGAAAATCTGGAAGTTAAATACGGCAATATTCAGGCCCTGCACGGGATCAGCTTTCACATCAACGAAGGTGAAATCGTCACCCTGATCGGCGCCAATGGGGCCGGTAAAACCACTAGCCTGCACAGCATCGCCCGGTTGCCACCGCCGGAAGCGCCGCGGGTGATCGCCGGCGATATCAAGTTCAAAGGGGAGTCGATTCTCAAGACCAAGCCGAGCGATGTGGTTAAAAATCTGCATCTGGCGCTGTCCCCCGAGGGGCGGCGGATCTTCGGCAACCTGACGGTGATGGAGAACCTGCAGCTGGCGACCTACGCCCGCGAGAAGGATGCCGATCTGAATGCCGAGTACGAGCGCATCTTCGACCTGTTTCCGCGCTTGAAGGAGCGCCGCAAGCAGCGCAGCGAGTCGCTCTCTGGTGGCGAGCAGCAGATGCTCGCCGTCGGCCGGGCGCTGATGACCGGCTGCACCCTGCTGCTGCTCGATGAGCCGAGCATGGGGCTGGCGCCGGTGCTGAAGTATGAACTGTTCCGCAAGTTGAAGCAGCTCAATGAAGAGGGGATGACGATTCTGCTGGTTGAGCAGAACGCCAATCTGGCGCTGCAGCTGGCGCACCGGGGGTATGTACTGGATACCGGCAATATTGTTGCTGAAGGGACCGGGGCCGAGTTGTTGGGGAATCCGGAGGTGAAGAAGGCTTATTTGGGGGGATAGTTTTTAAAGTCAAGGTCGGCGGGTTACGCCCCGCCGGGCGCCTTACTTTTTGTCCAAGCCAACAAAAAGTAAGCAAAAAATGGCTTTTTTATTTCTGTCTCGAGTTGGCGGTGGTTTTTTCACCACCACGCAAAATTAAACCTGCCGTATTTCAATCGATCTGCAAGCGAAAGGCCCCGGCTCGCAAGCTCACACGGGTTAAACGGGAGCGGCGGTTTTTCATAGTTTACGCCTGAAACCGGATCAATCATTTGTGCAGTTCTTTTCGGTTGATACCGGCAGCATGTTGCCTTGCTCCCACGATAGTTACCGTTTAACCCGTTCGAGCGGCATTTTGCTCGTCGGGGCCTGTCGTTTTCAGTTGCGACAGCGACGAACTGTCTTTTGCCCCATCAAACCACAACCGCCCCAACAGCGCCGCACCCTTCGAACCAGTAATAAAAAAGCCATTTCTTTTGCTTCGTTTTCTTTGTGGCTTTACAAAGAAAATGACGCCGGCTGTCGGGCCGGGCCCCGACGGTCTTAAACGATTCATTCATCGTTACAAAGCCAGAAACTATGAGTATTTGACTTTCGCACGCCATCCCGCTATCAAAGATAAAAATGAAATTTTCTGCCAAGAGGGGGCCTATGCTGCACCGCTATTTCCCGCATATTTTAGCGACGGTTTTCATCCTGTTTTTTATCGCCCTGGGGATCGATCCCGTTTCAAGAGAGGTCTGGATCGCCGAAGTCATCCCGGTGGTGCTGGTCTTTATCCTTCTGCTGCTGACCTACAATAAATTCCGCTTCAGCAACCTGTCATACGCCCTGCTCGCCTTCTGGATGTTCTGGCATACGGTCGGCGGCCACTACACCTTTGCCAATGTCCCTTTCGGCTTCGTCACCGACCTGTTCGGCTTTGAGCGCAATCATTTCGATCGTATCGGCCACTTTTCGGTCGGTTTCTACGCCTATCCGCTGATCGAGCTGGTCACCCGCAAGCGCTGGAGCGGGCCGGTGTTGGCCAGTTTTCTCGGGGTCTTCTTCATCATGAGTGTCGCCGCCGGTTACGAGATCATTGAGTGGTGGTTCGCCGTGGTTGCTGGCGGTGATGCCGGGATTGAGTTTCTCGGTTCGCAGGGGGATATCTGGGACGCCCAGAAGGATATGCTGGCCGATACCCTGGGCGCGCTAGCTGTGACCGCGCTGTTCTGGCGGGTGCGCCCCGACCGGCGGAGTACCGGGCCTGCTGCGGGATAACTTGAGGCATTGACAGCTTGCCGCCCTTCACTCCAGTCAATAAAGAGGATAAACATGCAAACCAACGTCTTTGAACGCACCACCACAACCGACGCAGAAATCAGCGCCCAGCTGTACAACGCCATTATCGGCGGAACTTTGCTGATCGGTTTTGCGATCAACTATTTCATGGTCAAATTCATCCCGTTTGAGGCGATCGCCAGCATCAACCCCTGGATCTTTTTTATCGGCTATTTCGTCTGCTGTTTTGGTGGGATTGCGCTGTTCACCAAGTCGGATAATCCGGCGGTGAGCTTTCTCGGTTACCTGCTGGTGGTGGCGCCATTCGGACTGATTATCAACCTGGTGGTTGGCCGCTACAGTGCCGATGTGGTCGGCAACGCGATACAGGCGACCGGCTTGATCACCTGTGTCATGATGCTGCTCGGCACCATGTATCCGGCCTTTTTCAAAAGCATCGCCCGCGGACTGTTCATCGCGCTGATCTGTACCATCGTTGTCGAACTGGTGATGGTGTTTGTCTTCAAGACCCACCACACGCTGATCGACTGGGCCGTCGTGCTGATCTTCAGCGGCTATATCGGCTACGACTGGGCGCGGGCCAACAGTATCCCCAAG
Organism: Malonomonas sp.; assembly: GCA_036526255.1. Classification (GTDB taxonomy): domain Bacteria; phylum Desulfobacterota; class Desulfuromonadia; order Desulfuromonadales; family Geopsychrobacteraceae; genus Malonomonas. The sequence goes on along the minus strand of DATCYW010000058.1, from coordinate 56,966 downwards.
ACAGTGGATAACGCCATCGATTCGGCGGCGGCGCTGTACATGGATATCATCAACCTGTTTCTGCGGCTGGTGCGGATTCTGGGTCGCAGATAGCCTTGCCAAGAGGGGCCGGCCACTGTTCTGTCACAGGTGACCGGCCCCTTTTTCTTTTTCGCCAGACGCTGAAACTTGCTTGACGTCCGCAAAGTTTCCGACTGTGGTATAATTAGTCTAAGTGATTGATTGACGGCCGCTTTTAGTCGCGAGTGGGGATAGGCCCCCTCGCCAAAGACCTGCCGCCAATGGTAAATGACATCCCTGGTGAAAATCGACAATTTACTCCTTGGCGACTCGTCCAACGTGATGAAAGGAGTACCCGCCATGAGTGAAACCGTCACCGTCAACTATGCTTCAGCAGATGCCATGAAAAATGCGGTAAATGATCTTTTGGGTGCAGGAATCCCGCAGGAGAAGTTCTTTGTCAACAGCACTGACCTGCAGATCAAGGTCATTACCCCGGTCGCCAGCAAGCCGGAGATTGAGCAACTGTTAAAGAGGCACTCCTTGAAGTAGCGCAAGGCAGCGAGTGCTTCAAATTAAATAATCTGAACCGGGGGCAGAAACGTGACTGCCCCCTTTTTTATTGCCTTAACATTGCCTCTAACGACTCTGTTCAACCATATATTCAACCGCTGCAGCAACTTCCTCGTCGCTCAAACTTGAGACACCGCCTTTGGCCGGCATCCTGCCAATCCCCTTGATGGCATTGTCGACCATTTTTTGCTGACCGCCAGCCAGCAAAGCCGACCAGGCTTCTTTGTCGCCAACCTTCGGCGCCCCCATAACTCCCATCTTGTGACAGGTGACACAGGCCTGAGAGTAGATTGTTTCACCGGAGGCGAGGGCTTCCTTCACTTTAGCAACGACCACATTGGCTTTCTCTTCGACCTGGGTGGCGACCTGTTCCACCTTATCGCTGGCTTGCTGGGCGACCTGTTTCGCCTGTTCGACTGCTGCCGAGGCAGCTTTCTCGACTGGTTCAGTGGCAGGTTTTGCCGTTGTGGCTGACTCTTCATTGCTGCATGCCGTCAGAGTCAGCGCGACACAGCATGCGAGCAGCAGGGATAACATCTTCATATCGACCTCCTTGGTTATAATGAGAATTCTGTGGGCGACTCAAGCATAGCAAAGAACGCCTGCTGGACAAGGTCTGCTACGGAGCAACAGGTGTTATTTTATGGAACGGCAACATTGATAAAAATTACAAGAAATGGTCGAAGTTGCTGTTTTTATGGATATTTTTTGTGAAACAACGCCAAAGCCAGAAAAAAATTGTTAGCATTAATAGGCATAAGCTGATTATCACGCCATTCCACTTGGGAGGTTCGGCATGAATCAAGACATCCAGACGAGCCTGTTCCACCGGGCCCGCCTTAAAACCCTGTTGAAGCGAACCCTGCTGGCTTGTCTGATTGTCTTTGTCGCCTACAGCTGCATTGCTCTGATTTACGCCAGTCGCACGATTTACAAGGTCCGTCACAACTACGCGATCATCGTAGAAACCCTCTCCGGTGAGCGGATCGCCGTCACTGAGGTCGGCTGGCATATCCGTCTGCCGATTTTCACCCGCATCGAACTTGAGGTGCCGCTGATGAACCAGGAACTGCACCTGGGCAGCTCGGCGAGCGCCCAGCGCATCATGTCAAAAGGTAACGTTTCGCTCTGGACCAGTGCAATGATGACCTACCGGATCCGCGACCTGGAACGCTGGGGGATTGAGAACCGCTCGCCGGACACCCTGTTGCAGAATGACTTCGATGGTGTGGTCAAGGACGTGATGCAGAGTGAATCGATCAACGAATTGATCTCTGATCGCGAGCGGATCAAGGAGCAGATCTATCGCACCTTGAAGGATCGGCCGCTCAACGAAGGGGGGCTGAATCTTGAGGAGAAGTACGGCATCACCGTGGTCTCCTTTGTGCTGCGTGATACCAGCTACGGCGATAAGCTGGCTGCGGCCAGTGAAGAGAAGAAGCGCCGCGAGCTGATCGCCGAGGCCGAAAATTACGCTGCCGACCTTGAGGCGAGCCGCACCCGTAAACTCTACGCTGCCTACCGTGATTCGATCAATGAGATGCGCCAGTCGTTGGGGCTGGATGGCCGTAGCGACCCTTATCTGTTCGATTTTCTCAATCAGCAGAAATGGGCGACGGCCTACGAGAAAAATCAGCAGGGGCAGAATACCTTTGTCCTGAACAACAATGGCGCTGCGACCGGCATCACCCTGCCGCCGTTACCAGCTGTCCAGAGGCCGTCTGAGCTACCCTCCAGCCGTTCGGCGACAATGTTCACACCGCAACTGCAGATGAAGGATGCCAATGTCGCAGACACGCAAAACACGAGCTCCGGTCTACGTCAGCCTGTCGGAGAGGCGAATCGGGCAAATTGAAGGGCTGGTTGAAGGCTGGGGGACCGAGATCCGCCGCTTTGTTTTGCGGCGATTGCACCAGCACGACCCAAGCCGCTCTTTGACCCAACGGATCGGCCGGCGGCTGCGGCGGCTCTACAAGCGTCCGGAGCGCGACTTCAGCTTTCTGCGCGATCCGCGCAAGCTCAACGACTGGCATCACCGCTTCGAGGCGGCCGGCTCGCAGGACGCCAGCGCCGCCTGGAACCGGATTCTGACCAAAGAGCTCGACCCGGAAGACTTTCATTATCTCTGCTATCTGCTCGAACGGCAGACCATCGACACCTTTGTACCCGGCGAAATCCGCGATATTTTTGAGACCATCTATCACACCTACATCCTGAAAAAATACAGCGAAGATCCCAAGGTGCCGCGCGCGCCGCTGATTCTGGTGATCGGCAACTCCGGCAGCGGTAAAAGCGCCACCGTCAAGCAGGCGATCGAAGAGGTGTTCTTTGCCTCCGAAGTCAAACCGGTCGTTGACCTGAAAGCCAAGCGCGAAGAGGTGATGGCGAATCAGCCGATCTGGCGCAGCCTCAATGAAGTTGACCCCGAACTGGCGATGCGCATCGAGCGGCGCAGCAAAAGCAGCCGGCTGCGGTTTTTTTCGCGCCTGCCGGTGGTGCGCTATCTCTTCCGCAACATGATCAGCGCTGCGCTCTCGTCCCTTGATGAAGAAGGGATCAAGGTCGACTACGCCGAAATCACCCCCAACGATTATCAGACCGCCTGGGCGGGGGAACCGGGAAATTACCTGCGCAAAGCGATGGGCAATCCGCACAAGCTGGCGCTGCGGCATCTGGAGGAAGCCCACAGCGCGTTCGGCCGTCCCGACCAGATGAGCAGCGTCAAGGCACAGCAGAGTTCGCTGGTCGACGCGGCCAATATCATTATTGATGAGATCATTCACGGTCAGCGCGACTGCATCATGATCGCCACCACCGATCAGCCCGAACAGCTTGATCCGGCCATTTACCGGCGCTTCGTCGAGCGTGGGCTGGTGATCGACATCAACGAGTTCTGGGAGAAGCCGGTTAACCTGCGGCAGGTGGTCTGCCTCGAGCTGCGCCGCAAAATGCATCCGGCCCAGCCGGATGACCCGCGCCCGGAGCACCTTAGCGAAGCGGAGCTTGATCTGGCCATCAGCAAACTTTATCCGATCTTCCGTCAGCGCAGCCTGCGCATCACCCCGGCCTATGTCCGTCGGCTGGTCTCTGAAGTGATCAGCATCCACGGCCGCTTCAACGCCAAATGTCTGGAGGATCAGCTGCTGGTCCGTGATGCGCTGAAATCGGTGGCCCGCAATACCTATGGTGCGCTCTACAAGCGGCTGGTGGGGCAGATGGACCGCAGCATCGCCTGGCAGGAATATATCGGCGCGATCAAGAATGAGTTCTCTGAAATGGCCAACAACGCGCTCTTCTACAACGTCAGCGAAGAGAAGGGGGTGGTTCTGACTGGACCGCCCGGCTCGGGTAAAACCTTCATGGTCCGCGCCTGGCTGGGGGACAATCATGATGTGCAGGATCTGTCGGTCAACCTGGCCGACCTCAACGATCCGATGCGCCCCCTCGAAGGGATGGTCGCGAACCTTGAGGCGGTCTACGATATCGCCAAGATGATCTCGCCGGCGATGGTCTTTTTCGATGAAGGGGACGCCATCGCTCCGCGGCGTTCACCGCAGGGGGGGAGTCCGTACGACAAGGTGACCAATAAATTCCTCTCGATAATCGATGGTGAATCGCCGTTGAATCGGGTTTTTACGGTGATGACGACCAACCGTCTGGATATTCTGGATCCGGCCCTGATCCGCAGCAAGCGACTGAAAATCCTTAACGTCACCGGTCATCTGCGCGATGAGGACGGCCAGCGGATTATTGCCAAGGAGATGGCGGATCTGCCGCTGGAAGAGGGGATCAGCGCCGAAGAGATCACCCGGCAGGCGCGTACCTTCTGTGAAACTCCGGCTGATTTTACCGCCTTCGCCGAGAAGGTGCGGACGTTGCGCAAGACCGAAATGGAGGTTACCGACGAGCTGTTGCGGGTTGCCGGACAGAACCACGAGGAGAAGGCGCGCTTTGTCCGCTTCAACTACAACATCCTGCTCGGGCTGCTCGAAGGCCTGGCCCCGAACTCGGCGCTGCTGAAGAAGGCGCGGCAGGGGGAGGAACAACTGCTGTTGCGCCTTGAAGAGGTGATCGAGCGGTTGCGGCGCTTCAAGGCGGAAAAGAATTTTCCGATCAGCAGCTGGCACCTGCAGAATGCCCGGCAACAATTGGCCGGCAGCCCTTTACGCAAAGGCAAGCAGCAGCTCGATGAATTTCTCGAGACCGAGCTTTCCGAGGAGCCGCAGGTCGGCTTCGTGGTCGGCGTCGGCGCCAACGACACCTCCGGGGTGCTGCTGCCGATCGCCTCGTCGCTGGTCTACCTGATCCATCCGCAGAAGATTCTGGTGACCGGGGCGGTCTCCTCGACCGCCGCGGGGGCCGCCGAGCTCGACCTTGCGGTGCAGATGACCAACCAGAGCGCCAGTGAGGCGCTGACGCTGGTCGAAAACTATCTCGGCTCGCTGGCGCCTGAGCTGAATTTGGCGAAAATTCTCGGTGAGTTCTTGCAGGGCTATACCCTGCACCATCAACTGCTCTCAGCTTCCTACAATGTCGGTGGCCCCTCGGCCGGCTTTGCCCTGGCGATCAATACCCTGTCGGTGCTGTTGCAGCTGCCGGTGCTGAATGATTTCGGGATTACCGGCGCACCCTGGATCAAGGGGGCGCGCAAAGGGGAGGTTGGCGCCTCGGTGCTGATTGGCGGCCATCGCAAAAAGACCGAAAAAGTTCTGCAATACCTGCAACGGATGTACATGCCGCAGCAGAACTATAATGACATGGAACCAGAGGTGCTGGACGCCTACCGCGCCATGGGCAAGGACGTGATCGGGGTGCGCAGCTTTTCGACGCTGGTTCCGGAGGTTTTCGATTTTGGTGAAGAGCACCAGCGGCAACTGTGCGAATTCTTCAACCAGCGGCGCGAACTGGCCCGCACGCCACTTGATCTCGAATCTCTGCCCGCCGCCAGAGCTTTGCTGCAGCAGACCGCCGCAAACTTGCGTAGCCAGTGTGAGGCGGTTCTGATCGAACGGATCGGTCGAATCGAAGCCCTGCTCAAAGACCAGCCGAACAGCTATGCCGGACTGAACAGTTGGTTCCGTGAGCAGCTCTAAGTCACTTCTCTGGTCGGTTCTTTCGCAGCGGCCGCACCCGCCAATCTTTACCTGATCTTTAAGTCAGCTTTATACAGCCATTATCCAGATGCGCTATGATGAACACATCGAAAACCGCGAAGCCGGCCCGTAACGGCTGGGCTGATAAAGATTGGAGGAGAAGATGAAGACCCTGTTCCTTACGTTTTTGACCCTTTCGTTGGTCCTGCTCGGTCAGAGCATGAGCATGGATAAAACCGCGGATAAAGCAGAACCCATGGCCACGTCTACCGCGACCGCAGTTTTTGCCGGTGGCTGTTTCTGGTGCACTGAGGCCGACTTTGAAAAAGTCCCTGGTGTCAGTGCCGCCATCTCCGGCTACACCGGTGGCAAGGAAGTCAATCCGACCTACGAGCAGGTTGCCGGCCATGCCACCGGTCATGTCGAGGCGGTCAAGGTTGTTTATGATCCGGCCAAAGTCAGCTATGGCCAGTTGGTTGAATGGTTCTGGCGTCACGTCGATCCGACCGACCCTGGCGGGCAGTTCGTCGACCGCGGCGCGCAATATCGCAGCCTGATTTTCACTGCCGATGCCGAGCAGCAGCGGATCGCCGAAGCGTCGAAGCAGCAGCTCGCCGCATCCAAGCACTATAAAAAGCCGATCGTCACCGAGATTCTGCCGCTGGGACCTTTCTATCCCGCCGAAGACTATCATCAGGATTATTACCGCGAAAATCCGTTGCGTTACAGTTGGTACCGCTCCGGCTCGGGGCGCAACCAGTTCATCGAAAAATCCTGGGGCGAAGAAAGGTTGACCTTTGCCGCGATCGAAGAGGAATACCCGGCGCTGCAACCGATGATGCATGATGAAATGAAGACAGAGTCGGACAACATGAAAATGAAGCCGGCTGAGATGACGATGGAACAGCCGATGACCAGCAAGCGCAGCTACAGCGTTCCGTCTGACGAGGAGCTGCGTAAGCAGCTGACCCCATTGCAATATGATGTGACTCGGAACAACGGCACCGAACGCGCCTTCTCCAACACCTACTGGAATAATCACGAGGCGGGGCTTTACGTCGATATCATTTCCGGTGAGCCGCTGTTCAGCTCAAGCGACAAGTATGAGTCGGGGACCGGTTGGCCGAGCTTCACCCGGCCGCTGGAGCCGGACAACGTCGTCGCTATCGAGGACCGCAGCTTTTTCTACGTGCGCACCGAAGTCCGCAGCAAGCACGCCGACTCGCACCTGGGGCACGTTTTCGATGACGGTCCGGCACCGACCGGGCTGCGCTACTGCATAAACTCGGCGGCGCTGCGCTTTATCCCGAAAGCTGAACTGGAGAAAGAAGGTTACGCCGAATACCAGGCGTTGATCAAATAGGTTTGTCGCTGTTAAGGGGCAGGCGCTTTCTGGCAAAGTGACCTGCCGCTTGTTTTCTGGTCGGAGCGTGATTTACTCGTTACAGGAGCTCCGATGCGATTTGTTCTCTACAACATCCGCTATGCGACCGGGCCGAAGATGCATCATTCGGTCCGGTCTTCAGGCCGTAACCTGCGGCGAATAACCGCTTTTCTGCGCGAGCTGGAACCCGACCTGGTCGGCTTGATCGAGGTGGATCACGGCTCTTACCGCACCGGCTGGAAGGATCAGGCCGAACTGCTGGCCGCTGCGCTGGGACACTATCATTGTCATTCGATCAAGTACGGCGAGCGGTCCTTCTGGCGCCATGTTCCGGTGGTCAGAAAGCAGGGGAATGCGTTTCTGACCAGAAATCGGATTCGTAACGAGACCTTTCATTTTTTCGAACAGGGGATGAAGCGGCTGGTGATCGAGCTGGAACTTGATCACCTGGTGGTTTATCTGGTGCATCTGGCCCTCGGCGCGCGGGCGCGGCATCAGCAGCTGGATTTTCTCTATCAGCTGGTGAAGAAAACCAGCAAGCCCTGCGTGGTCGCCGGGGATTTCAACATGCTCTGGGGCGAGCGCGAAATCGACATGTTCCTGGCCGCCTCGGGACTGAAGAGCGCTAACCTTGACGGCCTGCCGACCTATCCGAGCAACAACCCGACCCGGCACCTCGACTTTATCCTGCACAGCGATGACATTGATGTGCGCGAGTTCAGCATCCCGCGGGTGCCGTTTTCGGATCACCTGCCGCTGGTGGTCGATTTTGACGTCCTGACCGCACAAGATCAGCGGGAAACCCCAAGGCCATCGCACTGTTCCTGTCTGCAACGAATGGTGCTCTGAGAGCTAGGCGCGAGTGGTCTATCTCGCTAATCTGATCTAGAGTGGTTTCTTTTCGATACCTCCTTCGAATTATCACACCTTGGCGGTACCGACAATTTCATTCTTCCTGTCTTTTTCAAGAAAAAAACGGCTCCTGTCCACAACTAAGCTGGACAGGAGCCGCTGGTCTTGTTCAAAGAACCAAAGGATTAGGCTTAACGCATAACTTTTGTCGGCGAAGCGATGGCTTCATTGTCCGCCGGCAGCACATCTCGATAGCTTTCAAGTATTGCGACGGCCTTGAAGGTAACCTTGCCCATGACGGCATCAGCCGGGGTGAAGGTGTAGCTGAAGTTGAAATCGGTGGTGCGGTTTCCCGAACGCACCGGCACCAATTGAGTCAGTGCGCCAACTGTTTCGAATCCGCCTGGAACGCTCTTAAGCAGCTGGACCAGAACGTTGTCGGGGTAGCGTTTGCTGTTGATCCCGACAGAGAGCTGACGGGTCTGGCCAGCGTTGGCGGATTTTGGCGCTGAAAATTTGGTAATTGCGACGTCATGGGAGCGAACGCGAACAACCTGCGAGGTCGATGCAGTGCGTCCATCATGGGTCGTCACGCTGAGCTTGACGGTATAGTCATTATCGTCGGCATAGCGTTGGCGGGGGCAGCAGTCCGAAGCAATAGAGCCATCGCCAAGGTCCCAGGCGGGGGGTTGGAAGCCAATTTGCCCTGGATCATAGGAAGCGTCGTAGAATTGGATGGTATCGTAAATTGACGGATCTGACGGGTAGAAATAGAAGTTCGCAAAAGGGGCCGGGGTGACATCAAGGGTGAGCTGCATCGGGCCTCCAGGTCCATACAGGTTGCCCAGCTGCACGTAGTAGGTGACCCCCTGGTGCGCCTGAAAAGTAAACGGCCCCCAACTCTGGCAGCCGAGCTCTGTTAGTTCGGTCAACGAACTCCCCGCATAGACAGCAATCGAAGGCTGAAAGGATGCGGAGAGACTGACCGAAACAGGTCCCGTTGCCGCTGCAGTGAAAGCATACCAGGTCGATCCGCGCAACGAATCGCCTGCGCATGCAGGTGTAGGCTCGCCGGGCTGCAGGGTAGCGCCGGAGCTGTCCATCGCTTCGCTAAAGGGCAGTGTGCTGATGGATGTTGCTGCGGAAAAATTATCATTGACCGGTGGCGCCACGCTCTGCAGGTTCAGCTGCAGAGTTCCGTCACTGTACATGGACCCCGCTTGCAGGAAATAGGTCTGGCCGGCTTGAACTGAAAAAGTTGCCTGGGAGCCCATGTAAGTGGCGCAGGCCAGAAACATGAGACCACTAAATCCGGAGCCGTTGGCCTGATAGACATTGAGGGAGGAATCAGTAATGCTGCTACCGCTCAGGTCGGCGACGACGACGCCATCGGTCGTGGCGGTGAACTCATACCAGATGGTCTTCGGAGTATAGGCGCAAACTTGTGGTTCATCAGGTTCGATGGTGGCGGCACCGATATCGACGCTAGCACTGCTGAAGGGCAAGCCCGAGATGTTTGCTGCATCGCTGAAGTTGTCATTGGTTGCGGCGCTGGCCGCTAAAGGGATGAATAATCCAAACAGGAGCACGATAGCCAATAAACCCGGTACTTTCCGCCTGACCTGCTGCATACAACCTCTCCTTGACGTTGACCCTTAATCGGGTGCCTTGGGCCGTTCCCAACAACCGAGAAGACAACTGACAAACAAAGATAATAAAAGTTCACAACATTCTGACGGGATTAAAGATTAATTAAAAAATTTGGCGGCCCTATGTCGTCAAATCTATCTTCAGGTTTTCAATTGTCAATCCTGTCCCAGCCCAATTGATGGCAGATTTCTGCTATTATCAGAAATTATATTTCGCTTATCTGCAGGGGAGATTCCCTCTCAGATACCGCCGCTGAACGAAGGACTTGTTCCGTTCGACTTTGTTCAGTAAAGTCGTGCTCAGCAGGGTTTCTTTTCCGCGGGTTTTACACTCCCCGCGCAGATTGCAAAGGTAAAAACATGAAGGGCAAATCGACCGAACTTATCGGCAGCGGCTATAGCGGCGACAGCAGCAAATTACAGCGTTATCACTCGATCAATCCACCGATCTACCATGCCTCGACAGTGCTGTTTGAGGATTATGCGGAGCTTAAAGCTGCCGGTCAGGGGCAGTACGACGGATTTACCTACGGCACCGACGGCAGTCCGACTCAGCGGGCCTTTGAATCGGCCATGACCGAGCTCGAAGGCGGATTTTATACCCGCGCTTTCCCTTCGGGATTGCTGGCCATCACCAGCACCCTGCAGGCCTTTCTGCAGAGCGGCGATCATCTGCTGATCTGCAACAGTGTCTACGGTCCGGTGCGGCGCTTTGCCAGAAACGTACTGGATAAGTTCGGGGTGAAGACTTCGTACTTTCCTGCGAACGCCGGTGCTGACATTGAATCCTATATCACTCCGGAGACCCGCTTCATTCTGCTCGAATCGCCCGGTTCCAACACCTTTGAAATACAGGATGTGCCGGCAATCGTCAAGGTGGCGAAGCAGCACGACATCATTACCGCTATCGACAATACCTGGTCGACGCCGCTGTTCTTTCAGCCGTTTGCCCACGGGGTCGATATTTCGATCCATTCGGTCACCAAGTACATCTCCGGTCATTCCGACGTTCTGCTCGGTAGCGTCACCGTCAGCGAGGCCTGTTACGAGCGCTTCCACCGACTCTGCCGGGCGCTGGAAATCTTCGCTTCGCAGGACGCCTGTTATCTGGCGCTGCGAGGCCTGAAAACCCTGAAGGTGCGCTTGCAGCAGCACGAAACCGCCGCTCTGGAGCTGGCCCTCTGGCTGCAGACCGAAGCCGCCGTCGAAGCGGTGCTGCATCCCGCGCTGCCAAGCCACCCGGAGCACGCCATCTGGCAACGCGATTTCACCGGCGCTGCGGGGATTTTCTCTTTCGTGTTAAGGCCGGAACATGATGAAGCGGCGGTTGCGCGCTTTGTCGACAGTCTCAGGTTGTTCGGCATCGGTTACAGCTGGGGTGGCTTCAAAAGCCTGGTGACCGCCGGCAAGTTCGCCCAGTCAGAGATCTCCCGCTACCACGGCCGCTGGATGATCCGTCTGAATATCGGCCTTGAGGATGTTGAAGATTTAAAGGCCGATGTGCAGCAGGCGTTGGCAAGGCTGTAGCGCTGCCGTTATTTGTCATCTGTTAACGCCAAGATGTTGGCGTTCAGTTTGTTATGTTTGTGAAGAAATTTTCTTACCGGAGGGGTCATGAGCCAGATCAGCATTTGTTGTCCGCATTGCGGGTACAGTAAAAACGTCGACAAGGTAAAAATACCAGCCGATTCTAAACGTGTCAGATGTCCGGCCTGCCAGAAGATCTTCCCTTTGGAGGAGCTGACCGAAATTGCTCCAGCGCCGCCGCGGATTGCCGCTCCGGTTCAATCTGAACGACCGCAAACGCAGCAACGCCGATCATCGACACCACGGGCGTTGCCGTTTACTTTTACCGGCAATGCCCGTGAGTATTTCGGGATCTGGATCGTCAATACCCTGCTTAAGATTGTCACGCTCGGCATCTATTCGCCCTGGGCCAAGGTGCGTAAGCGCCAGTATTTTTACGGCAACACTCAGCTGGATGACGCCAACTTTGATTATCTGGCCAATCCGATCGCCCTGCTCAAAGGCTGGCTGATCGCGGTCGCGTTCTTTATCGCTTACTCTGCTGGTTCCAAGTTCAGCCCGGTCATCGGTACGCTGTTCGGGCTGGCCTTTTTCTTTTTAATCCCCTGGGTCGTGGTCCGTTCCCGACTGTTCAATAACCGCAATTCTGCGCATCGTAATGTCCGCTTCAATTTCCGTGCGGATTATGCAGAAGCCTACAAAGTGTACGCCTGGCTGCCGCTCCTTTCGATCCTGACCCTCGGCTTGTTGACGCCTTATGTCTATTACCGGCAGAAGCGTTTTCTGGTGGAAAATAACAGCTTCGGTCGGTCTTACTTTGGCTTTGACGCAGCGGCGAAGGATTTTTATCTGCTTGCGCTGAAAACCGTCGGCATCGTCGTGCTCAGTACCGCTGCCATCATGGCCCTGGCGTTTTTTACCGGCATCAACATGGCTCCAGCCGGCGCTGCAGCGCCGACCTTTGTTGGCCTGGCCTTGCCGTTAGTCATGGCATCCGGTTATTTTTTGTTCGTTGTTTACACTTATGTCCGTTTCGCCAACCTGACCTGGAATGGCACCCACATCGGCAAGAACCGCTTTATCAGCAGTATGCGGGTGCGTGACATGAGCTGGATCATGTTTTCGAATCTCGTCGCCTCGGTCCTCTCTTTCGGTTTGCTGGTTCCATGGGCAGCGGTCCGTCTGGCCAGATACCGGCTAGAAAATCTGACCCTGCGCAGCGTTGGCGATCTCGACCATTACCGCAACAGCCCGCAGGAAATGACCACGGCCGCCGGCGAGGAGATCGGGGATATTTTCGGGGTCGATTTCGGTATCTGATGGAAATCGCCGCTGACTACTACGATGGTAAGAGCTCTGAACGCCACAGTGTGATCCTGTGTCTCTGTGGCGATTCTTTGCAGCTCAAGGGGGGCAGGATTGAAGCGTCCTGGCCACTGACCGTGGTTCGGGTCGCTGACCCGCTCGGTGTGATCAAGTGCGCTGTCTATCTGCCGGACGGCGGTAAGTGCGATTTCGACAATAGAGAATTCGCCCGACGGATAGAGCAAGCAAAAGGCAAAAGTGGTTTTTTCCACGGAGTGCATCGTTGGGAAAATAACCTCAAGCGAGCGTTTGTTGCGCTGGCCCTGACCACCGTTCTGATTCTCGGCTTCATCCGGTTCGGCATTCCGGTCCTCGCCGAACGGGCTGCTTACGCTATCCCGTCAGGTATTGAAGCCCGCCTTGGCGATGAGACTCTGCAGTTTCTTGATCGGGCCATGTTCAAACCGACCGCGCTTGACGCAGTGCGGCAGGCTGAGCTGGAACAGCTGTTCTCCAGAGTTGTCACAACCCTCGATGCCACCGAACGTCCTTACCGGCTTGCACTTCGCAGTTCGCCAAAGGTCGGCGCGAACGCCTTCGCTCTGCCGGGGGGGACTGTCATCCTGACCGACGAGCTGGTCGGATTGGCTGGACAGGATGAAGAGCTTGCTGCCGTTCTGGCCCATGAGGTCGGCCATGTGTTGAACCGTCATGCCATGCGGCAGGTGATCCAGGGTTCGGCGGTCGGACTGGTGATTGCCACCTTGACCGGAGACGTTTTTTCGGCGTCGTCGCTGGCCGCAGCGTTGCCGACCATGCTGGTCGATGCCAAGTTTTCCCGCGATATGGAGCTCGAAGCAGATGACGTCGCAGTCGAATACCTGCGGCAGCGGGGGGAGTCTGTCGAACATTTTGCCGCTATCCTGACCGGTCTGGAGCAGGCTTTCGCGAAAAATAACGGCCAGACGGCAAGCGAGCAAAGAACCTCAGGCTACTTTTCATCGCACCCCGCGACCAAAGAACGGATTGAGCGCCTGGCAGCTCCCAAGGGGGACAATTAGCAGGGAAGCGTTTTTTTCGTCGAGCCATTTCACCGCAAAACAGACCTGCCAAGCTAGCGGCACTGCCTGTCCGTCAGACATATAACCTCGGTTTATTCCCATCCTCCTCATGAAAACAGTAACTTGACCAAGTTTTACGGTCTATCCGAAACCACAAGTGATAAAAAATAAACTAATAGTCTGGTCAGTAGAATGTTCTGACAGCTAACATACCGTTATATATAAGAAAAAAATTGGATATCGCTTGACAGCGGCATTTGTCGGAGTACTATTGATAAATATTTAACCACTTGAGGTAAATAAATACAAATAGGCGAAAGGAGTGCGTTATGCGATGCCCTATCTGTGGAAGTTACGAACAAAATACTCTCGAAATGCATGTCGAACAGTTCAACGAAGGATTAGTTGAATGCTCTTTCTGCGGCAGCAGCTGGTCGATTAACCACGGGCATGCCGAACTGGTTATCGATGCGCAGCTGTCATCGTTTCTGCAAGGACAGAGTGAATGCGTTGAGGCCGACGATTATACCTGGGCAGCCTGATCGGCGGCCTGACTTTAAAGCCTGGAGGAGATCATTTTGGAAGCTGTGAATATTAAGGAAGCGGCACCTTGCCGTTGTGGGGGGCGAGTGCGGATTTTCGGCCCCTGCGAGTTTGCCCCGCGAAGCCATTGGGGGGTCTATTGTGCCAATGATTCCTGCGAGCAGATGGTTGCCGCAGGCAGTCTCGAAGAAGCGATCGATCGTTGGAATCATATTTTTGAACCGATCCACACCTGAGTTTGCTCGAACCCTTTGTCGTTTCTTTTTCGGGCAACGACAAAGGGTTCAGCTTCTGCGCCACCGAAAAACCCGCTGTTTTTTCTCTTCCAAGCAACGCTAAAGCCTATTGCACACAGCACAAGACGGGTTCCTGAAGGCACTTGTCTTCCGTAGCCATCCGACCTATGATGCCGTTTCGCAAATAAAACCACGTTCTAACTATTTTTCAGATGGAGGTTTCCTGTGGCCCATTTGCCAGTCATCGTAGGTTTTGGCGGTATCAGTCCGGCTGGACGCAGCTCTGCTCATCACGGCTATCGGCGCTTGCTCATTGATCAGCTGGATCAGGATTCGCTGCAGGAAACCTATGCCGATCTCGCCCAGCTGATGGGGCTGACCCGCAACGAAAATGGCCAAGTCGTCGATCAGGGCGGCGCTGCGATCAGCCAGGCCGAGATTGTTTCGAAGTATGGCGAACAGATCAAAGCCAACACCCTGATCCGCCGTCTCGAAAACAACCTGTTCGACCGGGACGCGATTCCGGAGAATAAAAGTGCAACACTTGCTGCCGCTACCGGCCGGCCGATCAGTTTTAACCTGAAGCGTAAACAGCTGCCGACCGACATCCCGGCAAACTGGCAGCTCTCGGATCTGGAGGATGGCAGCGTCAAGGTCGAGATCGCTGATCAGCTCGAGGTGTTTCTGCCGAGCATGCGCTCGTCGAAGGTGCAGAGCGCCGGACAGCTGCCGACCGGTTTTGACCCGGAAAAACTCTATCCGGCGCGAACCCACCCGCGCGGCCTGCAGATGACGATCTACGGCGCTTCCGACGCCGTGCAGTCGCTGGGGATCGATTGGGAGACGGTGCGCGCGACCGTCGCTCCCGATGAAATCGGGGTCTTTTCCGGCAGCGCCATGGGGCAACTTGATTATGACGGTTCAGGCGGCATGCTGCAGGCGCAACTTGCCGGCAAGCGGGTCTCCTCCAAGCAACTGGCGCTGGGGCTGGCGGAGATGCCGGCCGATTTTATCAACGCCTATATTCTCGGCAGCGTCGGCACCACTGGCTGCAATGTCGGCGCCTGCGCAACCTTCATGTACAACCTGAATCTCGCCTGCCAGGAAATCCAGAGCGGGCGCCGCCGGGTGGTCGTGGTCGGCAACAGCGAGGCGCCAATCACCCCGGAGATCATCGAAGGTTACCGCACTATGGGGGCGCTGGCCGAAGATGAAAAGCTGCGGGC
This sequence comes from Malonomonas sp., assembly GCA_036526255.1. GTDB lineage: Bacteria > Desulfobacterota > Desulfuromonadia > Desulfuromonadales > Geopsychrobacteraceae > Malonomonas. Next base: position 41,517 of record DATCYW010000058.1, on the reverse strand, counting down.
GCTCGATCCAGGCCGCAGCACCCCCGACTACCGCCGCGCCGCGCGCCCTTTTTCTGACAACTGCGGCTTCACCCTCGCCGAGTCGGCGCAGTATTTTGTGCTCTTCGATGACCAGCTGGCGCTGGAGCTGGGCGCAAATATTTATGGCTCGGTGGCCGATGTCTTTGTCAACGCTGACGGCTATAAAAAATCGATTCCCGGACCCGGCGTCGGTAACTACATCACCATGGCCAAAGCCGCCGCGGTGACCAAGGCGATCATTGGCGAAGATGGACTGAAAAAACGCAGTTACGTACAGGCTCATGGCACCAGCACGCCGCAGAACCGGGTGACTGAATCCCACATCATCAATGAGGTAGCAAAAATCCACGGGATTGGCCACTGGAGCGTTGCCGCGGTGAAGTGCTATCTGGGACACTCGCTGGCGGTTTCTGCCGGCGATCAGTTGATGGCGTCGCTGGGGGTCTGGAAGTACGGCTTCATTCCCGGCATCGTCACCGTCGACAAGCTGGCGGCTGACGTTCACTCCAGCAACCTGAACTTTCTGCTCAAGCACACCGAGGTCGGGCCGCAGGGGATGGACGCCGTGCTGATGAACGCAAAGGGATTCGGCGGCAATAACGCCACCGGCGCGATCCTCTCGCCGACGGTCACCGGTCAGATGCTGACCCGCAAGCACGGCAGCGCGGCAATGCTGGAATACCGTCGGCGCAACGAGGCGGTCGCCGCGGCAGCCGCAGATTATGACCGCGAGACGATCGCCGGGAAAACCGCACCGATCTACAGATTTGATTACAATGTGGTTGCCGGGGAAGACTTGGAGATGTCCGCGCAGCAGATCAGGATTCCGGGTTTCGCCGGCAGTGTGAATCTGCAGCTGAAAACTCCCTATGCGGATATGGCTTAACCCTCGGCGAAGTTTCTGCCGGACGAGTTTTAAACGACAGAGGGCGGCCGCTTGGCCGCCCTTTTTTACTCCCTGCAGGTCTCAGTCGAGCAGTTTCCGCTCCGATTCAAATTCCATCTTTTTGCCGCAAACCGGATCGATAAACTTCAGCCTGCGGGCAATCAATTGCAGCGGTTTGTCCAGGTCATCCGCCTGCTTGGGTAGCAGCTCAGGATAATAGCTGTCGTGCAGGATGCCAAAGCCCAGTCCGCTCATATGCACCCGCAGCTGATGCTTCTTGCCGGTCAGCGGGTAAAGCAGAAAGTGCGCCCGGTTCTCACGAAAATCAATCAGCTTGATCCGCGACCTGGCGTTGACCTCCCCGATAACGGTCTGCATCCGGAACCAGGGTGGCGCTTCGCCCAGCCGGTTTTCGACCGTCCAGTCGTTGGCGTGCGGGCGCTGCTTGAGCGCTGAGAGCGCCTCGTAGGTTTTTTCCAGCTTACCGGTCGCAAACAGCTCAGCATAGCGACCGCGGGTCGCCCGGTTGCAGGAAAACAGCACCAGCCCCGACGTCTCGCGGTCGATTCGATGCAGCGGGGTCAGGTCTGGGTTGCCGGTTTTGAGCTTGAGCCGATGGAGCAGGCACTCGTTGATATAGACCCCAGCCGGCGTGACCGGCAGAAAGGGTGGTTTGCAGGCGACCAGCAGCTCATCGTTCTGAAACAGAATCTTCTCCGCCAGCGGGATCAGCGGCTCATCTGGCAATTCACGAAAATAAAACAGCTGCTGTCGTGGGAGATAGGGGGTCTCGGCGGTGATCGCGACGCCGGCCTCGTCCAGCACCTTGCCCTGCAGAATCCGTTGCTCCCAGACCGCCGGCCCGACCTGCGGAAAGCGTTGCCCCAGAAAGTTCAGTATCGTCGGATAGGGTTTGGCGACGCAGGGCAGCCTGACGCAAGACGGGTATCTGGAAATCCCCATGAGTTGATCCTTGCTGGAAAAGTTCAGCGGCGTTTTTTGCCCTGAGGTCTGGGCGACTTGGACGGCTTGGCGGCGGTTTTAAACTCCGGCTCATAGCCAACCGTGAAGTTGTCGCTGGTGGCGTTGCGCAGGCTTAAAAAATGCGCGTTGTTTTTATCGAAGGGGCAGACCGGTACTTTGCAGGGGGTAAAACCGAACCTTTTGTAGTAGCCGGGTGCGCCCAGCACAAACAGCGGCTGGCTTTTGACCGCGTCCTGCCGCAGGGCAAACTTGAGCAGTTCGGTCCCCACCCCCTGTTTTTGAAATTCGGGCGCGACCGCCATTGGCGCCAGATGCAGGCCGCAAACCTCTTTGCCGTTATAGGCGTTAGTAAAGGCGAGGTAGGCGATGGCTTTGTTGCTGTGCAGACAGATCCAGTCATGCACCGGTCGACCGTTTGCGTGCAGTTGCTGCACCAGCTCGGCTTCGTAGGCGCTGCCGACAAAAGCCCGCCGCAGCAGCGCGTACGCCTTGGCCTGGTTCTCACTGGTCACTCGCTGGATTTTCATCTTCTATTTAAGTTCCTGGTGGCTTCAGTTGAAGGCGCGGATTTTGTAAAACCGCCCCTTGATTTTATTCGCGCTCAACCGGGCCAGCGCAGATTTGGCGCTCTGGCGACGGATGGCAACGTAGCAGTGAAAATCGAAGACATTGATCTTGCCGACCTCAGTGCCGGGAATCCCCGCCTCGCCGGTCAGGGCACCGAGGATATCGCCGGGGCGCAGCTTGTTTTTGCGTCCGCCGTCGATGCAGAGGGTGACCATCGGCGCTTCAAGGGCTGCCGCCGAGGGCATGCTCAAGCTCTCCAGTTCGGCACGCGGGACGCTTTCGCCGAGATATCTTTCGATGGCCGCCGCCCGCCGCGTGTCGGCCGCGGTCACCAGGCTCAGCGCCAGCCCCTGTTCGCCGGCGCGGCCGGTGCGGCCGATGCGGTGGATATGCACCTCGGGATCGCGGGTCAGTTCATAGTTGATGACCGCCGAAAGTTCCTTGATGTCGATGCCACGTGCGGCGACATCGGTGGCGACCAGAATCGAGGCGCTCTTGTTGGCGAAGCGCGCCAGCACCTGATCGCGTTCACGTTGCTCCAGGTCGCCGTGGATCGCCAGTGCCGAAAAGCCGCGTTCGCTCAAGGCATCGGCGACCTGCTGGCAGTCGAGCTTGGTGTTGCAGAAGATCAGCGTCGATTCAGACTGGTAGTGGCCGAGCATCCGTGCGACTGCGGCGATCCGTTTGTCCGGCTCAACTTCGAAGAACAGCTGCTCGAGCTGCTGGCCGTCATGCAGTGCTTCGACCGTGACCCTGACCGGGTCCTGCTGCACCGAGCCGCTCATCGAGGCAATCGACTTCGGGTAGGTGGCCGAAAACAGCAGGGTCTGCCGATTGTCCGGCGTGGCGGCGACAATGGTGGCGAGATCTTCGGCAAAGCCCATATCGAGCATCCGGTCGGCTTCATCGAGTACGAGCATGCGCAGCTCTTTCAGCTCCAGGCTACCGCGCGACAGGTGGTCGAGAATCCGCCCCGGCGTGCCGACGACGATATGCGCGCCATGTTCGAGGGAGCCCAGCTGCGGGCCGAAGGGGACGCCACCGCAGAGGGTGAGAATCTTGATGTTGTCGGTCTGGCGGGCCAGTCGGCGCAGCTCTTTACTGACCTGATCGGCCAGTTCGCGGGTCGGGCAGAGCACCAGCCCCTGTACGCAGAAGCGGGTCGCCACCAGCCGCGACAGCAGGCCGATGCCGAAAGCGGCGGTTTTGCCGCTGCCGGTCTTCGCCTGGGCGATCACGTCTTTGCCAGCCAGAATCGGCGGTAGACTGTCGGCCTGAATCGGCGTCATTTCGTGGTAGCCGAGCGAGGCGATGTTCTGCAGCAGCGTATGTTTCAGGGGCAGGCTGGCAAAGGCGGTCGGGTTCATGGGCTGCTCTTTTTATCTGGGGGGTGAGTGGTTTGGGAGATGACAACCTTAACACCAACCGTTTTTCGCTAACAAGTCGCGTTAATTGCTGCACACTGCTTTTGCAGGAAATCCGGAGCCTTCTTACGGGCAATTGTTCCCAGGCGTTGCAGCAGCGCGAAGGGGACCTGGCGAAAACCATAGCTTGCCATCAGATCTTTTTCCATCTGCAGCCAGAGATGCGCGGTCATCTGTGCATCCGCCAGCGCGCGATGAAACTGGCCGGTGCTTGGCAGCTGTTTATAGGCAACCAGGGTTGCCAGCTTGTGATTGGGTGCCTCCGGATAGATGCGGCGCGCCGTCAGCATTGAGCAGGCAAAGTCGAGCGGCTGGCAGCAGTCGATCTGCTCCAGTTCGGCGGCAAGAAAGCGCTGATCGAAAGCGGCATTATGGGCCACCAGCGGAGAATCGCCGATGAACTCGGCAAATTGCGTCATGACCGTCGCATTGTCCGGTGCCTGGCGCAGCATGGCGTTGCTGATGCCGGTGAAGTCCTGAATAAAGCCATCAACCGGAAAGCCTGGGTTCATCAGACTCTGAAACTGATCGACGATCCGGCCATTGCTCAGCTTTACCGCGCCGACTTCGATCGCCCGGTCGCCCTGGTCGGGAGACATGCCGCTGGTTTCAAAATCGAGGACCACCAAGGTCAGGTCTGGCTCTGGAAAAAGCAACGATTGTCCTTGTAGCGATTTGTTTGGTGAAGAATAAGTCATGTAACCTGCCTATCGATATGGAATCCTACCTTTTTTAGCGTCGGCAGAGACTAGTCACCAGCTCGGTCTCGCCATGTCGGTCGAGAGCCCGCAGCGCCTCAACGGCAGTCTCCGCGTGTTCCTTGGCGTCGCCGGTCAGGTAGGCAGAGACAAAGGCCGCGAGCTCGGCCTGGGCGACGGCGCGCCGTTCCGCCGGCGTGCGCTGTTTTTTTGCCTGCAGCCACAGGCTTTCAGCGCGGTGCTGATGCAGGCTTCTGGCCTGGTTAACCAGAACCAGACGTGCCGCCATAGACTGGTTGCCGCTGGATTTAAAAGCGTCGACCAGGTTTTCAGGAAAATCCTCCTGAATCAGTTCAGCAAGCCGTAATAGTTTATTTTTCACTCTGACCTCAGGGCGTTGTTTTCAGGGGCAGGGGACAAGATTCACCGTTTCTGACTTCAGGTCAAAGACGACTTTAATTTTATTGCTGCGCAGTTGGGCCAGAACCTGCTCGACTTTATCCTCCAGCGTACAGCCGATATCCGCCCAATCGGCGCCGTCCCGGCTGACAAATTCCTGGATCATCCGTTGCAATGTCTCCGGGTCGAGCTGGGCGTATGGAACCTCGAGCCCTTCTTCCTGCTGATCGGTGGTTGTCTTTTGCGGCATGCATGACCTCAACGGAATTCGCTGTGTTTGCTGGCGGGGCCACCATAGCAAAAGGGCTCGCGCTTGACTATCACCAGTTATTTTTTTTGCCATGACAATGTTCAATTCTAATTTCCCCAGTAATAACCGAAGAATACTGCACTGACCTCTGCTTTAATGAATAATAAATTTCAGACAGCCGCTTGAATGTGAAAAAAGTCGTTATAATTGAAAGCCTTCGGCGCTTCGAGCCATGGTGAAACTCTTAGTGACAGGGAGGAGAAGAGCATGTTCAAGAATCGGACGGTCATAACGTTGGCAATGGCGCTGGTCGCAGTGATGCTCATGGGGGTCACGGCATCAGCAAAACAGACCCAGGAGAACAAGGCTGCGGTCAAGTATGAAAAAAAACAGCAGATGCACCATGATCAGGGACATTCCGTACAACTCGGACCCCGGCCCTTTTTTCTGGTTAACGACATGGACGAAAGCGCGCTGAAGGCTGAGTTGATGGCTTGCTCCGAAGGGCCGTTCAAGCGCAGTGATTTCTCAATCGGTCACCGCGGCGCGGCGCTGCAGTTTCCCGAGCATACCAAAGAGTCCTATCTGGCGGCCGCGCGGATGGGGGCGGGGATCGTCGAGTGCGACGTCACCTTCACCAAAGACCGTGAACTGGTATGTCGTCACTCGCAGTGCGATCTGCACACCACCACCAATATTCTCGCCATCCCCGAACTGGCGGAAAAATGTTCGGTGCCTTTTGAGCCTGCGGTCATCGACCCCATGACCGGGGTAACCATCATGCCGGCAAAGGCCAGGTGCTGCACCAGCGATATCACCCTTGATGAATTCAGAATGCTGCAGGGCAAGATGGACGCGGCCAACTCCAATGCCACCACGGTCGCAGCATATCTGGATGCTACGGCAAATTACCGCACCGATCTCTACGCCAGTCGCGGCACCCTGATGACCCATGCCGAGAGCATCGAGCTGTTCAAAAATCTCGGTGTGAAAATGACCCCCGAACTGAAATCGCCAAGTGTCGCGATGCCCTATCAGGGCGATTACACTCAGGAGGTCTACGCTCAGCAGATGATCAACGAATACAAGGATGCCGGTGTCCCGCCACAGCAGGTTTATGCCCAATCCTTCAATCTGGGCGACGTACTGTACTGGCTGCAAAGCGAACCGGCTTTCGGCAAACAGGGAGTGTTCCTTGACGGGCGCTACGGCGACCCGAATTTCGATCCTGCCGACCCGGCCAGCTGGTCGCCGAGCATGGCCGAGCTGGTCGCCCAGGGAGTGAAGATTATCGCTCCGCCGATGTACGTGCTGGTCACCCTTGATGGCAACGGAAAAATCGTTCCTTCCGTTTACGCCAAAATGGCCAAGGCGGCCGGACTGGAGATTATCACCTGGACCCTTGAGCGCTCTGGATTTCTCAAGTCTGGCGGCGGATTCTATTACTCGAGCGTGGCTGCGGCGATTAACAACGACGGCGATATGCTCGACGTGTTGGATGTGTTGGCGCAGGATGTCGGCGTGCTCGGAGTCTTCTCCGATTGGCCGGCGACGGTTACCTATTACGCCAATTGCAAAGGGCTGAAGTAGTTACTGAATTGATATGATGCCAAAAGCCTCCGCCTGGCAGCGGGGGCTTTTTCATGCGCTCGGCCCGATTTAATCTCTGACGACTTGCCTGCAGAATCCACCCGGGCGTACAATCCCAAAATCCAAAACCTGCTGCAGACTGAAAACTCGAAATCAGTCAGGCAGAGATCAACGTTCAAAAGGCAAAAAATCGATGCATCAATTGAAATACCTGGCTGGTTATCCAGAACAGGTGACCGCGCAGATCGGCAAACTTGTCAGGGAGCAGCGCTTGGGTGACGTCTTGCTGAAGCGCTTTCCACTGCCCCATGAGATCAAAACCGACAAGGCGCTCTACGATTTCACCGTCGAACTCAAGAACCAGTTTCTGCGCAAAGCCTCCCCTTTAAGCAAGGTCGTCTTCGACAATAAGATTAACGTGATCCATGACGCGCTCGGGCTGCACACCTTTATTTCGCGGGTGCAGGGGGGCAAACTCAAGGCGAAAAACGAGATCCGCGTCGGCAGCGTTTTTAAAACGGCGTCGCTTGAGTTTCTGCGGATGATCGTGGTTCACGAGCTGGCGCACCTCAAAGAGAAGGAGCACAACAAAGCTTTTTACAGCCTCTGCGAACATATGGAGCCGGACTATCACCAGCTGGAGTTTGACCTGCGCGTCTACCTGACTCACCTCGAGCTGTTCGGGGCGCTCTACTGAGGCTTGATCCTGAGTCCTGGCCCACCGCGTTCTTTCTCATGAATGCGGCGCATCTGCGCTGTTTTCTGGTTGATTCCATTTTGTTGGCCGTTCCTCTTGACTGGATTGCCAAAGGGGTCTAGATTGCGCCCCATCAGCAGGGGCTGAGTAGTGGTTTTGGCGACAAATCATCATATTTCAAAAGGACTTAGCAAATGATCGATCCGTTTAATATGAGCTACACCGCGATCGGTGGGCTCGGGGTCTTTATCCTCGGCATGAAGTATCTCTCCGACAGTTTGCAGATGCTGTCGGGCGGCCTGATGCGCAAGGTTATCTCGTCGGTGACCACCAACCGCTTTCTGGCGGTGTTGGTCGGTCTGGTGGTTACCACCTTCGTGCAGTCTTCTTCGATCACCACGGTCATGGTGGTCGGTCTGGCCAACGCCGGCCTGATGCAGCTGACCCAGGCGATCGGCGTTATCCTCGGTGCCAACATCGGTACCACCATCACCGGCTGGATCCTGGCGGTCAAGGTTGGCAAGTATGGTCTGCTGCTGATCGCCATCGGCATCTTTCCGATGCTGTTTTCAAAAAATGAGAAGGTTTCGGCGAGCGCCAAGGTGTTTGTCGCCCTCGGTCTGATCTTCTTCGGTCTGGAGATCATGAGCAACGCGTTCAAGCCACTGCGCAGTCATGAGGGGTTCACCAACCTGATGCTGACCCTTGATGCGCAGACGCTGCTGAGCATCCTCGGCTGTGTCGCGATCGGTTGCGTGATGACGATGGTTATCCAGAGCAGTTCGGCGATGCTCGGTATCACCATCGCGCTGGCGGCGACCGGTGCCATTCCGCTTTATACGGCGATCGCGCTGGTCATGGGCGAAAACATCGGCACCACCATTACCGCCCAGTTCGCCGCGATCGGCGGTTCGATTGCTTCGCGACGCGCGGCGATGGCGCACAGTGTGTTCAATATTCTCGGTGTCATCATCATCGTTTCGATCTTCTCCCCCTACGTCAGTCTGATCGAAAAGTTCGTTCCGGGGCTGTCCGGCTTTGTCGACGCTGACGGCAATCGCCCCTATATCGCCGCGCACATCGCCATGGCGCACACCTTCTTCAATGTCACCGCGACCCTGGTGATGCTGCCGTTTCTCAACCAGTTAGCCCGCTTGGTCACCAGGATGGTGCCGGAAAAAGAAGGCGCCGAAAGGGGCTCCTTCAAGTACGTCGGCGCTCCCGGGACCATGCCGGTGGCGATGGGGATTTCGATGGTGTTCGAGGAACTCAAGCGGATGGAGGGGCGGGTTCACAAGGCGCTGCGTCACGCCGGCAGTTACCTGCAGCGCGACCTCAAAGGGCGCGACCGTTTCTACCGCAAGGTGACCGCGCTGGAAGATGAAACCGACATCATTCAGCATGAGATTACCAGCTTTACCGTCACCCTGATGCAGGCCGGCAACGCCAGCAACAAGCAGTCGGATCGGGCTTACGCGTATGTGCGGGCCGCCGACGAGCTTGAGTCGATTGCCGATTACGCCGCCTCGCTCTGCTCGTACATGAAGCGGCTCGACAAATACGAGCTCGACTTCAGCAAAGAGGGTTGGCAGGATCTGCACAATTTCCACCGCGAAGTCTTCGCCTTCTTCACTCAGGTCTGCAAGGCTTTCAACAGTGAAGATGGTAGTAGTACTCGTAAGATTTACGCGGAAGCCAGTCGGCTGAACGATCTGGCCGACGAGATTCGCAAGAATCACCTCGACCGGATGAAGTCAGGCTCCTGCGGTGCGATGCCCGCTCTGACGTTCAGCGACATGGCGGTGGCGCTGCGGCGGATCAAGAACCACACGGTCAACCTGCACGAGGCCCTGTTTGCCAAGCCTCCGGCAGTCTCCTAAAGTCCAGCAGAACAAAGCCCGGCCTTCAACGGTCGGGCTTTTTTTGCTATAAGGACTCTTGTTTTTTCGTGCGATCCGCCTGCCGCGGATCGCTCTTTTATAAGGAATATGTTCGATGTCTTTTGAATCTCTCGGCCTGCGCGCCGAACTGCTCAGCGCGATCGCCGCGCAGGGCTATACCGCTCCGACGCCGATTCAGACCCAGGCGATCCCGGTCATCTTTGAAGGCTGTGACCTGCTGGCGGGCGCCCAGACCGGGACCGGCAAGACCGCTGCATTTGCCCTGCCGATCGTGCAGCTGCTGGGGGCAAATCCAAACCCGCAGCAGCGTCGCCGGCCGCGCGCGCTGGTGTTGGTGCCAACCCGCGAACTGGCCGCCCAGGTCAGCGAGCAGTTGCAGTATTACGGTCGCCGGCTGTCGCTGCGTTCGACGATGATTTACGGCGGGGTGAACATCCAGGCCCAGATCGAGCGGCTGCAGCGCGGCATCGATATCGTCGTCGCGACGCCGGGGCGCCTGCTTGATCACGCCCACCGGGGTTCGATCAAGCTCAACGAAATCGAGTTTCTGGTGCTGGACGAGGCTGACCGGATGCTCGATCTGGGGTTTATCGACGACATCCTCAAGGTGGTCGAGTACCTGCCGTCGCAACGGCAGAACCTGCTGTTTTCAGCCACCTATTCGGCCAGCATCAAGCAGCTGGCTGACGAACTGCTTGACCAGCCGCGGCGGGTCGAGGTGGCGCGCCGCAATCTGGCCGCCGACATGGTCAGCCAGACTGTTTATCCGGTGGAGCAGAGCCGCAAGCGTGAAATGATCTCGCACCTGATCCGCAAGGGAGAATGGAGCCAGGTGCTGGTCTTTACCCGCACCCGCTACGGCGCAGACAAGCTGACCGCTGAACTGCTGTTTGACGGCATCAGTGCCGCCGCCATCCACAGCAACAAGAGCCAGTCGTTGCGGAACCGGACCCTGAAGGAGTTCAGGCAGGGGGAGCTGCGGGTGCTGGTGGCGACCGACGTCGCGGCGCGCGGGCTGGACATCGCTCAGTTGCCGTACGTGGTGAATTACGAGCTGCCGCAGGTGGCCGAAGACTATGTCCACCGGATCGGCCGCACCGGCCGCGCCGGAGTGGACGGCGTCGCTCTCTCGCTGGTCTGCCCGGCCGAAAAGCCGCGCTTGCAGGCGATCGAAAAGCTGCTCAAGTACGCCATCCCACAAGAAAAAATAGCCGAGTTCCCAACGATTGCCGTCAAGCGCGGGACGCTGGTAAAACCACGCAAGGCGGGCACTGGAGCAGCCAAGTCGAAAAAAGCGCCGGCCAAGGCCAAGCCGGCTGCTCCGAAAGTGAAGCAGGCCGCGGCAACGCCAGCCAAAGCGAAAGCGTCGAAGCCGCCGACCTCGAAAAAGACCAGAACCGCCAAGCGTGCTAAGGTTGCAACGGCGCGCCCGGCGCCCAAGACCGGTCGCCGCGGGAACCGGACCTGACCCGTTGCTGAACTGCAGCGGAATTTTTTCTCAACAAACAAGGACGCAACACCGGCCATGACGGAACATAAAAGCAACGACCCGCTGCACGGTGTGACCCTGCAGCAGATTATCACCCACCTGGTTGAACATTATGGCTGGGACGAGTTGGGAAAGCAGATCGAGATCAACTGTTTCAACGAGAATCCTTCACTGAACTCCAGTCTCAAGTTTCTGCGCAAGACCCCTTGGGCTCGGAAAAAGGTCGAGGATCTCTATCTCGCGACAAAAAAAGCTGACTGGTAAGCAGGCAGGAGCGGTTATGCGCAATACGTTGAAGTTGATGATGGGATTGGTTCTACTCTGCGGGTTGATGCTTGCCGGCTGTCAACCGACCACCGGCCTGTATCTGGGCGCAAAGGCCCTGCCCGCCACGGTGGTGCCGCTGCCGGATGCGCTAAAGGCAGAACAGCACTGGCGCGACCTTTACGTCCGTGTCGACTACCGCATTCAGCAGCAGGGCAACCGGCTGACCGCAACGGGGGTTTTCAGTTTCGCCGATTACCCGCAGCTGAATATGGCGCGGGTGCAGGATTTCAAGCTGAAACTGTTTCTGTTGAACAAAGATCAGCTGGTCGTTGATTACCTGGATCTCTATCGCACCCTCGGTCACTCGCTTCGCGACGGCATGGCTTTCAGCAAAACGCTGGAGATCTCGCCCGAAGTGACGGCTTTAAGCTTTGGCTATGAGGGCGATTTTATCGATGATAACGGCACCCGTGATCATGCCTGGAAGTTGCCGAAGCGTCACTTCTGAACGGTCGGATTCAGCGGCGATCGTTTCACGCCAACCGATATCCCGCTGTCGAAGATCTTTAACGAAAAACGGCCCCATGTCATTCCTTGCCCTCGGACTCTCTGAGCCGATTCTTCGAGCCGTTGCCGCTAGCGGTTATTCTGTCCCCACGCCGATTCAGCTTCAGGCGATCCCCGCAGCGCTTTCCGGTAAAGATGTCATGGCCGCCGCACAGACCGGCACCGGCAAGACGGCCAGTTTCGTGCTGCCGCTGTTGCAACGACTTGCGGACGGACCAAAGGTCAGAGCGAATCAGGTTCGCGTGCTGGTGCTGACGCCGACCCGCGAGCTGGCGGTGCAGGTGGAACAGAGCATTGCCCGTTACGGCAGGCATCTGCCGCTCAAGTCGGCGGTGGTCTATGGCGGGGTGAAGATCAATCCGCAGATGATGAAACTGCGTGGTGGCATCGACCTGCTGGTGGCGACGCCCGGTCGCCTGCTCGACCTGTTCGGTCAGAATGCCGTGAGATTTGCCCAACTGGAAACACTGGTGCTGGATGAAGCGGACCGGATGCTCGCTATGGGGTTCAGTGCCGAGCTCAGGAAAGTTCTGGCGTTGCTGCCGAAACAGCGTCAGAACCTGCTGTTTTCGGCAACCTTCTCTGACGAAATCCGCGCGCTCTGCGCGGGGTTGTTGAAAAATCCGCTGCAGATTGAGGTCAGTCCGCGCAACGCGGTGGCAGACAGCGTCAAGCAATGGGCCTATGAGGTCGATAAAAGCAAGAAGGCCGCTTTGCTCAGCCAGCTGCTGCACAGCAAAGACTGGTCGCAGCTGCTGGTGTTTGTCCGCACCAAGCTCGGTGCCGAGCAGCTGGTTCGGCATTTGAAGAGCGAGAACATCTCTGCCGCAGCGATCCACGGCGACAAAAGCCAGGGACAGCGCAGCCGTGCTCTGGCCGACTTTAAAGCCAACCAGACCCGGGTGCTGGTTGCCACCGACATCGCCGCGCGTGGTCTCGATATTGTTGGTTTGCCGCAGGTGATCAACTTTGATCTGCCCAAAGTTGCCGGAGATTACATCCACCGCATCGGTCGCACCGGTCGGGCCGGCTTGCCAGGGGAGGGGATCTCGCTGGTCAGTGCCGATGAGGTGACGCTGCTGGCCGCCATCGAAGCGCTGATCCAGCAGACTCTGTTGCGCGAGCTGGAACCCGGCTTTGCCCCCAGGCACAAAGTTCCGTTGACCCGCCAGCAGAAAGTTCGCCCTAAAAAACCGAAAAAATCGAAGCAGGCGCTGGTGGCAACGGCGGCAAACGCTGTAGTTAGTAGAAAAACCTAACAGATCCGTCAACAACGGCACAAGCCGCAGCAACTGCTGCAGGTAAGGTGAAAAAGTGGCACAGCCGCCTAAAGAGAGCCGCACCGCATCGAAACGTCAGCCGAAAGGCCTGCCGATTCTGCATGAGGATAAAGATATCCTGGTGGTGAATAAACCGTCCGGGTTACTGACCGTCGGCAGCGAGCGGGACAAATCGCGCACCGCTCACTTTCTGCTTAACGATTACGTCCGCAAGGGGGATACGAAATCGCGAAACCGGGTTTATGTGGTGCATCGCCTCGATCAGGACACCTCCGGAATTCTGCTGTTTGCAAAAACGGAAGCGGCGAAGACCTTTCTGCAACAGAACTGGGAGACGACCGACAAGCACTATCTGGCGATCGTCCACGGCAGTCTGGTCGACAAGCGGGGATCGCTACGCAGCTTTCTGGTCGAAAACGCCGCCCAGCGGGTCTACTCGACTGCTGACGCCAGCCAGGGGAAGCTCGCGCAAACCGACTACCTGGTCTTGCAGGAGAGTAAAGGCTTCAGTCTGTTGGATATTCATCTGCTGACCGGCCGCAAGCATCAGATCCGCGTGCAGTTCGCCGAGCAGGGACATCCGCTGGTCGGCGATAGAAAATACGGCAACGGCCAGTTGGTGTTAAAGCGTCTGGCGCTGCATGCCCGCTCCATCTCTTTTCCCCACCCCTTCCATGGCCGGAAAATGACCTTTAATTGCGGCATGCCGGAAGAATTTGCCCGGCTGCTCGGTACTTTGTCGCGCGGCACTGCTCCATTCGGCCCTTCTTTTTAGCGAGCGGTGATTGTCCGGCTTAGGTTTGGCGCAGCTGATAATGGTTCGCTATCCCCAATTAATTAACTATTTGACCCGCTGAGAATAATGTTAATCTGGGGCGGAGTTTTCACCCTGTCAGCACAGCTTTATGACCTTATTGGGTAGCAAATAATGTTTTGGAATTACTTGACCCTTCTCAGTGAGATTCGTTGGGGCGATCTGTTGGATATCGCTCTCGCCTCCGGCTTTATCTGGTTCGGCCTGCATGCGCTGCGCACCGAGCGCACCCGCAGGATCGGCATCGGGCTGCTGTTTTACAGCGCCATTATTCTGGCTGCAAATCAGCTAGAGTTGAAACTGACCGCCTGGATTCTGCAGGGTATAACGGCGGTGATCATTCTGATTGTCGTGGTCGTCTATCAGGGGGAGATCCGGCGGCTGCTGGAGCGGTTTCCGGCCTCCCTGTTCTCCCGAAAGAAGCGTTCTGCTGAAGGTTCCTCTGCGTTGGCCGATCTGTTGACCAATGTTCTGGGCATCCTTTCCAGCGAAAACCGCGGCGCGTTGATCGTCCTGCCGGGGAGCGCTCCGCTGGACGGCGTTATCAGCGCGGGAATCCATCTCGACGGGCGATTGAGCAAGGCGCTGCTGCTGAGTATTTTTGACCCGAACTCACCCGGGCATGATGGTGCGTTGGTGATTACTGACGACCGGGTCGAGCGTTTCGGCTGTCGCCTGCCGCTGTCCGATCAGGATGACAAGCTCAAAGAGCGGGGCACCCGCCATGCGGCCGCTCTGGGGCTGGCCGAAAAGACTGATGCGCTGGTGCTGGTTGTTTCCGAAGAGACTGGCCGGATTTCCACCGCCCGGGAAGGGCAACTGCGCACCTCTGCGCAAACTGAAGCCTTGCGCGAAGTGATAGCATCCTTTCTCGTACGCCATGCGACTCCGGAGGAAAAAACTGGCCGCTGGCAGAAAATCACCTTGTGGGGGGGCTTCGAATATGTCGGTGCGCTGGTGATCGCTTCAGTTCTCTGGCTGCTGCTCGTGCCGGGTTCGGTGGTGCAGACGATGACCTACAGCGTCGCGGTAGAGGTGCAGAATATCCCTGAAGGGTTCGCCTTGACGAGCGTCACCCCGCCAACGGTTGCCGTCTCATTATCTGGCGAAAAGCGTCACCTGTTCAAGATCAGACCGAATGAACTGATCATCCGTCTGGATGGCACTCTGACGCGCTTCGGTCGTCAGACTTATCCCATTACCAACGCCAACCTGCTGCTCCCGCCCGATGTCGAAATCGCCGATCTGACCCCTGAGCAGGTGCGGGTTCAGGTGCAGAAGCTGAACTGATAAGGGTGGCTTGAAACTGAAAAAGGCGTTGCAGATTCCCCTGCAACGCCTTTTTTGCTTTTTGCGTTTTATCCGTCAGGCCTTGGCAAACAGGCACTTCAGGTAGCGGCTTTCGGCGAAGTCGAGCGGGTGGTCGAGGGCGTGACCGGTTTCGACGATCTGCCATAGCGGACGACCGGCACGGGCGGCGGCGTCACAGACTGTCTGGCGAAAGTCTTCCGGGCTGACCGGGTTGGAGCAGGAGGCGAGGACGATGTCACCGCCGGGGGCGAGCAGATTGACCCCCAGCTGGGCAAGGCGGCCATAGGCGACCAGTGCCTCCGGAACCTGCGCGCGGCGTACGGCGAAGGCGGGCGGGTCGATAATCACCAGCTGATATTGTTTCTTCTGTTTGACCAGTTCGGCCAGCGCCTTGAAGGCGTCGTCTTCGATAGTCAGATGGCGCGCTGCGGCGACGGCCGCAACACTGGCGTTAAGGGCAAAGTTACGGACCGATGAGGCGAGAGCCGGGCCGCTCTGGTCGAGGCTGGTGACTTCGGTCGCGCCGCCCCTTGCCGCTGCGAGGGAGAAGCCGCCGTTATAGGAGAAGGCGTTGAGCACCCGCCGCCCTCTGGCCATCTTTTCCACCCGGGCGCGGTTGTCGCGCTGATCAAGGAAGAAGCCGGTTTTCTGGCCGCGCACCGGATCGACCTCAAAGATCAGCCCGTTTTCACGACAGGTCAGGGTTTCGCTGATCGGCTCGCCGTAGATAATCTGACCATCTTCGAGGCCGCGCAGATAGTCAGGGTGCTGCTGCATCCCCCGGCTGATGCGCAGCACAATCCGCTCAAGCGGCTGCTGTTCCAGCAGGATTTTCAGGCAATTGTAAAGGTGTGGCAGCCAGGCGCAGGTGTAAAGTTTGACCACCGCCGTTTCGGCGTAACGATCGACTACCATCCCCGGCAGGCCGTCGCTTTCACCGTGAATCATGCGATAGCCGTCGGTCTCGGTCTGCAGCAGCGGCAGCCGGCGTGCCAGCGCTGCGGCAATCCGTTCGGCGAAGAAGTCCCGATCAATCGGCCCCGGTTTGCTGGCGCGCAGGGCGCGCATGCGGATCGGCAGGAAGGGATCGTAGAGGCCGATGGCGACGAAGCGTTTTTTTGCGTCGAAGACGACCGCCAGGTCACCCGGCTGGCCGCGGTGGCTTTCGGCTTTGATCCGCTCGGCGTAAAGCCAGGGGTGGCCACGGTGCAGGCTGGCGATGCCGGAGTTGCTGACCTGCAGCTTGACCGGTTTTTTTGCTTGTTGCGGCCATTCGGCCAGCAGCGGGTGGAGTGTCTGGATCATTGCTGTGAACCTGTCAAATCTTGCTGCCGCGGCGTTTGTGTGCACGTCGGTGGCAGGGTGGTAGAAAGTGATCGACTGTAGCAGATGTGCGGAGGAAGGTGGGGCGCTTTTTTCGTTCTTGAAGGATGGGGTCTGTTCTTCTATTCTCGGGTCGAGAAAGTCACCTCTTCCCTGTTGGAGAATCTGAAGTTATGGAACTTGACCTGAAGCAGCTGAAACATTTGATCAATAAGCGCCCCGATAAAATTGAGCAGCTCGTTGCCGGGACCGGTTATCTGCCGAAAACCGTGATTGGTGTCGCGACCTTTCTGCTTGATAACGATGGGGATCTCGACCTGCTGACAGCGAACCAGCGGGTGACCTTTGAACGTTTTCTGCAGCCGTTGTTGTAAGGATCAGGATGCAGGCTCCGCCAGCACCACCTCGATCCGGTTGCGGCCGTTGTTTTTCGCCAGATAGAGCGCATCATCGGCCCGCTTTAAAAGCGTTTCGCAGTTATCCTCTGCTCCGCTTAAGGTCGTCAGGCCGCCGCTTAACAGCACCTGGATCTGCCGCGCGTCGCCATTGACCGGAACTCTCAGCGCGGCGCAGTGTTGCCGTAACCGCTCGGCTCCCCGTTGCGCATCCGCCAGGTCCAGCGCCGGAAAGATAATGACAAACTCCTCGCCACCATAACGGAACAGCAGGTCGTAGCGGCGCAGCGCTTTGCGCAGCTCGGCGGCGACCTTGATCAGCACCCGGTCGCCGGCGTCGTGGCCGTAGCTATCGTTGATCTGTTTGAAGTGGTCGATGTCGATCATCAGGCAGCAGAGCGGCTGGTTGATCCGCTGTGCCTTACCGATTTCGGTGGCCATCCGCTCCAGGCCGTAGCGACGGTTGTAGATACTGGTCAAGTCGTCAGAAATAGCCAGCTTTTCCACCGTCGCCCGGGCCTGATTGAGCTGGCGCACCAGTCTGACCACCAGCAGGGTGACGCTGATCACCAGGACCAGCGCAACGCCAATCCCGGCCAGGCCGATTGCGACCATGTTGCGCTGCAACTGCTCGTGCAGCTTCTGCACCGGTATGGTGACACTGATCCCGCCGCGGATATCGCCGACCTGATAGTCCTGTTGGCCATGACAGGCAAGGCAGTCGCTTTTGACCTGCAGTGGTGCCATGTAGCGGAAGACCGGACTCTCTTTCAACGCTGTAAAGCGGTAGGCCTCCCGCTTTCCGCTTTCAAAGGCCCGCAGCGCTTCCTCCTCGAAAGGATCCGCCTGATTGTTCGGGTTCAAGGGCTTAAGGCTGGTAATACGGAAGCTCATGCCGGTTTCGATACCGGCAAGTTGCGATATCTCTCTGGTCATCAGGGCGGGATTTTTCATGGTATAGGTCTGGCCGGTGGTGGAGACGATGTCGGGGTTTTTCAGATAGGGGTTCGATTCCACCCCCTCTTTTTTGAGCACGTAGACGCCGCCGTGCCCGGCATTCCAGGCGCGGGTCAGGACAATGCTCTGAAAGTGGCTGCGCGCCTGCGAGAGGATGCTTTCATGCAGCAGCGTGCGGGTGCGCATCGCCAGACCGAGAAAAATCCCGGCGAGGGTCGCGATCAGCACCAGGATGATAGCGATCAGCGAAAAACGGATGTTGACGCTCTGGGTCTTCGCCATGCAGGCATCTCCGTGGTGGGAACGGGTTGCGGCAGTATAGCTGGTGTGATTGCGACCGTCAAAGTCGTATTTGGGCTGCGTTAAAAGCTGTCGGGCTTTATTCTTGACCTCATCCAACGAGTGGCAACAGAATGGATGGCAAATAGGTACCGCGGTGGCGGCGGCCGTTGCCTTGCATAAATGTCAGGAAACTGTTTTGAACGCACTGCAGATTAACGAACAGCTCAGCATCCCGCTGAACGAAATAGAACTGAGCGCTATCCGCGCCCAGGGCGCCGGGGGGCAGAATGTCAACAAGGTGGCGACCGGTATCCATCTGCGTTTTCCGATCGAGTCTTCAACGTTGCCAGATCAGGTCAAGGCCCGCCTGTTGAGCCTGAATGATCAGCGCATCACGAAGGATGGTGTCATCATCATCAAATCCCAGCAGACCCGCAGCCAGGAACAGAATCGCCTGAACGCCCTGCAGCTGCTGCAGGAGCTGATCGCTGCGGCCCTGCATACACCGAAACCACGCCGGAAAACCAAGACCCCGCGCGGCGTCAACGAAAAGCGGTTGGATAAGAAGTCCCAGCGCAGCCAGGTTAAAAGCCTCCGGCAGAGAATTCCAGAATAGCCAAATTTCCTCCCCTTTAAGCAGTTCACCAAAAGTTAATAATTAACTTGTTGCTTGCCGATAACCATGAAACCGGCTAGATTATTAGTTTCTGTTACTTTAACCCAAGCGACCCTATGAACCAGACGACCTATCTGATTGTTGAGCCACAGCTGAAACCGGCAGACAACCTGCCGGAATTGCTCAAAGAGCTCTCCGCGAAATATCAACTTGATATCTATCAGTGTCGACAGTCGCTGATTGGGCAGGGGCGTTCGCTGTTGGCCAAAGGGGCGCGGGAACAGCTGGAGAAAGTTTCGCAGCTGCTTCTGGATGCCGATTATCGCCACTGGCTGTTTGAACCGAGTAAGCCGGAGTATGTGCCGCAGCGGATCCGTGGTCTGCAGATCGACAGCGGCGCAATTGTTTTCGACGGCCAGCAACAACCGGTGACCTTCCCCAGGGGGGCGACCATCCTGGCAGTATTTGCCGAGATGTCGGGGGCGCTGGCGACAAAAAGTGTCACCCAGCTGCTGTCGAGCCACGCCTATCGCGGCCGCGATGATGTCCGTCATCTGGCAGAACACAAAATCCAGCAGGCGATCCTGCAGGGGCAACCGCTGCTGGATCTCTATCTGCTCGATGACAGCAAGCGGATCAGCGCGGCGGTGCGGGTATTTCCAGGCAAGTTTGATCCGCAGGGGCTCGGTGAGCGGGCGACGCTCAGTAGCCGGCAGAACCTGCTGAAGATCATCGAACTGATGCAAGAGTATGCCGGTCAATTTATCCTGCAAACCGACTTCGGTCTGGTCAATCTGCCCGGCTGCACCCTGCGGCGCGAAGATCCGCACGACCCGGACACCGAACGAAAAAATCTGCTCAGTCTGGCCCGCTACGGCTGGCTGCTGGCCGATCTGGAGCGGCTTGGCCCTGTCGCACCGGCCGCTGCTGCCGAATCCGACCAGCTGACCGGCGCGGTTACCGCCGCCATGCTGTTGCAGAATCCGACCCTTCTGGCCGATGGTTCGCTGCAGGAGGTGTTGCCGGTCGCAAAAGAGCTGGCCGCTGAAATCAACGCCGCAGAGGCGGCAGCCGAAAAGGGCAAAAACGCAGCACCGGCGACCGCCGAACCGGGGCTGCCAGCACCGCCTCCGGCGCGCTCCGGCGGGCAATGGCAGAGTCCGCATTTCTGGTTGGGCAGTGTCGGCGGGGCGCTGGCCTTTGTCATCCTGCTGCTGCTCGACGTTAAAGACGGCCGCCTGCTGCTGAGTCTCGTCAAGCCGGGGTTTGCTTCGGGGGCGATCCCCTTCGGCATTGCCGGATTGATGTTCTGGGGCGGCTTCCATTTCGTGCGCCTGAAGCGGCAGATCGAAAACACGCCGACCAGCCGGGTCCGCTCAATCGCCATGGGGATGGTCGAGGTCAAGGGGCAGGCGCTGCGTCAGTACGCGCTTATTTCACCGATGTCGCACACCCCATGCGTTTATTATCGGCTGACCAAGTCACGGCGGGGGAAAAACAATCAATGGCAGGTCGTCAGCGTCAAAAGCAGCGACAATGTGCCTTTTCTGCTCGAGGATGAGACCGGTCGGGTCGAGGTCGATCCGACCGGCTGCCGGGTGTCCGCCGGAACCAAGCAGGAAGGGGTGCCGGGGCAGGTGGGGCTGATGCGCTTCAGTGATGACAGTGATGAAAAATGGTGTGAGGAGATCATCGTTGAAGGGACCCTTCTCTATGTGCTCGGCTTTGCCGCCGTGAAGCGTGACAGTGGTCCGAGCCTTAGCGAACGGAAAATTGAAGCGCTGCGCGAACTGAAACGCAATCCACAGGATATGCTGCAATACGATACCGATAGTGACGGTAAAATCAGCGAGGATGAATGGGACGCGGCCCGCGAAGCCGTTGCCGAAAAGGTGCTGCACGAATCGCTCACGGAGCAGAAACGCAAAAAACAGGAGGAGCACGTGGTGATTGGCAAAAAAAAAGGGCGGCCGCTGGTGATCGCCGAAACCCATTCAGAGACCCAGCTGACGCGACGGCTGACACTGTACATGGTGCCGCTGTTTATTGGTGCCGCCGTGCTGACCGCCGGCAGTATCGCCCTGTTATTTAACTATCTGAAGTAACCGACCCGAACTTCGCTCGACACTAAAGGAGAGACTATGGCCGGCTGGATCGTACTGGGAGTTATTCTGCTGCTGTTGCTGGGGGTGATCGGCTATGTGATCGTCATCTACAACGGTTTCGTCGCCCTGAAAAACAACATCAGTCAGGACTGGAGCAATATCGATGTGCTGCTGAAGCAGCGCTACGACGAGCTGCCGAAGCTGATCAAGGTCTGCGAAGGCTACATGCAGCACGAACAGCAGACCCTCGAAGCGGTCGTCAAGGCCCGGTCGCAGATCAACTCGGCCCGCAGTGAAGGGGAGAAGTTGCAGGCGCAGAACGCGCTGACTGACACCCTGAAGTCATTGTTCATGGTGGTCGAACGCTATCCCGACCTGAAAGCCGATGCCGGCTTCCGCCAGTTGAGCAACCGGATCACCGAGATCGAGGATCAGATCGCCGACCGCCGCGAGCTCTACAATGCCTCAGTGACCATTTACAATACCCGGTTGGAGCAGTTCCCGGACCTTATCATTGCGCGGATTTTCAATTTCAGCGGTCGCGAACTCTGGAAGATCGACGCGGCGCATCGGGCCGATGTGGAAGTCAGCTTTGCGCATAATTAGTGCGGGCAGCTAAAGATTTTCGGCGACCGGGTCGATAAGAGCTGGACCGCCTTTGCCTCAGGATGACGCAGGGCAAGCTCCCACGCCATGGAAGGGTTCGGGAATGACAGGATTTCTGATTCATGATGATGAATCATTATCTGCTGCTCGGCCTGCAGACCGATGCTGACGAAGGGCAGATAAAAACCGCATACCGGCGGATGGCGAAACGCTTTCACCCCGACACCAATCAGGGCTCGGAGGCCGCCGCCGAACTGTTCCGGCAGCTGCATGAAGCCTACCGGGTGCTCACCGATCCCGGCTTGCGAACTCTGTACGACGCAAAGTTGCTCGCCGCGCAGCAACAAGCCGCGCAGCGTAAACAGGCAGAGCAAAAGGCCCGGCGGGCCGCACAGCCCCGGCCGGCGGTCGAACCGCAGCAGAAGTTCAATCGTTTTCTTAATTCCTTGCTCGGCGCATTGTTTGAGGAGCCCGAATCAGCAACCCCGCAGGCCAAAGCCAGAGAGCGGCCGGCAGAGAAGCAGACCGCGTCACAGGTGCGGAAACAGCCGGATTTTAATTTCTACTATTATCTGGCGATGGAAAAGCCGGCGTCGCCTTACAGTTGCGGCGCTGACGGAATTTATCGTCGAACGAAGCCGACCCGCGCGCAACGGGTCAACAGTCCCGCCGGATTCAACCGCGGGCCTGTCGTTCTGCTGCTTGTCTGCAGCGCTTTGCTGAGTCTTTTCAGCCCTTGACAACAAAGACGGGCCATCCTGCAGTTGCAGAATGGCCCGTTTTCGTTGTGTATGTGAAGTGTTGCAACGATCAGTTAGAAGGGACGCGCAATGATCCGTCTCCAGAGCAGGCGCCGCTGTGAGCGACGATTGAAGTTCAACTGGCAGCTGTATTCCGATTTACCACACCATTTAACGATCCACCTTGCGAGCATCCGTACTATCCTTCGTCTGGAAAAAAGTGTTTAAAAACGTGCGGATACTAATCCTCAAAAAATATAACGTCAATGGTATTTTTTAGTGAAATACTGTTATTAAATCAGGCGTTAGGCCGGATGCTGAGCTGTGCTGCGCCGATTGTGAATTATTTTTTTTATCCGGAGGCGATCCGCACTGAAACGGAACTCTGTTTTAATTGAAATCGCGCCGCCCGGTTGCCGAATGCGCTTGACTGAGGCTATGATTTCTCTATTCTCTTCACACCTGAACCAAGGAGGGCTCTGTGGCCGACGTCAGTGAAAATGCTCCCATCGAACAGCTGAAAATGTGTCAGCTCAAAGCCAAGGGGTTGATGGCAGAGATCGACCGTCGTTCAACCGCGCCGACCGTGGTCTGCAGCAAATGCGGCGCCAAAGCGAACCAGGCCGAAGATCTTCACAATCCGCTCCCCCTGAAAAAATCCCGCGTGGACAGTTTCTGGGGGTAATCAGCTTTGCAGAGAGAGACGCAGATGCAGGAGACAGTCGATTTTTTCCGACGCAACGATCAGTTTGCCCGTCATGCCGGGATTGAACTGCTCGCCGCCAGCCCTGGCTGGGCACAGGTAAAAATGCCGGTGCAGCCGTTTCACTTAAATGGCGCAGGCACCGTGCACGGCGGCGCGCTTTTCACCCTGGCCGATTTTGCTTTTGCCGTTGCGTCGAATTCGCACGGACAGCTGGCGATGGGCATCAACACCTCGATGACGTTTATCAAGGCGGTGAGCACCGGCAATCTTTACGGCGAAGCGCAGGAGATCTCGCTGAACCGGCGGCTGGGAAACTATCAGGTTAAAATTAGCGATGACAACCAGCAGCTGATCGCAATGTTTCAGGGGACCGCTTACCGCAAGGACGAGTCGCTGTTCAGGCAGCAGGACGAGAGTTAAATGCGCAGATGGTTCGGCAAGAAAAAGGTCGGTTTGGCCCTGGGCGGCGGTGCGGCCCGTGGACTCGCGCATATCGGTGTGCTGCAGGCGCTGGAAGAAGCTGAAGTGCCGGTGCAGATGGTGACCGGCACCAGCATGGGGGCGATCATCGGTGCCATGTATGCCGTCGATCCGCAGGTCGAATCACTCCGTGAACGGATGCTTGAGTATTTAAGCAGTGATATCTTCCGTAAGGCACGACTCGATTTTGTCGTCGAGCGAAAAAGCAATGTCGACGGGGAAGGGTTGTTTTTCCGTTTTTCCCAACTGGCGCGAAAAAAGATCTTCTTCACCCTGGCGATGAACATGATCTCCTTCGTCTCTCAGGACACCCGCGATAAAAGTCTCGAATTTCTGCTGCCGGATATCGATATCGAAGCGACCAAACTGCCGTTTGCCGCCATCGCTCTCGATCTGAACAGCGGCAAAGAAGTGGTGATTAAGTCAGGATCGTTGCGCAAGGCGATTGCTGCGACCAGCGCGTTGCCGGGGATACTGCCGCCGGTCAATTATAACGGCATGCAGCTGGTCGATGGCGGCTGGATCGATGCTGTTCCGGTCGGCCCGACCAAGGAGATGGGTGCCGACATCGTGATCGCGGTTGATGTCGGTTCCAACATGCCGGTGCAGGGGGATTCCAGCAGCGGGCTGGATATCGTCTTCCGTGCCGATGCCGCGACTCGCAGCGCGCTGTCCGATCTGCAACTGCAACAGGCCGACCTGATCGTCTGCCCTTCGGTCGGCATCAACCACTGGGCCGATTTCAGCCGGGCTGATGAAATCATCGCCAACGGCCGCTATTCCACCCTCGAGCGGATGGCTGACATCAAGGGCCTGCTGAAGCTCGAAAAACCTCACGCAAGGTTCAGCCTGTTCAAGCGCTGAGCTTATTATTCCCTCTTTTAGGAGAAACAACGATGATTAACGCCGGCGACCTGAAACGTGGTCTGGTGATAAAGCTGGATGACGCACCTTGCGTCGTCCTCGAAGTCAGCCAGCAATCCCCGACCGCCCGTGGCGGCAACACCCTGGTAAAAACTAAAACCCGCAACCTGCTGACCAGCCAGGTGCTGCAGAAAACCTTCAAATCGGGTGACCGGATCGACGAGGCCGATTTCACCCGCCGTAAGGGGCAGTTCCTCTACGCCCAGGATGAACTTGGGGTTTTCATGGACACGGAGAGCTATGAGCAGTACGAACTCGGTGGCGAGGTGTACGACGAAGTCAAAGGCTACCTGCTGGAAGGGGGCGACGTAACCCTCGGTGTTTTCAATGATCAGGTGGTCAGCCTGGAAGTTCCCCAGACCGTTGAGTTGATTGTCACCGAAACCGCCCCGGCAATCCGCAATGCCACCGCCACCGCGCAGACCAAAGAAGCGCTTCTCGAAACCGGCATCACGGTGCAGGTGCCCGGTTATCTGGAAACCGGCGAAAAAATCAAGGTTGACACGCGGGAGCGCCGTTTCGTTTCGCGCGCCTGAGGCCCTGAGGCCCTGAGGCCCTGTGGCTCTGTGGCAGGATGACGTTACTGAATGTCATCACAACAGGATTATTGAACAAAGCAAAAGGCCGTCCCTGTAAGGGGACGGCCTTTTGTGTCGAGCCTTTAAAATCTTTCTACTTTACTTGTGGAAATTTCTGGCTTTTTCAGCCGCCCAGACTTTGTCGCGGCTGCCGTGACAACTGAGGCAGGCGTAATCCACGGTGACAAAGTTTTTCGCGAAGGTGGATTTTTTACCGTTATCTTCGACGGTTTTGAACATGTCGCCGTCAGCCGCCGTATTGATCCGGAAAATGTGCGTCCGGACATCGGCGGTATAGCTTGTCGAGGTGATCGCCGACTTGGTGGCCTTCGGCATATGGCACTCGATGCAGCGGGTTCCCTGCTTGCCGTGGGTGGTTTTCGCGTAGCTGGCGGCAACCTCGGCGTGGCATTCAGCACAGTTGTTTTTTGCCTGAATCGCGCGCTTGTGCGGGTCATGGCAGGTGATGCAGGTTAGGTCCTTGTGGACGCCGGCTTTGAGTTCATTGATCTGCTCATGGTGCTTGATGAAGCCACCTGCGGCCGGAGGGGTTGGGTCCATGCCGCCGCGCTGATGGCACTTGCCGCACAGATCCGCCGAAGTGGTCCGCTGGATGTTGGCTTTGCTCGGCTGCCTGATATGCTCGCCGCCGGCGCCGTGGCACTCCTCACAGCCGATGCCATCCTCTGACCAGGTGCCGATCATCCCTTCCTTACCATCCTGATTGCCTTCCTTGCTGTAGTTGGTCATGTGGCAAGGGCCGCATTTATAGGCCTTTTTCTCACCTTTATGATAGAACGACCAGGAACCGTCTTCCAGGTTGTACTGGGTCTTGGCTTCCGTGCCGTCTTTGGCGGTTGTGATGATGTAGCCGTTGTTGTCGATATAGCGGGATTTTTTATTTGCTCCGCCGATCACGTAGCTGATGTCATCCCAGGTGTATCCCGGAGGCAGGGGCAGCTTGGCAGAACGGGCCTCCTCCACCTTGCGCAGTTTCCAGGGGTGGCCGGTCGACTGCCAGTCATTGTACTTGCCCTCATGGCACTTGAAACATTTCTCCGAGCCGACGTAGTCGGTCGCCAGCGCAGGAACGGCCAGCAGCGCCAACGCGGCCAGTAGGGTTGCGAAAATGCCTAATCTTTTCATCATAGCCTCCGCCTGTTAAGGGCATATTTCGAAACTCAAGGGGATTCTTGAGCTGATTGGTTCGGGTCGCAGTTTATTTGTATGTATTAAGCTAAAGAATAAGTAAAGCTTAATGGAAGCGCAATCATTTTAATGTTATTTTTCGGCCTTTTTCCCAGGGTTGCATTCGTTTGACGGTCCTGCTATTGATCTGGTTTATTTAGAAGGATGGTAAAATGCTTGATATTGAAGCGATCGGTCGGGTGCTTGCTGCACATCAGTCGCGGTCGGTTGAAGTTGCCGGCGAACGCCACGCCGCTGTCGCGCTGTTGTTGTATCAGGGCGACAGCGGAATCGAGGTGCTGTTCATCCGGCGGAATCAGTATGACGGCGATCCCTGGTCGGGGGATGTGGCTTTTCCCGGTGGCGGGCTTGAGCCGCAGGATGCCGGCCCGCGACAGGCGGCCGAGCGCGAGACCTGGGAAGAGATCGGCCTGCGGTTAGGCGCGGAAGATTATCTCGGTCAGTTGGACGATCTGGCCGGCGCTTACCTGTCGGTGAAGATTTCCTGCTTTGTCTACCGGCTCAGTGAGCGGCCGCAGCTGCTGCTGAACGGCGAAGTCGGCGCGGCCTTCTGGGTACCGCTGTCGGAACTGCAGGCTGCGCAGCGCAATCAACAGGCCAGTTTCACCTACCGCGGAGAAACCCGCAGCCATCCGATTGTCACCCTGGATGGCTACTGCGATCATTTTCTCTGGGGGATTACCTATCGGTTGCTGCAGAGTTTCTTTGCTCTTTTGGCCGCCGGCCACTGAACACTCCATAGAAAAAGGGGGAGCCGATTGACTCCCCCTTTTCTATTGCTTCGATGTTTCGCTAGAGCTCAGCGATAAACTTTTCGAGCAATCCGAAGTACTCCCGCGCATTGACGAACATGATGTCGTTGTGATCCCCCTGCGGAAATATTTTCAAGGTCTTTGGGCCGCTCGCCCAGTCGTAAAGCCTTTGTCCGTGGCTGACATCGACCAGCCCGTCATGCTCGGTGTGCATCACCAGCAGCGGTCCTTTGAAGGCGGCCAGTTTCTGCTGATGATTAAGCTTCTGATCGACCACCGCCGCCAGCTCTTGCGCTGTCACCCCCAGCTCCTGCGGATGAACCCGCAGCAGCAATCGCTCCAGCACGTCGGCGATGCCGCTTTCCAGCACCAGCCCGGCCGCCTCGGGAAACCGGCTGGCCGCTTCAATGGCGAAGATCGAACCGACGCTGCGACCGAAAAAGATCAGCTCGCTGGCCGGTTTGCCGAGGGCTGCGATGGTCGGCACCACATCCTGCAGCATCTTGCCCAGCTGCGGTTGACCGGTCGAGCCGCCGTAGCCACGCAGCTCCGCCAGCAGGCAGTTACAACCCAGCTGCGCGATCAAACTGACAAAGTCACCGCGCCAGTCATCGACAATCTCGCCGTTGCCGTGAAAATGCACCAGCGTTCTGGCGGCCGGATCAATCTCGTGATAACTGCAGGCCAGCCGTGCATCGTCGCAGTCGACCCAGAAGGGCTCGCGCAGCGTGCCTTGGCGCGGGAAGAAATAGCGTTCGCTGATCAGGCGGTGATTGAGCAGGTCTTTCGCCATAAGCGTCCTCCGTCAGTCTGCCTCAAACACCATCTGGGTCGCGTCGCTGCCCGGCAGCACCATCGGAAAGGAATAGGTGTCAGGATGGATCGGCACCTCGACTACCACCGGACCGTCAATCTCCATCGCCTGCTGCAGCACTGCCTGCAGATCCGACTTGTCTTTGACCCGTAGCGCCTTGACGCCAAAGCCCTGCGAGACCATACAGAAATCGACATGCTGGCCGAGGCAGGTAGAGGCGTAGCGGCTTTCGAGCAGCACCTTCTGGAACTGGCGCACCATCCCGAGCTTGCCATTATTCAAGATGATGCATTTGACCGGAATGTTGTACTGCGCACAGGTCGCCAGCTCCTGACAGTTCATCTGAAAGGCGCCGTCACCGTTGATGGCAAAGATCGGCCGGTCGGGATTGCCGAGCGCCGCCCCCATTGCCGCCGGCAGGGCGAAGCCCATGGTGCCCAGGCCGCCGCTGGTAATGTACTGGCGCGGGCCGGCAAACGGTAGGTAGTTGGCGGTCCACATCTGCGACAAGCCAACGTCCGAAGCTACCACCGGGGTATCACCGGCCACCGCGGCGATCGCCTCCATCACCTCGTGTGGTACCAGGTGGTCGCGCTGCGGACGGGGCAGCGGACCTTTTTCTCTGTAGCCGTCAATTTCGGCCAGCCAGTCGCGATGGTCGCGTTTTTTTACCAGCGTCAGCAGCTGCTCCAGCGCTTCGGCGGCGTCGCAGACGATCGGCAGGCCACCGGCCACCACCTTGCGGATGCTGGACGGGTCGATATCGAAGTGGATGATTTTGGCGTTCGGCGCAAAGCTGGCGACCTTGCCGGTGACCCGGTCATCGAAGCGCACGCCGATGGCGATCAGGCAATCGCATTCACCGACCGCCATGTTGGCGTACCAGGCGCCGTACATGCCGAGCATACCGACCGACAGCGGCGATTTGGGGTCCATGATCCCCAGCCCCATCAGCGTGTGGGTGACCGGTATCTGCCCCTTTTCGGCGAGCGCGCGCAGCTTGTCAGAAGAGTTGGAGAGGGTGATGCCGCCGCCGGCGTAGATCAGTGGCTTCTTGGCCTGGTTGATCATCTCGGCGGCTTTTTTGATCTGCTTCAGGTTCAGGGTCGGTTTCTCCTGATAGCCGCGTCGACTGGCTGGTTCCGCCGCCACCGGCTTAGTTTTCCCCCCCAGCACGTCGCTCGGCAAATCGATCAGTACCGGGCCGGGGCGGCGGGTGCGGGCGATGTAGAAGGCTTCGTGGATAACCCGCGCCAGATCCTTGATGTCGGTGACTACATAGTTGTGCTTGGTGATCGGGCGGGTGATGCCGGCCATGTCGGCCTCCTGAAAGGCATCGTTGCCGATCTCGGCGGTCGGCACCTGGCAGGTCAGCGCCACCATCGGCACTGAATCCATATAGGCGGTGGCGATGCCGGTCACCAGATTGGTCGCGCCCGGACCCGAGGTAGTCAGGCAGACGCCGACCTTGCCGGTGGTTCTGGCGTAGCCATCGGCGGCGTGCGCTGCCCCCTGCTCGTGACGGACCAGAATGTGGCGGATCTCGCGGTCGTCCATCAGCGCGTCGTGAACCAGCAGCGAACGGCCGCCGGGATAGCCGAAAATCGTATCCACCCCTTCCTGTTTGAGGCAGTCGAGTAAAATCTGGGCTCCGCTTTTCATATACTTCCTCCTGGATTGCGATAAAACAAAGGCCGCGGTGGGTTGCCCCGCGGCCTTTACATCGATTGGAAAAGGGAGCGCAGGGTCAGTGCCCGAGCTCCCTTTCGATTCTCTGTGAATCGTAGGTGGCCGCGAGCCGTCAGTTGGGAACGACGACGACTAGCAGCGGCAGGTTTATGGCGGTTAAAGTTTGAAACATTGTTTTAACTCCTTGGAGCTGGAACTTTAGCCGAGCAGCTTTGATTCTGTCAACAGGAAAGTACCGCCATCGCGGCCATGGATCAGCACCAAATCGACTCGAAAAAACCTTTTTGCTTAGCCGCTTAGCAGGTTTTCAAAAATCCGGAAACATGTTACCAATGTCCTCTTGGTTAACGGGTTACGTATTGGCTGGAGAGCGAAAGGAAGCGACGATGGTTTTTGAAAAAATTGGCGTGCAGGTTCCACAGATCCTGCTGCCGAAGCCGGCAAGCGATATGCAGAAGTGGGCCGTGATTGCCTGTGATCAATACACCTCCGACCGGGGTTACTGGCAGCGCTTGGCCGAGCAGACCGCCGGTTCGGTCACGACGCTCAAGCTGATTTTTCCGGAAGTCAACCTTGAGGATAAGGATGCCGAGCAGCGGATCGCCGCGATCAACCGGACCATGGAGCAGTACCTGGCCGATGGCAGCCTGGTCGAGCAACCGCCCGGCTTTATTCTGATCGACCGTAAAACCTGCGAAGTCGAGTCACGCAAGGGGCTGATTCTGGCGCTTGATCTGGAGCAGTACGATTACAATAAGGGCGCGCAGAGCCTGATCCGTGCCACCGAAGGGACCATCCTCGACCGGCTGCCGCCACGCATCAAAGTACGGCAGAACGCGCCAATCGAGCTGCCGCACATCATGGTGCTGATAGATGACCCGCAGCGCACCGTCATCGAGCCGCTGTTCAAAGAGACACTGGAAAAGGTCTACGACTTTGAACTGCTCGAAAATGGCGGTCACCTGAAGGGCTACCGCATTGATCAGCCCGAGCTGATCAATCAGGTCGTCGCCGCGCTGGAAAAGCTGGCCGATCCGGCTGCCTATCGCGCCAAATACAAGGTTGATGACGCGGTGATGCTCTACGCCATGGGCGACGGCAACCACTCCTTCGCCACCGCCAAGGCGATCTGGGAAAAGCTGAGGGCCGAAGCGACCGACAAAACCGCGATCATGAACCATCCGGCCCGCTATGCGCTGGTCGAGTTGGTGAATATCCATGATGCCGGGCTTGAATTTGAACCGATCCACCGGGTGCTGTTCGGTATTGATGCAGAACAGTTGCAGGCGCAAATGACCAGCTTCTTCGCTGAGCGTGGCACGCCGATGACCTTTACCGCCTGTGCCGATCTGCCCGCAGCGCAGGCGCTGGCTGCCAAAGCGCAGAACGCCCACGCCTTTCCGGTGGTGTTTGCCGGACAGTTCGGGGTCTGCACCATCGCGAATCCCGAATACACGCTGGCGGTGGCGACCCTGCAGGCTTGCCTTGACCGG
The DNA here is from genome assembly GCA_036526255.1 of Malonomonas sp. Lineage (GTDB taxonomy): Bacteria > Desulfobacterota > Desulfuromonadia > Desulfuromonadales > Geopsychrobacteraceae > Malonomonas. The sequence continues at coordinate 10,703 of DATCYW010000058.1, read as the reverse complement.
TTTCTGCAGGACAATCCGGCCGCGCGCATTGACTATATTCATGGCACCAAGGCCGTGACCGAGCTTGGCAGTGCCAGCGACGGGGCCGGCTTCTATCTGCCGGCGATCTCAAAGCACGAGCTGTTCAAAACCATCATTCTCGATGGCGCCCTGCCACGTAAAACCTTCTCGATGGGCGAAGCGGACGAAAAGCGTTTCTACCTGGAGTGCCGCCGGATCAAAGCCTGACGGTAAACGAAAGGAGTGTTGGTATGGCAAGAGTGACGGATGTGGTTTTCGATGTCGGCCGGGTGCTGATTGATTTCAGCTACGATCGGTTTGCCGCCACGTTGCGGCAGCACGGCGCAGAGTGCAGCGGCGCCGAAGACTTTCTCCGGCATGTCGATCTGATCGGATATGAGCATGGCGAGGTCAGCAGCAGAGACTTTTTACGCCAGATCAACGCCCTGTTAAAGAATGCATTGCCCGAAGCTGAATTGATCGCCGCCTGGAACGACCTGTTTACCCCGATCCGCGAGATGCTGGCGCTGGCCGGCAGTCTTATGCCGCATTGCGGTGTCTACCTGCTTTCCAATACCAGCGAGCTGCACTGGCAGCACATTCTGGTCGAGTTCGGACTGGATAAAATCTGTCACGACCGTCTGGCTTCTTACGAGGTGGGTGTCATGAAACCAGCGCCGGAGATTTTTGCCGCCGCCTGCCACCGTTTCGATCTGCAGCCGGAAACTACGGTCTTCATCGATGATCTCGAAGTCAACGCGCAGGGCGCAATTGCCTGCGGCTGGCACGGCATCTGGCACCGAAACGTCGCAGACACCAGGGCGCAATTGCGGCAACTGACTGGCATCGCTCTCTGAGATTCTACTGTTGTCGGCCGCCGGCCGGGCGGAAAGGCTTGCATCCTGTCAGTCGATGAGGGATAGTTAATCGTTTTGTTGCAAGTGTCATGTTTATGCGTCGAGGGGGGATTGCTTTAAGCTTGTGTTGACTGTTTCGAGGAGCCTGAATGTTCATCAGATGCCTGGTTCTCTGGCTATTATTGGCGATGTCAATTGCTTCAGGCGCTCTGGCCAGTGGATCATTGGGCGGCCCGGCTTTCAGCCCCTCGACAGAAACCGTCGACTCCGACAAAGACTGGGATCAAAAACCTTTTCAGCATGAAAGTGATGATGCCGCCGCTGATCTGGTGGTCATCATCAATCAACAGTTCGATGACCGTTTGCGACCAGTCATCGCCGAGTTTGCCCGCCAGAACAATCTGCACATCAAGGTTCATAAAGGAACCTGCGGCCTTTCCGCCGGCGCCCTGCTGGCCAAGACGGTGGAGATTGTCTCTTTCTGCTGCCCGCCGGGCGATATCGACCGCTTGCCCGGCTTGAGTTTTCACACCCTGGGGATTTATCCCGTCGCCATCCTCGTTCATCCCGATAATCCGACCACTGATTTGCCCTGGACAACCGTACAACAGATTTTTTCCGGTAAGATGCAGCGCTGGTCAGAGCTGGGTTGGCAGAACCTGCCGATTCAGCCGGTGATCCGACTGCACTGCAAAAAGCGGCCGGGACACTGGCGGTTGCTGCTCGACAATCAGGATCTTTTCTCTGCCCATGCCCGCGAAGTTGGCGCCATTGATGATATGTACGCGCTGGTCGCCGAACTGCCCGGCGCGATCGGTTATGAAGTCAACGAAGGTGTCCACTCCAGCAAAACCAGGGCGCTGCGGATCGATGGCATGGAAGCGAACAATCTCGAACATCTGCGGCGGGGCGCTTATCCCTTTTACCGGGTCATGACCCTGACGCTCTGGGCAGGTGATGGGGAGAACTTCAGTCAGAGCCGTAAATTGCTTGAGCGACTGACGACCTATGTCGAAGCAAACGCCGCCCGTTTGGGGGTGGTGCCGGCCAGCCAGTTGCGCGCTGCCGGCTGGGACTTTTCCGGGGGGGAATTGATCGGGCAACCGACGAAACCTTAAAGGCTATAAGTCTGTATGAATTCTCGATCGCTGTTTAACTGGCCGGGGGGGCTGGCGGCAAAGATGCTCGGCATGGCTTTTCTGCTTGGTGCCTTGGTCTGGTTTGCCTCTGAAGACTACAAGAACAAGAACCTGTCTCTGGCGCTTGAAGAACACCTGCAGCAGCTGCTTGCCGAGCAGTCGCAGCGGGATCGTTTAAGCTTCGACCATTTTGTGAAATCCTTTCAGCAGACCGCCGGCCTGATCGCCAATCAGCATAACTTTCACCGCTATGTCGAGGCACAAAGCGATAACTGGCGCGCCGCTCCCGTTCGTTACTGGCAGGATACGCCGGACTGGTTTCTGCCGCGGTCGGCGCTGCGGGCCCTGGCGGTGCCGGATTTTGCCCTGCTGCTCGACGATCAGGGGCAGGTGCGGGAGTCTTATGCCGCCAGCCAGAGACGCTTACCGTCGGCATTGGAAAACCCTGCGCTGCTGTTGCTGGAGAAGAGCCACGACCAGACCTATATGGCGATTCTCGATGACGACCCCTATCTGCTCTCGGCAGTGAGTCAATCGGTGGCTGGTCGCAAGGTCACTCTGCAGCTCGGCGCCCTGGTCGATGACCGGATGCTGATGAACCTCGGCGGCGACAGCAGTCGTTTGCTGGCGCTGGTTGCCCACAATAGCGGTAGAATTATGGTCAGCAGCGACCCCGGACTGTTGCCGCCTGGCGCTACCTTGCAGGAATTGAGCAACGACTTTGTTATCAGCGAGCGCAGTTTTCACGACTACGGCGGCGCCGAAATGCTTGTTGGTCTCAGCTCCTTTCAGCCGCGCGAACAGGTCGCGCAGATGCAGCATGCCATGGCCTCGGTCAGCACCCTGCAGCATGCGTTGTCCGGGTTGGCGCTGGTTCTGGGGCCGATGCTGGTCATTCTCTGGATCTCCATGCGGGTTCGTCGTTTGACCCTGCTGGTGGAAAAGTTTACCGCGGAGACCCTGCGCGGCAAGCAGGCCGGCAAGCATTCGGGTGATGAACTGCAGGTGCTGGAACAGAGCAGCGTGCTGTTGATGTCCGAGGTGCTCGATTCACATCAGGTCATCCGCGCGGAAACCCAGAAAGAGATCGAGTGGAAAAATACCCTGCAGCAACAGGAGCAGCAGTTGCAGCTGTTGCTGACGATCACCGATGTGCTGAATGTCGGGGTGCTGTCGCAGAATGGCAGCCTGCGGGCTGAAAACAGTCTGATGCAGCGCTGGGCGGACAGCTTCGGCGGAATCGAGGGATTTGTCTGTGTCGATGGACTATGCGGCCAGCAGGTACTTGCCAATGCTGCCGGGGAAGAGTCTGTGTTCGAGCTGCGTTGTCTGTGTCTGGATGACCGCCGCACCGTGGTTCTGGTCAAAGATTTAACCGCTCAGCTGAAAAACGAGCGGGAGCGGGAGCAGCTGCAGGCCGAACTGCTGCAGGCGCAGAAGATGGAGTCGATCGGCCGACTGGCCGGCGGAGTGGCGCATGATTTCAATAACATTCTGATGGCGATCAGCGGGAACCTGCAGCTGATGAAGCGCCGCGTCGACGCCGACAATCCGATCCAGAAATACCTGCAGGTGATCGACGATTCAGCCCGCCGGGCGGCTGACTTGACACGCCAGCTGCTTGGTTTCAGCCGCAAGCAGATTATCGCGCCCAAGCCGCTGGCGCTCAACCAGGTGGTCAGCGACCTGTTGCAGATGCTCAAGCGCCTGATCGGAGAGAATATCCGGGTAAAAACCCAGCTGGCAGATGGACTCTGGCCGGTACTCATCGATCGCAGTCAGGTCGAGCAGATCGTCATGAACCTGACGGTCAATGCGCGCGATGCCATGGCCGAAGGCGGAACTCTGCTGATCGAATCCGCCAACGTCAGTCTGAGCGCTGAGTACGCCCGGCAGCATATGGGGGTTGAGGCAGGCGAGTATGTCTGCCTGAGTATTTCCGACACCGGCTGCGGTATTGACGCCGAGGCGCAGAAGCTGATCTTTGAACCCTTCTACACCTCCAAGCCGCAGGGGCAGGGGACCGGTCTCGGCCTGTCGATGGTGTTCGGGATCGTCAAGCAGAACAAGGGCAATATCTACGTCTACAGTGAGCCCGGCAAGGGGACGACCTTCCGCATCTATCTGCCACGGACCCGGCAGCAGGTCAGCAGTGAGAAATTGCCGGCAGTGACCGAAAACCTGCCACGCGGTACGGAAACCATTCTGCTGGTGGAGGATGATGCCGGGGTGCGGAGTTTTGCCGTGGAGTTGCTCTCCGAGCTCGGTTACACGGTGCTCGAGGCGTCAGATGCCGAAGAGGCCGTGCAGCTGTTTGAAAAGTACCATGGAAAAATCCACCTGCTGCTGACCGACGTGGTCCTGCCGAAGATGAACGGTCAACAGCTGGCCAGCCTGCTGCTCGAACGCTCCAGCGCGCTGATGGTCATATTCATGTCCGGATATACCAAGAATGCCATCGTTGAGCATGGTGTCCTCAAAGAAGGGGTCACCTTTCTGCCCAAGCCGCTGGCGTTGGGAACGCTGGCGCAAGCGGTGCGCAGCGCACTTGATCCACAGGTAAAGTAATTTCAGGCGGGAGGTTGATTCGGGGGTGACGCAGGCGTCACCCCCGCTGGTTATTTTATGCGCGGGATTTTCCCGGCAGCAGCAGATTCAGCAGCACACCGATAATCCCCGCCAGGCCGATCCCACCAAGCTTGACCACGACCAGATCGAAATTCATCCCACCGATACCGAAGACCAGAATGATGGCGACGATCGCCAGGTTGCGTGGTTCCATCAGATCAGTGCCGGCTTTGACCAGGGTGCTGATACCGATGACAGCGATGGCACCGAACAAGAGCACCATGATGCCGCCCATCACCGGAACCGGGATGCTGTTGAGGAAACCGCCGAGCTTGCCGATAAAAGCGAGCAGGATCGCGGTGATTGCCGCCCAGGTCATGATCGCCGGGTTGAAGGCGCGGGTCAGCGCGACGGCGCCGGAAACCTCGGAATAGGTGGTGTTCGGCGGGCCGCCGAGAAAGGCCGCCAGGCTGGTGGCGACACCGTCACCGAGCAGGGTGTTTTCAATGCCCGGATCTTCGACGTAGTCTTTGCCGGTGATGCCGCCGACCGCTAGCACATCGCCGAAGTGTTCGATGGCCGGAGCGATGGCGATCGGCACAATGAACAGGATCGCTTCCAGATTCCAGACCGGGAAGGTGAAGTCGGGGATGGCGAACCAAGGGGCGTCAGCGACTTTCTGCATCGAGACCAGCGCCGGGGCGGTCCAGTTTTGCAGGCTACCCGGCTCGAAGGCGGCTTGGGTTGCGGCGCTGAAGCCGCTCAGGTCAAGACCCAGTGAGGTGATGAAGCCGGCGCTGATGCCGCAGAGGATCGGGATCAATTTGAACAGCCCGCGACCGAGAAGTGAAACAATGATGGTCACCGCCAGCGAGACTCCGGCGATGATGAACGCGGTGGTTTCCGGAACCAGCCAGGCTGAGCCGTCGCCGGTGCGGCCGGACGCCATATGCACCGCAACCGGTGCCAGCACCAGGCCGATAACCATGATCACCGGACCGGTCACGATCGGCGGCAGGATTTTGTGCAGGATGTCCGAACCGAACCGTCGTACGGCCAGACTCATCAGAGCGTAGAGCAGGCCAGCCGCCACCAGGCCGCACATGGTGCCGGGGATGCCCCACTGTTGCACGCCGTAGATGATCGGAGCGATAAAGGCAAAGCTGGAGGCGAGGAAGACCGGCACCTTGCCGCGGGTGATCAGCTGGAAGACCAGCGTGCCGGCCCCGGCGGTGAAGAGCGCGACGTTGGCGTTAAGGCCGGTCAGCAGCGGCACCAGCACCAGCGCGCCGAAGGCGACAAACAGCATCTGGCCACCGAGCAGGCAATCTTTCAGGCGGAAATTATAATCGGAAGAAGGGGTTTGCAGAGACATCGTCGTATCCTTGTGTGAAGTTATTTGGTGCCGAAAATTTTATCGCCCGCATCCCCCAGACCGGGCAGAATATAGCCATGTTCGTTGAGCCGCTCATCGATTGAAGCGACATAGATATCGACATCAGGATGGCGCTCTTTGACCTTGTTCAGCCCTTCCGGGACCGCGACCAGAAACAGGCCGCGAATGCTGGTGCAGCCGGCAGCTTTGAGCATATCGATGCAGGCGATCAGCGAACCGCCGGTGGCCAGCATCGGGTCGAGAATCAGCGCCGTGCGATCTTCCATGCTGCTGGTCAATTTCTGAAAATAAGTGACTGGTTCGAGAGTCTCTTCGTTGCGGTAAAGGCCGACCACGCTAACCCGCGCGCTGGGGATCAGGTCGAGCACGCCGTCCATCATCCCCAGGCCAGCCCGCAGGATCGGCACAACGGTAATTTTTTTTCCCTTGATCCGTTCTACGGTGACCGGGCCGTTCCAGCCGTCAATGGTCTCCGGTTCGGTTTCCAGATCTTTGGTCGCTTCGTAGGTCAGCAGGCGGGCGACTTCTGATGCCAGCTCGCGAAAATCCTTGGTGCTGATGTCATTTTGTCGCATCAGGCCCAGTTTGTGCTTGATTAACGGGTGGTTTGCTTCAAAGACGGCCATTGACAGGCTCCTTGGTCAGTGTTGCTAGCGCTAATAAAAGTTTCGTCAGATTCAACAGCGCAGAATAGAAGTATCGCCTGACTCGGGTCAAGCCATTTGGTAAATTTCCGACGAACAATTAATTGCTACCAATGCTGGGATGTATCTGCTAAAGTAATTTTTTCCGCCCTTTTTGTCCCGAGGTTTGCGCATGAAGCTGAGGTTGTCCGTACTGTTGCTGCTGTTGTTTGTCCTGCTGACCGGTTGCGCCAAGCAGCCACGACCGATCGCCGCAGAGCCGTTGGAAAAGCACGATCTGGAGAAGGATCTCACCTATTGCCGAACCTATGCGGAAAAGTTCGGTGTCATCAATATGGAACCGGTGATGGCGGGCAGCGATCTGACTGATTTCCCTGACACTCAATACCAGATTCAGCTCTATGAAGCCTGCATGATGCGCAAAGGCTACCGTTTTTAGGGCAAGGGTTGAAAACGGACTTTCATCCTGCAGAAGAGATAAGCTATAGTGGTCGGCCGGTTTTTCGGGCGGCCATTTACTTTTTAAGAAAGCATCATGACAGATATCTCTCTGAAGTTTCGTTGCGAATATTGGGCGGTTAAACGGGTGGCGGCACTGGTCCGCTGGTTACCGCGTGAACTGAGCCTCGCCTTTGGCGGTCGGCTGGGGTTGCTGGCCTTCTGGCTGCTGTCGAAGCGGCGCAAGCTGGCCGAGGAGAATCTGCGCCGCGCTTTTCCCCAGTTCAATCGCAAGCAGGTCGCCGGTCTGGCGCGGGCAAACTTTATCCATGTTGGTGTCAGCAGCATGGAGATGCTGCGGATGAATAAGTTTCAGCGCGGCGGTGGTGACCTTGAACGCTATTTTGACATCTCCGGCCTGGAACATCTGCGCGAAGCCCAGCAGTTAGGGCGCGGCGTCATTATGCTGACCGGTCATTTCGGCTTCTGGGAAGCGGGTTTTTTTGTCCTGCCGGAGCTGGGTATTGACGTTGATGCGGTGACCAAGCCGATGAAAAATCCGCTGACCGACCGCTTTTTCAATGATATCCGCGAGAGCTTCGGTGCCGGCACCCTCGATAGCCGCCATGGTGCCCGGCGGATTCTCAAGTCGTTGCAGGCCAATCGGGTGGTCGGTGTCCTGCTTGATCAGCACATCTCGCCGCCCGGTTCGGTCGCGACAGATTTTTTCGGGCGCAAGGCTTATACCACCACCGCGATCAGCAATCTGGCGATGAAGTTTCAGGTACCGGTGGTGCCGGTGTTTTCGCGCCGCCTGCCGAATAACCGTTATCTGGCTGTTATAGAGCCGATGCTGTTGCTGCAGGGGCAGGGGGAGCAAGCGGTGCAGGAGAATACCCAGTTGCTGACCAATATCATTGAAACGGCGGTGCGCGAAGACATCACCCAGTGGTTCTGGATGCACAAGCGCTGGCGGGTTCCAGAAGAGACTGCCGCGAACTAGAGATTTTCGTTTTAACTGTTTCGGGTCAGCAATCGACCACAAATATTTAGAGTCTGGAAAAATAAGATGAGTAAAACATTACAGAAAGAGATCGCCAAACGCCGCACCTTCGGCATTATCAGCCACCCGGATGCCGGTAAGACCACCCTGACCGAAAAGCTGCTGCTGTTCGGCGGAGCGATTCAGATGGCCGGTACCGTCAAGGCGCGTAAATCGAGCCGCCACGCCACCAGCGACTGGATGAGCATCGAGAAGGAGCGCGGCATCTCGGTATCGTCCTCAGTGATGAAGTTCGAGTACCGCAATTTCGAGATCAATCTGCTCGATACCCCCGGCCACCAGGACTTCTCCGAGGACACCTACCGGGTGCTGACTGCCGTCGACAGCGCGCTGATGGTCATCGACAGCGCCAAGGGGGTTGAGCCGCAGACCGAGAAGCTGATGGAAGTCTGCCGGATGCGCAACACGCCGGTGCTGACCTTTATCAACAAGCTCGACCGCGAAGGGCTTTCACCGTTGGACGTGCTGGCCGATATCGAAGAGAAGCTGCAGATCGAATGCACGCCGCTCTCCTGGCCGATCGGCATGGGCAAGCGTTTCAAGGGGGTTTATAACCTCTACCGCAAAGAGCTGAACCTGTTCACCCCCGGCGACGATGTCCGCAGCACCCAGACGGTGAAGATCAAGGATCTGAATGATCCGAAACTGGATGAGCTGCTCGGCAATCAGGCCGACGAGCTGCGTGCCGATATCGAGCTGCTCGAAGGTGCGGCCAACCCCTTCAATATGGGGGATTATCTGAAGGCCAGCCAGACGCCGGTGTTCTTTGGCAGCGCGATCAACAATTTCGGCGTGCAGGAGATGCTCGACGCTTTCGTCGAACTGGCTCCGCCGCCGGGGCCGCGTGAGACACAGGAGCGGATCGTCGATCCGGACGAGGAGGATTTCTCCGGCTTTGTCTTCAAGATTCAGGCGAACATGGATCCGATGCACCGTGACCGGATCGCTTTTTTACGGATCTGCAGCGGTAAATTTACCCGCGGCATGAAAGTCAGACATCACCGGATCGGCAAAGAGGTTAACCTCTCCAACGCGACCATCTTCATGGCGCAGGACCGGGCTCATGTTGAAGAAGCTTACGCCGGCGATATCATCGGTCTGCACAACCACGGTACCATCAAGATCGGCGACACCTTCAGCCTGAAGGAGCCGCTGAAGTTCACCGGCATCCCCAACTTCGCCCCCGAGCATTTCCGCCGGGTGCGGCTGAAAGATCCGCTGAAATCGAAACAGCTGCAGAAGGGCTTGCTGCAGTTGGCCGAAGAGGGCGCGGTGCAGGTCTTTAAACCGCTTTCCGGCGCCGAATTTATTCTGGGGGCGGTTGGTGTGCTGCAGTTTGACGTCACCATGGAGCGGCTGAAGGCGGAGTACAACGTCAGCGCCGTTTACGAAGGGGTCGATTACAACACCGCCCGCTGGATCGAATGCGACAACCGCAAAGTGCTCGATGATTTCAGCAAGAAGAACCAGCATCAGCTGGCCCACGACGCCGAGGGGCACCTGACCTATCTAGCGGCCAGTGAATGGCGCCTTGAGCATACGATGGAGCAGTGGAAAGAGGTGCAGTTTCTCAAGTCGCGCGAGCACAGTTAAGAATAGTTTTTCTGTTACCTTAAAAAGGGGGGCCACTGGCCCCCCTTTTTCTATTTTCTGGTTATCTACTTCGCTCCAGTGCTCGGCCCCAAAACCAGACTTTTCAAAGGAACCGGAGCTGACTGAGCCGCTTGTTGCATGATTCGCCAAAATCGCTTACCAACGGCACGGCAGTTTCGGCGATTAAAGCGAAAGACATATTCGTCCAGGTAGCGCTGCAAATACTGCGGGTCAAATCGCCCCTGAAAAGTGCCGAGCATGACCCGCTTGGCCAGTGACGTTATCAGATGGACGCCGGGCAGTACGCTTTCTTTGTCTTCGGTATTGCTTTGAACGATGGCTTTGTGGGAATAGCCTTCATTCTTCAAACCGCTATAAGCACCCCAGCCATCGGTTGTCACCTGACTGCCAGCTGTGATGTTCGTTTTGATAAAGGAGGTCAGCTCGTTTGCACTGCAGCATTCAATGACCTGCATGCGTAGACGGCCGAGCTTGCGCCCTTTACGTTCGACGGCAATGGCAACCTTGCATTTATGTTCAGCTCCTCGGCCACGTTTGCCGCTATGTGCTCCGCCGAAAAAGCATTCATCGACCTCGACGGAGCCGGAGAGCTTGGTTCGATCCGGAAACACCGTGCAGGTTCGTAACTTTTGCAGCCAGCACCAGGCTGTTTGGTAGCTTCGCAGTCCAAGCAGAGCTTGTAACGTGCTGGCATTGACTCCGTTCTTTCGAGTCGAAAACCACCAAAGGGCCTTGAACCAGAGAGTTAAAGGTTTTCTGGTTCCATGAAAAATCGTTCCTGCTGTCAATGAATGCTGATGTTCACAGTGGCTGCAGAGATAAAGGCCCCTGGAACTCATCCAGTAGTTGTCATGGCCGCAGCAGGAGCATTTGAACCCTTCTGGCCAGCGAAGTTGAAGGAGATAGTCAAGGCAGGCATCTTCTGAATGAAACCTGCGATCAAATTCAACTTCATTGCTCGGAAAATCTTCTGTCATGGCTGAC
>DATCYW010000057.1:0-20113 GCA_036526255.1 Malonomonas sp. | reverse complement strand
GCAAAGCCCTCTAAAATTAGATACTTAGAGGGCTTTGCCTTTCGTAGATTTTCAAGATGAAGTCAAATGGTTAAACTACTGAAATTCCATGCTGCCTTTCACTGAATCCCATTTTTCAACAGATTAACCGACCGGCTTGGGTCGCTTGCCCGGCGGGGGTTCCTTTATTCATTTCAGGGCAGCCTAATAACTCGAATCTTCGCGTCGTGACTGATTTTCAAAGCGGGTAAACTGACCACGGAAGCTCAGGTTGACGGTACCAATCGGACCATTACGCTGCTTGCCGATAATAACCTCCGCATCGTTTTCGTGCCCCTTATCGCAGGAATTGTCGCGCTTCTTACAGGCATCACAATAGACCGCATCGCGATAAACAAACATGATCACGTCGGCATCCTGCTCAATCGCGCCGGACTCACGCAAATCGGACATCATCGGCCGGCGGTCGGTACGACTTTCCAGCGAACGGTTCAACTGCGAGAGGGCGATCACCGGCAGGCTCAATTCCTTGGCCAGACCTTTAAGCGAACGGGATATTTCCGATATTTCCTGCTGACGACTTTCAGTGCTGCTGCCGCGCATCAACTGCAGGTAATCGACTACGATCAGCCCCAGCCCATGCTCAGCCTTCAAGCGACGCGCCTTGGAGCGCAACTCCAGCACCGAAATCGACGGGGTATCGTCGATAAACAGCGGCGCCTCACTTAACTGACCGGCACCCATGGTCAGCTTCGGCCAGTCCGACTCACCCAGATGACCGGTCCGCAAGCGGCCAGCATCGACCTTGGCGACCGAACAGAGCATCCGCTGTACCAGCGATTCCTTGCTCATCTCCAGCGAAAAGACCACCGTCGGCACTTTGTTGCTGGCGTGCGTCGTCGCATACTCGGCGACATTCAGAGCAAAGGCCGTCTTCCCCATTGAGGGGCGACCGGCGATAATAACCAGATCGCCCGCCTGCATGCCGGCGGTCATCTTATCCAGATCGTGGTAACCGGTCGGGACGCCCGTGACAAGTTCTTTGCGATCGAACAGCTTCTCGATCGTCTTGAAGGTATCCTTGAGAATTTCCCGTACCGGATAAAACGAGGGGCGGGTTCGATTCTCCGAGATCTCAAAGATGGCCTTTTCCGCCTGGTCGAGAATCATCTCCATATCACCACCCTCGTACCCCTTGGTGGCGATTTCTGTCGAAGCCTCGATCAGCTTGCGCGCGACAGACTTCTCTTTTACCAGCTTACAGTAGTAGGTAATGTTCGCGGCGGTCGGCACATAATCAACCAAGGTCGCCAGATAGCTGCCACCACCGACTTCATCGTAATCGCCCTGCACCTTCAATTCGGCGGTCAGGGTGACCAGGTCGGCCGGCTCGTTCCGCTCTGAGAGTTTCAGCAGCGCCTTGAAGATCTTCTTATGGCTGCCGCGATAGAAGTCATCGGTGGTCAGGTGTTCAAGCGCCCGGTTGAGCGCTTCGTTCTCCAGCATAACCCCGCCAAGCACCGACATTTCGGCTTCGAGGTTCTGCGGTGGCATACGATGGCTGTGGCTTTCCGACATAATCACTCCTGAAAAGAATCAGGTTCGAAGGATAGCAAAGTGTTCGCTATTTCTGAAACGAAAAAAGGGCGGCAGACCTGATCGGCCTGCCGCCCTAAACTCCAAGCTTAAAACAGGATTAAGCTTCTTCGGCCGTCACGACAACCTTGAGTTCGGCAACCACACCGGCATCAAGCTTGACATTGACAACATGCTCGCCGAGAGACTTGATCGGCTCAGCGAGTTGAATTTTTTTACGGTCGATCTCGATACCGGCAGCTTGCAGTTTGGCTTCCAGATCCATCGAAGTCACCGAACCGAACAGCTTGCCCTCTTCGCTGGCACGTTGAGTAAATGCGCAGACCACCTTTTCGACACGGGCCTTGACAGCCTCGGCATCCTTGGTGACTTTTTCCAGCTTGCGAGCCAGTTGGCGCTTCTGATGCTCCATCTCTTTCACGTTGCGCGGGTTGGCAACCATGGCCAGCCCCTGGGGCACCAGGTAGTTGCGGGCAAAGCCCGGCTTGACGGTGACCAGATCACCGATCACGCCGAGACCATCGACGTTTTCCTGCAAGATAATATTGACACTCATGGGTATCCTCCGTAACAGAACGAGTTTACTTAATATCTTTTTTCCGGGGCCGACGAAAATCAACCCAAAGGTCAAAAACGCCAACACCGGTAATTATCAAAGGGAGCGGATTCAGGATGAAAACCATCAGGTAGATCATCCCTTTCAGCACCGGCGGATAGGTTTTACGCTGCAAAAAACTGCTGACGACCGACAAACCCTGCAGAAAATAGAGCGGCAACAAAACCGCCAGCAGATTGCGACCGACCAACATCACCTGCTGTTGTGGAACCAGCATGGCAAATCCGGCAACGATCAGCACCCAGACCAGAGCCACTGGCAACCGCCAGCGATCGAAGGCAATCCCCTCAATCCGGTAATGGGCTTTTTTCAGGCGTTGCAACACTGCCAGACAGAGCAGCTGGATCGCCAACACACCCGTCAGATACAAACCATAAAAGGTCTGGCGGATGAACTCGGCTATGCCGTCGACAATCCCCTGCATCTCCTGCAGCTGCGATTCACTGAAACCTGAATCACGGTAAATCTGGATGGCCTGATCAACCTCAGACTGCAACAACCGTCCGATTAACTGATCAAACTGAAGACCATCGGCCAGCATGCTGGCTATGGCCATCACCAGTGTCGCCAGCACCGAGCCAAGCGCCGCTAAAAGTACCGCCTGATCCCAGGGCAGCCGTCTTTGCAGCAACCAGGGCAACAACAATGAACCGACGGCGAAAAGACCAATATAGGCTGCCAGAATCGACAGCGGCGCCAGTTGCAGAACCAGCAGACCGACTACCGCAACCACCACAACCCCGGCCTGCAGGCCGAAGCGCATACTTAAGTAAGCAGCGGCAATCGGGGTCAGCAGGTTGAGAAATGCCCCGATCGGCCCGAGCCAGCTGGCCCCCAACAGGCAGATCAGGGTGACTCCGATGGCAACTGCCGTCAGCAGTGCGGTTTGCCCTTTCATCGGTCGGTGCTTCTAATCCGCTCTCAGCCGTGCTGCGACTTGGTGTAAGACATCAGCGCGACTTGACGGGCATTCTTGATCGCTTCAGCGATCCCGCGCTGGTGAGCAGCACAGGTGCCGGAAATCCGCCGAGGAACAATTTTGCCCCGCTCCGATACGTAGTAACGCAGTGAGTTGACATCTTTATAATCGATACGCTGACTCTTGTCGGCACAGTAACGACAGATTTTACGGCGCCCAAAACGGCGACGTGGTGCAGCGGAGGATGAACGTTCCGGTTTTTCGTAAGCCATGAATTTATCTCCTTGGTTGCTAATTGATAATTAATCTTCGTCTTCAGCCGAATCGACTTCAGCCGAATCCCCATCCTGACCTTCGACATCAGCAGCGACGACTGCAATCGGAGCAAATTCGCCTTCATGGCGAACAGTCAGGAAACGCAGGACCTTCTCGTCAAGACGCATACGACGCTCAAGTTCAGCAATCACTTGCGGCTCGGCACGGAACAGGGTCTGCACATAGCAACCACGCTCAACCTTTTTGATCGGGTACGCCAGACGACGGACGCCCCAGTTGTCCAATTTGTGGATTTCTGCACCTTGCGCGGTGAGAACCCCCTCGAATTTTTCCACCATAGCAGTCAGGGCATCGCCGACCACTTCAGGATGGATGATGTAGAGTGATTCGTAGTTCCTCATCAGTGTTTCTCCTCTCGGATTATGCAGCCCCGGACACTACCCCGGAGCAAGGAATTCGCAGAAACCCCCATGGCCTCGGCGAAACATTAGCTTGTAGCACAGTCGCCCGATGGGTTCAAGCCCTTTTCGGACAAAAAATCACGTTTTTCAGGCAGGTTAGGCTTGCAGGCTGGCAATCGCCACAAAAGCTGTTGACTGCCGACAGTTAATCATCAGGATGCTCATGCTCGTGTTCTTCATTTTCATGCCCGGGGTGGCTATGGTCATGAAAACGACCACGTATCTGGTGGCAGTGCTCTGGGCTGTCGGCACCGTGGGTATGCGTAAAGACATGATCATGCTCATGAGCATGCTCATGGGCGTGGCTGTGGACCTGCTCGCCGTGGCGGTGTGGGTGCTCGTGAAAATGCTGATGCAGGTGACTGTGCTCATGCTGGTGCTGCAGGGCCAGGATCTGCCGCGAACAGTCGCTCTTATAGCTGAGCGCCAGAAGATTGAGCGATTGCAGGTTCTGATCCGCGAGAAAATCAGCCGTTGAATAGTCCTGCAGCACCTTGCCACGATGCAGCACTAGCGTGCGCTGGGTCAGCTGAGCGACCAGAAAGGGGTCGTGCGTCACCAGAATCCGCGTCTGCGGCAGCTCGTGAAGTATCTCCAGCAGCAACTCCTCGCCCTGCGGATCAAGCCCGGCAGTCGGCTCATCAAGGATCAGCAACTCCGGCTCCATGCTCAGTACGGTGGCAATCGCCAGTCGCTTGCGCTCGCCGCCGGAAAGATGCAAAGGGACGCGCTCCTGATAGCCGGCCAATCGGACCCGCTCAAGAGCCGTATCAACCCGCCGGACAACCTCGTCCTTCGGCAGTCCAAGTTGTCGCGGCCCAAAGGCGACCTCTTCGGCGCAGCTGGCGCAGAACAGCTGATCGGCGGGATCCTGAAACACCATGCCGACTTTGCGCCAGAGCAATTGCCGCTGCTGTTTGTCCAGCTCACGACCATTGAACAGGTGCGTGCCACTGCCGTTATGAATGCCCATCAGGCAGTTGAGCAGGGTGGTCTTGCCGGCACCGTTCTCACCGACAATTGCGACAGATTCGCCCGCACGCAGCGCAAAGCTGACTCCGCTTAACGCCTGAGTTCCGTCCGCGTAGCGATAATGGTAATCGGACAACTCGACAACCGGCGAGGTCGCAACTTCAGCAGACTTATCGGCAACACAGACCAGCGGCACGGCTGCCGCAACCTGCGGCTCAGGCAACTGATGACTATCCAGACCGGCCAGCCGAAAAGAGAAATCGAGGCCGTGCTCACGCATCGACGGCGGGTGGGCAACCAGCTCGGCCATGCGGTAATCATGGTGAATCTGGCCATGGTCCAGCACCACCGCCCGCTGGCACAGCTCGTAAGCAAACAACAGATCATGAGTAATACAGATCAGGGTTCCCTGGTAGTTATGCAACAGTTCAACAAGGATATTTTCCTGACCGGGATCCAGGTTCGCGGTCGGTTCGTCAAGAATCAGCACCTGCGGCTTCATCGCCAGCAGGCAGGCCAGCGCCGCGCGCTTTTTCTGCCCGTAGCTCAGATGGTGCGATGGCTTGTAGATCAGCCCCTCCATCCCGACCGACGCCAGCGCCTGTCGCACCAGCGGCTCCATGCCGGCCAAGGAGACGCCTTGATTCAGCGGACCGAAAGAGACATCATCATAGAGAGTCGAACAGAACAGCTGATCATCGGGGTCCTGAAACAGCAGCCCGATCTCCAGCCGCGCCCGCCGCAGGTGCTCACCAGCCAGCGCCTGCCCCTGGTAAAGCAGCTCTCCCTGCTGCACTTTAAGCAGGCCGTTGAGGTGCTTCACCAATGTCGACTTGCCGGAGCCGTTCTGCCCGACCAGCGCGATCCGGTCACCAGCGGCAATGCTCAGATCGATGCCACGCAGCGCCTGCTGACCGCTCGGATAAAGATACTGCAGGTTGCGGATCTCAAATTGCGCCGGGCCATCAAAATCGATCGGGGGAAGACGTAACAAATCGTGCATCAGACGACTCCCGAACGGTCGAAAATCAACAACACGACACCGAGCAACAGCCAGATCGCGGCATGCAACCAGTCGCCGCCGGTGACCTTGAAATAGAAAGGTGCCGGAAAGCGCCCCTGATAACCGCGCGACTGCATGGCGGCATAGACCCGGTGGGTGCGCTCAAAGCTGCGCACGAACAGCATGCCGAGAAAATTGCCCATCACCTTCAGGGTTTCGGTGCTGGTTCGTGGTCGAAAGCCGCGCACCTGCATGCCGGTCGTCATCCGGCGCGCCTCTTCGAGAAAGACAAAAATGTAACGATGGGCGAGCAGGATCATCTGCGCGACCTTCTCCGGCACGCCCAGTCGGGTCAGGCCTTCGACGGTGCGCGGTAACGAGGCGGTCGCCAGCAGCGGCTCCATCAGCAAGGCGACCGCGCAGGCCTTGCCGCTGATGGCCAGCGCCAGCTGCAGACCACGCAGGTTAAAGGGTAGGAATTCAAGGCCGGAGAACAGCAGCAGGATATCTTCAGGGCGGGAGACCACGGTGAGCGGCATGACCAGCAAAAACATCCCCAGAAAACCACTCATCGCCAGCAGGCGCTTCAGCGAACGCAGCAGCGGTTGCCGCGCAAGCACTACTGCTGCAAACGCGATCAACATGGCAATCAGCGCCGACCAGGGGGAACGGGTGGCAACCACCAGCAAAGCGAAACCGAGCAGCGCGACCAGCTTGAAGCGCACGTCCCAACGATGAAACAGTGAGTCACCAGCGGCGTCGGCATCAATGACCGGCACCGACCAGTCCGGTTCCTGCTGCGCACTTTGCTTGCCGGACAGATACGATTTGAGCAGTTTAAGCGCCAGCAGCGAAACCAATCCCAGCGCCAGCACAGCCGCCAACAACAACGCCTGCGGCAACTGGACGACCTGCCCGTCCACCATCAATCAGCCCTGCTGCAACGCGCTGAACCGCTGACCCAACAGCTCCGGCTTGACGCGAAAGAGAAATGAAACCGTAAAGGCACTGACCAACCCTTCGACCAGAAAGACCGGCAGGTGAGCCAACAACGCCAACTTGGCGACGCCGAAGAAATCCTCCCCACCACTGGATAACAGCAGCGCCAAGAGAGCCGCCGCAAGCAGCGTTCCGCCACCGCCGGCCAGACCGCCAACGATCACATGCTGCTTCTGAGTGCGGCCGCGCAGCTTGTTGAACAGTAAGCCGCAGAGCAGTGCAGGAAACCCCATCATCAGCGCGTTGGCGCCGAGCGCGGTCAGGCCACCGAACTGAAACAACAAACTCTGCAACAACAACCCAAGCAGAATCGCCAAAAAGGAGGATGGACCGAGCAGCACGCCGACCAGGCCGGGGATCAGCAGATGCACGCTGGTTGGACCGAGTGGGACGTGAATCAGGGAGGAGACAAAAAAGGATGCGGTCACGACCGCGACTTTGGGCAGGTCCTCGCTGTCGGTCTGGCGGACGCTCCAGGCTGCAATCGCCAGACTGGCGACTGCGCTGCCGATGACAACGCTGATCGGCAGGACACCGTCGGATATATGCATCTGCTTATTTCTCCTGGCGAGCTTTTTTGCGTGCGGCAAACCAGCCGGCAATCCCGAACAGACCGACGATATAACCGATACCACCAATGACCTGCGTCGCGTCGGGGGCATTCAATTCATCCCGCAGCGCAGCGACCTGTTGCTCCAACCGGCGAACCTTGCTCTGCAGTTCCACATTGTCATGCTGCAACTGCAGAAACGTTTCATGCTCCGCAGCCGGTTGCTCAGAAGCAAAAACCGGAACGGCAAGCAGAACAACAAGCAGGGCACAGCAGCAGCTCAGTTGACGGAAACTAGTCATTTCATCACTCTTTGCTGGCAGCTTTTTTCAGCAGGAACTTGTTCTTGTGTCCCATCCCTGCATCGATTTCCAGCATTAAATCACCCCGATCTGGGGCCTCGAACTGAAACAAACCGGCCGGGTCGGTCTGCCCTTCGAGCAGCAATTGCTCGTGACTGTCGATGACCCGCACCTTTCCTTCGACAACCGGGCGACCGTCGGGAAAATAACTCTCGGAATAGACAACTCCCCCTTCGACATAGGCGAAGATATTCACCTTATGTGCCAGAACCGGGGAGGATGAACAGAAGAGCAGCAGCGCGACAAGCAGTAATTTCATCAAGCAATCCTCAGTGTTCGCTCTTAACGCATGTCACGGGTGTGAACCCAGTAGACCGCGCCGATTTCTACCGACTTCTCCACCCCCTGATGCGGCAACGTCCAATCGGCCTGGCTCAGCGCCGAAAAACCCCACCAGCCGGAGCGCGGCATCGCATAGTGGAACACGCCGTTGACATCCGCCTTGATGACCTGCGTAACGTAAGGATCGGCGGGCGGGGTAATGATTGTGGAATTTCCAACCGATTCGTTGAGATACTCAACCTCAATCTCGGCATGAGGGACCGGCTGCCCCTTCAGCAGGACCTGCCCGGAAAACAGGTTATTGGTCCAGAGTCCGTAAGGACGGGTCAATGGAATAATTTCAGTCTCAAGCCCGACCGGTTGATCCCAGCCATCTTCGCGCCCCAGAGCGCTGACGCAGACCTTGGCGTAATGCACAATAAACAGATCTTCCGCCGGCTCCCAGTAGGGTTGAGGAACCACATAAAAGGTGTAATCACCAGGCTTTCTGATCCTATAATCGCTGGCCCAATAAGTGAAATCGCGGTCCTGACCGGCGCTGCGCCCCCGCCTCGCAACGATAGCGCCGAGCAGATCGGTCACCTGTCCGCGTGAGACGACTGCGAAGGCTTCAGGTTTTGCCATCTCCATGTAATGCTGCTCCATGGGATGGATAAACTTCAGCTGCAAACTGAGCGTCTGCGGATCGGACTGCGAAACGATGTCATCCGAGGGGATAATGACACCGAAGTGGGCGAAGGATGTCGAAGCGACAAGCAGCGACAACAACAAACAGAGTAAAATAATACGCACGATAAACCTCTCTGCATGCAGGAGAAAATGCTTTTTGACAGCAGGTTCCGTACCAATTGCACGACTTCAAGCGTTGTAGCACAGAACGCCCAACAGCACACAAACGAAAACGCCCGCTGCATTCTGATAACGAAGACAGCGGGCGCGTGAGTTCAAATTTAATACGCTTTACACGTTGAAGCGGAAATGCATGACATCACCGTCAAGGACGCGATACTCTTTGCCCTCAAGGCGATGCAGACCCTTGGCTTTTGCTCCTGCCTCACCGCCTGACTTGATGAAATCGTCATAGGCGATAACTTCGGCGCGGATAAAACCTTTTTCAAAATCGGTGTGAATCACCCCGGCAGCCTGCGGTGCGGAGGCGCCGTCAGGAACAGTCCAGGCCCGCACCTCTTTGACTCCGGCGGTGAAATAGGTGATCAGGCCGAGCAGCTTGTAACCGGCCAGCACCATCCGGTCGAGACCCGCTTCGTCCAGCCCCATCTCCTGCAGAAAATCGAGTTTCTCCTCGGCATCCAATTCGGCGATTTCGGCTTCGATCTTGCCACAGATAATGACCATTTCAGCACCTTCGGCAGCGGCATGCTCGCGCACCTTCTGCACAAACGGGTGCTTGCCTTCCAGATCGTCTTCAGTGACATTCGCCACGTAAAGCACCGGCTTGATGGTAATCAGATGCAGATCCCGGATGATTCTCTTCTCTGCGGCAGTCAAACCGGCGGCGCTGGCCGGTCGGCCGTCGTTCAGAACCGCACTGACATTTTCCAGCACAGCGATCTCTTCCTGCGCTTTTTTGTCACCGCTTTTTGCCAGCTTTTGACTACGCTGAATCCGTTTTTCGACGCTGTCCAGATCGGCCAGATTCAGCTCGGTCTGAATAACCTCGATGTCACGCAGCGGATCGACACTGCCGTCGACGTGCACGACGTTTTCATCCTCAAAGCAGCGGACAATATGGGCAATAGCATCAACCTGGCGGATGTGGCCCAGAAACTGGTTACCAAGTCCTTCCCCCTTGCTGGCACCACGCACCAATCCGGCGATGTCGACAAACTCCATGCTGGTCGGCAACACAGCTTGCGGCTTGACGATCGCCGCCAGTTGATCAAGGCGCTTGTCAGCCAGCGCGACCACGCCGACATTCGGCTCGATGGTACAGAAAGGATAGTTCGCCGACTCGGCGCCCGCCGAGGTAATGGCGTTGAAGATGGTCGACTTGCCGACATTCGGCAGACCAACGATTCCACATTTAAAACCCATAGATGTTTCCTCAAAAATGCCGATAGCCGGAGCGAAAAGCTCCGGCTATCGGATTAAGCAATAACGACGTTAATATTCTTATACGAGCAGCGGTGCAATAACCAGAGCAACAACGCTCATCAACTTGATGAGGATGTTCATGGCCGGGCCAGAGGTGTCCTTGAAGGGGTCACCAACAGTATCACCGATAACGGCTGCTGCGTGAGCGTCGCCGCCCTTGCTTTCGCCTTCGAGCTGACCGCTCTCAACGTATTTCTTGGCGTTATCCCAAGCACCGCCACCGTTGGACATCATCAGAGCCAGCAACACACCGGCCAGAGTCGCGCCAGCGAGCATACCGCCGAGAGCTTCCTTACCGAGGACGAAGCCCATCAGCACCGGAGCGACAACCGCAACAACACCAGGCAGAACCATCTCTTTAA
Organism: Malonomonas sp.; assembly: GCA_036526255.1. Lineage (GTDB taxonomy): Bacteria > Desulfobacterota > Desulfuromonadia > Desulfuromonadales > Geopsychrobacteraceae > Malonomonas. The sequence continues at coordinate 9,621 of DATCYW010000057.1, read as the reverse complement.
GAGCGGCTTTTGCGGAGATGTCGATACATTTCTGTGAATCCGGCTTAACGCCTTCCTTGCCTTCCAGCAGGCCCGGAATCTCACGGAACTGACGACGGATCTCATCAACCATCTGACCGGCGGCACGACCGACCGAAGTCATGGTCAGAGCACCGATAAAAAATGGCAGGGCACCACCGATCAACAGACCGATAACCACCAGCGGATCGATTAGATTGATGGTCTCCAGACCGACAGTCGTCGCGTAAGCGGAGAACAGTGCCAGGGCGGTCAGCGCGGCAGAACCGATGGCAAAACCCTTACCGATAGCGGCAGTGGTATTGCCGATGGCGTCGAGGCCGTCAGTAATTTTACGAACATCAGGACCCAGGGCAGCCATCTCCGAAATACCACCAGCGTTATCAGCAATCGGCCCGTAAGCATCAACGGTCATGGTGACACCAACAGTTGCCAGCATGCCGACCGCAGCGATACCGATGCCGTAGAGACCGGCAAAGTAGTTAGCGACGAAAATAGCGGCACAGATAATCACAATTGGAATCGCAGTGGATTCGAGACCGACGGCCAGACCATGGATGATGTTGGTCGCCGGGCCGGTCTTAGAAGCTTCTGCAATCCGCTTAACCGGGGCATGCGCAGTGTAGTACTCAGTGACCTGACCGATAGCGATACCGGCGATGGTCCCTGCCAGCACAGCCCAGAAAACACCAGCGTTGATCCCAAGCGCCTTGATAACAAAGAATGCCGCGACCAGGAAGCCGGCAGCTGCAACAAATGTGGTGTAGTGAAGTGCCTTGGCAGGGTCAATCCCCTTGAGAAACTTCATCGAGAAGATGCCGATCACCGAGAAGATCAGACCAACCATGGCCATCACCAGCGGCAGGATCATAGCGCTGGCTTGAACGGTCGCGCCAACACCAAGCTTGCTCAGCAGTTCCGGACCGGCAGCAGCAGCAATCGCCATAGTCGCAATGATCGAACCGACATAGGATTCGAAGATGTCGGCACCCATACCAGCGGTGTCACCGACGCAGTCACCGACGTTATCGGCGATAACACCCGGGTTACGTGGATCATCTTCCGGGATACCAGCTTCAACCTTACCAACCAGGTCAGAACCGACATCGGCAGCCTTGGTGTAGATACCACCACCGACCCGGGCAAACAGAGCGATAGAGGAAGCACCCATGGCGAAACCATTGATGTATTTTGCGGTCTCAGGGCTACCACCAAAGTAGATGTAGGCAACACCGACTCCGACCAGACCGAGAGAAGCAACCGCCATCCCCATAACGGCGCCGCCATTATAGGAAACTTCCAGAGCGGCAGCCTGACCATGGGCACGAGCAGCCTCACAGGTGCGGACATTGGCACGGGTCGCAGCCTTCATACCGATGAAGCCACAGGTCATAGAACAGATGGCACCACCCAGAAACGCAAGGGCGGTCTGGTAGTTCATGCCAAAAGCGATCAGTGCAAAAACGACCACGATAAAAATCGCCAGCACGCGATATTCACGGTTCAGGAACGCCATCGCGCCGCCATGAATATCCTCGGCGATTTCACGCATTCTTTCATTGCCGATAGGTTGTGCCTTTACAATGTTGTACAGCACAATTGCGATGACAAAACCGATCGCCCCCAGAATAGGAGCCCACATTTGAAGTTCCATCTGTTCCTTGCCTCTCTTGTTTGTGTTTAGAGTGAATCCAGCAGGTTACAACTATTAAAACGATTCATTGCCGCAAGCGCACCCTCTGCGAGGATAATCTCGACGGCATCAGCGGCTAAATCTAACATCTGGGGCAGCAAGCGGTTCTCTTCAGCGGAATATCGGCCCAGTACGTGACTGGTGACATCGCCCCGCTCCGGTCGGCCGATACCGACCTTAAGGCGGATAAAATCAGTGCAGCCGAGCAGCCCGACGATATCGCGCATGCCGTTGTGCCCGCCATGACCACCATCCGGCCGGATCCGCAGGCGACCGAACGGCAGATCCAGGTCATCATAAATGACAATCAAGTCCCCCGGCGTGCAGCCGAGGGACTTGTAAGCAGCATTGACGCTAGCGCCACTACAGTTCATAAATGTTTGCGGCAACAGAATACTGATCTCTTCGCCGGCGACACGACCGACACCGTAAATCCCCTGATAGCCCTTTTTCTTCAGCGCAATACGATGTCGGGCAGCAACCCGTTCTGCCACCTGAAATCCTGCATTGTGGCGGGTTCCGGCATATTTATCGCCCGGATTACCCAGCCCGACCAGTAATTTCACAGCAGCCTCGCTCGAAGAGATCAGTCAGTCTCTTCTTCGTCTTCAATCTCTTCACCTTCGACGGCCTCGACCTCTTCTTTATGGCCGACAACGGTAATAACAGTGAAGTTGACATCGTGCGGCAGCTCAGTGCCCGCAGGGACGGTCACGTCGTCAATATGGATAACGTCGCCGATTTCCAAAGCGGTAACATCGATTTCTATCGACTCAGGAACGGCGGTCGGCAGACAGAGAACTTCCAGCTCGTGACGAATCACCTGCAGAGTGCCACCGGCCTTCTCGCCTTTCGACTCGCCAACGGTGACGACCGGTACCATGAAGATGCCCTTTTTCGACAGGTCGATCGCGTGAAAATCAGCGCAGACAATCGTACGGCGGATCGCGTGCAGGTCAAGGTCCTTCAGCACAACGACCTTACCTTCGATCTCTGGAGCGCCCTTGAGGGTCAGCAGAGTATTCCAGCCGGCCTCGGTCGCGATTGCTGCTTCGAGCGCTTTTGCATCAACAGTGATGGTCGTCGCCTTCATTCCTTTGCCATAAACAACGGCTGGTGCTTTGCCCAGAACACGCAATTTACGAGCTACACCCTTACCGGTGTTTTCACGAATTTCTACATTCAATTCTGCTTGTGCCATCTATCTGGTCCTCCATCAATAGGGAAACTGGTTCGTCGTTAAGGGTCGCTCGGCTAGACGAACAGCGAGCTGACCGATTCATCATTATGGATACGCCGGATCGCTTCCGACAACAGTTTGCTGACCGATGCACCAGTCAACTTGCTGCACTTCTCTAATTTGTCCTGGGTCGGGATCGTATTACAGACAATCACCTGCTGCAGCGGGCTATCCGCAATCCGCTCCAGCGCAGGCCCAGACAGAACTCCGTGGGTTGCACAGGCAAACACCTTGCCGCCACCTGCCGCCTGCAGCGCCTGCGCTGCGGCGCAGAGGGTTCCGGCGGTGTCGATCATATCATCGATAATCACGCAGGTCTTACCTTTGACGTCACCGATAATATGCATCACTTCGGAGACATTCGGACCACTGCGACGCTTATCGATAATCGCCAGACCGGCATTTAACCGCTTGGCGAAGGCGCGAGCACGCTCAGTGCCGCCAGCATCGGGTGAAACCACGACCAGATTTTCGGAGTCTGGTACGAACTTGCGGATTTCATCCAGCATCACCGGCGCAGCATAGAGGTGATCGACCGGGATATCAAAAAAGCCCTGGATCTGCCCGGCGTGCAGATCCATGGTCAGCAAACGGTCAATTCCGGCGACCGACATCAGGTCCGCGACCAGCTTGGCCGTAATCGGAGCGCGCGGTGCGACTTTGCGATCCTGACGGGCATAACCAAAGTAGGGAACCACCGCGTTAATCCGAGCGGCGGATGAGCGTTTGAGCGCATCAACCATGATCAAAAGTTCCATCAGGTGATTATTCGCCGGAGCACAGGTCGACTGAATAACGTAGACATCGCGACCACGGACGTTATCACCGATCTCCACCAGAACTTCGCCGTCAGAAAAGGTCCGCACCTTGGCATCGCTTAATTTTACCGACAGGTGGCCGCAAATCTCTTGCGCCAGTGGCACATTGGAATTACCAGTAAAAACCTTGATCATACCCACAGGCACACACCTTTTCGCTGAAAAACGCAAAAACGCTTAGGCCAAAGCAGAGCCATGACCTAAGCAATTTCCATATCCGGTTCACGCACTCATTTATTGCAGTGCAGGGAGTAAATGGCTGGGGCGCCAGGGATCGAACCTGGGAATGCCGGAATCAAAATCCGGTGCCTTACCGCTTGGCGACGCCCCAATAGAATAAGTGTTATCTGTTTGTTGCCTTTTGGAACCGGCCGTTTTTACCCGTAACCGCTTCGCCTGTCAACTTAAATCCAGCGCTCAGGTCGGTCGTACCGGCAAGATCGTCCAATCATTTGTTGCGGCCAGCTTGTTCCCGACCCGACTGGCTTCGGCATAATCCGAAAAAACGCCAAAGACCGTAGCGCCGCTGCCAGACATCAATGCACCGATAGCGCCATTCTCCAGCAACTGCACCTTGATTTCGGCCAGCAACGGATGATGCTCGAGCGTGACCTGCTCCAGATCGTTGTGCAGGGCCGCACCGAGTTCGGCCTTTGTCGCAACAGAAAACCTCGGAAGGTTAGCCAGTTCGCCCCCTTTTGTCAACCGTAAACTTTGGTAAACCCAGGCGGTGGAGACGGCAATTTTCGGGTTGACCAGCAGGTAGGCAACCTCAGGCAGGGGCGGGAGTTTCTCCAGTTGCGTGCCGATCCCGGTAGCCCAAGCGGGGTCGCCAAAAACAAAGAAAGGCACATCAGCACCCAACTGCCCGCCAAGTGCCATTAACCGCTCTGTCCCCAAGCGCAGCCCAAGCAGTTCGTCAAGCCCCATCAGCACAGTCGCGGCGTTGGAGGATCCTCCGCCCAGGCCGGCCGCCACCGGAATCCGCTTTTCGACTTCAATCTCGACACCGAGCGACAGCCCGGCCTCGCGCAAGACAAGCCGCGCCGCCTTGGCGACGATATTTTCTTCACCCTCTGCAAGCACGAGCCCCTCGCAGGCGACCCTGACGCCATCCGCAACGCCGACACGGATACGAATCCGATCGTAAAGATCGACCCGCTGCATCGCCATCGCCAACTCGTGATAACCATCTTCGCGCCGCCCGAGAACATGCAGACACAGATTGATTTTGGCTGGGGACAGAAAAACCCTCTCTCGAACCATCAACTCCTCCATGGGTTTACAGAAGGCGGGTATTTTTTCCCAGTTGCCCGGCACTGTCAAGCTGTTTGACAGAGCAGAACAGAATCCAACTGCCAACATTAAAACGAACGAAACAGCACCCACGTAACGACAGAACCAAGTTCTAAAGAAAGGTAACGAACCACCCGCAAAGCGGCCAATAATCGCCACCACCGGCCACCATTAGCCACAAGGCCAGATTAGAAGCCGCCAAAACTACAGTTCCATGTCGATAACTGGCTGTTTTCACGTACAGGAAACAAAAAAGAACAGCATTCTAAAAATGGCATCATCCTTGCCAATACAGTAAAAGCTGAACAGCAAAATACCATTTTGTAACCGGCGGCAACATTAGCATCGCTCTCGAAAGTCATTGTTCCTATGCACAAAAGTGTCATCGTTCTGGTCATCCTGCTGACACTGTTCAGCACTCAGGTACGCGCCGAACCTTTCAGTGTAGCGATCAGCCGGCCAGATGAGCAGAGTATCCCGCAAAGGCTGGCAACCGACTACTTGATAAAGCTGCTCGCAGAACGTTCACGGGGCGAGATAAATGTGGAACTGGTTGCTGATGCTGATAATCAGATAAAACTTGTAACCCTGATCGATGCAGCCAACGTACTGCCACAATTAAAGTTTCTGCAGTTACCGTTTCTGTTTAGCGACCGTCAGCACCTGTATCAGTTCCTTGCCACCGAAGCAGGCCAGCGGGCATTCAGTGCCGACCGACAGCCTGAACTTATACCGCTGGCCCTGTGGGACCTGGGCTTCGACCAACTGGTAACCGGCCCCGAGATGGTCCTTTCAGACGGCGGAATTTCTGGCAGCTGGCAAACGATCTCGGATATGCAGTATAATGCTGTTTCAGCCCAAGACAGGCTGCTTTCGCAACTGGCCCAAGAACAACCGCTCCACGCGAGCCAGCTGATCCTGAGCAATCATCGCTTAAATGCAATAGTCTTGAGTGTGACTCGCAGCTTCTGGGACGCCACGCCGGACAACCTGAAGGTGATCATCATGGGTGCGATCAAGGACGCGACACTTTATTTTCGAGAACTGGCGCAGCAGGAAGAGCTGCAATCCCTGAAAACATTGAAAAGCGGCACCATGAAAATCTACACTCCGACGCCGATACAGCGAAAAAACTGGCAGACAGAAGCGCGCGAAACCTATCCGCACGCTATGAGCGACGCAGATCTGCAGTTGATAGAAGTCATTTCGAACCTGGCTCCAGCGAACTAACTTTTAAATGTCGCCGAGGTGGTGACATTAATGTGCTAACCACTATAGGGAGAGCAAGATGAACAAGAACAAACTCGTAATGGTAAGTCTGATGGTCGCAGTCGCATTCGTTGCGTCTGTAACGGTTTCGATGGCCGCCCCCATCGTCATTAAATTTTCGCACGTTGTTGCGGAAAACACCCCTAAAGGTCAGATGGCCAACAAGTTCAAAGACCTGATCGATGAGCGCCTCAGCGGCAAAGTTGTTGTCGAAGTCTTCCCTAACTCTCAGCTGTTTGGTGACGACAAGGTTCTTGAGGCGATGGCTCTGGGCGATGTCCAGCTGGCCGCGCCGGCACTTTCCAAGTTCGAAAAATACACCCCTTCGCTGCAGATCTTTGACCTGCCCTTCCTGTTCAAGAACATGGATGCCGTCGAAAGATTCCAGCAGGGTCCGGTTGGCCAGGAAATGCTACTCTCGATGAAAAACAAAGGTTACATCGGCCTCGGCTATCTGCACAACGGCATGAAACAGATCTCCTCCAACAGCCCGCTGCGGGTTCCAGCTGACGCCAACGGTAAAAAATTCCGCATCATGACCTCTGACGTCCTCGCCGCTCAGTACGAAGCCGTAGGTGCCATGCCGCTGAAGAAGCCGTTCTCCGAGGTCTTCACCCTGCTGCAGACCAAAGCCATCGATGGCCAGGAGAACACCTGGTCGAACATCTACTCGAAAAAATTCTATGAAGTTCAGCCGTTCATCACCGAAACCGATCATGGCGTACTCGACTACCTGGTTGTCACCTCGACTGATTTCTGGATGGGACTGCCTGACGACCTTCGCGCTGAAATCAAAAAGGCCCTCGACGAAGCTATCGCTTTCGGCAACAAGGTTTCATCAGACAAGGCAATTGCCGACCGTCAGCTGATCGTCGATTCCAATCGCTCTGAAGTCCTGAACCTGACTGACGCTGAGCGTCAGCTGTGGGTTGAAGCCATGAAGCCAGTCTGGAAACAATTTTCAGGCGCAATCGGCCAAGACAAAATTGACGCCGCAGTCGCTTCGAACTAACACACCCCCGTCCCGGACCCTGCCATCAGGGTCCGGGATCTTTATAGCGACATTATCCTAAGAGGTTCATTATGTTTTTCCGGATAATCAACGGGATCGAAGAGGCGATTATCGCCTTACTGCTGGCATCCATGACGTTGCTGGTCTTCGTCGAGGTGGTGCTGCGCTTCGGCTTCAGCACCGGCATGATGTGGGCACAGGAGTTGACCCTGCACCTCTCAGCATGGATGGTTCTGTTCGGGGTTTCCTACGGGATCAAGGTCGGCTCCCACATCGGCGTTGACGCCCTGGTGAAAACCTTCACCCCCAAGGCCCGCCGGATTGTCGGTGGCATTGCCGTTGCGGCCTGCCTGTTCTACACCGCACTTTTCATCAAAGGCTCTTGGGTCTACCTGGCCAAGATGCGCCAAATCGGCATCGAACTGGACGACCTGCCGATCCAGAAATGGGTCGCTCACAGCATTCTGTTGATCGGCATGGTGATGATCGCCATCCGACTGGTCATACTGCTAAAGGGAGTCTTTACCGGCAAGAACGAAGGCTTCACTCTGACTGACGAAGCCAAGGAAGCCATGCACCTGGCTGAAGAAACCAAAGCTGCTGCCCAAGGAGGGAAGCCGGTATGACCACCGCTGCACTATTTTTCATCCTGCTCCTCTGCCTGCTGACCGGCATGCCGATTGCTTTTGCCTTAGGCTTGTCCAGTATCACGACGATTCTGCTCTTCTCTCACGATTCTTTGGCATCGATCGCCCTGAAACTGCTTGAGTCCCAATCGGGTCACTACACCCTGTTGGCGATTCCATTTTTCATCCTGTCATCGACCTTTCTGTCGACCGGCGGGGTTGCCACCCGGATCATCAATTTTGCCATCGACTGCGTCGGCTGGATTCGCGGTGGACTGGCGATGGCCTCGGTACTCGCCTGTATGATCTTCGCGGCGGTCTCAGGTTCCTCGCCGGCCACTGTTGCGGCGATCGGCTCGATTGTTATCGCCGGGATGGTCAAGGCGGGCTATCCGAAAGAAATGGCCGCTGGCGTCATCACCAACGCCGGAACCCTCGGCATTCTGATTCCGCCCTCGATCGTCATGCTGGTCTATGCGGCCGCCACCGAAGAATCAGCCGCACGGCTGTTTATGGCAGGCTTCATTCCCGGCATCATGATGGGCACTCTGCTGATGATCGCCATCTACATCGTTGCCCGGATCAAAGGCCTGCCAGCCCAGCCCTGGGTTGGCTTTAAGACGCTGCTTCGGTCCAGCTTCACTGCCAGTTGGGGTTTGATGCTGATCATTATCGTGCTCGGTTCGATCTACGGCGGCATCTGCAGCCCGACCGAGGCTGCTGCGGTCTCAGCGGTTTACGCCTTCTTCATCGCAATCTTCATCTACCGCGATATGGGCCCGCTCAAAGGGGAAAAATGGCAGGAGAATGAAGGGGACGGTCTCCCCAAGATGGTCGTCCGCAACCTGCTGCTGTCAGTCAAGGCCCTGCCACTGACTCTGTTTCACAAGGACACCAAGAAGGTGCTGATGGATGCCTCCAAGGTTTCCATCATGCTGCTGTTCATCATCGGTAACGCCATGCTGTTTGCCCACGTACTGACCACCGAGCGGATTCCGCACCATATCGCCGAGATCATCGTCGGCTGGGGTCTGCCGGCCTGGGGCTTCTTGATCGTGGTCAACATCCTGCTGCTGATGGCTGGTAACTTTATGGAGCCGTCAGCGATCCTGCTGATCATGGCACCGATCCTCTTTCCGATTGCCGTACAACTGGGGATCGACCCGATCCATCTCGGTATCATCATGGTCGTCAACATGGAGATCGGCATGATAACGCCGCCGGTCGGCCTCAACCTGTTCGTCACCTCCGGGATAACCGGGGAGAGTATCACCTGGGTCATGCGCGCGTCACTGCCATGGCTCATGATCCTGCTGGTCTTCCTGGTGATGATCACCTATATTCCGCAGATCTCGCTCTTCCTGCCGGAATATATCGACAAGTTAAAAGGCTACTGATTCTTTCAAGCCCCCACAAAAAAGCCGGCCGCTCCCGATTGGAGCGGCCGGCTTTTTTCATTTAACGAGTTGAGCAAACAAAGAGAGAAAATCTGCCCCCTATAAAGACTTTAATTACCAACCAGCATAATCGGTGCCTCCAGGTAACTTTTTACCGTCGCCAGAAATTCCGCAGCGTCGGCCCCGTCCAGCACCCGGTGATCAGCGGACAGGGTCATCCGCATGACCGGAGCAACGGCCGGCTCACCCTGA
>DATCYW010000056.1:0-20073 GCA_036526255.1 Malonomonas sp. | reverse complement strand
AGCAGGAAATCCTGAACGTTGCGGCCGATGCCTCTACTTTTATCAAGGAAGAAGCTGGCAGCAAAACCTTATCTTCGATCACCGGAGAGATTGTCAGGAACACGACTGACTATCACCAGGATCCAAGCAGTGGTGGTATGTCCAGATTTTCTCTGGAATATGCTGGGCTTGGCGGCACGGAGAATTTTGTCAAAACGAAGATTGGACACCGTCACTTCTTCCCGCTGTTCTGGGGCACGGTATTTTCGCCGAACGCTGAAATCGGTTATGTCACCTCGACCAATGGTGACCAGGTGTCGATTGGCGAGCGCTTCTTCCTCGGTGGGATTAGAACTCTGCGTGGTTTCAAGTCCCGTGAAGTTGGCCCTCAGGACAGTGCCTCAGGGGATTATCGAGGTGGTGAGAAAATGGCTTATTTCAACTTCGAATACCTGTTCCCGATCTACAAGAGCCTCGGCATTAAGGGGCTGTTGTTTTACGACACCGGAAATGCCTGGCTGGATAGTGAGACTTACTTTTCTGATATGCGTAACAGTGTCGGTGCCGGTATTCGTTGGCTGAGTCCGCTTGGTCCTTTGCGCTTTGAGTGGGGGTACAACCTCTCCCCACGTGATGATGAAAAACAATCCGTCTTTGAATTTTCAATCGGCACGGTCTTTTAAAGACCGTTAAACAGGAGGAACCAAATGAACAAGATTATCGTATCCATGATCGCACTTATGCTGCTGGCTGTGCCGGCACTGGCTGAAACCAAAATCGCTTATGTTGATCTGCAGAAGGCGCTGAACCTGTCGAAGACCGGTGTAGAAGCCAAACAGCAGATCGGCGTTCAGGTGAAAAAGTACGAGGGGGAGTTCAAGGCCAAGCAGGATGAGCTGATGAAGCTCAAAGAAGAGTTGGAGAAGCAGGCCGTTCTTCTCTCAGATGCGGCTAAGGCACAGAAAGAGCGTGAGTTTCAGCAGAATGTAAAAGAGTTGCAGCGCTTCCAGAAAGATATCAAAGAGGAGTTGCAGCAGCGTGACGCCGAACTGACCAAGCGGATTCTGAACGAGCTTTTCGAGATTCTGCAGACCATCGGTAAGAATGGTAGCTACACCATGATCCTGGAAAAGAACGAAGGTGCTGTAATCTTTGCTGATGCAAATATCGACCTGACCGACGAACTGATCAAAGCCTACGACGCAAGCAAAAAATAGGATTATCCCATGGCGACACTGCAACAGTTAGCCGATCTGGTCGGTGGCCAGGTTCAGGGTGATCCTTCGCTGGAAATTGCGCGGGTTTATCCGATCGATCAGGCCGGGGAGGGGGATATCACCTTTGTCGCCAACCCCAAATATCTGGTCAAGCTTGACGAATCTCGCGCATCGGCAATTATTGTCGTGCCCGGCGTCTCTGCGCCGGGGCGCAATCTGCTGATTTGCGCCAACCCCTATCTGGCATTTGCCAGAATTCTGACCTTCCTGCAGGTTCCGCCGCGACTGGTCAAGGGTGTGATGGCCGGTGCGCATGTTGCCGCATCGGTTAAACTGGCAGATGCCGTGACCATTTACCCCGGCTGCGTCATCGGGGAAAATGTCCGGATCGGCTCAGGTACAACACTCCATCCTGGCGTTGTCATTTACGATAATGTGGTGATCGGCAGTGATTGTCTGCTGCACGCCGGAGCCATTGTTCGTGAAGGCTGCGTACTGCAGGATCGGGTGATTCTGCAGCCTGCAGCCGTTATCGGTTCGGACGGTTTCGGCTTTGCCCCGGACGGTTCCGGTTATTTCAAAATTCCGCAGGTCGGCAACGTCGTGCTTGAAGATGACGTCGAGATCGGCGCAGGAAGCTGTATCGACCGCGCTGCCATGGGTGTCACGCGCATCCGGCGTGGAACCAAGCTCGATAACCTGGTGCAGATCGGTCACAACGTTGACATTGGTGAAGACTGTATCATCGTCTCGCAGGTCGGCATTTCCGGCAGCTCGAAGATCGGCCGTCATTGCACCTTCGGCGGTCAGGCCGCGGTTGCCGGACATCTGACAATAGGCGACAACGTCATGATCGGTGGCCGTGGTGGCGCGACCAATGACGTCGCATCGAATCAACTGCTCTCCGGAGCGCCACTGATCCCGCACAAGCAGTGGCTGAAGGCCTCAATGACCTTCGCCAAACTGCCCGAAATGCGCAAAGAAATCCATCGCTTGACGAAACGACTGGAAGAACTTGAACAGCAACTGAAAGAGGATTGATATGCTGGTAATGAATATACAGAAAATTATGGAGGTCCTGCCACATCGTTATCCGTTTTTGCTGGTGGATCGGATTGAAGAAGTGGAAGAGGGTGTTAAAGCTCACGGTTTCAAGAATGTGACCATTAACGAACCGTTTTTTCAGGGTCACTTTCCTGGCCACCCGATCATGCCGGGGGTGTTGATAATTGAGGCGATGGCGCAGGTCGGTGGTGCCTATGTCACCGTGATTGACCAGATCGGCGATGATCGTGTCACCTATTTTGTCGGTATCGACAACGCCCGTTTCCGCAAGCCGGTCATGCCCGGTGACGTTCTACGGATGGAGATGGAGCTGGTTTCCAGACGCCGTGGTATTTATCAGTTTGTCGGTAAAGCCTATGTCGGAGATACCCTGGTCGCCGAAGCGGAATTAAAAGCAACTTTTGCTGAGAAGTAAGCTGGAGTCATAAATGATACATCCGACCGCGATTATTGCCCCAGGCGCAGTTCTCGATTCGACCGTTACCGTAGGCCCCTATGCGGTGATCGGCGAGCATGTCCGTATCGGTGCCGGAACAACAGTCGGTCCGCACGCGGTGATTGAGGGCAGAACCGAAATCGGCAAGGATAATCAGATCTTTCAGTTCACCTCGATCGGCGCCATCCCGCAGGACCTGAAATTTCACGGTGAGAATTCGACCCTGACGATCGGCGACCGGAATAAAATCCGCGAGTTTGTGACCATTCACCTCGGTACCGCCGACGGTGGCGGGGTGACGACCGTCGGCAGTGATTGCCTGTTTATGGCCTATTCGCACATCGCCCATGATTGTATTATCGGTAATCACGTCATCCTCGCCAATTGTGCCACCATGGCCGGTCACGTTGTCGTCGACGATTACGCGATCCTCGGTGGGCTGTCGGCGGTGCATCAGTTCGGTCGGGTTGGATGTCACGTGATGGCCAGTGGCGGTTCGATGATTGCACAGGATGTCGCGCCCTATTCGATCGTTCAGGGAGATCGGGCGACGACTGTCGGGCTGAATTTGACCGGATTGAAGCGGCGCGGTTTTAGCGCCGCAGCGCTTGCTAACATCAAGCAGCTGTACAAGATCGTGTTCCGCTCAAACCTCAAACTCGAAGAAGCGGTCGCTCAGATTGAGGCAGAGATGGATGTTGCCGCTGAAGAGGTAGCGACCTACCTTGCTTTTATCAAACGGAGCGAACGCGGACTGGCGCGCTAAGGTTTTTTTATTACCGAGCAAACCACAGAAGTTGCGAGAGCCGAAACGGGTCTCGCCTTTTGTTTTTCTGGACTTATGGTAGCTGATGGCGACTGAAAATAAAAATCGACAGGTGATGATCGTTGCTGGAGAATCTTCAGGGGATCTGCACGGCAGCAACCTGTTGAAGGCTGCAGCAGAGCTTGATCCGCAGTTGCAGTTTTTCGGCGTCGGTGGTGAGCGGATGCGAACGGCCGGTTGCCGGATTGTCTTTCCGTCGGATGATCTGTCGGTGATGGGGCTGGTTGAGGTGTTCGGCCAATTACCACGTCTGCTGGCCAGATTCAGGCAGCTAAAAGCCTTACTGCTCGGCGACCAGCGTCCGGATCTGCTGGTGCTGATCGATTTCCCCGACTTCAACCTGCGGCTGGCCAAAGTCGCCAAACGTGCGGGCGTGCCGGTTCTCTACTACATCAGCCCGAAGGTCTGGGCCTGGCGCAGCGGCCGGGCTAAAACCATTGCTGAGCGGGTTGACCGGCTGGCGTTGATTTTTCCGTTTGAGCCAGAAATCTATACCCGTTTCGGTGTTCAGGCAGAATATGTCGGCAACCCACTGCTGGATGAATTTGCCGCGAATCAGCCGGACGGTTCGTTGCGGCAGCGTACAGGCATTTCTGCCGATCAGCAGCTGGTCGGCATTTTTCCCGGCAGTCGCAACAGTGAGCTCAAATATATCTTTGCCACTTTGCTCGAAACGGCCAGACGCATGGTCGAAAAGAAGCCGGAACTGAACTTTCTGCTGCCGGTAGCGCCATCGTTGAATCGAGATTTTTTTGTCCAGCAGATTGCACAGAGCAATCTGCCGATCAGCATCGTCAGCGAGAATATCTACGAGGTTGCTGCGGCTTGTGATGCGGTCCTGACTGTTTCGGGAACCGTGACCCTGCAGATTGCCTTGACTGGAACACCGATGGCGATTCTCTACAAGGTCGCGCCGCTCAGTTACGAGATCGGTCGGCGCCTGATCAAGATAGAACATGCCGGGTTAACAAATATTGTCGCCGGCAAGGGGATTGTGCGCGAATTTATTCAGGATGCCGCCGAGCCTGAGGCCCTGTGCCGAGAGATGCTCCGACTGCTCGATGATCGGGAGTACATTGCTGCGATGCGTCACGAACTGAGCCGGGTGCAACAGTTGCTGGGCGACCCGGGTTGCTCGCAGCGGGTTGCAAAAATGGCGATTGAAATGGTGAACAAGAATCATACAAGGAACTGAATTCGTGCTGCTGGAAGAGAAACAGAAGAACATCTACCTGCGTTTAGTTCGTTACGCTGCTCCCTACAAAGGGCGGATTGCGTTGTCGATGATCGCATCGCTTGGGGTCGCCGGGTCGGATGCCGTCATTGCCTATCTGGTCAAGCCTTTTGTCGATGAACTGATTATCGCCGGGAACGTCGGCATGGCCAAGCTGGTCCCTTTTCTGGTGGTCGGATTGGCGGCATTCAAGGGGCTCTCCCGTTACGTTCAGGAGTACAACATTCGGACTGCCGGACAGCAGGCGATTCAGGATATCCGCAATCAGGTCTTTGGGCACAGCGTCAAACTGCCGATGCGGTTTTTCGCCAGTCATTCTTCCGGTAATCTGATGTCGCGCATCCTGAACGATGTCAACGTGATGCAGGCCGCACTTTCCGACGTGCTGGTGACGATTCTGCGTGAAGCTTTGACGATGATTGCGCTGACCGGTTACGCTTTTTACGCTGACTGGCGGATGGCGTTGATGGCGTTTGTTGTCATCCCGGCTTCGGCCTGGCCGGCGGCGGCGCTTGGCAAGAAGATCAAGAAATTTTCCCGACGCGGCCAGGGAGCGATGGGCAGCGTGACCTCGATCCTTGAACAGACCTTCTCCGGGATCAAGGTGATCAAGGCCTTCGGTACCGAGGAGTTGGAAGATCAGAAGTTCCGACAGGTCAACAACAGCTTCTTTGAGTTTATCCGCAAGACCTTCCGTTACGGCGCCGCGTCCTCACCGGTCATCGAGCTGCTGACCTCCTTCGGGGTTGCCACCGTGCTCTGGTACGGGCTGAATCGGGTGATGGCCGAAGAGATCACCAAGGGTGAGCTTTTTTCTATTCTGGCGGCGATTCTGTTGATGTACACGCCACTGAAACGGCTGACCCGGGTAAACAATGTTATTCAGCAGGCGATCGGTGCTGGTGAGCGGGTGTTTGAAATTCTTGACGAAAAATCTGAAATAGTCGACGCACCGGATGCCATCGCGCTACCGCGCAGCGCCGGTCATGTCAGTTTTGAGGATATTGATTTTGCTTACACCGATGCTCCAGTCCTGAAGAACTTCTCAGTGCAGGCTAAACCGGGAGAGGTCATTGCTCTGGTCGGTCCGAGCGGCGCCGGAAAAACCACCATTATCAGTCTGCTCAATCGTTTCTACGATCCTCAGGTCGGCCGGGTTCTGATCGACGGGCACGACATTCGCACAGTGACCCAGAAGAGCCTGCACGACAATCTGGCACTGGTCGATCAGGAGACTTTCCTGTTCAATGACAGCATCCGCAACAATATCCGTTACGGTTGCCCGGATGCTGACGAGGCCAGCGTTGAAGCCGCCGCCCGACAAGCCTACGCGACCGAGTTTATCCACCAGTTACCGGAGGGTTACGAGACGCTGATCGGTGACCGGGGCGCGCGACTGTCCGGCGGCCAGCGACAGCGCATCTGCATCGCCCGGGCGATTCTGCGCGATGCGCCGATCCTGATGCTGGATGAAGCGACCAGCGCCCTGGATACCGAGAGCGAGGCGATGGTACAACAAGCCCTGGGGAACCTGATGCGCAACCGCACCACCTTTGTCATTGCCCACCGGCTTTCAACCGTCATGCACGCCGACCGGATTCTGGTGTTGGAAAATGGTGAAATGAAAGAGAGTGGCAGCCATCAGCAACTGCTTGAGCAGGATGGGCTGTACCGCCGTCTTTACGATATCCAGTTCCGGGAGCAGGATTGATGCGTTTCGGTGATCGTCTGCTGGTGACCTTTGCCCCCTTTCTGGCGTCCTGGGCGATACGTTTTCTGTCCTGGACCAACCGGACCGAAATCCTCGGCGAAGAACATCCGCGCAACTTCTGGGACCAGGGTAAATGTCTGATTTTCTGCTGTTGGCACGACCAGTTACTGATGATGGTGACGGCCTATCATGGCCCTGGGGCGAAGATTCTGATCAGTTCGTCTAAAGATGGCGAGTTGATCGCCCGAACGATGAGTTTTTTCGGCTTGGGAGCGGTGCGTGGTTCCTCCTCCCGTGGCGGTCGAGCGGCCTTTAAGGAATTACTCAACCTCAGTAAGGAACCGGTTGATCTGGGCGTCACCCCCGATGGTCCGCGTGGTCCACGCCACCAGATTAAAGACGGAGTCGCCCAGTTGGCGCGTTTAAGCGGTCGCCCGGTGGTGCCGCTGGCCTTTGTCTGCAGTCGTGGCCATCGTTTCAAGTCGTGGGACCGCTTTCTGCTACCGTACCCCTTTGGTCGCGGTGTTTTTTCTTACGGCGAACCGGTCTTGTACGAGAAGGGCGAAGCTATTGAGCGGTTTCGAGAGCGCTTGTCCGAAGCTATGCGTTTGAATCAGCAACGGGCTGAAGCCCGTTTGGAGGAATTCAGTGTCTCTGCTGTATAATCTGATTCTGATCGTCGCTGCGCTTATTCTGGTGCCGACCTACTGGTTACGCAGTATCAGGCACGGAAAAAGCCGTCGTGGCATCCGCGAGCGCCTTGGCTACTATTCACCGGAACATCTGCAGCAGTTGGCAGGTCAGTCGATTATCTGGGTGCATGCTGTCTCGGTTGGTGAAACCCGTGCGGCCGCCCCTCTGCTGAAAGGCTTGCGCAAGCAATATCCGGACTCGAAGATTCTGCTCAGCAACGTCACCGAAACCGGTCATGCGATCGCGCAGAAGAACAAGGATATCGATATCTGCCTGTTCTTTCCGTTCGATTTTTCCTGGACGGTGCGTCGGGTCCTGCAGCTGGTTCGTCCGGAACTGATCGTTATTGTAGAAACCGAAATCTGGCCCCACTTTACCCGGCAGGCCAAGTTACTGAACATTCCGCTGATTCTGGTAAACGGTCGCATCTCTGACCGGTCCTTTCCGCGTTATCGTTTTTTTCGGCCGCTGCTGCGACCGGTTCTGCACTGCTTTTCCGCATTTTGCATGCAGTCACAGTTGGATACCGAGCGGATCGTGCAGCTGGGGGCAAAAAGTGACTCAGTCGTAAATACCGGCAATCTTAAATTCGACCATGAACTGCGCGATCTGAACGAGCAGGAGATTACCAATTTACAGCAGCGGTATCGGTTGCCGGAAACAACCCAGATTCTGGTTGCTGGCAGTACCCACGCCGGCGAAGAGGCTCAGTTGCTTGATGTTTATCAGCAGCTGCTTGAGCAGGGGCGGGATCTGCTCTTGATTCTTGTGCCGCGCCACCCTGAACGCAGTCGAGAAGTTGAGACTTTACTGAATCAACGCAAGCTCAGCTATCGGTTACGCAGCAGTCTGTCCGCAACGGCCCCGCTTTTCACTGCCGGCCAAGTCTTGCTGGTCGATACCTTGGGTGAAGTTCTCAATCTTTATGCCGTCTCAGAACTGGTCTTTGTTGGCGGCAGCTTGGTGCCGACCGGCGGACATAATTTGCTGGAAGCGTCACTGATGGGGAAGCCGGTGTTGTTCGGTCCGCATATCCACAATTTTCGGGAGATTTCCGCCAAACTGATCCGGGCCGGAGCCGGGGTGATGATCGCGGAGCCGGCAGAACTTCTTGCGAAAACTGAGCTGCTTCTCGACGACCCGGTTCGCTGCCGGGCGATGGGGCAGGCGGGGCGCTCGCTGATAGCCGAGAACGCCGGAGCGACCGAGCGGACCATGCAGCGGATTGCAGACTGTTTGCGGCAAAGATGAGTCGTTTGGACCGTTTCCACCGCAGGCTGGTCAATAATGGTGCGAATACATTTTCTGAACGCTGCCTGCTCTGCCTGTTGCTGCCCTTTTCGTTATTGTACGGGGTGCTTGGCTGGCTACGCGGCAAAGGCTATGATTACGGCTTGTTCGCAAGTTATCGTGCCGCGGTTCCGGTCATTTCTGTCGGTAATTTAGCCGTTGGCGGTACTGGTAAAACACCGGTCGTTGACTGGCTGCTCAAGGCGTTTCTAGCGCAGGGGAGACGGCCTGCAGTTGTCAGCCGCGGCTATGGCGGCACCTTTGCAGATGAGGTCGGTCTGGTTTCTGCTGGTAATGGAGTGTTGTTGCCGCCTGCGGCTTCTGGCGACGAACCTTATCTGCTCGCCAGACGTAATCCGCACGCCCTGGTCCTGATCGCCAGAAAAAGAGCAGCCGGGGTGCACTGTGCGATCGAGCAGCACGCTGCCGATGTTGTGATTCTTGATGATGGTTTTCAGCATAGAGCTGTTGTGCGTGATCTGGACCTTGTGTTACTCGACGCCAGGCGGCCTTTCGGTAATGGACTGCCATTGCCCGGCGGCTTGCTTCGCGAGTTCGCGGGAGCTTTAAAACGGTCTGATCTGTTGCTGCTGACCCGTGCTGACCGGCCGTTTAACAGCAACATCAGCGCCAAGCCAAGTTGGACCTGTCGTCATCAGCTTGCTGACCATGCTATCAGCCTGACGGGCGAAAAGACGCCACTGGCTGCGCTGCAAGGGAAGAAGCTGTTGGCGTTTGCCGGGATTGCCGATCCCGCAACCTTTTTCAGAGCGCTGACTGCAGCAGGGTTGAACCTTGCTGAAACGCTCCCTTTGAGCGATCATGTCAAGTTCGATACGCAGAGTCTGACGGAAGTCGTCACCTTGAGTCTGGGGTGTGATGCACTGCTGACTACGGAAAAGGATGCGGTCAAACTAGAGGCCGGGATGTTTGCTGTTCCCTGCTATCAAGTGCCGATGAGTATTGAGATTGATCAGGAAGCTGAACTGTTAGCTGAGATAACCAAGCGACTATGGAGAGAATAGATGCCAGTACGCCCAGAATTAATGGAAATCCTTGCTTGTCCAAAGTGCAAACAACCGGTCGTTCTGGCCGAGGATCAACTGTCGATCAGCTGTGAACCCTGTCAATTGCGTTATCCGGTGCGCGACGATATCCCGGTGATGTTGATTGATGAAGCGGAAGCACTTTGACCACGAATAACGCGCAGCCGTTACTGATTCTCAGTGATGGAAAGCCTGGGCATGTCAATCAATCGATCGCCTTTGCCCGGCACCTCGGTCGCGATTATATTGTTCAGCGGGTTGCATTTAAAACCCGTGCGGCCAAGGCGTTCTCATATCTCGCCGACCGTTGTGGTCTGCTGCGGGAACAGCTGTTTCAAACCGATAAGATTACTGGTGAGTATTCAGCAATTGTCTCGGCCGGTTCAGAAACCTATTATGCCAACCGGGTCCTGGCACGCAAGTTGGGATTGAAATCGGTTGCGATCATGCTGCCGCAAGGCTATCGGCTTGATTTCGACCTGATTGTCGCTCAGCAGCACGATGATCCGCCACAGCTGAGCAATATTGTGAGTTTGCCGATCAATCTGAGTTTCGTCGAGCCGCAGGGGCTGGTTGTTGCAGAGCCGGGTTGTCGCTATGTTTCGATAATTATTGGCGGCAACAGCAAGCAGGGTGACCTTGATCCAGAGACCATCCGTCAGCAGTTAACAGAGATATTCAGGCTTTTTCCGGACCATCGGTTCTGGCTGACAACCTCTCGCCGAACTCCTGAAGTGATTGAAGCTGTGCTTAAATCCTTCAACTTTGAGCGGGCGGTTTTTTATTCTGAAGAGCAGATCAATCCGATTCCGGATTTCCTGCAGCACAGCGAGTACGTTTTCTTAACCGCCGATTCGACCTCGATGCTCAGCGAAGCAGTGAGTTTCGGCAGCTCTTGCGTGGAAGTTCTGTCGCTTGAACATGCTGACCGGAACAGCAAGTTTTTTAGATTTATTCAGGGTTTGGTTGCGCAGGACAGTGCCCATATATTTAACGGCCAGGTCGGCTCGGCACGCGTTAAAATTGATCTGGCTGCGGCGTTGCACCAGGCGGAATCGCTTTTACTTGTTGGCGCAACCAGCGCGAATCAGCTCAACACAGGGCAGGTCGGAAGTTAAGCCAAGATGAAAATACTTCAGGTTACAGCAGCATTAAATGAAGGCGGTGTCGAACGCGGCACTCTGGAAATGGCTGCCTTTATCGTAGCGCAAGGGGCAAAAAGTTATGTCGCGTCCAATGGAGGCAAGCTGGTGTCTCTGCTGGAAAAGTCCGGCGGCGAGCACTTTTTGTTGCCGCTTGCCAAACGCAGACCCTGGGCCATCCTTGGGTCGGCTCTGCAGCTGGCAAAAATTATTCGGCAGCATGAAATAGATCTGGTTCATGCCCGCTCCAGAGCTCCGGCCTGGGCGGCGTTGATCGCCTGTCGAATAACCCGTACCCCGATGGTCACTACCTTTCACGGCACCCACAAGATCCAGAACCGGCTCAAGTGGTTTTACAACAGTGCAATGGTCCGTGGTGAACGGGTGATTGCGATCAGCGAATTTATCCGGGCGCACATCATTGAAAATTATCAAGTGGCACCAGCTCGTATCGACCTGGCCCCGCGTGGTTTTGATCCTGAAGAATTCAATCCGGAAGATTATGACCGGCAAGCCGTGCACGAGATGAAACGCAAACTTGAACTCGAGGCGGGGGTGCCGGTTATCACCCTCCCCGGACGTCTCACCCGCTGGAAGGGGCAGACTCTGTTTCTGCAGGCGCTTGGTGAACTGAAGGATCTTCCCTGGCAGGCTTTATTGATTGGCGGCGCAGGAAAAAAAGTTGCCTATGAGAACGAATTGAAAACCCTCGCCTATCATCTCGGCATCGCCGACCGGGTTAAATTTTTAGGCAGCAGGTCGGATATTGCTGCTTGTTATGCGCTGTCTGATATTGTCGTTTCTGCTTCAACTGAGCCGGAAGCCTTCGGTCGCGTCGCCATTGAAGCGCAGGCGATGGGCAAACCGATCATCGCCTCAGCCCATGGCGGTTCTCTCGAGACGGTAAAAGACGGCTTGTCCGGTTGGCTGTACTCGCCCTTGAGCAGCCAGGATATGGCCGCAAAATTGCGCCTGGCGTTGTCTGCCGATACCGATCTGCCTGCAACCGGGTCTGCCGGTCGACGCTGGGTTGTAGAGAATTACACTGTCGAACAGATGTGCCAGGCAGAGTGGCGTGCTTATGCTGCCGTCTGCCCCTCTTTGCCGACAGCAGCAGAGAACCCTTGAACTGATGTTGCGAAAGAACCATATGAAAATTGACGAACAGAAATTCGGCATCGGCCTGGTCCTGTTGTGCATCATCATGACGCCGTTCGGTCGCGGCGGAGAGATCCCGCTGATCCTTATGGCGCTGTTGGGCGCCTGGAAATTCTTTCCGCAACGTAAAGAACTGCTGTCATTGCAGTCGATAAGAGATTACTCCCTATTGTTTGTTGTTTTGTGGCTGCCGATGCTGATTGCTTCGTTCGATGCGGTAAACCTTGGCAAGTCAGTCGCGACTGCGCTGCAATTTGTCAGGTTCTATTTCGTCGGGATTTATATCATTCTGCTGGTGAAGGATCGAGCCACCAGGGATTTGATCATCAAGTATTCCTCCTACATTTTACTCTTCTGGATTTTTGATGCGTTGGTTCAGGCCGGGTTCGGTCGCGATCTTTTTGGTTACGAAATTTTACCAGGCCGTCTGAATGGAATTTTTGGCCGTCATTACAAACTTGGATTATTTCTAGGCGTTTATGCTCCTTTGCTCTGCACCTATCTGTATCTGACGAAGAACAAACTCAAGCAGCTCGTTGGATTTACAGCCCTGGTTCTGGTGATGCTGCTCGCTGGCAGTCGCGCTGGCTGGATCATGTTCGCGGTCGGCTTCATCGGTTTCATCTATCTGTTGCACCAGCAGCACAAAATTATCCGTTGGCGGCAGATTGCTGTCCTGATCCCCCTGCTGTTGGTTGTTCTGTTCGGCAGTTATCAATTGTCACCAGCTTTTGCGCAAAAAGTTAAGACATCGATGCTGATCTTCAGTGGCGATGTCCGGCTGATCGATAAAGCGGTCTCAAAACGGGTGCCGATCTGGACCACGGCCTGGCATATGTTCCAGGACAATCCTGTCAACGGCGTCGGCCCGCGCAGTTTTCGCTACGCTTACAACGATTATGCTGCAGAGGATGATCCGTGGAATAATTCGAACAACGACGGCACCGGTGCAATGCACGGTCATTCCATGCTGGTTGATATCGCCTGTGAAACCGGCAGCATCGGGCTAGTGTCACTGGCGATCGTTTATCTGCTGCTGATACGGGCCTGGCTCAGAGCCAAACGCGAAGCGCGCTTTTTTGCCAGCCCCTTTGCTTTATGTCTGCTGGCGGCGTTGTTCCCGATCAATACTCACTTTGCCTTTTACTCAGGTGCCTGGCTGCAGGTTCTGTTCTGGTTGATGGCGCTGTTTCTGGCGACCCTGCATGTGCAGGCTGAAGATTCACATCTCCTGTCAGCAAGCACGACTGCATGAAAAAGGTCCTCTGGTGGGGCCGTTTTGACCCCGACTACTCACGCAACCGGATTTTGCGGCAGATTCTTACTGCAGCCGGTTGGGACATTGTCGATTTTACGCCGCGGTCGAGCCTTGTCGGAGACTTTGAGGCACGCGCTAGAAAAATCCCGGCGGTCGATCTTGTCTGGGTGCCCTGTTTTCGACAGCGGGATCTGGCCGCTGCTGCGCGCTGGGCTAAAAAAATGGGCCTGCCGCTGGTTTTTGATCCTTTGATCAGCGCATACGACAAGCAGGTTTTCGAGCGTGAAAAGTTTTCGCTGAACAGCCGAAAAGCCAAACGTCTGCTGCGCTGGGAGTCGTCGTTACTGCAGAGAGCAGACCTTGTACTGGCTGATACCTGGGAGCACGCAAGATTTTTTTCAGCTAAACTGGGGGTTGCAGCAGAACATGTGGCGGTGGTTCCGGTCGGTGCGGAGGAGAATCTTTTTATCCCTGAGGATTTTGTTCGGCCTGCAGGGAAGCAAGCGACGGTCCTGTTTTATGGTAGCTTTCTTAGCCTGCAGGGGCCTCAGGTGATTGTTGCGGCAGCGCGCCAGTACGTTGGTCCGCCGCTGGTCTGGAAACTGGTCGGAGACGGTCCCTTGCTGGCTGAATGCCGCCGGCTTGCGACCGGCCTGACAAACGTTGAGTTTGCCCCCTGGGTTCCCTATGCCGAGTTGCCTGAAGTTATTCATCAGGCCGATCTTCTGCTGGGGGTTTTTGGCACCAGTGAAAAGGCCGGGCGGGTGATCGCGAACAAGGTTTATCAGGCACTGGCCTGTGGGAAGCCGCTGGTGACGCGCCGGGCTTCAGCTTACCCGGAGTCCTTCGGCGCTGCCGATGATCTGGGGATTGGCTGGGTCGCTCCGGGGGATCCGCAGCAACTGGCCGAAGAAGTTTCGCGGTTGCTTAGCTATCCTGAGGCGCTTGCCCGGATGGGGCAGCAGGCGCGACAGACATATGAAGCGCATTTTTCGCAGGCTTCAATCTCCGCGAGTCTGGTTTCCGCTTTGAAACCACTCCTTCAAACTGCAGGTAAGCAGCGATGAACCCACTGATAGAAAATTCATTTGCTGAACACATCGCCCTGGCTGAGCTGATTAAAACACAGTTGGCTGCGGAAATTTCAGCTTGCGCCGAGCGCCTGATCGGTTGTCTGAAGGATGGCGGTAAAATCCTTATCTGCGGCAATGGCGGTTCCGCCGCTGATGCCCAACACTTTGCCGCCGAGCTTGTAGGACGATTTGAGGTGGAGCGCCGCGGTTTGCCGGCCATCGCTCTGACGACCGATACCTCCAGCCTGACGGCGATCGGCAACGACTACGGTTTTGAACAGCTTTTCTCCCGTCAGGTCGAAGCTTTGGCCAGCGAGAAGGATCTGCTGATCGGCATTTCGACCAGCGGCAACTCGAAAAACGTCCTGCTTGCCCTGCAGAAGGCCAAACAGATCGGCTGTGCTACCCTCGGCTTGACCGGTCGCGACGGCGGCCAGATTGCCGCTGAAGTCGATTTTTCGCTGGTCGTTCCTTTTCAGAGGACTGCCAGGGTTCAGGAGATGCATCTGCTGATTATTCATCTGCTTTGCGAACTGATCGACGCCGCTAATCTGTAAAACCAAATGGATACAAGATGAAAAAATACACTCCCGTCAAGCTTGATGGAATAACGACCTATTCAATAAAATCCCGCGACAACAAAGTGAATGTCAGTGAGCATTTCGCCGGGACTCCGCAGGCGGAAGGTTCTTTTCAAGATTTTTTCGCCAGTCTGCCCAACCTGCTTGGAGCCGAATCCTTGCGTGCAGTTGTCGCCGCCATTGTCAATGCGAAGCGCTGCGACCGCCCCGTTGTTCTTGCAATGGGAGGGCACGTTATCAAGTGCGGTCTGCAGCCGGTGCTGAAAAAACTGATCGATAGCGGTGTTATCACCGCGGTCTCCATGAACGGTTCGGCGGCAATCCATGATTACGAGGTCTCGCTGGTCGGCGCGACCTCTGAGGATGTCGGGGCGGTGCTGCAGTCGGGTGATTTCGGCTTTTCCGAAGAGACCGGCGCCGGCATGAACCAGGCGCTGCAAGCCGGGCAGGTGCGGGGCCTCGGTTTTGGTGAGTCGATCGGTCGGGCGATTATCGACAATCAGCACCCGCATCAAGAGTACAGTCTGTTGGCGACCTGCGTTGAGAATGACATCCCGGTGACGGTGCATGTCGCGCTTGGGACCGACATCATCCATCAACATCCGCAGGCGGATGGCGCGGTTATTGGCGCGTTGTCGATGCAGGATTTCCGCCTGCTGACGTCAGTGGTCGCTGATCTAGGTGACGGCGGAGTCTGGTTGAACGTTGGTTCGGCAGTGCTGCTACCGGAGGTCTTTCTTAAGGCGCTGTCGATCGCGCAGAATCTCGGCCATCAGGTCGATAATTTCACCACGGCAAATTTTGATATGATCCAGCACTATCGCCCCTTGCAGAATGTGGTGAAGCGGCCGACCTCAGGCCAGGGGCGCGGCTACACTATCACCGGTCATCATGAGATCAATATCCCGCTGTTGGCCCATGCGGTGCTGGACTCTTTGCAGAAAGAGATTCGTCCATGAATCGACCACAGATGAAAGAGCTTATTTCCGCAATTGCGCAGACGCGAGTGCTGGTGGTTGGTGATCTGATTCTGGATAAATATATCTGGGGCAAGACCAGCCGGATTTCGCCTGAAGCCCCGGTGCAGGTGGTCGAAGTCGAGCGCGATGAGCTGCGTCTTGGTGGCGCAGGAAATGTTGTCAATAACCTGTTGTCGCTTGGCTGCCAGGTGTCGGTCGCTTCGGTTGTCGGTGCCGACGAGGATGCGCAGAAACTACTGACTTTACTGCAACAACGAAATATCGAGATCGTCGGAATTCAGCAATCGCCGCAACGCACCACCAGTCGCAAAAGCCGTGTGTTGGCCAGTAATCAGCAGATGCTGCGGATCGACCGGGAGAGTACCGCTGAAATTACCGCGGCTGAGCAGGCCGAGCTGCTCGACTATGTCAGATTGCAGTTGCCGCAGGTCGGAGCCGTGCTGCTGTCCGATTACCTCAAGGGGGTTCTGGCCCCTGTGTTGCTGCAGCAGATCATTCAGCTGTGCCGACAGCAGCAGGTTCCGGTGATTGTCGATCCCAAGGGGGCCGATTTCGGCCGCTACCGTGGTGCCACCCTGTTGACCCCGAACCGGCGCGAGGCCGAGGTTGCCACCGGGATGAAAATAACCGATGAAACCACCCTGCTGGCGGCCGGAGAAAAGCTGCTGCGTGAACAGCAACTTGAAGCGCTGGTGCTGACCCGTAGTGAGGCGGGGATGAGTCTGTTTGCTGCCGACGGCAGTATCGAACATCTGCCGACTGAAGCGCGCGAGGTGTTTGATGTCTCGGGTGCCGGCGATACCGTCGTTGCCGTTATCGGCGCGGCGCTGGCGGTTGGCTCAAGTTTGGGTGACGCCGCAAGATTGGCAAATCTCGCCGCCGGAATTGTCGTCGGCAAGCTGGGGACATCAACTGTGACCGGCGCGGAAATTCTCAACGATTACGCCAGGCGAAATCGCCAGCCAGAGGGGAAAATCCTGCCTCGTGATGAGCTGACTGTACTGCTCGACGCACAGCGTGCTGCCGGTAAACAGATTGTTTTTACCAACGGCTGTTTTGATCTGCTGCACGCCGGGCACGTCAAGTATTTACAGCAGGCGCGTAATCTCGGTGATTTGCTGGTATTGGGACTGAATTCGGATGCTTCGATCCGTCGCCTCAAAGGCCCGAAGCGGCCGCTGCTCGAAGAGTCCGAGCGGGCGCAGATCCTTGCGGCTCTCGACTGTATCGACTATCTGGCGATTTTCGATGAAGACACGCCGCTGGAGCTGCTGCAGAAGGTGCGTCCGCAGATCCTGGTCAAAGGGGGGGATTATCTGGCGGACGAGGTGGTCGGCAAGGAACTGGTCGAGAGTTACGGCGGGCGCGTGGAATTGATTCAGTTTGTTGACGGCAAGTCATCGACAAATATTATCGACAAGATTTTGAGCAGGTATCGTGATGAATAAGCTGGTGAATCTGCCTGCGGTCAAATCGATCAAAAAAATTCTGATCATCAAGTGGAGTGCCATGGGGGATATCGTCATCTCCACGGCGTTGTTTGAGGATATCCGTCGGGCCTTCCCCGCTGCCAGTATCGATCTGAATATTCTGCCCCCCTGGGATCGGCTGTTCAAGGATGATCCGCGCTTCGCTGAGATCATTACTGTCGATCTGCGCAAAACCGAGAAGGGAATTAAGGGCGTCTGGCGCTGGCTGAGCGAGATCCGCAGTCGACATTACGACCTGATTGTCGATCTGCAGTCGAACGATCGCAGCCGCTGGCTGATGACGGCGCTGCATCTGACCGGCGGCAGGGTTCCCTACCGTCTGGGCAACCATAAGCGTTTCCCCTACAATCTGGCACCGGAACCGCCCAAAAAGCAGTCGATTCATTCCTTTCCGGTGCAGCAGCGGGCGCTTGCCTCAGCCGGCATACCGACGCTGACGCCGCGACCGGTTTTACATGTTGATGAGGCGTCGCGACAGCGGGCAAAAAAATTACAGGAGCAGTTCTCCCTTATGCCGGATCATTACGCGGTCTTTATGCCCGGCTGTCAGGCGGCCGGCTATCTGAAACGCTGGGGTGCGGATAATTACGCCGGGCTGGCCAGATTGCTGCACGAACGGGGCTTGAAGGTCGCGATTATTGGTGGGCCGGATGAGATGGACGAGTGTGAAAAAATCAGAGCGACAGTGGGGCAGGAGTGGCTGGTCAACCTCTGTGGGAAAACCCAGATAGTGGACATTGTCCCTCTGGCTGAGCAGGCACGCTTGATTGTCGGCAATGATACCGGCACCGCTCATGTCGCTTCGGCGTCTGACCGGCCGATGCTGGTGGTCTGCGGCCCGACCGATCCGAACCGGGTCAAGCCGATCGGTGACAATGTGCAGGCGATTCAGGTCAGCGGGCTTGACTGTATCAACTGCTACTGCAAAAAACCTTGCGATCATCACAGCTGCATGAAACAGATCACGCCACAGATTGCGCTGGATAAATTGATCGCGATGGGTGCCCTGTAACTTATTTGGGGCGGGTTTTCTGCTCGGGCTCCGGCGCGCACTTTGGCAGCAGGCTGGTGCCGTACTTCTGCTGCTGGGCGTATTCGAACAGCTTGGCGTATTTCAAAAATGCGTAATGGCTGTTGATGATTGAGGCGATAAATCCCGACCAGCCATTTAAGAAGTTGCGTTTGAAGAAATACTGCCGCAGAAAAAACAGCGGCGGATAAAAGATCATGATCCAGGGGGAAGGGTGTTTGCCTTTGGCGATCTTGTCGGCAACCAGACCGGTCGAGTAGTGATTGATCTTGTCAACCTTGGTGTGAATATCGACTTCGCCGAAATGATAGAAGGCATGGTTTAGCCGGCCGATTTTGCCGTCGACTTTCGGTGCAGCGTGAATCGGCATATCGGAAACATGGGCCCTGGTTTTGTCGAACAGGCGCAAAAAACCGTTCAGCCGTGCCTTGGTGCTGGCCATCTGCCAGAACATCTGTTCCTGCCGGGGCAGCTCGTAACCATCGCATTCAGGCCCGTTTTCTAACAGTTGCTGAACTTCCCGCTGCAGCTCCGGTGAAAGAGCCTCATCCGCGTCAAGCAGCAGCACCCAGCGGTGGCTGGTTTTCTCCAACGCCGACTGCTTCTGCGGCCCGTAGCCAAGAAATTTGTGCTGAAAGGTTTTTGCGCCGAAACTCTCTGCAATCTGCATGGTTTCATCGGTGCTGAACGAGTCGAGCACGACGATTTCATCCGCCCATTTGACGCTGTCGAGACAGGCATGCAGGGTGTGGGCGTTATTGAAGGTGGTGACAAAGGCGGACAGCTTTTCCATCGTCTTCTCCTGTGAAATTCATCAGCTCTTTTGTGCGGGGATAGTAACTGCACTGGGCGCTTTCTGCAACTTCGGAAAAGAAAAAGCCAATTCATGATTTCAGCCAAACTTCGCCCTGCGGTTTTTCTGGACCGCGACGGCACCATTAATGTTGAGAAAGACTATCTGGTCGAGCCGGCGGAATTTGAATTTATCCCCGGCGTGCCGAAGGCACTGAAGCGGCTGCAGGATGCCGGCTATCTGCTGGTGGTGGTGACCAATCAGTCGGGAGTGGCGCGTGGCTACTTCAGTCTGCAACAGGTTGAACGACTGCATGCGCATATGGAAAAGCTGCTGGAGAAGTTTGCCGTAACGTTGGCCGGAATTTACAGCTGCCCACATCATCCCACCGCCGGAGTGGGGGAGTATCTGACCGCCTGCGCTTGCCGTAAAGGGGCACCGGGGATGTTGTTACAGGCGGCCCGGGAGCTGGGCATCGACCTGAGTCGCTCTTACATGATCGGTGACAAACAGGCCGATATCGATGCCGGTCTGGCAGCCGGTTGCCGCTCTTACCTGGTCAGGACCGGACATGGCGGTAACTGGTTGGACAGCGAAGCACCACGCCGGGCGAAGGTTGTCGCTGACCTGCCTGCTGCAGTGGACGATATTCTGTTATCGGGCTCTTTATGAGCATTTTTTAGAGTCTTTTCAAGCGTCAGATGAAGTGCTAGTATCCTGCCTTTAATAGTCATTATTTGAATTGTGCGCGAAGAGGGTTCTCGTACCCTAACTCGCCCTGGGAGGGGCGTCATAAATGGGGGGCTTTATGATGGAAATGGTCAAGCGTTTTGTTTGTTTGTCGTTACTGGCTTTGGTCTTGTCGATTGGCAGTATCCCTGCGCTGGCGGCAGAAAAGGTCGACATCAACACGGCAACCGTAGAACAGCTGGTAGAAGTGAAGGGGATTGGTGAAGTGCTGGCCAAGAGGATCGTTGAATATCGGCAGGCAAATGGTGATTTTAAATCACTCGCTGAGTTGACTCAGGTAAAAGGTTTTGGCGATAAGACGCTTGAGAAGTTGTCGCCGCA
>DATCYW010000055.1:0-86297 GCA_036526255.1 Malonomonas sp. | reverse complement strand
CGGTGTCTGTCACCAGGCGGTCAGCAGTCCGGATGTCTGTTCCAACTGTCATATGTCCAGCCCGCACCATGATACTGAGTGGGCGAACCAGGGCGACTGTGCACATTGTCACGTTGTTCCGGCGTGGGCACAGGATCGTCCGGCGCAGGCCGCCTGTCGTGAGTGTCACGGCAGTAACCAGCATGACAAGGGTGGACCAATCCAGAACTTCGCGGCCTGTGCGGCCTGTCACAACCAGGATCCGTTCCACGCCAAGCCGAGCGGCCCGCTGGGTTACACCCGGACGACCAACAACGGCAAGCTGACGGGTAAGGGTAAGTTTGCCATCTGGTGGGATCTCATGACCGATGGTGGGAGGAATCGTGTCCGCGAGGATGTCAGCCCGAACGGGGACGATATGGGGGACAAGGGTGGACATGACCGTTGGGAAAATCCATCTCTGAGCTTCAATATGTACAGCATCGAACACAATGGTAAGGCTTATCAGGTACCGGGTTTCTCGCCGCCGGCGGATTACACCACTGGCGATCTGGGTACCTGTACCAGCTGTCACAGCGACAAGCAGGCGCTGGTCTCCTGTGATAATCCGAAGTGGACCATGCACCTGAGCAGCGGTTACGTCAACCAGGCGACCGCGCAGCTTGCTGAGGCGACCTATATCGGCAGCCTCTGTGTGGTGACGCCCCCGCCACCGCCGGTGGTAAGCAATCTGGCGCTGAATAAAACCGCCAGCTCGTCCCGCAGTGAAGGCAGCAGCTATAGTGCCGCCAAGGCCGTAGATGGCAACAGCAGCAGCTACTGGTACGCCAGAAGCAGCAGCGAAGAGTGGCTCAAGGTCGACTTGGGCCAGAGCACTTCGATCAGTAAGGTCGTCATCATTTGGAATACCAGCCAGTATGCTGAAGAGTACGAGGTCCGGGTCTCGACCGATAACAGCAACTGGACCCGGGTCAAAGATGAGAACTACGGCAATGGCGGCACCGATCAGGTGAGCTTCAGCTCAAGGAATGCCCGTTATGTTCAGATCCGTTGCCAGAAGGAGCGCCGTGATGGTTACGGCATCCACGAACTGGAAGTGTATAAATAAGACAGTCAGCACCAATAACCAGTAGCAAGAAGGAGTAGACGATGAAAAAGTACATGAAGCCAAAAGTAGTCGGGAGCAGCAACGTTCATCCCTGCTAAGTCGTACCGAGCGGGCCGGAACTTCTCCGGCCCGCTCTTTCACCAACAATTATCTACATACATATAGTTCGCGAATACAAAATTCAGCAGCAGTGGAGGATTGAATGCAGAGATTACTGATGATCGCTTTGGCCGTGTCGGTTGTGGCCGCCTTCGCGATGCCGGCTGTCGCCTTGAAAGCTCCAGACACGATTACTTTAGAGGTCTCTGGGCAAGCGCCAGTGCTATTTAATCACGCGGCGCACAGTGCGCTCGCCAAGGGTTGTAAGGACTGTCATCATTATGGCGTCGGCAACGGCAGTTGTTCCGGCTGTCATGGTAAGACTGATCAGGCTCCGTCTCTGGCGGAGGCTTACGCGAAATGTACAACCTGCCATACGTCTGCTCCTGCTCCGATGTCCGCTCCGGCAGCCAGCTGCTCTGATTACAGCGATAAGGGCAGCTGTGACGCCGACACTGACTGTCGCTGGAGCCGATATAGAGGCAAATGCCGCGATGCTCGGTAGGTAGAGAGCAAGCAGGATGATTTAAGCGGGCCAGGTGAAGCAGTAGTTTCCCTTGGCCCGTTTTTTTTATACACTGCAACAACCTTGGTTTTCTCACTGAAAGTTTATTCAATGCTACGAGTCATCTTCGTTGTTGGTCTATTGTTGCTGATCTGCGGTCACGGGGAGGTCGTTGCCTCCGACCAGATCGGGCGGGTGGTCGGCAGGGTCGATTGCTCCAGTCTCCCCAGCTGTTCGGGGGTTGCGGCTCTCTGGTCCGTCGATGGTGCTATCCCCGACCCGCGCAAGTACACGCGAATTCCGGGGCCGGTCGCGCAAGTGCAATCCGATGGCGTGTTCGAGCTGTCGGGACCTGCTGGAGATTATTACGTTGGTGTGTTTTTGCGCAATTCGCCGGGGCCGCTGATGGGGCCACCACGCGTCGGCGACCTGATATTCTTAACCCCGAATCCTGCCGGAGAGCCATCGCGAGTGACGCTGAAGGCTGGAGAAACGACCGACGCAGGTGTGCACGACAAGGCTTGGGTGTTTGCCGGGTTGACCGACCCATCGGCAACTGCTATCAGTGGGCAGGTTGTCGATATTGACGGCAGGCCGGTCGCAGGCCTGCTGGTTTTTGCCTTTTCTGACCGGGAGGTTTCGGCCAGCCCCTTGAGCGTTTCAGAACGAACTGAGGCTGATGGATCTTTTTTTCTCCCCCTGGCAGAAGCGGGCAGCGTTTATCTGCGAACCCGCAAAGACTACCAGGGCGGCCGTCCTGAGCCGGGGGATTATGTCGGTGTTTTCGGCGGAACAGTGCCGGCGGCGCTGGTGGTTGCCGAGGGTGTCACAATCAGCGACATGAAAATAGTTGCTCGCAAGCTACCTTCCCTTCTGCAGATGCAGAACGCTCCGGTTAACTCCCGACCGAAAATCGAGTTGCGTTGATGTTCAAGTTTTTCACTTCGGTCAAGCTGACGCTTTTTCTGCTGCTGTCTCTGTCTGTGGTTGCCGTTTTTGGTACCGGAGTGCCGGAGCAGGCCGGTCATTACGAACTCTACTTTCAGTCCCTCTGGTATCGTCTCCTGCTGGGCCTGCTGGCGCTTAACTTGCTCTGCTGCACCCTGAAGACCATTCGCAGAAATTTAGCCGATACGGATCGTTTGCACCACGCGCTGGAGCAATCGACACCTCCGCTGCCGCAGACCGAAATTGAATCCATCGAAACCTTATTGCGACAGGCCGGCTTTGCGACCCATTGCGCTGACGGCAGACTGCTTGCCCGACGGGGGCGGCTCGGGCGTTGGGGCTCAACGCTGGTGCACATGGCGCTGCTTATTATCATGGCCGGCGCTATTATTGGTGAAGCCGGTTTTGTCGGTACCATCAACACCTATCTGTACCAGGTCAATGACCGCTATTACGACTGGGATGCGCAGGCCGAACTGCCACTTGGAATCGGTTTGCGGGCTGACAGTTTCCGCGCCATCTATTACCCGATTAAGCTCAGATTCGACCTGCTTGACGCCGGCAGCGGGCAATTACTGGAGTCGGTCACCTTGCAGGAGGGGGATGCTTTCAGGGTTTCAGGGCTGGACCTGTCCTGTGTCGTACGGCATTTTGAGCCGGATATGGGGGTTTTGAAGGTCGAGGTTTTTCGCCAGGAGCAATCGCTGGGGATTTACGAAGTCACGGCGGAGACAGAGAAGTTCAACCGCACTCCAAATCCGGGATTTAAAATTGTGAACATTGAGTACCGGGACCCGATTCTCAAGCAGATGGAGACAGAGGTTTCCATCTTTCTCGATGACCGTCTGCTGCAAAAAGGGCAGATTCGGGTCAATCAGCCGCTGACCATTGGTGGTGTCAGTGTTTATCAGACCGCCTTTCAGTATCACGGCGATGGCGTCTGGAGCGTCGGTTTTCAGCTCTCCAGCGATCCGGGTGAGCCACTGGTATGGATTGGTTCGATACTGCTCGTTTGCGGCCTGCTTGTGGCGCTGCTGGTGCCGTTTCGGGCTATCGGGCTGGTCCGGCAGGCGGATGGTCAGTTCGGGCTGGTGGTGCTGGCCGGATATGGCGATCTCGCCGGTCAGCAGCGACTTGAGCAGCTGAAAGACCGGCTGCCGGGCTGATTTACCAGTCTTTGCCCTTTGGTTCCAATCTATTCAGTTGATATTCACGACTGCCCAGGCCGACCTTCTCTGCGTGTTCCAGCGTGACCTCCCAGTCGATATCCGGATGTACCCCGCGAAATTTATCCCCACCCGGCGCTTGGCCGCTGGTCAGCGCCGTGTTCGGTAAGCCCTGTGCCTGGTTGACCAGGTCGGCGCAGGCCTGATCGAGGGCGACCGGGTCGGTGCTGGCGAGGATGCCGATGTCGGGAACAATGGCCGCGTCCGAATGCCCGTAGCAATCGCAGGACGGACTGACCTGGGTGATAAAGTTGACGTAGAGTTGTTTTCCTGCCTTGCCGCTGGTGGCGCCGAGCGCGTACTCGGCCATTTTACGCATCACCTTGTCGGCCTGCTCATTCCACTGAATCTGAATCGCTTTCTCGCTGCAGATGGTGATGCAGCGGCTGCAGCCGGTGCACAGCTGCGCGTCGATTGCAGCGCTCTGCGCATTGAGTTCGATGGCAGCGTGAGCGCAGGCCTTCAGGCAGTCGCCGCAGAGCGTGCATAGCTTCTCCGCAACCTTGGGTGCGACAGTCGAATGTTGCTCCATTTTCCCGGCGCGGCTCGAACAGCCCATGGCCAGATTTTTAATCGCTCCGCCGAAGCCGGTCAGCTCGTGACATTTAAAATGGCTGACGGTCAGCAGCGCGTCCGCTTCGAGAATCTCCAGGCCGATATCGGCAGATTCAAGCAGTTCGCCGTTGATCGGCACCCGCCGCGCCGATGAGCCACGCAGGCCATCAGACATGATCAGCGGTGCGCCGACGACAGCGTAGGCAAAGCCGTTTTCGATGCCGCAGGTCAGGGCTGATACCGCTTCTTTGCGCTGGCCGGGGTAGAGGGTGTTGGAGTCAGTGAGGAAGGGTTTGCCGCCCAGCAACTTGATCTGTTCGACAATCTTGCGGATAAATACCGGACGTACGTAAGCATGTCCGCCTTTTTCACCAAAATGGATCTTAACCGCAGTCAGATCGCCCGATTTAATGGCTGTTGCCAGTCCGGCCTGGCTGAGCAGGCGCTCCAGCTTGTCAAAAAGGTTTTCCCGGACTCCGGAACGTAAATCTGCAAACCAGACTGTGGCCGCCATCAATTCCTCCTTGTCAGCGCAGTGAACAATCGCCGGCAAGTGTAGCGGAAAGAGCGCGCAGCGACAAGCGCGTTAGGTGCTCGCGGGACTGTAGAGCTCTGATGGCAGGATTCTTTCAATGAAATCGACCTGTGGTTCGGTAAATTCTATGCCGATCAGGTAGTTGTTGGGTGTCGCGTTGCTGCGCACATGGCGAACCTGGGCGGTTGTCAGATGCTCGCTGGGCCAGAAGGGGTAGGGAAAGCGCAGTTCAATCTGGTTGCCGACGGTGGGGGCCCGATCGGTTTTCAGCAGCATGCCGGTGTAGCTGATGTCGGCACTGAGTGAATTTTTAAAGGATTCATTGTTCGTGCTGCGCAGTTCGACAATGTTGCGAATGGCGTGGCGGATAATGCCGCGACTGTCTGATGGCTTTGGCGATATGCTGTTGCGGGTCACCTTGGCATCATAGAGTTTACTGTCTGCATGTGCGACCAGTGCGACCATCGATTTTCCGGCAGCGGGGTAGCAGGCAACACCACCGCTGATGGTCAGGTTGCCCTTGTCGAGCCGCTCCTCGCCATCGAAGCGGGTCTGCTCAATTGTCGAGCGGATCTTGTCCGCCAGAATAATCGACTGGGTCAGTCCTGTGTCAGGCAATATCACGGCGAATTCTTCGCCACCATAGCGGGCGGCAAGGGCTCCAGCGGGAACCAGCGAGCTGATTATCTGTCCGACATCAGCAAGCACGCGATCGCCACGCAGGTGGCCGCTGCGGTCATTGAACTGTTTGAAGTGGTCCAGGTCGAACAGCAGCAGGGAGAAGGTTGCTCCCGGCATGCTGTTGTACTTGCTGATCAGGTCGCCCAGCTCCTGCTTGAAGTGAGACTGGTTGTAGAGGTGGGTCAGTCCGTCTGTTACCGCACTGAGGCGCAGTTTGTCTAGCTTGTGTGCATCGATCACCCGGGGATCAAGCAGTTCGTTGGTCCTGGTATAGAGGTAGTCAAGCAGGGTGGCGCGCAGGCTGCGCAGTGAATTGAGCTGAAATTGATCGCGGGTCGCTTCCTGCCAGAAAAATCTGGCGGTTTCGACGCTCAACTCGATATTGTAGAGGGCCTGAAAAACAGCCGGGTAGACTTGGTCACCATAATTCTGCTGCAGGTCATCAATGGTGAACTGTAGGCTACGGTCGTCCTGCTTGCTGCTGGCAAGCAGGGTCTGGATTTGCAGTAGGGGCATTATAAAACCTTGTTTTAACGGTAATGGCTTGTGGTCTCAGTGAAATAACGTAAGTCACAAGCTGATTAATAGCCGTAAAACTCTCCCCCCACACGAGTCATACAGAAAGCAGCCCTGTGCCTCTCATTAGATATGCAAATCGGCAGCCAAATCAAGGTAAAACGTTGTTCTGTGTTGCTTTTAGTGATTTAGTTTCTGTTTACGGGGATTCAGGTTCCATCTGGTGCAGGTAGACTGAACGGCTCGGGAAGGCGATCTCAAGATTCAGGCTCTCCAGCACTTCCATGATTTTCAGGCAGACATCTTCCCGCGCTTCAAGATATTCGTTCCAGATGGTGCTGCTGGTGAAGCAGTAGACCATGATGTCCAGAGAGGAGGCGCCGAAGTCGGTGAAATTGACCAGCATGAACTCCTGGTCGATCGCCGGATGTTCACGCAGCAGTTGTTTGATTGCGGCGACCGCCTGGCGCATCTGTGCCGGGGAGGTGGCGTAGGTCACGCCGACCGTCATTTTGATGCGGCGCTTCGGCATGCGGCTGTAGTTGTCGATCGACATGTTCATCAGGGCGCTGTTGGGGATGGTGATCTGGGTTTTGGCAAAGGTTCGGATGCGGGTCGAGCGGAAGCCGACCTCTTCGATGGTTCCTTCTATTTCGCCTGCCTTCACCCAGTCGCCGAGCATAAAGGGGCGATCGAGCAGGATCATCAGCGACCCGAAGATATTCGCCAGGCTGTCTTTCGCCGCCAGGGCAACCGCCAGGCCGCCGATACCGAGTGAGGCGAGCAGTCCGGAGATCGAATAGCCGAGGTTCTGTACCAGCATCAGCAGCGCCATGATGACGATAAAGACCCGCAGGCTTTTACGCACAAAGGGGATCAGTTGGTCATCAAGGGCCGATTCGGTTTTTCCGGCCCAGTGGCAGAGCCAGTGTTCCAGCAGAGAGACCAGGTTGTAGCAGAACCAGGCGATATTGAAGGTCAGCAGGATTTTGATAATATCATTCGCCAGGCTGTCCAGATTGGTCGGTTCCTGCGGCAGCTGCAGAATCTCGACAACGAACATCAGGCCGATGACCAGCACCAGAAATTCAGCCGGTTTGCGCAGGCTTTTCAGCAGCATCTCGTCCATTTCGCTCGAGGTGTGCTGCACGGCTTTAAAAATCAGCTTGGTGAACAGGTGGGCCAGGATCCGCTTCAGCAGCAGAGCCAGAAACAGCAGCACGAATGCGGTGAACAGCCGTAGCATGCTGATGCCGACAAATGTCTGGTCGAGGATTTGTTGCAGTTGCTGCAGGTTTTCCATGTTAAATGCTCCCTTTTTTCCTGTGGCTTAGCAGAAATCGACCGGCAGGAGCAAGGGATTATTGTTGCCAGAGACCAATTTTAGCGCTGCGGGCGCTGTTTTCAGCAGTAAAAAAATCATCCTTGAGGCTGAATTGATAGCTGCGAAATACCGTTGCCAGCCCTTTCTCCAGCAGGATGCGATTCAGCTGACGACCATCCGGCAGATAGAGATAGGCGAGCAGCCTGCCATGCTTGTCGTGCTCCTGCGCTTCGGTGACCAGCCGGACCCGCACCCCTTTCGTCGTATCAATGTTGAAGCGTTTGACTTGCTGTGAAATCTGCCGCAGTTTTTTCGGCGCGATGGCAAAGTTGTTTTGATAGAACCTGTCGCGCGAAGAGCCTTTGGCTTCCGGGGTGTCGATGCCGAGCAGCCGGACCCGGCCGATACCATCGACCTGCAGGGTGTCGCCGTCATAGATCCAGCTGACCCGGCCTGTGTATTCAGCGGCAAACAGGGCCGGTGTGCAGCACAGCAGCAAACTGATAATCAGCACAAGTCTTTTCATGCGTTCAGCGCCCCCAGAACAGTCGCGTGAAAAAGCCGGTTAAAACGCCCCAGAGTAGGTTGGCAACAATGATGAACAGCGGCGTCAGCATCCCCAGGTTTAATCCGCCCAGGTCCTGATTCTGCAGATAGGGGAGCGCGTAGAACAGGCTGTAGGCGGAGGGCAGCAGGCTGTACCAGATTCCTTTGCGGATCCAGTGGCGACGAAGGCGCGGTACACTGACGGTGAAGAAATATCCCAGACCCCAGAGTCCGCCGATGATCAGCTGTGGATAGAGCCAGCTCAGTTTCAACGCCGGGGCGATTTTTACCCCGATAAAAGCGGTCAGCCCCCACTCGCCACAGGCCCAGACAAACAGGCTGTGCCCCAGGCTGCCGAGCAAACCGGCGACAAAGCAGACGGCAAACAGCGCACTATTCTTTGACATCGCATCTCCTGTTGCGGGCCGGCGGTAGAGTGGTTCTCTGCTGTCGTGATCAGTCGTTGGTCGGCAGGGTCTCGTTCATGCTGCCGGTCCGATACCCCTGCAGATCGAGGGTGACATAGGTAAAACCAGCGGCTTTGAATTCCTCGACCAGTCGCTGCCGCACGTCTTTATCCAGCAGCTTGTCGATATCGTCCGGCGCCACTTCGATGCGGGCGATCAGTTCGTGAAAGCGGACACGATAATTGCCGAAACCCTGCTCGCGCAGCCAGCTTTCACAGCGGTCGATCTGTTTCAGGCGCTCGGCGGTGATCTGGGTGCCATAGGGGAAGCGCGACGAGAGGCAGGCAAAGGGCTGCTTGTTCCAGGTCGGCAGGCCAAGCTGTTTGCTCAGCTGGCGGATATCCGCTTTGCTGAGCTGGGCATCCAGCAGCGGCGAAGCGATTTTCAGCTCGGTCACCGCATCCCGGCCGGGGCGGTAATCGCCCAGATCATCGAGGTTTGAGCCGTCCAGCACCTGACGATAGCCGAGTTTCTGTGCCTGCCGCAGGAACAGGCTGAACAATTCGTGCTTACAGTGGTAACAGCGCCGCGGCGGGTTCTCGGCGAAGCCGGGAATCTCCAGTTCATTGCTCTCAAAGGCCAGCTGTTTGACGCCGATCTGTTCGGCCAGTTTTTGGCTCTGCTCAAATTCGAAGGTCGGGTAGGTCGGTGATGTGGCGGTCAACGCCAGCACCTTCTCCGCCCCCAGAGTGTCACGGGCGACTTTAAGCAGAAAAGTCGAATCGACGCCGCCGGAAAAAGCGACGGCAACCGATTCAAAGCTGCGCAGTTGTTGCTGCAGCTGCAGGTATTTTTCGTTAAGTGTCATAGCGTTCAATCGTAGATTCCTGTGGAAAGATAGCGATCACCGGTGTCACAGATAATGGTGACCACTTTTTGCCCCTCCGACATTTGTCCGGCCAGCTTGACCGCGGCAAAAACATTGGCTCCCGATGAAATGCCGCAGAAAAGTCCTTCCTGGCGCGCCAGCAGTTGGGTTGTTTTGATCGCTTTTTCATCTTTGACCAGGGTGACTTCATCGTAGATCTTCTGGTCAAGGATGTCCGGAATAAAGCCGGCGCCGATCCCCTGAATCATGTGTGGACCGGCATCCCCGCCGGAAAGAACCGCTGAGTTGGCTGGTTCGACAGCGATAATCCTGACCTTAGGATTGTGTTTGCGCAGCGCGCGACCGACACCGGTGATGGTGCCACCGGTGCCAACGCCAGCGACGAAGGCATCGACCTGATGACCGAGCGCTTCGAGGATTTCCGGCCCGGTGGTTTCCAGGTGGATTTGCGGATTGGCCGGATTGCAGAACTGCTGCGGCAGGTAGGCGTGCAGCTTTTTCGCCAGCTCTGCGGCTTTCTCGATGGCGCCGCGCATCCCCTGGTTGCCGGGGGTCAGAATCAGCTCGGCGCCGTAGGCACCGAACAGCCGGCGGCGTTCGATACTCATAGTCTCCGGCATCGTCAGGATCAGCCGGTAGCCCTTTATCGCTGCAACCAGCGCCAGTCCGATTCCGGTATTGCCGCTGGTCGGTTCAATGATGGTCATGCCGGGCCTGAGTTCGCCCTGCTTTTCCGCCGAGACAATCATTGCCAGGGCGATCCGGTCCTTGATACTGCCGCCGGGATTGCTCCCTTCCAGCTTGGCCCAGACCGAGGCGGTGCCCGGTTTGCGAAAACTGGTTAACTCAACCAGCGGGGTGTTGCCGATCTGTTCAAGAACCGAGCTGCTGCGGGTTTGCGGCATGTTTCCTCCCTCCGGCGGCAAAGCGTGCCGGTCCCCATAGAAAAGGGAGTCTAAAACGACTCCCTTTGACTCTAGATAAAATACATAAAGCGGTGATCCAATTCTTTTTCCAGCCCCATCCCTTTGCCCTTCTCGCACAGATCTTTCAGCGAGATGGAGGCAAAATAGTCGCCCAGAATTTTGCTCCCCTCATTCCAGAGCCCTTGGGTGATGCACTGGTTGTCGAATTCGCAGGCCGCGCCTTTTTCGCCTTGTTTGCGTCGCCCTTTGACGCAGTTGACCAGTTGCAGTTCGCCCTCAGCGGCCAGGACGATATCCTTGACCGTGATCTCCTCGGCCGGTTTCGCCAGGCTGTAACCGCCTTGCGGGCCACGGCGGCTTTTCAGCAGGCCGGCTTTTTTCAGATCCTGAAAGATCTGCTCGAGGTAGCGTGGTGAAATATTCTGGCGGCGTGAGATGTCCTTGATCTGCGCCGGGAGAGTGCCTGCGTGATAGGCCATGTCGAACATGGCACGAACGCCGTAGCGACTTTTCGTTGAAAGTTTCATCTGTATTTCCTCCGTGAGATTGCTTGTTTTGCAATATATTAATCACGACTTTTACTGTCAAGAATAAAACAAGTATTTCGCCGGAGAATTCTGCAGTAACGGCAGTGCTGTTGTTGATGAAGGTTTAAGGTGTTGGTTGCATCCCAGCCCTTGAAGTCATTTAGTCTGCTGGGATAATCAGCGGCTGTTTCTGGAGTTTTTTGTAGTAAAAGTTCTGCCCGTAAAGCACGGCAACCGGGTTATGTCCGGTCACGCGATCCTTGACCACCAGGGTCGAGGTCGGAGCTTTGGAGTATTTACTGAACAGCATGTCGTGACCGACACAGAGTCCGACTATCAGGTTCATGTCGGCACCGGCCTGGTTCAGCAGTTCTGCTTGGGCGATCGGGTTGCAGGCCGGCTCGAAGGTGTTTGGGCGCACCTTCTCTGTTTCGCTCAGGCCCAGTTCCTTTTTGTCGATGCTGCCCGATTTACAGCAGACCGACAGCGGTTTGAGCCCCTGCGCCGTGAGGATTGCAGAGAGGCGGTTGCTCTCTTCAAGCAGGCCGATGCAGGTGGCGATGCCGATCTTCTGGTAGCCCATCAGCTTGGCCAGGGCGATGGTGTCCTCAACCCGCGTCCAACGGGCATTGACGGCATCGCTGCCGGGAACCGGCTGGTAGCAGAGCCCTTCTACCCGGGCCGCCACCTTCGCCAGCCGCGCATCCTCGCTGTCGCCTTGATAGCGGGCAAAGCTGTCACTGATGATCTGCGGTTCGTTTTCGCCGGGGCAATAGTTCGGTGCCGTCGGTCGACCGTCGGGGTCGCTCCAGCAGCTGGTTGTCCCCTGCTTCTGCCAGATCGGGCTGCAGTTGGTGCAACTTAGGTGGGACTGCTTGGTTTTACTCATGATAACCTCCCTCAGGCGGATAGCTCAGGTAAACGATTTCCGA
Organism: Malonomonas sp.; assembly: GCA_036526255.1. GTDB lineage: Bacteria > Desulfobacterota > Desulfuromonadia > Desulfuromonadales > Geopsychrobacteraceae > Malonomonas. Next base: position 74,594 of record DATCYW010000055.1, on the reverse strand, counting down.
GTAGAATCTGTATGAATCGCTCATGTTATACTCTGGGCCGTTCAGCAGCCAAGCCTGTTCTGCAGAAAAATGCTCAGTGACAGATGCAACTCATTTAGTGACAAGGGGGCAGGGAATGAAGAAATATCAGTTTCGACTTGATTTTCAGGTGCGGGATTATGAATGTGATCTGCAGGGGGTGGTGAATAATGCGGTCTATCAGAACTATCTGGAACATACCCGGCATGAATTTATCAAGCAGCTGGGGCTCGATTTCGCCGAACTGACCCGGCGCGGCATCAACCTGGTGGTGATCCGCGCCGAGCTGGATTATAAACGTTCGCTGCGCAGCGGGGACAGCTTCTGGGTTGGTCTGATTCTGGAGCGGATTTCACCGCTGCGCTTCGCTTTCCGGCAGGATGTTTATCTGCAGCCGGATGATAAACTGGTGCTCAAGGCCTGGATTACCGGTACTGGGGTCAACGCCAAAGGGCGGCCGGAGTTGCCGCTGGAGATCAGCAGCGTTCTGGATGCCGCCCTCTGAGCTGGTGCTATTTGTCGGCCGGTTTGAGCTGGATGCCGGTTTCTGTCAGTTCGATCAGTCCTTCTTTATAGAGACCACCGACCGCTTTTTTGAAAACCTTCTTACTCAGCCCGATGCGGTTGCGGATATTAATCGGATCGCTTTGATCGTGCAGCGGCAGAAAGCCGCTGGCTTGCAGGGCGTTGAGAATCACCTGCCGGGCATCGTCGACGCCGGCCGCGCCGGGACGTCGCAACGAGATATCGATCCGGCGGTCCTCGCGAATCCGCAACACGTAGCCCTTGCGGGTCTGGCCGCGCTTGAGGCTCTGATCGATCTCATCCTTATAGAGCAGCGCTTCGTAGCGGTTATTGACGATCACTTTAAGGCCCAGATCGGTAAAGGCCCAGAGCAGCAGCGTGACCTCATCCCCCTCACGAAGGTCCTGATTCTCTTTTTCAACGAACTTGTCGAGCCGCGCCGAGGCAATCGGTCGCCCCTGCTGATCGTGGCAGATGCGGACCAGGTAGCGGCGGCCGTCGAGCATCCGCTGCGGTTGCTCGCTGAACGGGCAGAGCAGGTCTTTCTCCAGCCCCCAATCCATAAAGGTGCCGTGCGGACCGATGCTGCGGACCTGCAAAAAGGCGAATTCATCGACCTCGGCGGCCGGTTTGCGGGTGGTCGCTTTCTGTTTGCCATCGCGGTCGAGAAAAATAAAGACGTCGACCTGCTGGCCGCTGGTCAGCCCGGCCGGAAATTCGAGCCGCGGCAGTTGAATTTCCTGATCGTCGGCGACCAGCCAGGCGCCGCTGTGATCGATACGGTTAACGGTCAGCGAATAGCTGTATCCGGTTGGCAGCATGGGGAACTCCTTGGTTACTAGAAGCGCGCACAATAGCATGCCGCCGGGGTGCTGCCAAGAGGACTAATGGGGGGCTGGCGCGAAGGAAATACGGCGGCTGAACAGGTAGGCGAGCAGGCAGACCAGCGTCAGCCCGGCGACAAATCCGTTCCAGCCGAAGCGCTCATAGACCAGGCCGGGCAGGTACGAGCCGATCACCCCGCCGGCATAGTAAAAACTGACGTAGAGGCCGTTGGTCAGGCCGCGATTTTCGCCGCCGGCCAGACGGTTCACCAGCCCGGAGGCGGTGGCATGCACCAGAAACATCGCGCCGCAGAACAAAAACATGGTGCCGAACAGCATCCAGACCCGCGGAAAGCTCAGGCCGATCAGGGTTGCCACGAAACAGAGCAGGCCGATGCGGATCGCTCTGGCTTCGCCGCCCAGCAGGCGCCCCAGACGCGGCGCGCCGAGGGAGGTGACGATCCCCATGGTGTAGCCGGAATAGATCAGGCCGATGCGCAGTTCATTGGCCAGCGGACTTAATTCAGTCAGCCGGAACGGCAGGTAGTTCATCACCGCGGCAAACACCAGGAACAGGCAGAACACCGTCAGGTAGATCGGGGTAAAGGCCGGGCGGCGCAGGATGTCGAGCAGGGCTGCGGGTTTTGGTTTGGTCAGGCTCAGGGTGTTGCTTTCCGGCAGCCGGAACAGCAGCAGCGTGCCGAGCAGCAGGCTGATCGCCAGCCCGTAAAAGCTGAAGCGCCAGCCCAGCCAGCTGGCGATGAAGCCGGAGGTTGCACGTCCGGCAAAGCCGCCGAAGATGGTCGCGGCAATATAGATGGCCATCGCCCGCTGGATGGTTTCGTTGTTGGCCCGGCCGGAGAGGTAGGTCATCAAAGAGGTGAGAATCGCTGGAATCAACAGCCCCTGTACCAGCCGGATCAGGATCAGCAGGGGGAAACTGCTGGTCAGCGCAAACAGCAGTTCGGTCAGCGCCAAGAGCGGCACGGTCAGTTTCAGCAGGCGCGAGGCTGTGACCGATTCGAGCAGATAACCATAAAGCAGCGGGGCGATGGCCAGCGGGATAAAGGTGACCGTGGTCAGGGCCGCCGCCGCGTCACGACTGACGGCGAATTCGGCGCTGATCACCGGCAGCAGTGGCTGCGGGGCGTAGAGCGCCGAAAGGGTCAGGATGGTGATGATGATCGCTGGAAACATAAGGTCGGCGCTTGGTGCCTTTTGGGTTGTAAAAGGCTATTTGTTCGGCGAACTGTGCTTTTTAAAATAGTTGATCAAGCCGTTGGTTGAGCAATCGTGGCAGTTGACCGGCAGACTGTCGGACAGCTCCGGTAGAATCTTTTTCGCCAACTGCTTGCCAAGCTCCACCCCCCATTGATCGAAGGGGTTGATGTCCCAGATCGCCGCCTGGGTGAAAATTTTATGTTCGTAGCAGGCGATCAGCGCGCCGAGGGTCTTCGGCGTCAGTTTGCGAAACAGAAAAGAACTGCTCGGTCGGTTACCGGGGAAGACCTTGTGTGGCAGCAGTTGCGTGATGCGTTCCGCCGGCAACCCTACGGCGACCAGTTCGGCGCGCGCTTCTGTCGCAGTTTTCCCCATCATCAGCGCTTCCGGTTGGGCGAAAAAGTTCGACAGCAGCAGTTGATGATGGTCCCCGAGCGGGTGGTGACTTTCGATCGGGGCAAGAAAGTCGCTTGGGATCAGCTTGGTTCCCTGATGGATCAGCTGGTAGAAAGCGTGCTGTCCGTTGGTTCCCGGCTCGCCCCAGATGATCGGACCGGTCGAATAATCGACCGCCGCGCCGGAGCGGGTCACGCGTTTGCCGCTGCTCTCCATGTCGCCCTGCTGAAAATAGGCCGGAAAACGGTGCAGCGACTGGTCGTAAGGGAGGATAACGTGGCTTTCAGCGCCGAAGAAATTGTTGTACCAGATGCCGAGCAGGCCCATCAGTACCGGGATATTCTGCTCGAAGGGGGCGCTGCGGAAGTGTTCGTCGACCTGATGCGCACCGCTGAGCAGCTCCTCAAAATTATCCATGCCGATGTAAAGCGCAATCGACAGGCCGATCGCTGACCAGAGCGAATAGCGGCCGCCGACCCAGTCCCAGAATTCGAACATGTTCTCTGGAGCGATGCCGAAGGCGGTAACCAGCTGCTGATTGGTCGAAATGGCGACAAAATGTTTAGCGATGGCCGATTCATCGTGCAGCGCGGCGAGCAGCCAGGCCCGCGCCGAATGGGCGTTGGCCAAGGTTTCCTGGGTGGTGAAGGTTTTTGAGGCGATCAGAAACAGGCAGGTTTCAGGGTTCAATCCGCGCAGGGTTTCGGCCAGGTGGGTCGCGTCGACGTTAGAGACGAAATGCACCCGTAGGTTCGTTTGGCCGTAAGGTTTAAGCGCTTCGGTGACCATCAACGGGCCAAGGTCTGAACCGCCGATGCCGATGTTGATGATGTCCGTAACCGGCTTGCCGCTGGCGCCCAGCCACTGGCCGCTGCGCACCCGCGCGCAGAAGTTTCGCATCTTCTCCAGCACTGCTCTGACCTGCGGCATGACATCCTCGCCGGCAACCTCAATCGGTCGTTCCGAGCGGTTGCGCAGGGCGATATGCAGCGCAGCGCGCTGTTCGGTGCAGTTGATCTCCGCGCCGGCAAACATCTGCCCGATCTTATCTGCCAGGCCGGACTGTTCGGCCAGCTCAATCAGCAGCTTGCGTGTCTCGGTGGTGATCCGGTGCTTCGAATAGTCGAACAGAATGTCATCAAGCTGCAGCGAAAAGTGCTCGAAACGTTGCGGATCCTCGGCAAACAGCTGGCGCATCTGCAGCGGCTCAATGGTCCGCTGGTGCGCCTGCAGGGCTTTCCAGGCGGGGAGTTCTGTCAGTCTGGGCATGGGGGCCTCACTTGAGCAACTGTTGCGACGTTATTGTAAAAGTTCTTTTAGCTTAGCAGAGCGAACCGCCTTTGTTGTCGCCGGCTGTGACTATTTCCGCGAAGTCATGACCGCTTCGTAGGAGGCGTTGATCTCCGCCAGTTGATCGTTGGCGAACTTGATGAACTCTGGCGGCAAGCCTTTGCCCTCGATCTTGTCCGGATGGAACTCGGCGGCTTTTTTCCGGTAGGCTTTTTTGACCTCGGCGGTGGTCGCGTCGCTGGCGACGTTGAGGTTGGCGTAATGCTTCTGCAGGCTGATCGAGCTGGATTGCTGGCCGACGTAGCGGCTGCGCAGCGACTGGTAAAGGCTCTCCGGAATACGGAAGGCGGTTTGCGCTTCGATCAGCAGCAGCTCTTCCTGCGGGTGCAGTTTGCCGTCGGCCATCGCCACCTGAAACAGAAAGCTCATCATGAAATTGCACAGCTGCTGGTCGTGGGCGAACAGGTCGCCGAACTGGCGGGCGTAGCTGGAAAAGGGTTCAGCGTTGTTCTTCGCCTGGGTGAAAATATTGATGGCGAAGCGGCGGGTCTGCTCATCCATGCCGAGCGCTTCCCGGGATATTTTTTCGACCGCGGCGATTTCGTCCGGGCAGACCCGACCATCGGCTTTTGCCAGTTTGCCGACCATTGAAAAGGCGGCGGTGAAAAACAGCGCCTGACGCTGCTCGTTCTGGTTGAGCCGAAAGCCGCTTTTTTGCTGCAGCTGCTGGCCGCCACCCATCCCGGCACCGATGGCCGCACCAATGATTGCGCCTAAAGGTCCGGCGATCATTGCTCCAACGCCGCCGCCGATAATTCCTGAAATCCAACCCATGCTGAAATCCTTATCTGATGATGTCGATTGTCCGAAACGAAGGCCCATAATGCGTAAACTTTTGCCTTGCTGCAAGATTTTTGTCGATGATCCAATTGCCAGAAGCCGAGCTCTGCTATAAACTCCGGCGAAAATCAAACAGGAGAGTCGGTGTGAAAATTGGATTGTTAAGACGCTTGTGGGTGATGGCTGCGGTGACAGTGTTCCGCTGGTATGCCTGTTTATTGAACCGGATGCGGATCGTCGGTGCTGAGCAGATACCCGCCAGCGGCGGAGTGCTACTGGCCGCGAATCATATCTCCGGCTATGACACGATATTTATTCCTTCGGCGGTATTAAGCAGCCACCCCTGGCAGATGGTCTGGGCGCCGGCCAAAGAAGAGCTGTTTCGCAATCCATTGCTCGGCGCGATGTTCCGTTCCTGGGGAGCGTTCCCGGTCAAGCGCGGCCGGGATGTGCGCGCCGGAAAACAGTTGGGGGATTTGCTGCAGACAGAAAAGGTGATGCTCTTTCCGGAAGGGACCAGGCATAAGGATGGCCAGCTGGGCAAAGGGAACCGCGGCGTCGGCAAGCTGATCTATGACCACCGGCCGGTGGTCATTCCGACAGCGCTCTCCGGTATCAACCAGTGGCGATTCCCCAGCTTTGGCCAGACAGGCATGATCCGCTTCGGTGCGCCGCTCGATTTTGGTGATCTGCTGCAGCTCGAGGATTGCAAAGAGACCCACCTGCTGATTGTCGAGCGGCTGATGGCCGCCATCGGCGAGCAGCTTGCCACTACAGATTGATCAGTAATACAGCTGTAAAAACAGCAGCGGGAGCAGCACGCCCGCTGCTGTTAAAACCAGCCCCCTTCTTTTTAAACCGGTCTTTTTCGAAACCATCAGCAGCCCGCTGACCGCCAGCAGAAACAGCGCCGCGGCATAGATGTCCGCCACCCAGGTCCAGGCTTTTTTCGGATGGTTCAGGTGCAGAAAGTTCAGCGGATACCAGAACGAACGTCGCTTGAACAGCTCCTGTTGGACTTGGCCGCTGGGTAGGTGGACCTTAATCATCCGCTGGTCGATGTAGATCCACAGGTTATCGGCATCCGGCTGAAAGGTGTTTTCGTGCGCGCCGGATTCTCCCAGTTGCTGTAGCAGTTGCGGGATGGTCAGCGGATCGACCAGCCCCGGCGGCAATGGTTTGATGCTGGCCGCCACCCGCTCAATGACGTAGTTCGGATTCCAATCGTTGACATGATTGACCGCAATCCCCGACAGGGCGTAAACCAGCGTCAGGCCAATGCAGAGAAAACCGAGGTCGCGATGAACGGCATAATTCCATTTTCGCCAGTTCATCGTCGGTTTACAGGTTGATTTCAGCGCCTGTGCCGCGCAGCTGATAGACGGTTTCGCCCGAGGTTACGGTCGCCGGATCAAAACTCTCGCCGCGCTCTTCGGCATGATGTTGCCGGTTCTTGATCACCTCTTCACGGGTCAGAACGAACTTTTCCACCACCCCTTCGACGGTTCCCTGCTTGCCGCGGGCTTCCAGCGGAAAAACGATCTGTCCATCGACCACCTTGACGCGGATTTTTTCAAACGGCTGGTCACCGGTTATATAGAGCCAGCAGCCACGCTTTTCACAGACATCGACAATCAGGCCTTTAAGCTGAACCTGTTTGTCGACATAGTTGTCGGGGTTGCCGAGCAGTTCGGTCAGTGAGGTGGTCTGGTCGAGGCTTAATCCGGCCCCGAAGGATTTTGCCAGCACCGGTGATGCGAGCAGAAGCAGGACAAACAGCGAAGTGACGACGATCTGCAGTTGTTTATGCATCAAAATCTCCTGTTGAATGATTTTGGCCATTCTTGCTAAAATGATGGGTCTTTGTCAACGTTGAATGAGCACTTGCTAAAGGGAGTTGAGCTGACGGGGGTTGCTGTTGCTGTAAAGGATTTAAGTTACTGAAAAGCTGTCTAAAAAGAATCTACATCGCTTGTCAGGCTCGACCCGAGGGGGTATCTTTTGAGGCATATGAAAAGTTAGCTGCCGGAAAGGAGTCGAAAGATGGGTTTTTTCAGACGCAGTACGAAAATCAATGTGGTTTACAGAAATGGCGTCAAGGATCGAATCAGCCCGGCCTTGCTCACTACCCTTATCGATTCCAGGCAGATTGACCAGTTTGAGCGCGTTGATGGTTGGATCAGGGTTGGTATCGACCCGATTCGCGGCATGGGTGGTGTTAGCTACGAAGGGAGCGAACGCCGCGTGAGCTGACTATTTTCTACTGACGAAGTTGCAGAATTACCCGCAGGACGGTTCTCGGCAGCCCTGCTCTGGTGTCAGCCTACCAACTGCCGCCGGGTTTGGTGATCGGGTGCTGGTATTTTGTCTTGTTATCGACTTTAGAACCAATATAGTGGATGCCGAAAATGATAGCGGCCAGTACACCGATTAATATGATCAGTTTTGATAGGTCGCGCATCGTTTCCATTCTGCCTCCTTTCCGTTTTTAAGTTGTCCCTGTTACAACTCTTCTCGGTCGGAAGGCAAAAAAAGTTTAATTATCTCCATCAGTATACTTTTTACCACAACAAAAAATCAAAAAGCCCGGAACGCTTGTCTGCTGTTTCGGGCTTTTTGATTTTATCCTACTTGATTTCAGCGCTGCTCACTGAGAATCCGCAGCATCCTGCGCAGCGGCTCGGCGGCGCCCCACAGCAGCTGGTCGCCACAGGTGAAGGCCGAGATGTATTCCGGCCCCATTTTCATTTTGCGCACCCGGCCGATCGGCACAGTCAGGGTGCCGGAGACGGCGGTTGGAGTCAGTTGCGCCAGGCTGTCGGCCTTGTTGTTCGGCACCAGCTTGACCCACTGGTTGTCGTTGGCGATCAGCTGCTCGATCTCTGCCAGCGGCAGGTTCTTGTTCAGTTTGATGGTCAGCGCCTGGCTGTGGCAGCGCATCGCGCCGACGCGGACGCAAATGCCGTCAACTGGAATCGATTTGACTGAACCAAGGATTTTATTGGTTTCAGCAAAGCCTTTCCATTCTTCGCGGCTCTGGCCTTCGGCAACTTCCTTGTCGATCCAGGGGAGCACGCTGCCCGCCAGCGGAAAGCCGAACTCGGCGGTCGGCAGCTCTGCGCCGCGCAGGGTCGCGGTGACCTTCTGGTCGATTTCGAGAATCGCGGAACCTGGATTTTTCAGCTCTTCAGCGACCGACGCATTGAGGGTGCCCATCTGCGCCAGCAGTTCGCGCATGTTCGGCGCGCCGGCACCGGATGCCGCCTGATAGGTCATCGAGCTGATCCACTCAACCAATCCAGCCTTGAACAGGCCGCCGAGTGCCATCAGCATCAAGCTGACGGTACAGTTGCCGCCGATGAAATCTTTCACGCCGTTTTTCAGCGCCTGATCGATCACGTCGCGGTTAACCGGGTCGAGGATGATGACGGCATTGTCTTCCATCCGCAGTGACGAGGCCGCATCAATCCAGTAACCATTCCAGCCGCTGCTGCGCAGTGCCGGATGGATTTCTTTAGTATAATCGCCGCCTTGGCAGGTGATGATGACATCCTGCTCGGCAAGCTTGGCAATATTGCCGGCATCTTCGAGCAGGCTCGGTCCCTGACCGAAGTCCGGTGCCGCCTGACCCGCTTGCGAGGTGGTAAAAAAGACCGGTTTAACTCCGGCAAGGTCATTCTCTTCAACCATGCGCTGCATCAGTACGGAACCGACCATGCCGCGCCAACCGACTAATCCGACTTTCATCTGTTTTCTCCATGTTGACGGGTTTAAAAATAATACCTATGCTGCTGCATCTGATCGCGCCGACCAGAATTAGCCGAGGATGTTAACAGTATTCTGCCAGAAGTGGTAATATTTTTCATATTAACTACCGGTAAAAAAACATCTTTTTCGAGAAATCATCATGACCGATTATGAAGCGTCCCTGCCGCTGGGGAAAACCACCGAATATATTGCCGATTACGATCCGACGCTGCTCTGTCCGTTCCCACGCCAGGTCAAGCGGGATGTCATCGGGATTACCGATGCGCTGCCGTTTCAGGGGTACGACATCTGGAACGCCTACGAGCTTTCCTGGCTCAATCGGAAAGGTAAGCCGATTGTCGCCATGGGCGAGTTTCATGTGCCCTGTACCTCACCGAACCTGATCGAATCGAAATCGTTCAAACTGTACCTAAATTCCTTTAATCAGACCCGTTTTGCCGATTTTCTCGAGGTCGAGCGGCGGCTGATTAGCGATCTGTCGGCTGCCGCCGGTGGCCCGGTGCGGGTGCGTCTGCTTGATTCAGAGCAGTTCGTCACCGAACAGATTCAGCCGCTGCCGGGGGTGTGCATCGATGCGCTCGATATCGAAATCGATGACTATTCGCTCGATCCATCGTTGCTCGAAGGGGCTGCCGATCCTCAGCAGTTGGTCACCGAGAGTCTGCACAGCCATCTGCTGAAGAGCAACTGTCTGGTGACCAATCAACCCGATTGGGGGAGCGTGCTGATCCGTTACCGCGGCGGCAGAATCGACCCTGAAGCGCTGCTGCGTTACCTGATTTCATTCCGCCAGCACAACGAATTTCATGAGCAGTGTGTCGAGCGGGTTTTTGTCGATATTCAGCGCTACTGCCAGCCGCAGCAGCTGACCGTCTATGCGCGCTACACCCGGCGTGGTGGCCTGGACATCAATCCGTTCCGGTCGAATTTTGAAGCGCGGATTCCTAATTTGCGGCTGGCGCGGCAGTAATGGCGTTTAACGCAAAAACAGCCGCTTGCGTAGATAGTCGGCGCCGAAGATCAATGGGATGCCGAGCCAGGCGACCAGATAGACCTGCCAGCTGACCGGGCTGGTGCCGAGCACGCGCTGCAATGGTGGCAGGTAGAGCAGACTCCAGGAAAGCAGAATCTGAATCAGGATACCGGCCAGCAGCAGCCGGTTACGGAAAATTCCCAAATCGAGCCCTGAACGTAGCCGGTAGCGCCGACCGAGCAGGTTGCCGATCTGCATCAACAGAATCGTCGCCAGAGCGATGCCGGTCGCAGACTGGTAAAGTGGATTGTTCGCCGCCAGCTCCTCACCGTAGTTCCAACCACCAGCAATCAAGACGTAAAAAAACAGGCTCAGCGACCAGATGGCCTCAAGCAGGCCGAGGAACAGGTAGCTGTGCAGCACCAGCCCGCGATCGAGCAGCCGGAAGTCACGGTCGCGCGGCGGCTGCAGCATTGCTTCCGGTTCCGGCGGTTCCTGCCCCAGCGCCATCGACGGGATGATGTCGGTGCCCAGGTCGATGGAGAGAATCTGGATCACCGTCAGCGCCAGCGGTACCGGCAGCAGCACGTAGAGCAGGTAGGGGAGAATCTCCGGGCCGTTGCTGACCAGCACATAGTTGGTGAACTTGCGGATATTCAGAAACACCGTCCGCCCCTCCTCGACGCCGGCGACGATTGAGGCGAAGTTGTCATCGAGCAGGATGATCTGCGCTGCGGCGCGGGCCACGTCAGTGCCGCTCTTGCCCATGGCGATACCGACATCGGCCGCTTTGAGGGCCGGCGCATCGTTGACCCCGTCGCCGGTCATGGCCACGACCTTGCCCAGATTCTTCAGCGCCATGACGATCTTCATCTTCTGCGCCGGGCTGGTGCGGGCGAAAATGCGCACGCCTTTTTCCAGCTCCACCTCCAGCGCCTCCTCACTCAACCCTTCCAGAACGCTGCCGGTTATCACCAGCTTGGCATCACCTGTTTCCGCAACGATCCCGCAGCGGGCGGCAATGCTTAGCGCTGTTTCCGGATGATCGCCAGTAATCAGAATGACGTCGATGCCGGCGGTCTGGCAGCTGGCGATGGCCGCCGGAACTTCGGCACGCAGTGGGTCCTCGATGGCGAGGAAGCCGGCGAGAATCAATTGCTGCTCGAGTTGTTCCTGATCGGTGTCAGCTGCGGCTGTATCACCTAACCGCCGACAGGCGACTGCGATCACCCGCAGGCCGGAACTTGCCAATGCCGTCACCGTCGCCTCGGCCCGGTCGAGGTCGTCAGCCGTTGCCGGTCGTTTATCCCCGGCAGCGTTGTCGATTTCGGTCAGCAGCGGCCGCAACACTTCCCAGGCGCCCTTGACGGTGAAGATCCGTTCTCCATCGACCTGACCGATTCCCGCAGCGCGCTTTTTTTCGACATCGAAGGGGAAGTGCTGTTCCGCCTCCAGCGGCTGCGCTGTTGCCCCAGGGGCTTCCTGCTGCAGGGCTGTGGCGATGGCGACATCCAGCGGATCGCCGCTTAAGCCCTGCTCGCCTTGGCGCACCTCCGAGGCGCAGAGCGCCAGTTGCAGCAGATGTTTGCGGAACTCGGAATCACTGTTGTCAGTGGCGTCAAACGGCGCAGTGAGTCTGCTGACCGCCAGCTGGTTGCGGGTTAAGGTGCCGGTCTTATCGGTGCAGATCACCTGCACGGCACCTAGTCCTTCCACGGCATTGAGGCTGGTGACCAGGACGTTCTTGCGTGCCATGCGCAAACTGCCCATCGCCAAGGCCAGGGTGAAGGTCGGCAGCAGCCCTTCCGGGACGTTGGCGACGATGATCCCCATCATAAAGACCAGGTTGACCCACAGCGGGCGGCCACTCAGGACGCCGTAGAGGAAGAAGGAGAAGCCGAGGCTGACCGCAATAACGGTCAGCACCCGGACCATGTGCGCGGTCTGGCGTTCCAGGGGGGAGGGGGCGCGGCGGATCGCCTGAGTCAGATGGGCCAGTTTACCGAACTCGGTGCGCAGACCGGTGGCGAATACCAGCGTTTGCGCGCTGCCGCGCAGTACCAGACAGCCGGCGAAGGCGATGTTGTTGCTCTCCACCAACCGGCCGGGACAGGGCTCGGCGCTCAGAGCCACCGGCTGCGCCTCACCGGTCAGCGGTGCGTTATTGACCAGCAGTCCTTCGGCCGAAACCAGTCGCGCGTCGGCCGGCACCTGGTCCCCTTCCTTGAGCAGCAGCAGGTCGCCGGGCACCAGTTGTTCCGCCAGAAGGGTGATGGTCTGGCCGGCGCGGACGACTTCGACTTGCGGCGGCAAAAACTGACGCAACGCCGCCATGGCCTTTTCGGCGCGGTATTCCTGGATAAAACTGAACAGGGCGTTCAGCAGCGCCACTCCGCCGAGCGCCCAGCCGAGTATCGCCATACTTTGCCCGGGTTGCAGGCGTTCAGCAACAAAGCAGATCGCCGCCGATGCAAACAGCAGCAGGGTGAAGAAATTGGTCAGCTGGCGCAGCAGGCTACGTGCCAGCCGCCAGGGGTCAGGCACCTCGACGCTGTTCCGACCGATCTCGGTTAGCCGCTCCTTGGCCTCGCTCTGGGTGAGCCCCTGCGGGCTGCTGTTCAGGGCAGCGAAGGCCTGCTCGGCGGTCAGGTGCTGGATCTGCAGCTGCTCGTTCATGGCGCGCGGTAGATGCCGACGTCGCAACAAGCTTCGTGCAGCACCCGCTCCAGGGCGACGCCATGCAGAACCCGGTGGGCCAAGTTGCGCTCGCTGACGCCGAGCAGGATCATCTGGACTTTCAGGCGACTCGCCTGCACCAGTGCCGCATTCGGCCAGTCGCTGGCAATCGTCACCCGTCGTTCGATGCTGAAATCCGCTTCAGGGAGCTGTTCGCTCAGTTGCGCAGCGATCGTTGTCAGGTAGCTTTGGCCGACTTTCAGCAGCATCTGTTCACGGGCCGGACTCAGGTGGGCATGACGCAGGTGGTGGATGTTGAGGCTGCGAAACAGGTGCACACGGTGCAGTTTTGGCGCCAGGCGGCGGAAGATCGGCCAGACGCGAGCGAACCCGGTCTGGTGCCCGGCGAGCGGCAGCAGCAGCTCCTGCGGCGCGCCGAGCAGGCCGGGCTGCACCACGCGCAGCGCCAACACCGGGCACTGATGACAGCGTAACAGCTGTTCCGCGACCGAGCCGCGCAAAAAGGCGCGCTGTTTTGCTTTGACGCGTGTGCCACAGACCAGCAGCGCATCTTGAGCGTGGGGGATGGCCTGACGCAGACTGCGATAGACACTGGCACCAAGCGGCAGCAGTTCCGGGAGCATTTCTATGCCGCGGAGCTGACAGTCTGCCTCCAGTTGGGCGAGCTTCGCGGTCACCATATCCTGCGCGATTTTTCCGTCGAGAACATGCAGGACGAGCAGTTTTTTATCACTCTCCTCCGCGGCGAAATGCAGCGCGTAGCGCGCCACCCAATCACCATAGAGGGAGCCATCGTGGGCCAGAATGATCATAGCGCCTCCGGACGTTCTTAATGAATTATAGCTGCCGAAAGGTTGTCTGAGACGAAGCTGAAAAATAAAAGGGATGTCTGTCTGAGTTGTTTTTTGCCCCGAGTGAGAAGCTCGGGTCGATTGAGCGAGGCGTTCGGTACGGCAGGATCGTCGGGCGGAATACTTTACTGCCCGACGATCCTTGGCCGATCGAGACGGTTAAGCGGGGATACTGACAAGTTCTGGAAACCGGTCCAGCAGCTCTGGTAATTCTTGCAGTTGTTGCTCTGTTTCGATCGCCTCTTTGAGCATCGCCGCCAGGCTGGTGTCGCCAAACAGGGCGGCGCCGACCAGGTGATTGTCGCGGCAGACCAGCCCGTAATAACAGTCGTTAACGGTTTTTTCCACCAACCGGTAGCTCGCATCGGCCAGGTTCAGCTGCCCGACACTGAACAGGTCAACATCGACAACTTTAATCCGTGTTGCCAGCGACAATCCGGGGAATTCGGCGGTGCCTCCCGCCGCGTTGATCCCGGCCACCACCCCCTGTGCGTAGCTGGCCGGCCAGATGCCGTAAAGCCGGCCGTTGTGTTCGGTCAGATCCCCGGCGGACAGGATATCCGGATCGCTGGTGGTCATCCGGTCATCGACGATCAGTCCGCTTTTTACTTTCAACTCGGCCTGCCTGGCCAGGCAGCTGTTCGGCCGGACCCCGGCGGATATTACGGCCAGTTCGGCAGGGATTTCGCGGCCATCCGCCAGCAGCACAGAACGCAGATGTTCGTCGCCGGCCAGTTCCTGAATCTGCGCCCCGCAAATGACCTCTATCCCCATCCCTTCCAGCTGTTTCTGCAGCAGGATTGCCGCCTGCTGCGGCAACTGTCTCGGCATCAGCCAGGGGTGCCCTTCGAACACAGTCACCTTGGCGCCGCCGCGGGTCAGGGCCCCGGCGGTTTCCAGCCCGAGCAGTCCTCCACCGATGCAGGCCACCCGCAGGCCTGTTTTCAGCTGTTCAAGGATCTGCCGGGCGTCGCTGAGGGTGCGCAGGGTCCGCACCCCGTCGCGGGTCGCGCCGGGGATTGGCGGCACAAAAGGGTGCGAGCCGTTGGCCAGCACCAGCTTGTCGTAGGAAAACCCGCGACCATCGCGCAGCAGCACCTGTTTTTTCTGTCGGTCGATCTGCAGTGCTTCCCCTTCAATCAGGGTGATGTTCTTTTCAGCAAACCAGTTGGCCGGTTTCAGCGGCAGTTCTTGCTCCTGAACCTCACCGGCTAAAAACCGGGTCAGGTTGAGGCGATAATAGGGCAGCCCGGGTTCTTTGCTGATCAACGTGATGCTTGGCTTCGCGCTGCATTTGCGGGCTTCTTCGGCGGCGGTGACGCCGGCGACGCCGCCGCCGAGAATCAGGATTTTCTCGATGGCTGTGTTACCGCAGGCGGTTAGTTCGTCAGGCACCACTTCAAACAGGTTGGCGGCGGCACCACAGATACTGCAGCGCTGCGGTGGCTGCGCTCCTGTTTCGACGTGATCACAGATCGAGCAGCGCCAGCGGTCGCCGGCCGGCTTTTCCTCTGTGGCGCGAATGATCGTAAGTAGTGAAAAGTGTTCGGCATCGGCACCGCAGATGATGCATCCGTCGGGGGCGCTCCCCCCCTGATGCACATAGCCGCAGACATCGCATTTCCAGGCGCTCAAAATTATCTCCTTGATGATCGGTTTCGTGAGTGGGGGGCGGTTACTTCTTCAGTGGAATAACGAAGATCGGACGGTTGGCCTTCTTCAGGACTTTTTCGGCGACGCTGCCTAAAAAAGCATGTTCAAGCGCGCCTTTGCTGTGCGTGCCCAGCACGATGACATCCGCGTTCAGGCGATTTCCTGCTTCGACGATCTTGATCACCGGATTGCCGATGACAACTTCTGATCCGGCAAAGCGGGCGAGGTCATCGGGATGGTCGACCAGTTCTCTGGCGGCGAAATTATCCAGCTCTACTTTTAATTCGTTATGAGCGTCCTGCTGATGTTTGGTTTCGAACTCCTCCAGCTTTTCTTTACCCATCACCGAAGACAGGTAGCTGCGCATCGAGGCGTCGACTTCAGGAACAACATGCAGCAGGTGAATTTTGGCATCGTGGTGCCTGGCCAGCATCACCGCATGGTAAAAGGCGTGATCCGAGTTCGCCGTGAAATCTGTCGCGACCAGAATGGTTTTGTAGGCTGGAAACATAGGGCACCTCGTGAGGGCAAGGGTTATGGTCTACTCGACTTTAGGTTATATTCTATCTTACCCGTTTTTTACCAAGATGCATTGTCAGAAAATCGTTCAGCAGGAGCAGAAAAGAGGATGTCAGTGTCAACGCAGCTGCAATGTCACGAGTTGAAAAAACTTTTAGCCGCAGATCTGATTCTGGTCGATATCCGCAGGCAGGAGGAGTGGCTATCGACCGGGGTCATTGAGGGGAGTCTGTGTCTGACCTTTTTCGATCAAAGCGGCAATGCCGACGCTGCTGACTGGTTGCGGCAGCTGGATCAACTGGTGCCGGTCGGCAAACCGCTGGCGCTGATCTGCCGCAGCGGTTATCGCACCGGTTTGGTCTGCGATTTTCTCAGCCAGGTTTCGGACAGGGCACAACTTTATAATGTGGCCGGCGGTATTCTGGAGTGGCTTGCTGCCGGGTTGCCGGTTGTCAAGCTGGACGGTCAGAGAGGAGACGAGCTGTGATGCTGACAACGATCGACGGTTTTTCCGAACTGCGCGGCAAGGTCGTGTTGGTGACCGGGGCCGGTTCCGGTATCGGCAGCGCCATGGCCGAAGCCTTTGCCCGGTGCGGTGCGCGGCTGGTTATGCACTGCCACCGCAGCGGCGAAACGGCCGAGCGCCGGGCTGCCGAATTCCGCCAGTGGGGTTGCGAGGTGCTGCTGGTTCAAGGGGATTTCACCCAGAGCGGGGCCGTTGCTGCGGTGATCGCTGCCGCCCATGAGCGCTTTGGCCGCATCGATGTGCTGGTCAACAACGCCGGCAGCATGGTCGCACGCAGGCCGATCAGCGAGGTCGATGACGATTTTATCGACGAGGTTTTCAACCTCAACGCCCGTTCGGTGGTGACCGCCTGTCGTTGCGCAGTGCCGGGATTCATCGCGCAGGGGGGTGGCGTGATTATCAACGTCAGTTCCATCTCTGCCCGCACCGGTGGCAGCGCGGGGTCGTCGATCTACAGTGCCTCAAAAGCCTTCGTCAGTACCCTGACCCGCGCGCTGGCCAGAGAGCTGGCGGGGGATAATATCCGCGTCAACGCCGTTTCACCGGGAACCTTCGATACCGACTTTCATCAGCGTTACTCCAGCCGGAAAAAGCTTGAGCTGACCCGTCAGGCGATCCCGCAGCAACGGCTCGGGCAGCCGGCTGACTGTGCCGGCACGGTGCTTTATCTGGCCTGCGACGCACTGAGTGGGTATCTGACCGGTCAGGTCATCGAGCTCAACGGTGGTCAGTTGATGGCCTGATCTTTATCCGTGTTGGACAGCTAACTAGCTAAAAAACAGTAAAAAGATCATTGCATGGTTGACTTTTCGGCAGCGGCCGCTATTCGTTATGATTGGCCGTGCTGGTCCGGGAGGCAGTGATGGAATATTTCCGTGGTGATCGGGTTCGAATCCTCGGTAAGCCAGAGTGGGGGCCGGGTTTTATTCAGGGCAAAAGCAAAAACGGCAAGATCCTGGTCGAGTTTCAACAGGCGGGAGAGAAAAATCTCAGCCTGAGACATGCCAAGCTGATGAAGGTGGTGCTACGCAATCCCGAGTGGCTCGAAGCAAGAGCCCGCCGGGAGTGGCCGCGTAAATAAGTTGCTTTCGCTTTAGCGCACTGTTAAATGTAGCCGGCACGTTCGTCGATCTCAAAAGGTGACCATTGTGGTTGCCTTTTCCTTTTTTCCGCCGATATGAAGATGACCGATACCCTGCTTATTCAACCACCGGCACTGAAAGCGTCCGAACCACCCCTGGCACTGGCGATATTGCGGGCCAGTCTGCAGCAGCAGGGGTGCCGCGCTGAAGTGTTGGACGCCAACCTTGGCGCCTACCTCTACCTGCTCGATGGCGAGCGCCTGGCGCAGCTGGCCGGGGCGCAACCCGCGACCTTCGTGAAGCGTGCGCTGCGCCACCGGGAAGATTCTCTGCGGCAGCTGCGTTCGTTATCGATCGGTAAATCTTTTGCCCGCTATTCCACGGCGATCGGTTACCTGAACCAGTTGCTGGCGCTCTGGTGCCCGGACGGCGGCGGCGAGCGCCTGACGCTCGGGGATTATCAGCACAACGCTTACTCGATGTTCAATCCCGCCGATCTGGAGTTGTTTGCCAGCGGCCAGTCCCGCACGCTGTTTCATGACTACTTTGTGACTGAGCTGCTGCCGCAGGTCGCCCGACTGGCTCCGGCGTCCGTCGCCATTTCGATCAATTATCTGCATCAGGTGTTCCCTGCCTTTGAGCTGGCCGGATTGCTCAAGGTGCGGTTTCCACAGCTGCCGATCATTGCCGGTGGTGGACTGATCACCTCCTGGCAGGAGCCGCTACGCAGCACGCAGCTGCGATTCTCCGTTTTTGACCACGTTGTTTTCGGCCCCGGTGAGGCGCCGATTGCCGCTGTTATCAAAGGGCAGGCGGGTGGCAACTATTTTTTAAACGACGCGGCGCAGCTCTCTTTCGGCCCCGATTTCGCGTTTGCCGAGCTGTCCGCCTACCTGTCGCCAGAGCCGGTTCTGCCAGTCAGCTCTTCGCGCGGCTGCTACTGGCAGAACTGCCTGTTTTGTCCGGAGGCGACCGCGCCGGTCCACCCTTTCGCAACCACAGCGGTCAAGGGTTTTCCGGCACTGCTCAGGCAGTTACAGCGACAATACGGCGTGCGCACCTTTCATCTGACCGACAACGCGATCCCGGTCAATATCCTCAACATTCTGGCCGGGCAGGCGGCGGTTATGGGCGGTTTGAACTGGTTCGGTTTTGTCCGTTTTGAAGCGGCGCTGGAAGATGCGGCCTTTGCTCGGCAGCTGGCTGTCAGCGGCTGCCGGATGCTGCAGTTGGGGCTGGAGAGCGGTTCGCAGCAGGTGCTGGATCGCCTTGAAAAAGGGGTGCAGCTGGCGTCGGCGGAAAAAATTCTGCAGAATCTGGCCGCCGCCGGAATCGCCAGCTACGTTTACATCATGCTCGGAACTCCCGGCGAGACGCAGCAGGACGCCGAACTGACCCGCGATTTTCTGCTCAAACATGCCGATAACATCGGCTTTCTCAACCTGTCAATCATGAACCTGCCGCGCTCCTCCGGCCTGCTCGACGATCCGCAGCATTACGGGATAACTGCCGCGAAGCTGCGTGACGCCGATGGGCCGCTCGGCCTGTATCAGGAGTTTCAGACCAGCGGCGACTGGGATCGTGGCGCCGCACGGCGCTTTCTCGACAAGCGCCTGCTCGGTTCACCGATCATCCGGGCGATTGTCAATCGCACCCCGCCGATGTTTACCTCCAATCACGCGGTTTTCTTCACCAGCACGATAACCTGAATTAGCCGTTTTGTTATCCATTGAGTTCGTTTTCTCGTGACCGCGTGCTGTGCCAAGCTACCCGTTAATTAATCTGTGACCTTCGTCTTCCTATCTCTGAAATTGGCCTGCGTGAGCTGTAAACTGTCTACGACAGGAATGATATGGAACTTTCGTTCACATAAACACTTACCCTTGTAATGAGAGCGTTTGACTTCATTGTTTCCTCTCTCTGTCCCAAATGCTTGGAATATTTTTTGCTTAAAATTGTGTTCAATTTTTTTTCGTTATTTCATCAGTTTGAAGCGGAGGTTGCTGTGACAAATAATAACGGCTTTATTCATTTCGCTACTATCCTTGCCCTTCTCGTTGTGGCGTTTGGCATTGGAGTCTTTACCTCCCCCGCCCTCGCTTCGTTTCCCGCTCTGCTAGAGGCGGATTGTCGGACCTGTCACGGCGCGAGCTTGTCTGATCGCCACCACTTGATGGCACAGGACAGTGGCATAGAATGCCTTACTTGCCACCCAATGATCTGGGATAGCACCATCTCCGCCTATGTCACTGCCAAATTCCGTGATTGCCTTATCTGTCATGTCGCCAAAGAGGAGCACCACACTGTGGCCGTGCAGCAGAAGGTGCTGGAGTCGCTACCGTGGCAGGAAAATCCGCCTGTCTATGTGTGTTTTGAGTGCCACGTACTCGTCTTTAACCCAGAGACATCAGAGCATGAAATGAAGTTCCCCTTTACGGTGCAACAACCATGATGGCCGTATAATCTGGCCCGTGCTGAACCAGCGCCTACATCACCTTGCAGCGTCATTTCGCTGCCATCGGTGCGGTATCTGACTGAAAGTCATCAGAGCCAAAATACAGAACGGCCCAACCGCGAGCTGCGGATTGGGTCGTCCACTTTGTAGCCACAGCGAAGAGTCCTACTGCAATTAAGACTTATACGCAGAGTTTCAACGCATCATGTGGGCTGAGGCGACTTCTTTTATTCCCTGATGATACTGGTGCGACGGGTTTCATCGTCGGGGAACACCCGGCCGCTTTGAATACACTCGAAAATGTGATCGAACACCAGGCCGGGTTTGCCTTTTTTTCTGCCGCTGCGGAAATAGGTGTGCCCTTTGAGGTCATAGGCATTGTTGACGTCGTCGCAATCGACGGCAAAGACATTCTTCGGCGTCAGCTTCATGTCCTCCGGTCCGCTGTGCCCCAGGCGGCGCGAAGCGATTTTGTTTTTCAGGTTGGCCGCTTTGCTGCCGCGCAGCGCCAGATCGTCCGAAGCGAAATAGACGACGACGTTTCTGGAGGCATCGGAAATCAGCCGCCCCTTTTCATTACGGTGAATCGATTCGTTTTCGATGTCGGCGGCAACCAGGAAGGTGTTGCGGAACACCAGCGGTACGCCGTTGGCCAGATCGTACTGATCCCACTGACTCAGGGTTTCACGCAGTACCCGGTTGCCCATCGAATGGGCCAGAACGTTGATCCGCTTCAGGCAGGGGTCGGTGTCGGGATCATTCAGGTTCGATTCCCGCCACTTCAGAAACAGGCAGAGCGCTCTGGCAAAAGCCGGTGCGCTCTGGTCGGCCGATTTTTGATCGTCCCAGTAATCCTGCACAATCCCCAGATCGTTGTCGCATGGCCAGATGATCGGAATCACCAGCACCTCATTGGCCTTCTTGTCGTTGCAGAGTTTCTGGAATTCACCAGCAGCCTCGAAGATCGCTTCGGGCAGGTTGGAAAATCCGTGGATGTAGAGCAGGATCTGCCGGAAGGGGGAAACTTTAAGTTCAGACAGTAGATTCTGGCTGCCGACCTCGGTGATGGTGCCGTCCTTGTTGCGCCGGCAGAAAAAAATCGAATTGCTCGGTGCGTTATTCTTCAGATCGAAGACAAAATTGCGGTTGATCCGGGTTCTGATAGAGCCCGTTGGGAACCTGTTGGTGACAAACAACATAGCGCGTCTCCTTTCCTCTCCTGATGATAATTGCCGGTCGTTGTCTGCTATATCATGCGGTACGTGCTTTTAATTAAAGCAGAGCTTGCAAGTCCGTCAATCAACAAAGATAGGAGCGCGGGGCAAGGGGATGGGGGCGGCAGCTGCCAGAATTCTGCGGCTGACGTAAGCTGTCGCCGGTTACTTGATTTTGATGTCCTTGTCGTTTTTGTCGCGGCGGAAAAAATCGGGCAGTTCGATGCCGAAATATTTCAGGCACATCAGCAGGGTCGCCAGCGCCGCAGCCTCATCGATATTGCCGATGAACGGCAGGTTGTCAGGGATGATTTCAAAGATGCCGGCGCCGGGGTTGAACAGGTAGATAACGCAGAACAGACCGAGCAGGAAAATGCCAATTTTTTTCATCGAAACCTCATTTCTTCAGCGAGATCTCATCAGGGTTTTCATCCGCAGGTAAAAACCACTCGGTGTCGCTGAATGTGCTGTCGGTGATCTGCCCCAACTGCCGTTTCAGGTATTTGCCCTCAGCCGTAACCGCCACATCGCCATTCGGCAGATAGAGCTCGCCGGTGCCCTCGAAAATCCGGCCATTGTCTCTGGTGATGCGGCCGACGACCTTCAACTCGACCCCCAGCGGCACCGGCTTCTTGTACCTGACCTGCAGGTCGATGGTGACACCGAAGGTGTTCTGGTCGTAAAAGGCCATGATCGCCCGGCCGATCGTCTCGTCCAGAATCGCCGCTGAGATGCCGCCATGGGTGATGTCCGGGTAGCTCTGATGGACTTCGCGCGGCTGGAACAGGCCGATAACTTCATTGTCAGTGGTTTCGTAGAATCTGGTCTTGAGGCCGAACTGGTTTTCGGTGCCGCAGACCATGCAGTCCCGGGAGATCTTCTGACTGTTTCTGATTTTGTAGTTCAAGGGTAAGCTCCGATGCTGTTGCTAACGGTGGGTTGCCAGGCGCAGGCCGAAACCGATAAACACCAGGCCGGAAATCCGGTCGAGCCAGGGGCGGCTACGCTGGTACCTGGTGGTGAAGTGACGGCTGGAAAAAAGGTAGACCAGCGACAGGTACCAGACCAGCGAGATGATCACCATGACCGCAATGCTAAGCGCACCCAGCCAAAGCGCCGGGTTAGCCGGCATGGCCGCGGCGAAGATGCTGGAGACAAAGGCCATGGCTTTCGGATTGCCGAGGTTGGTCAGAAAGCCAAGCCGCCAGGCGCTGGTCAGGCCCATCGGCCGCAGTGTCGCGACCGTCTGCAGCGTCTGTTTGCGCAGGCTGGCAGCAACCAGTTTCACCCCGAGAAAAACCAGATAGGCGCCGCCGGCGAGCTTGATGCCGAGCAGCAGCCAGGGGGACAACTGGAACAGCAGCGTGATGCCGAAAAACCCCGCCAGCCCCCAGGTCACTGTACCGCTACAGGTCCCCAGCACCACCAGCGTTGCCGCGCTGCGCGACTGAGTCAGGGCGGCATTGACGATGATAAAAAAATTCGGTCCGGGGGTGATAACGCCAATTCCCCAGATGGTGACAACGGTCATCAGGGTAAAGGTCAGATCCATATGCTGGATGACTCCAACGTGCAGCAGGGTTTGGTCGCAGAGCTCAGATAACAACACTGATGCAGACTCTACTGAACATATTCGCAGGTTTCAAGTTGTTCGTATGAGCGTCGCTGGTTTTCGGGTCGCTTGGTAGTTAACGCCCTGCCACATTAACGGCCCAGGCAGGTTTCCCGCCCCGGTTCCGGGTGGCGCGGTATCAGGCCGGCCAGCAGGAGCGAAATCATTGCCATGCCGGCTCCGAGGTAGAACACCAGCGCGTGCGAGTTGAGCCAGAGCAGGCCGAAGATGACCGGAATCCCGACGGCGGCGATATGGTTGATGGTGAAGCTGACGCCGGCGGTCGAGGCGATATCCGCCGGGTCGGCAATCTTTTGAAAATAGGTTCTCAGGCTGATCGCCAGGGCAAAAAACAGGTGATCGAGTACGTACAGCACGGCGGCGACTGCGCCGGTTTCAACCAGCGCGTAGCCGCAGAAAATCAATATCAGACCGCTGTATTCCAGCAGCAGCGCGTTGCGTTCGCCGATCCGCGCGATCAGGCGGCCAATCCGGCGGGCAAAGATGACGTTGAAGGTGGCATTCAGTAGAAACAGCAGGGCGATCTCGCTGAGCGCATAGGCGAACTTCTCGACCATCAGAAATCCGGCAAAGACCATGAATATCTGCCGGCGGGCGCCCGACATGAAGATCAGCGCGTAATACAGCCAGTAGCGGCGGCGCAACAGCATGTGTTTGTGCTGAACGGTTTGTTGTGGAAATTGCGGGAAGAGCCGCCAGGCCAGCAGGGTGATGAGCATCGTCAGCCCCCCCGCTCCCAGGTAGAGCCAGCGGTAGTCGAGCTGCAGCAGGCTGGTCCCCAGCCAGATCAGGGCGAAGGCGATAATTGCTGCGGCTGAGCCGAGGGCGATCAGCTGGCCGAAGGTTTCGGCGGCACGCTCCTTGATGATCCACTGCTGGGTTAACGACGTCTGCAGGGTTTCGTAGTAGTGAAAGCCGAGCGACATCAGCACTGTGGTCAGATAAAGCCCGACAACTGACGGGAAGAAGCCGGTCAGCGCGGTGCCGAGGCCGAGCAGCAACAGCGACAACAGCGCCAGTGTCTGCTCGCGCACCAGCAGCAGCAGAAAAACCACCCCAAAGGAAAGAAAACCGGGGATTTCGCGCAGCGACTGCAGAATGCCGATCTCGCGGCCGGTGAAGGCCGCCTGTTCAATGGCGAAGTTGTTCAGCAGCGCCTGCCAGGCGGCGAAGCTCAGCGGCACAGCGAAGGCCAGCAACAGAAGCAGGATTTCTGGCCGCTGCCAGTGTCTGGCTGCTTGTTCAGGCATGAGAATAATGACTCAAATGTTCGTAGGTGGTAGATATGACCCTGAATAGTCGATAAGCTTCGCTCAGATTAACACAGGCGAAAAGTCGCATGCTTGTGCTATTTAATAAATACGAAGAGACTGTTGTGCCGAGTTAGGGGAATTGTAGTGGCAAAGATATTGATCATTGACGACAACCAGACTTTTCTCGATTCGCTCTGTGGACATATCAACGAAAACTACCCGGCGCTGCAGGTTCGCACCTGCAATGATCCACTCAAAAGTCTGGCAATGATTACCCCGGACCTCGATCTGCTGCTGCTCGATCTGGAAATGCCGGGGATGGATGGTGGAAAGCTGCTGAACTTTGCTGTCGAAAGGGGGGTGCCCAAGGGGAGAATCATCATCCTCTCAGGGCGGGACGCCGATTACCTGCATGAAAAGTTTCCGATGGGCGAATGTCTGGCGGTGCTGAATAAAAACGAAGCCAAGCAGCAAAGCGTGTTCAATATGATTCTAGCCGCGTTGCAGCAGAAATAACTGGTGCCGGCATGAAGATCAAACACGCAGTTATAGTTTTTCTCTCAGCAAACGAAAAGGGCGGCCCATAGTGGGTCGCCCTTTTCGCTGTTATCGTCAGTGGTTTACTTGCCCCACTTCTGCTTGATCCGCTGTACCGCGGTTTCGACATTGCTGCGCTCGCCGAAGGCGGAAAGGCGGAAGTAACCTTCGCCGCTGGGGCCGAAGCCGCTGCCGGGGGTGCCGACCACCAGGCACTCTTTCAGCAGCTTGTCGAAGAATTCCCAACTGGTCATCCCTTCCGGAGTTTTCAGCCAGATATAAGGCGCATCGACGCCGCCGTAGCAGGCGATGCCGGCCTCTTTCAGCCCTTCGCGGATGATGCGGGCGTTCTCCATGTAGTAGTCGATGATCTCCCGGGTCTGCTGCCAGCCTTCGTCCGAGTAAACCGCGGCGGCGGCTTTCTGCACCGGGTAGGATGCGCCGTTGAACTTGGTGGTGGTACGGCGGTTCCAGAGCTTGTTGAGGCTGTACTTCTCGCCGGTCGCGGTGGTGCCCATCAGTTCTTCGGGGACCACGACCAGGCCGCAGCGCACACCGGTGAAGCCGGCGGTCTTGGAGAAGGAGCGGAACTCGATAGCGCAGTTTTTTGCCCCTTCGATCTCATAGATCGAGTGAGGGATGCCCGGAGTGGTAATGAACGCCTCGTAGGCGGCATCAAAGAAGATGATGGCGTCATTGGCGTTGGCGTAATCGACCCACTGCTTCAGCTGCTCTTTGGTGGCGACGGTGCCGGTCGGGTTGTTGGGGAAGCAGAGATAGATGATGTCGACTTTTTCCTTCGGCAGGTCCGGTACGAAGTTGTTGGCTTCGGTGAAGGGCATGTAGACGATCCCTTTGTAGTAGCCTTTTTCGTCGGCTTTGCCGGTGCGGCCGACCATGACGTTGGTGTCGTTGTAGACCGGGTAGACCGGGTCGCCGATCGCAACCACGTTGTCAAGGGCGAAGATATCGAGGATGTTGGCGCAGTCACACTTGGAACCGTCAGAGATAAACATCTCGGATGCCTTCAGCTCGACGCCGAGGGGCTTGTAGCTCTTGTCGATGATGACCTGCGAGAGCCAGTCATAGCCCTGCTCGGGGCCGTAGCCGGCGAAATTCTCGCTGGTGCCGAGGTCGTCGACCGCAGCATGAAACGCCTTGAGAACTGCCGGGGCCAGCGGCCGGGTCACGTCGCCGATGCCAAGGCGGATAACTTTGGCGCCGGGGTTGGCGGCGGAAAATTCACGAACGCGGCGACCGATCTCGGGGAACAGATAGCCTGCCTGCAGTTTCAGATAGTTGTCGTTGATGTGTGCCATTTAAGCATCTCCTGATGTTGTTCGTTGAATTGTGCAAAAGGCGACCCGAATCCGGTCGCCCTGCTTAAGCTTCACATTGTTGCTGGTTTGGACTAGTTAGCCTTTTCCTGAATCCATTCGCCGGTTTTTTCGACATCTTTACCTAAGCCGTGAAAGGTTTCACAGCCGGAAATGAACAGAACGGAAGCGATCAACAGTAAGACCAGAAAGCGTTTCATTTATATTTGCTCCTTGAAAATTGTCATTGTTATCTGCCGCGGATTATTTCAATTCCAGAACATCCTGCATATCGTAAATACCGGCGGCTTTGCCGTCCAGCCACTTGCAGGCGCGGGTCGCGCCGCGGGCGAACATGTCACGGCTCATGGCGCGGTGGCTGATCTCGATCCGTTCCCCCATGCCGATGAAGTAAACCGTGTGTTCGCCGACAATGTCACCGCCACGGACCGTTTGCATACCGATTTCGCTGTGGCTGCGTTCGCCGCACATCCCTTCGCGGTGGAAGTTGGCGACCTGATTGTAATCGCGCCCCAGCTCATTGGCGACCACTTCGCCCATGCGCACGGCGGTGCCCGAGGGGGAATCCTTCTTTTTATTGTGATGCAGCTCAACAATCTCGACATCAAAATCTTCGCCGAGAATTTTCGCTGCTTCCTTGAGCAGTTTGAAGCAGGCGTTGACGCCGACGCTCATGTTCGGTGCCAGCACGATCGGGATCTGCGTGGCGAACTTTTCGGCCGCGGCGCGCTGCTCGGGGGTGAAGCCGGTCGAACCGCTGACCAGCATCTTGCCCTGTGCGGCGCAGATGGCAAGGTTCTGCAGGGTGACATCGGGGAAGGTGAAGTCGATCAGCACATCGGCGCCGACCATGGTGGCGGCCAGGTCGTCGCTGATCTTTACTCCCAGCTCGCCGGCGCCAGCAATCAGCCCGGCATCCTGCCCCAGTTGCGGATGGCCGTGGCGCTCGACAGCACCAGTCAGTTCCAGTCCCTCAGCCTCAAGCACGGCGTGAATCAGGCGTCCACCCATGCGGCCGGCGGCACCTACAATTGCAACGTTCATAAGTTAAGCCCTTGATGTGCGATGATTAAATCAGGCCGTGCTTCTGCAGCACCGACTTCAGCTTCTCCAGTGTCGCGGTCTGCATCGGCACCAGCGGCAGGCGCACATCGGCCCGGCACTTGCCCATCAGCGCGGCGGAGGTTTTGACCGGCACCGGGTTGCTTTCGATGAACATCGCCTGATGCGCGTCGAGCAGCTGAAGGTGCAGTTTGCGGGCGTCATCCCACCGCCCCTGCAGGATGGCAGTGACCATCGCTTTGACCTGCTTCGGCATGATGTTGGCGGTGACCGAGATCACCCCCTTGGCGCCGCAGGCCATCAACGGCAGGGTCAGAAAGTCATCCCCGGAGAGCACGTCGATCTTGTCGCCGGCGTTGGCGATGATTTCGCTGGCCTGGGTGATGTCGCCGGAGGCCTCCTTGATGGCAACGATATTGGCGAACTCGGCCAGCCGGATGGTGGTCGCGGCGGTCATGTTCATGCCGGTGCGCCCCGGAACGTTGTAAAGCACCTGCGGCAGGGCCACGCCTTCGGCCAGCGCCTTGTAGTGCTGGTAAAGGCCTTCCTGGGAAGGCTTGTTGTAGTAGGGGGAGACCAGCAGCAACCCGTCAGCGCCCAGCTCTTTGGCATGCTGCGAGATTTTAATCGCTTCGGCGGTCGAATTTGAGCCGGTTCCGGCGATGACCGGCACCCGTTTATTGACCTGGTCGATACAGGTCTTGACGACCCGATCATGCTCTTCATAGCTTAAGGTTGCCGATTCGCCGGTGGTCCCGCAGGGGACGATGACGTCGGTGCCATTCTCAATCTGGAATTCGATCAGTTGGCGGTAACTCTGCTCATCAAATTTCCCCTGTGCGTCGAAGGGGGTGATGATGGCAACCATAGATCCATGAAACATAGTCGCTCCTCTTAAGGTCAGAATCGGCACAGTGGGCCGGTCTTCGCATCTGTTGCTGTCTCTAAAACAGAGCAGTTGAACTGCTCAGAAATACCGCCTGAGCGGCAGAATAATCCCGTATTGCTATCACAGCATAACCGGAAAGTAAAGTCGGCTTGCCGCCTGTGCTTGATGAGATTTCTCTCAGTTTATCAGGGGTTTGCTGCGCTTCAGCGATCGGCCTGCGGAACCGCGATCAGTTCGGCAGAGGCAATCCCTTCGACGGTCTGCTGCTGTCGCTCGACCAGCGTTCGAATCCAGTAGCTGTAGCTGCGGCCGTTCTCCAGGCTGAAATCCTCAAAAACAGTTTCCTGTAGCGGATGCGGATTTAACGGATAGGGGGAGCGCGCTTCCCCAGAGACCTGCCGGTAGATCTGGTAACCGAGCAGTTTGTCGTCTGCGCCCAACGCGGTGGACTGCCATTTCAGGGTGACCGCACGGTCACGCGGGATGACCACCGGTTGCTGCGGTGCCGGAACCGGATTGCTGAAGACCTGCCGCAGGATCACTGCCGGTCCGCTGAGGTCGTCGGAGTCGCGGGGGACCAGCTTGTACTGGTAGCCGACGCCGTCCTGTACCTGGCGGTCGAGCAGCAGGTAGCGGTCACCGACCTTGATGGCCGGTGCAGGCAGGTCGGCGGCGATGCGCGCTAACAGGGTCGAGCGATCGAAACACTCGGGGCAGTCATTCTCAGGCTCAAAGGTCATGCGGTAAACGTCGAGCGTCGGCGGCGTTTTGAGCGCGCTGCCGTCCAGATTGCCGGTCGGTAGCTGCCAGCTGAGCAGCAGGGCAGCCCCCTGTTGGCGCAACTCCAGGGCAGTGGCCGGGCCGGGACGCTGAACTTCCAGCGGGCGAACCGGGCCTTTTTTACCGCAGGCAGACAGCAGCAGAACGAGCAGCAGCAGAATGGTCCATCGCAGCGCGCGCATTATTTCTTCAACCTTGCCAGTTCGCGTTCAACGGCTTCGCGAGCGGTGCCGCCGGTCGCTTTGCGGGCGTTGACCGAAGCTTCGAGGGTGACGTAATCGTAAATGTCGTTTTCGATCAGCTCGCTGAATTCGCGGAATTCCGCCAGCGACAGTTCAGGGATATCCTTATTGTTTTCAACACAGTAGCGCACCGTTTTGCCGACCACTTCGTGGGCCTGACGGAATGGCAGCCCTTTGCGCACGCAGTAATCGGCGACGTCGGTCGCGGTCGAGAAGCCGCGTGCCGCAGCGATCCGCATGTTGTCCCCCTTGACCTGCATCTGCGCGATCATGTCGGCGAAAACCTTCAGTGACCCTTTGACCGTGTCGATGGTGTCGAACAGCGGCTCTTTGTCTTCCTGCATGTCCTTGTTGTAGGCCAGCGGCAGCGACTTCATCAGCGTCAGCATCGCCATCAGATTGCCGTAAACCCGGCCGGTCTTGCCGCGCACCAGCTCCGGTACGTCAGGATTTTTCTTCTGCGGCATGATCGAGCTGCCGGTACAGAAGGCATCAGAAAGCTCAATGAAATTGAAGTCGGCGCTCGACCAGAGGATCAGCTCTTCAGACAGTCGTGACAGGTGCATCATCAGGATGCTGGAGAAGCTGCAGAACTCAATGGCAAAGTCGCGGTCCGAGACCGAGTCGAGGCTGTTACGGGTCACGCCGTCAAAGCCCAGCTGCTGCGCCACCCATTCGCGGTCGATCGGAAAGGTGGTGCCGGCCAGGGCGCCGGCGCCGAGCGGCATGACGTTGAAGCGGGCGCGCAGGTCCTGCAGGCGGCTGATGTCGCGGGCAATCATCTCGCGGTAAGCGAGCATGTGGTGGCTGTAGAGCACCGGCTGGGCGGTCTGCAGGTGGGTGTAGCCAGGCATGATGATGTCGAGGTTCGCCTCTGCCTGCTGAATCAGCGAAGCTTCGAGTTTCGCCAGGTAGCCGAGAACGGTGTCGATTTCGTCACGCAGGTAGAGGCGGATATCGACCGCCACCTGATCATTGCGGCTGCGCCCGGTGTGCAGCTTGCCGCCGACGGCGCCGATCCGTTCGATCAGCCGCGCTTCGACATTCATGTGGATATCTTCCAGCTCGACGGTGAATTCGACCTTGCCCGCCTCGATATCCTGCAGAATCTGCTCGAGCCCGGCGATGATCTGCTGCGCTTCAGCAGTCGCGATAATCCCCTGGCGGCCAAGCATCTCGGCGTGGGCTTTTGAGCCTTTGATATCGTAGGCGTAAAGACGCTGGTCGAACTCGATCGAGGCGGTGAAGGCCTCAACAAATTTGTCGGTCGGCTGGGTGAAGCGGCCACCCCATAGCTTGCTGCTCATCAGGTTCTGCCTTTAAAAAACGAGGGTTGAGTCGCCGGAGCGCTGGCTGCGCCCCGACCTGTTGCTCTTTATTTACTTTCTGTTCTGACGCTGGATCGCGGCGATCCGCAGGCGCAGGGCATTGAGCTTGATGAAGCCTTCAGCGTCGGCCTGATTGTAAACTTCATCGGCCTCGAAGGTCGCGAAGTCCACGTTGAACAGGCTGTCGTTGGCTGAGTCGCGGCCGACCACGCGGCAGTGCCCCTTGTACAGTTTGATCCGCGCCATCCCGTTGACCGTGGTCTGGGAGGCATCAATCAGCGCCTGCAGCACGACGCGCTCGGGAGCGTACCAGAAGCCGTTGTAGATCATCGCCGCGTAGCGTGCCACCAGTGAGTCACGCAGGTGCATGACTTCGCGATCCATGGTAATCGACTCGACGGCGCGGTGGGCTTCTTCGAGGATGGTGCCGCCGGGGGTCTCATAGACACCGCGGCTTTTCATGCCGACGAAACGGTTTTCCATCAAATCGATCCGACCGATGCCGTGTTTGCCGCCCAGCTCATTCAGCTTGGCCAGCAGTTTGGCTGGCGAGAGGCGTTCGCCGTTAACCGCGACTGCATCCCCTTTTTCAAACTCGACCTCAACGTACTCAGGGGTATCGGGAGCCTTTTCTGGCGAAACGCTCAGAACGTACATGTGCTCTGGAGCTTCGGCCATTGGATCTTCGAGGACATCCCCCTCAAAGGAGATGTGCAGCAGGTTGCGGTCGCTGCTCCAGGGATTCTTCTTGCTGGTCGGCACCGGAATGCCGTGCTTCTTGGCGTACTCTTCCAGCGCGGTGCGGCTGTTCATGTCCCATTCACGCCAGGGGGCGATGACTTTGACCGCCGGATCGAAGTGGTAGTAGGCGATCTCGAAACGGACCTGATCATTGCCCTTGCCGGTGGCGCCGTGGGAGACGGCGTCAGCCCCTTCGGCAGCGGCGATCTCCATCTGTGCCTTGGCGATCAGCGGCCGGGCGATGGAGGTGCCGAGGAAGTAGCGCCCCTCGTAGATGGCGTTGGCGCGGAACATCGGAAAGACGAAGTCGCGGGCGAACTCCTCTTTCAGGTCCATGATGTGACAGCTGCTGGCGCCGGTCGCCTTGGCTTTGGCCGGGATGCCGTCGAGCTCTTCCCCCTGGCCTAAGTCGGCCGAGTAGGCGACGACTTCACAGCCATATTCTTCAACCAGCCATTTGAGGATGATCGAGGTATCCAAACCGCCCGAGTAGGCGAGAACCGCTTTTTTGACTTGTCCATGCTTGCTCATGTCGTAGCTCCTGTACGGAAATTCAGCCGCTGTCGGCTGCTAAAGTTTAATGACGTAGGTATCGGCCATCCGGTCGTGAAGCCCCTGTTTCTGCTCGTCGAAAGCCACCATCAGATAACCGATGCCTAGCAGCAGTCCCGAAATCGTTTTACAGAGGACTTCGCGAAAGGCGGCGCGGCCGTAGCCGATGTCGCTGCCGTCGCGGCGGATCACTTTGATGCGTAATGCCATCTTCCCCGGTGTCTGGCCACAGTAGCCGGTAAAAAAGATGTAATAGGCAAAGCCGAGCACATAACTGAACAACATCACCAGGCTACCGATTTCGCCTGATCCGCCATTACCGGTGGCGAATCCGGCCACGGCCAGCAGGCTGCCGAGCACGAACTGCAGGACGAAGACGACCAGGCCATCCAACAGCGTAGCAACCACCCGCATCCAGAAGCCGGCCTTCGGGTGAGCTTCGATCACTGCCTGGCCGACCGGTTTGACTGTCGGCTGCTGCTCTGTTGCGTTGCTGACTTCCGGCTGTGGATTGTTGACTGCCTCACTGACCGGAGGCTTGTCCGCTTGTGCCCGTGGTAATTCAAAGCTCTGCTTGCAACGCGGACAAGTTGCACGGACCGCGTCGGGCGGTAGCTGGGCCGGATCGACCAGTTTGCTGAGCTGGCAGTGCGGGCAGGTGATTTCAAGCATGGACACTTCAGCGCCTCATCAGGGTGGCCATGATCGCCTTCTGCACATGCAGGCGGTTCTCCGCTTCGTCAAAGATGATCGAATGCGGGCCCTCCATCACCTCGTCGGTGATCTCCTCATCGCGGTGTGCCGGCAGGCAGTGCATCACCACGCAGTCCGGATCGGCCAGCTTGAGCAGTTCGGCGTTGATCTGAAAGCCGGTAAAGGCTTTTTCACGGATGGCCTGCTCCTCTTCCTGCCCCATGCTTGCCCAGACGTCGGTGTTGAGTACGTCGGCACCGGTGGCGGCAACCTTGGGATCGTTGGTGAAAATCAGTTTCGCCCCGGCTTTTTCTGCGCGGGCGATCACTTCGGCGTTGGCTTCGTAGCCCTTGGGGGTGGCGACGCGCAGCTCGAAACCGAACACGGCGGCGGCGTTGATCCAGCTGTTGGCCATATTGTTGCCGTCACCGATCCAGCAGTATTTGAGGTTGCGGTAATCGGCTTTGTGCTCGCTGACGGTGAACAGGTCGGCCATGATCTGGCAGGGGTGGTACATGTCGGTCAGGCCGTTGATCACCGGTACGTAGGAGTGTTCGGCCAGCTCTTCGACCGCTGCCTGCGAGTAGGTGCGGATCATGATGCCGTCGCAGTAGCGGGCCATGCAGCGGGCGGTGTCCTTGATCGGCTCGCCACGCCCTAACTGGCTGGTGCCGGAGTGCAGAAACAGCGCATGGCCGCCGAGCTGGAACATGCCGACTTCAAAGGAAACCCGGGTGCGGGTCGAGCTTTTCTCGAACAGCATTCCCAGCGTCTGCCCTTCGAGCAGGCGATGCGGGGTGCCTTCTTTCTGCTTTTCTTTCAGCTCCTTGGTCAGAGCGAAGATCGCCTCCAGGTCGTCCAGCGACCAGTCGGAGAGGCAGAGGAAGTCTTTGGTCATGGTTTCTGCTCCTGGTATTCGTCAAAAATCCCGACAAGGATTTTCAGCATCTGGTTGATTTCGTCCTTGCTGACGGTCAGCGGCGGTAAAAAACGCAGCACTTTACCGACCGTACAGTTGATCAGCAGGCCACGCTGCAGGGCGGTTTTCACCATTTCGCCCCCTTCGATCGACAGTTCTATGCCGATAATCAGACCGCGGCCGCGGACTTCGAGGATAAACGGATATTTTTCTTTCAGCGCCTCAAGCTGCTGGCACAGATAGTCGCCCATGGCGACGCAGTTTTCCAGCAGGCCGTCTTCGATCAGCACCTGCATGGCGGCAAGGCCGGCCGCGGTCATCAGTGGATTGCCACCGAAGGTCGAACCGTGGGTGCCGGGGCCGAGGGTTTCAGCGTACTTTTCGCGGGCGATCATCGCGCCGATCGGCGGTCCGCCGGCCAGCGCCTTGGCCAGGGTCATGACATCCGGCTCGACGCCGTCATGCTGATAGGCGAACAGGGTGCCGGTGCGGCCGCAGCCGACCTGAACTTCGTCAAACACCAGCAGCAGCTGTTTCTCATCGCAGAGCTCACGCACCGCCTGCAGGTAGCCGGCCGGCGGGACGTTGACGCCGCCTTCGCCCTGCACCGGTTCGAGCATGATCGCGCAGGTGTTCGGGTTGATTGCTGTGCGCAGCGCCTGGATGTCGCCGAAGGGCACGTACTTGAAGCCGGGGACCATCGGCGCAAAGCCGGCCTTGACCTTTTCCTGGCCGGTGGCGCTGATGGTGCCGATGGTGCGACCGTGAAACGAGGCCAGCGCGGTGATGACTTCAAAGCGGTTCTCGCCAAACTTTTCGGCGCTGTACTTACGCACCAGCTTCATCGCCGCTTCGTTGGCTTCGGCGCCTGAGTTGCAGAAAAACACCCGGTCGCCAAAGGAATGTTCGCAGAGCAGTTCGGCCAGCTCAATCTGCTGCGGGATGTGGAAATAGTTCGAGCAGTGCAGCAGCGTTGCCGCCTGTTGCTGGATGGCCGCCACCACTTTCGGGTGACAGTGTCCCAGGTTGTTGACCGCAACCCCGGCGAGAAAATCGAGATAGCGTTTGCCGTCGACATCGGTCAGCCAGCAGCCTTCGCCACTGGCGGCAACCAGCGGATAGCGGCCGTAGGTCTTGGCGACATGGGTCAGCCCCCGGTCGATCCAGCTTTGGGAGTCGCTCATCAGGAATACCTCGCTACGGCGGTGCCGATCCCTTTGTCGGTGAAAATTTCCAGCAGGCAGGCGTGCTCCATCCGGCCGTCGATGATGTGGGTTTTGGTTACCCCGGCTTCAACCGCCTCGACGCAGCAGTTGACCTTGGGGATCATGCCGCCGGTGAGGGTGCCGTCGTTGATCAGGTCGGGAACCCGCTGGATATCGATGGTCGAAATCAGCTGTCCCTGTTTGTCCTTGACCCCCTCGATGTCGGTCAGCAGGATCAGCTTTTCCGCTTTCAGCGCGCCGGCAATCTTGCCCGCGACCAGGTCGGCGTTGATATTGTATGTCTCACCGTTCAGACCGACGCCGATCGGCGCGATCACCGGAATAAAGCCACCCTCTTCCAGCGCGGCGATCACTTTCGGGTTCACCGTCTCGACTTCGCCGACCATGCCGATATCGAGAATCTCCGGGGTCAGGGTGTCGGGGTTGACCGCGGTCATCTCCAGTTTGCGGGCGGTCAGCAGGCCGCCATCCTTGCCGGTCAGGCCGACCGCTTTGCCGCCGTGACGGTTAATGTTGGCGACGATCTCCTTGTTGACCTTGCCGCCGAGGACCATCTCGACCACATCCATGGTGGCGCTGTCGGTGACGCGCATCCCCTGAACAAAGTGACTTTCAATCTTCATCGCTTTGAGCACCTGGCCGATCTGCGGCCCGCCGCCATGCACCACGACCGGGTTCAGGCCGATGTACTTCATCAGAATGATGTCGCGGGCGAAGCCCTCTTTCAGGTGCTCTTCGACCATGGCGTTGCCGCCGTATTTAATGACGATGGTTTTACCGTAGAAGTTTTTGATCCAGGGCAGGGCTTCCATCAGCACGTTGGCTTTTTCGATCAGTTTTTCCATCGCTGGGTCCTTTTCGGCGCGAATCATAGAATGTACCGCGACAGATCTTCATCATTGCTGATGTCGGACAGGCGTCGCTGTACCTCCTGCTGGTCAATCTTCACCTGCTGCTGGGTCAGCTCCGGCGCAGCGAAGGAGAGCTCTTCGAGCAGCTTTTCGAGGATGGTGTGCAGCCGCCGCGCGCCGATATTTTCGGTGCGCTCGTTGACCGTGCGGGCAATCTTGGCGATCTCACGAATAGCCGCTTCGTCAAAGCTCAGCTCGATCGATTCGGTCTTCATCAACTCTTTGTACTGGCGGATCAGGGCGTTCTTCGGCTCGGTCAGGATTCGATAGAAATCCTCCTCGCCAAGACTCTCCAGTTCCACCCGGATCGGGAAGCGCCCCTGCAGTTCAGGGATCAGGTCGGACGGCTTGGCGACGTGAAACGCGCCGGCGGCGATGAACAGCACGTGATCGGTCTTCACCGGGCCGTGCTTGGTGTTGACGGTGCTGCCTTCGACGATCGGCAGGATGTCGCGTTGAACACCTTCGCGGGAGACTTCGGGGCCGCCCATCCCTTCACGGCTGGCAATCTTGTCGATCTCGTCGATAAAGATGATGCCGCTCTGCTCAGTCCGCTCACGGGCCAGCGCGGTGACGTTCTCCATGTCGACCAGCTTTTCCGCTTCGCTCTCCAGCAGCAGCTCGCGGGCCTCACTGACCTTGATCCGTTTGCGTTTGGTCTTTTTCGGGAACAGGTTGCCGAACATCTCTTTCATGTTGATACCGAGATCCTCGTTCCCCTGTTGGGGGAAGATGCTCATGGTCGGCATGCTGCTGATTTCAGTCTCCAGTTCGACGAAGCGTTCGTCCAGTTCGCCCAGCCGCAACAGCTTGCGCAGCTTGTCGCGGGTGCCCTGCTGCTGTTCCAGCTTGTCGGGGGAGCGGTCGCTTTCACCCGGCAGCAGCAGGTCGAGCAGGCGCTCTTCAGCGTTGGTCTCCGCCTTGACGCGCATCTTGATCGACTCTTCTTCTTTGACCATGATGATCGCCAGTTCAAGCAGGTCGCGAACCATGCTTTCAACGTCGCGACCGACATAGCCGACCTCTGTGAACTTACTCGCTTCGACCTTGATAAAAGGGGCCTGAGCCAGTTTCGCCAGCCGCCGGGCGATCTCGGTTTTACCGACCCCGGTCGGGCCAATCATGATGATGTTCTTCGGCACGATCTCATCGCGCAGTTCGCCCTGAACCTGCTGACGACGCCAGCGGTTGCGCAGGGCGACAGCGACGGCGCGTTTGGCGGCCTGCTGGCCGATGATATAACGGTCGAGCTCCGAAAC
Organism: Malonomonas sp.; assembly: GCA_036526255.1. GTDB lineage: Bacteria > Desulfobacterota > Desulfuromonadia > Desulfuromonadales > Geopsychrobacteraceae > Malonomonas. Next base: position 38,380 of record DATCYW010000055.1, on the reverse strand, counting down.
GATCTCTCTGGGGGTAAAATTGGTCACGCTAAAACCTCAACCGTAATCTTGTCGTTGGTGTAGATGCAGATATCCGCAGCGATCAGCAACGCCTCACGGACGATCGCTTCCGGCTCAAGCTCAGAGTGGTTCAGGATGCCGCGAGCCGCCGCCAGGGCGAAGCTGCCGCCGGAGCCGATCGCGGCGACGCCGTCATCCGGTTCGATGACATCGCCGGAGCCGGAGATGACCAGGCTGACGTCTTTGTCGGCAACAATCAGCAGCGCCTCCAATCGGCGCATCGAACGGTCGGTGCGCCAGTCTTTCGCCAGCGCGACCGCAGCGCGCGGCAGATTGCCGCGAAACTCTTCCAGCTTGGCTTCAAACTTTTCAAACAGGGTAAAGGCATCCGCCGTGCTGCCAGCGAACCCTGCCAGAACCTTGCCCTGATAGAGCCGGCGTACTTTACGCGCGCCATGCTTCATCACCGTGTTGCCCAGGCTGACCTGACCGTCGCCGGCCAGGGCGACTTGTGAACCTCTGCGTACACAGCAGATGGTCGTCCCTTTGAACATCCGTTTGCTCCGTAATCTTGAATCGCTAAGTTGAGGAAAAGACGATATATAGCACAAAGATGAGCAGGAAAAAAAGGCTTGCGGCGTGATTTTGCGCGGCGGCCGGTTTTTTCTCCGGCCCGGATTTCAGTCGTTCAGGGGGAAGCTGATGGTTGCCACGGTTCCCAGCCCTGGCTGACTTTCCAGGCTGATGTCGCCGCCCATGTTGCGGACGAAATCGCGGGCATAGAATAGCCCCAGACCGAAACCGCGCACCTGGCCGGTGTTCTCCTGGTCGATCTGGTAGAACTTGCTGAAAACCTTGCTCATTTCCGCATTCGGGATGCCTGCTCCGGTGTCGCGGATTTTCAAACGAACCTGCTGGTTTTCGATCAGCCCCTCCATCAGGATGCTGCCGCCGAACGGGGTGAACTTGATGGCGTTGTCAAGCAGCGCGCGAATCGCGAAAGTGATCCGCTGCCGGTCGAGGAGCAGTGGTTCGGGGGGGAGCGGTGGCTCGATCGCGACAACAAATTTCTGTTGACGGCTTTTGGCCGCCGGCTCCAGTGCCGCAGCAATCTGGCGGGCCACCCGCCCAAGTTCAAGTGGTTCAAGCTGAACATCGTCGTCTTGCAGGATGACGTTGCTGAAGTAAAGCAGATCCTGAATCAGATGCTCCAGGTGCAGGGTTTCAGCCTGAACCATCGAGAGCATCTCTCTGAAATTCTCCTCTTCCGTATCCTGAACCCCTTCGGCGATGTTCTGGATAAACAGCGAGATAGCGGTGGCCGGGGTTTTCAGTTTATGAGAGATCAGACCCAGAAAGTCGCTTTTGAGTTTGTCGATGCGTTTGAGACTGTTCAACTCGCGGCGCAGCAGCAGCTTGTCCAGCACCTTGTCGACGGTGGTCCGCAATTGCAGCAGGTTGATCGGCTTGCTGATAAAGTCGTCAGCGCCGGCCTGCAGCGCCTGCAGGATGACCTCTTTATCCGTGTAGCCGGTCATCATGACAACCGCCTGGTCCGGGTTCTGCTGTTTGACCTGACGAAGCAGGTCCAGGCCGCTGATGTGCGGCATCATGACATCGCTCAACACGATGTCGATATTTTCCTTTTCAATAATCTGCAGCGCCTCTTTGCCGTTGCCGGCCTGCAGGGTGTGAAAGCCGTTCAGCGCCCGCGCGCAGAGCTGTCGGATGATCGGCTCGTCATCGACGATCAGCAGGGTCTTCTGGTTCTGCTGCAGCTCCAGTTCTGGCTTCTGTGTCAACTCAGGTTGCGGCATGAGGTCCCACTTTTCTGGTGTTGCCACGGCAGTTTGCTGCGGCGTTGGCATGACTCTATTTGTCCCCCGTCAAATATAGCCTAATCTCTTTGGATGTCCACAAGGGGCAGCCGGCGACTGTTTTCAGTCAAGCAGCCGCCGCAGCTGCTCTGGAGCTGCCTGCAGCAGCGCTTCGACCTTGTCCAGATCAGGTCCGCCGGCCTGGGCCAGGTCCGGCCGGCCGCCGCCGCGACCGCCGACGATTTCGGCCAGCGGTTTGATCAGGTCACCGGCTTTCACTTTGCCGATCAGATCCTTGGTGACTGCCACCAGCAGGGCCACCTTGCCCCCTTCGGTCGAGGTCAGTACCAGCACCCCGGAGCCGAGCTTGTCGCGCAGCTGGTCAGAAAATTCGCGCAACCCTTTGCCGTCAACGCCGTCAACCCGGGTTGCCAGCAGTTTAACGCCGGCGATCTCCTGGATCTGATCGAGCAGTTCGCCGCTGCGATCGGCATTCGCTTTGGCCTGCAGCTGCTCCAGCTCTTTTTCCAGCTCCTTCTGCTGTTCGAGCAGTTTCTGCAGCCTGACTTCGAGCTTCTGTGGTTCGGTTTTGACCAGCGCCGAGAGCCGCTGCAGGGTCTGCTGTTGCTGCTGAACCTGAGCCAGCGCCGCTTCGCCGGTGACCGCTTCAATCCGACGCACGCCGGCGGCGATCCCCCCTTCGCTGAGGATGCGAAACAGGCCGATGTCGCCGGCCGCACTGGCGTGGGTGCCGCCACAGAGTTCCATGCTGTAGTCGCCGACCTCAATAACCCGGACCACGTCGCCGTACTTCTCGCCGAACAGCGCCATGGCGCCGGCGGCCTGGGCTTCGTCGGCGGCCATCTCTTTGCTGGTAACGGCCGCATTGCCGCGGATCTGCCGGTTGACCTCTGCTTCAATTTTGATCAGCTCATCTGTGGTGACCGGCGAAAAGTGGGTAAAGTCAAACCGCAACCGTTCCGGGGTGACCAGCGAACCGGCCTGCTTGATGTGGTCGCCGAGCAGGCGTTGCAGGGCGGCCTGCAGCAGGTGGGTGGCGGTGTGGTTGAGGATGATCTGCTGGCGCCGTTCGCCATCGACGCTAATGGTCGCTTCGGCACCGACCTTGACGGCGCCGGTTACCACTTCGCAGAGGTGCACCGGCAGATCGCTCAGCGGCTTCTTGGTGTTGATGATGCGCAGGGTCGCTTCGCCAGTGGTGATTCTGCCGCTGTCGCCGACCTGTCCGCCCGACTCGCCGTAACAGGGAGTGTTGGCGGCGATCAGTTCGACGGTTTCGCCGCAGACCGCTTCTTCGACCAGTTCGCCCTGACGGATCAGGCTGAGCACTTTGCCCTGATCTTCCAGCTTTTGATAGCCGCTGAACTGGCTTTTCAGACCCTGATCGGCCAGTTGCTTGTAGATCGCCGAGACCGCCTCTTCACCGGAACCCTTCCAGTGTTGACGGGCTTTGGTGCGCTGGGCTTCCATGCAGCTTTCGAAGCCGGCTTCGTCCAGAGTGTAGCCATCCTTCTCGACGATGTCGGCGGTCAGGTCGACCGGAAAGCCGAAGGTGTCGTAGAGCTTGAAAACAGTTTCTCCGGGGATGAGGGTCTGTCCGGCCGCTTTCAGGCTGGCGATCTCGTCCTGCAGAATCCGCAGTCCGTTACCGAGGGTCTGAATGAAGCGTTCCTCTTCATTCTGGACCACTTTGGCGACAAACTCTTTGCGCTTGCCCTCTTCGGGATAGGCGTCGGCCATCAGTGCGAGGACGAACACGGCAGTCTTGTAGAGCACTGGACCTTCGAAACCGAGCATCTTGGCGTGACGCATCGCCCGGCGCATGATCCGACGCAGCACGTAGCCGCGTCCTTCGTTGCTGGGCAGCACGCCGTCGGCGATCAGGTAGGCGCTGGCGCGGCTGTGATCGGCAATGACCCGCATCGAGACATCATTCTCCGGATCGGCGCCATACTTTTTGCCGGAGAGTTTTTCGATCTCGGCGATGATGGTGCGCAGCAGGTCGGTGTCGTAGTTTGACTGCACCCCCTGCATGACGGTGGTGATCCGCTCCAGTCCCATGCCGGTATCGACTGCCGGTTTTGGCAGCGGCAGCAGGCTGCCGTCGGGTTGGCGATTGAACTGCATGAAGACGTTGTTCCAGATCTCCATGTAGCGATCGCAGTCGCAGCCGACGGTGCAGTTCGGCGAGTCGCAGCCGATTTCGGGGCCGTTGTCGTAGAAAATTTCCGAGCAGGGTCCGCAGGGGCCGGTGTCGCCCATCGACCAGAAGTTATCCTCTTCGAAACGGAAAATCCGCTCACGGGGAACCCCTTCCTGGCGGTGCCAGATATCGGCGGCTTCATCGTCGTCGGTATAGACCGAAACGTACAGCCGGTTGGTATCCAGCCCCATGTCCTTGGTCAGAAATTCCCAGGCGTAGGCGATCGCCTCTTTCTTGAAGTAATCACCGAAGGAGAAATTGCCGAGCATTTCGAAGAAGGTATGATGGCGGGCGGTGCGGCCGACGTTTTCTAGATCGTTGTGCTTGCCGCCGGCGCGGACGCATTTCTGCGAGGTGGCGGCGCGAAGGTAGTCGCGTTTTTCCGCACCGAGAAAGCAATCCTTGAACTGATTCATGCCGGCGTTGGTGAACAGCAGGGTCGGGTCGTTGTGCGGGACCAGCGAAGAGGAAGCCACCACCCGGTGCCCCCGCTCTTCGAAATATTTAAGGAAACGGGCACGGATTTCATTTCCGGTGATCATCTGCAACTACCTTTCTCTCTTTATGAAACAGGCAAAACCTTGGATTTTTGGGAGATTGAATCAGGGATGATAGTCGAAGTCGGGGCGCTTGAAAAGTTTTAAATCGACTGCTCAGGCCGGCGGATTGCGCAGGAGATTGAAAATAAGTTCGAGGGAAAACCCGCGCCGCTGAAAGAAGCTGACGACCCGGCGTCGCTGTTTCGCGTCGGCCGTGACGTAGCAGAAACCAGGGAAGCGCAGCTGCAGCTGATCGCGTAACAGCTGCTCGGAGTCGAATTCTGCAGCGGCGGTTTCCAGTGCGGCGGTGGCGGTCGCCTCGTCGATCCCCCGGCGGCGTAATTCAAGCAGGATCTTGATCCCGACCCCGCGGCCGCTGCGCAGCATCGCTCTGCTGCGTTCCAGGGCGTAACGCCGATCATCCAGATAATTGTATTCGCGGCATTTCTCGATTGCTGTGGCAATGGCTTCTGCAGAAAAGCCGAACTGCTTGAGCTTGTCACGCAGTTCGGCTTCGCTTCGGTCGCGACCGGTCAATAACCGCAGCGCGGCGGCAAAGGGGTCGGCGCCGCTAGAGGTCGATGTTGCCATCGGAATCCAGAAGTTCGGTCTCTCGTTTTGTCCCCTCTTCGAAGGCGTCCCAGGAGCCGTCCGAGGTCGAATCGATGCCGGAGAATTTGAGTTTGAAATCGTCCGGGTTGGAGCTCTGCCGCAAGGCTTCTTCAAAGCTGATGACCTGTTTTTTGACCAGATTCATCAGCGCCTGATCGAAGGTCTGCATTCCGTAGGTGGTGTAGCCCTGAGCGATGGCATCCTTGAGTTGGACGGTTTTCTCCTGATCGTCGATCATGTCGCGCACCCGCGCGGTGGAAACCATGACCTCGACCGCCGCGACCCGTCCTTTGCCTTCGGCGCGCGGGATCAACCGTTGCGAGATGACCCCCTTGATGACCCCGGCGAGCTGCAGGCGGATATGACGCTGCTGGTGCGGCGGAAACATTGAGACGATCCGGGTGATGGTCTCAGGCGCATCGATGGTGTGCAGGGTCGAAAGCACCAGGTGACCGGTCTCCGCCGCCGCCAGGGCGGTTTCGGCGGTCTCGACGTCGCGCATCTCGCCGACCAGAATAACGTCGGGGTCCTGGCGCAGCGAACTCTTCAGGGCCGGGGCGAAACCGGCGGTGTCAAAACCGACTTCGCGCTGGTTGATGATGCATTTGCGGTCGCGGTGCAGATACTCGATCGGATCCTCAATGGTGACGATGTGCGCGGTGCGGCTGCTGTTGAGATAATCGATCATCGCCGCCAGGGTGGTCGACTTGCCCGAGCCGGTCGCGCCGGTGACCAGTACCAGTCCGCGCTGCTCCATGGCGATCTTTTTCAGCACCGGTGGCATCAGCAGCTCGTCGAGGGTGGCGATTTTATAGGGGATCGCCCGGAACACCGCCGATACCGAATTGCGCTGCGAGAAGACGTTGACCCGGAAACGGCCGAGGCCGGGGACACCGTAAGCCAGATCGATCTCGAAGGTCTCTTCAAACTGCTTGCGCTGACGCTCGTTCATGATCGCGTCGCACATGCTGCGCACCGAATCGGCGGTCAGCCGCGGCGCCTTTGGGAGCGGGCGCAGGTTGCCGTCGATGCGGAACACCGGCGGCAGGCCAGCCTTGAGATGGATGTCGGAGGTGTTGGCCTTGAGCGCCATGCCGAGAATGTCGTTCAGTGTCATGGGACCATCCTGTTGGGCAATTTAAGCTGCCTGGTTAGTGTCCAAATAAAGAAGGCCGTGGTCAGTCTTCGTCAGCAGAGGTCGATTTTCCGGCGCCCAGACCGTAGAGTTCGCGCAGTTTGTTGTCGATCTCATCAGTAATCTCAGGGTGATCCTTGAGGAACTGCTTGGAGTTCTCGCGCCCCTGACCGAGCCGTTCGCCATTATAAGAGAACCAGGCGCCGCTTTTTTCGACGATGTCGTTGTCAACGCCCAGGTCGAGGACATCCCCTTCGCGGGAGATGCCGGTGCCGTACATGATGTCGAATTCCGCCTGTTTGAACGGCGGGGCCACCTTGTTCTTGACCACCTTGACCCGGGTGCGGCCGCCGACCACGTCCTGGCCGTTTTTCAGCGCCGCGATCCGACGGATATCCATCCGCACCGAAGCGTAGAATTTCAGCGCGTTGCCGCCGGTGGTGGTCTCGGGGTTGCCGAACATTACGCCGATCTTCATGCGGATCTGGTTGATGAAGATCAGGCAGCAGTTTGATTTGGAGATCGCGCCAGTCAGCTTGCGCAGCGCCTGCGACATCAGTCGCGCCTGCAGACCCATGTGCGAATCGCCCATCTCCCCTTCGATTTCAGCGCGCGGGGTCAGTGCGGCCACCGAGTCGACGACCAATACATCGATAGCGCCGCTGCGGATCAGCATCTCAGTGATCTCCAATGCCTGCTCGCCGGTGTCCGGCTGCGAAACCAGCAGATCGTCAGATTTGACCCCCAGATGACCGGCGTACTGGATGTCGAGCGCGTGCTCGGCATCGACGAAGGCCGCGACGCCGCCTTTTTTCTGCACCTCGGCGATAATGTGCAGCGCCAGGGTGGTCTTGCCCGAGGACTCCGGGCCGAAGATTTCGATGATCCGCCCCTTGGGGACGCCGCCCAGCCCGAGGGCCAGGTCGAGGCTCAAGGCCCCGGTCGAGATAAATTCGATCGCCGGCATCTGGTAGTCGGAACCGAGCCGCATAATGCTGCCTTTGCCGAACTGTTTTTCAATCTGGCCCATGGCCAGTTCTAGTGCGCGGTTGCGGTTTTCGTTGGACATCTCGGTCTCCTTGGCAATTGCCTGAATTAAAGGTTCCCCGCACAGCGGGTTAGTTAGGTTCCGCGCAGGGGGACTGTCTGCAAAGGCGTATGGATGGCGCCGCCGGCGGTCAGTCTGCTGCTGAACAAAGTCAATTGGTCGATGCTCAAACTGCCACACTCGTGTGACAGAAAAGGACACAGTGCGGCTGGTTTTTCTGGCGGCCGCTTGAACCGACCGATCGTCAGGTGTGGTCGGTAAGGGCGCGGGTCCGGCGCGATGCCAATTTGTTTGAGTTCTTCAGACAGGCAGCCATGAAGTTCGGTCAGCCCGCTTTGCGGGTGGATGCCCAGCCAGACAATCGTCGGCCGCCGTTGGTTGGGGAAGAAGCCAACCCCTTTTACTGTGGCATTAAAATTTTTTTTCTTTTGCCCTATCGATAGCATAGCCGAGGCGATTTTCGCAAGCTGATCCTGGGTCTGTCCGCCAAGAAAATGCAGTGTCAGGTGCAGGTTCTCCGCTTTGACCGGTTTCAACTCCGGAGCCGCATGGACCAGCTGCTGCTGCAGGTTGGAGATCTGCAGTTTCAGCTCCTTCTTCAGGGTAATTGCTATAAACGAGCGCAGGCGCTGCGCAGCTTCAGGCATGTCTGGGCTGCTGCAGCGGCAGCAGAATGTGGAAACAGCTGCCGGTTTCAGTCTGTGTCGAGTTCTCCACCCAGACCATCCCGCCGTGTGCCTCGATCATCCCTTTGGCCAGCGGCAGGCCAAGCCCGGCGCTCGGTCCCTGCAGCGAGTGCAGCTGTTTGCCATGCAGGCTGATGTCGCCGGCGCCGTGAAATTTATCAAATATCTGTAGCCGGTCCTTTTCGGCAATGCCGACACCATTATCGATGATACAGAGATCGATATGATCGTGCAGTTGTGGTTTTTTGAAAAATCCGGGGCAGAAGGGGGCCAGCTCTGCTTTGCGCTGTAATAGCTCTTCGGCGGTGCAGTGGCAGGCCTCCAGCTTGATGAAGCCACCGGGGGGGGTGAATTTGAGGGCGTTTTTGAGGATCCGCTCCAGCGCCTGCCGCAGATGGTGATGGTCGCCGAGGGGGCAGATATGATTCGGAATCCGGCCGACCTCAAGGGTCAGCTGGCGGCGCAGCGCTTCTTCGCCGTATTGCAGCGCCAGCTCGCTGAGCAGCAGCGGCAGGTCGATATTCTCCTGGGCCAGATAGATATCGCGCGCTTCGATTCTGGCCATCTCCAGCAGGTCCTCGACCAGGCTGCTGAGCCGCTGGCCGCCTTTGTTGATGGTCGTCAGCAGCGACTGACAGTCAACCGGCAGCTCCTCACGCTGGCTTTCCAGCATCTGGATCGCTGTCATGATCCAGGTCAGCGGTGTACGCAGTTCATGGGAGGCCAGCGCCAGAAAGCGGTCTTTCATCAGGTTGGCCTGCTCCAGAGAGCGGTTGCTCTCTTCGAGGCGGGCGACATGCTCGCGCAACTGCTGCCGCGAGCGATCCAGTTCGCGTTGCCCGGCGTGGGTCAGGCGATGTTGCCATTCCAGTTTTTCGACCAGCTCCGACGAATCGATCGCTGCCGCCAGCAGCTGACCGCATTGGCCGAGCAGCTCGATCTCCGTCTCGCTGAACTGGCGGGTGTTCTGATGATAAAGAAAGAGCGTGCCGAGCAGCCGGTCATGGGCCAGCAGCGGGTGGGCCAGCAGGCTGCACCAGCCGGCGTCGAGGGTTTCTTTGCAGTAGAGTTGCGGTTCGCCACGCAGGTCGACCCAGTTATGTGGGGTGCCGGTGCGTATCACTTCGGCGATCAGTCCCTGTCCTGCGGGGATTTTCTGCAGTCGCTGGGTCAGGTCGTCGGTGATCCCCTGTTGGGCGACCAGGTGCATGGGCGCCTCTGCGTCGGGCATCTGGTAGATGCCGCCGCCAGAGACGGAAAAAAACTGCTGCAGTTCTGCCAGTGCGTCGCTCAGTAGCCGATTGCGCGCGCGGGTGGTGGCCGCCAGAATCGAAATCCGTCGCAGCAGTTGCAGTCCGGCAACGTCACCTTGCAGTTGCGTGATGCTGTCGTTGCCCGGGTGGTCTGAGCAATTCGACTTGGTCATCGTCCTCATCCTTGTTACCGCTCGGCAAGTTGCCTGCCGGCAAAGCGGCGCAGCCATTCCAGGGCCATGTAAGCGCTCATGCGCTGGATTTTTTCGCGGTTGCCGTTGAAACGATAGCCTTTGACATGCACGCCGTCGGCGCTGGCCAGCGCGATGAACACCGTGCCGACCGGTTTCTCAGCCGTGCCGCCGTCCGGCCCGGCGATGCCGGTAATCGCCAGGGCCAGATCGGTGTCGGCGGCTCGGCGCAGGCCGATCGCCATGGCCCGCGCGCAGTGTTCGCTGACGGCGCCGTGCAGTTGCAGGATCGGCAGCGGAACCTGCAGCCAGTCAAGCTTGGCCGAATCGGCGTAGGTCACCGCAGCCCGTTCAAGAAAAGCCGAGGCGCCCGGTTGGCTGGTCAGCATGCTGGCAATCAGGCCGCCGGTGCAGGATTCCGCCAGCGCCAGAGTCAGGCCGCTCGCTGTCAGCAGTTTACCGACGTTCCCTTCTGGGGTTTCGCCGTCTTTGGCGACCAGGTGGTTGCCGAGCGCCTCCCGCAGCAACAGCTCGGCCTTGTCCAGCAGCCGGTCGGCATTTTCTCCATCGGCGCGCAGTTTGACCAGCACCAGCGGGTATTCCAACCCAAAGGCGACCTGAACCCCCTGCGGCAACTGGCTGTAGGGGATCATCCGGTCGATCTTCGGCTCTGGCAGCCCGAACAGCTTGAAGCAGCGTTGTTTGAGCGGTGTGCCGGCCGGATGACTCTGCTGCAGCAGCGGCAGCACCGACTGCTCGAACATTGCTTGCATTTCACTGGGGACGCCGGGCAGAAAAAACAGGTCGCAGTCCTTCTCCCGCAGCCGGAAACCGGGGGCGGTGCCGAGGGGATTCGGCATTGGCAGGGCGCGGATCGGTAACAGCGCCTGCCGTTCATTGCTCGGTTCCATCTGCCGGTTGCGGCAGGAAAACCAGCGCCGTACCATCGCCAGCGCTTCTTCGTTGATCGCCAGCGACTGCTCAGTGGCCCGGGCGGCGGCCCGCGCGGTCAGGTCGTCGCGGGTAGAGCCGAGGCCGCCGGTGACGATGACCGCCTGTGCATGCTGAGTTAGGTAGCGCAGCGCCGCTTCGATCTCTTTTTCCTGATCCGGAACCGACAGCGAGCAGCGCAGCCGATAGCCGCAGCGTGACAGGGCCGCAGCAATAGTGCCGGTGTTGGTGTCGGCCAGATCGCCATTGAGCAGCTCGTCGCCGGTGGTTAAAACCGCAATATCGAAAGGCATCTATCTGTTCCTCAAGAGAAAATTTTCAGGCAGAGGCGCAGCGCGACCAGCGCGTAAAATCCGGCGACCAGATCGTCCATGGTGACGCCGACGCCGTTCTTCATCTTCAGGTCGAACCAGTTGGCCGGCGGCGGCTTGATGATGTCGAACAGCCGGAACCAGAGAAAACCAAGCAGCGCGGTCGACCAGCTGAAGGGGAGAAAGGCGACAGTGACCAGGTAGCCGATCAGTTCGTCGATGACGATCCGCCCGTCATCCGCCTCGCCATAAATTTTACCGGCCTCCTCGGACGCCCAGAAGCTCAGAAACAGGATCGTCATCAGGCTCAGTAGCTGCAGCGGAAATGAGAGTTGCGACAGATAGTAGAAGCAGGGGATCCCTGCCAGGGTACCGAAGGTTCCGGAGGCGAAAGGCGCGTAGCCGAGACCGGCGTTGCTGGAGATCAGCAGGATCAGCTTGCGCTGCAGCCCTTGTGGCGGTTGATATTGGTCAGTCATCAGTGTTCCTTTGTGGCAGGTTCAGCTGCTGATAGGCGGTGTTTTCAATCTGGCGATAAACCTGCTGCAACGGCAGTCCGGTCTTTTCCGCCAAGCTGCGGCAATCTTCATATTCAGCGCTCAGGCGCAGAAACTGTTCGGCGTCGTAGAGTAGTTTAACCCGCGCGGCGCCGATTTCCGCGGTTACCGTTGTCGTGCGTCGGGCCAGCTTGTAGCGTTGACAGGGGCTGCTGCGTACGCCGATGGCGCTGCTTTCGCGCATGATGATGGTGGCGAGTTCGGCGGCCTGCAGCGGCTCGCAGACCAGGGTCAGGCGGATGCCGGGGCGGTTCTTCTTCATCTGCAGCGGACTGTAGCCGACGTCGAGGGCGCCGGCGGCAAGCAGCAGTTCGAGCAGGTAACCAAGCTGCTCGGGGGTTGAATCGTCAATATGACTCTCCAGCAGCTGCACCTGATCGCGCTGCTGACTGCCGGCGGCGGTCACGCCAAGGATGCCGCGCAGCAGGTTGGGGCGGTCTTCCAGTTGCCAGCCGCCGACACCGTAACCGGTGCGGTCGATGGTCATCTGCGGCAGTGGTCCGAATTCAGCCAGCTCGGCGACAATGGTGGCGCCGGTCGGGGTGACCAGCTCTTTGTCGCAGCCGCTGTCGCAGATCGGTAACCCTTGCAGCAGTTCGAGAACGGCCGGAGCCGGCAACGGCAGGGCGCCGTGGGCGCAGCGACTCATCCCGCGCGACAGCGGCAGCGGCGCACAGATCAGCTGGTCGATGCCGAGCAGTTGCAGGCCAATGGCCGCGCCGGTCAGATCGACGATGGCATCGACGGCGCCGACTTCATGGAAGTGCACCTGGTCGATATCAATGCCGTGTACTTTGGCTTCGGCCTCGCCGAGGCGGCGGAAGAATTTACGGGTCAGGTCGCTGATCGCTGTCGCGAGACTACTTTGCGCCAGCAACTGGTCGATGCTGCTCCAGCTGCGGTGATGGTGATCTTCTGCGTGCTTGACCTGCAAGCGGCAGCCTTCAATGCCGTGGCGTTGTTCGCGGCCGACCTGCAGCTGATAACCTGCCAGCGGCAGTTTTGCCAGTTCGCTCTGCAGCCGTTTGAAATCAAGGCCAAGGTCGAGCAGCAGGCCGAGAAACATGTCGCCGGAGATGCCGGAGAAACTGTCGAGGTAGAGGGTTCGCATCGTGCAATCAGCCCTTGCGATTGATCCGGTTGGCGGCGAAGGCCGCGCCGAATCCGTTGTCGATATTCACCACCGTGACGCCGCTGGCGCAGGAGTTGAGCATGCCGAGCAGGGCGGCGATGCCGCCGAAGGCCGCGCCGTAGCCGACCGAAGTGGGGACGGCGATCACCGGGCTGGCGACCAGTCCGCCGATCACCGAGGGGAGGGCGCCTTCCATGCCGGCGACGACGATAATCACCGCCGCTTTCTGCAGCTGTTCGCCCCGTGCCAGCAGCCGGTGGATGCCGGCGACACCGACATCGATCAGCTCTTCGACCTCGTTGCCGAGCATCTTCGCAGTGACGGCAGCTTCCCGGGCGACCGGAATGTCCGAGGTTCCGGCGCAGACCACCAGTATTTTTCCTTTGCCACTGATCTCAATCGGCTGTTGCACCAGACAGAAAGTGCGGGCGTCAACATCGTACTCTGCTTTTGGAAACTGACTGCAGAGCGCGGTGGCTTTTTCGCTGTCCAGCCGGGTAACGAGAATGTTGCCGCCGCGTCTGGCCATCGCGGTCAAGATGGTTTTCAACTGGTCGAGACTTTTACTTTCACCGAGCACCACTTCGGGCACTCCCTGCCGCAGCTCGCGGTGGTGATCGATCTGGGCAACGCCGAGGTCTTCAAATGGCAGCTGCTTAAGTCGTTCGACGCCGTCGGCGACGGTCAGTTGTCCGTCGACCAGCGACTGCAGCAGGCGTGACAATTCTTTGCTGTTCATAGTTTGCCTTTAAAGGCCGAGGTCTTCGGCGATGTCCTGCATGGCGGCGAGGCAGAGGTCGCAGAATTCCGGGACCGGGATGCCGATCAGTTCGCATTCGGCGATGATTTCGCGGTTGGCACCGGCGGCGAACAGTTTTTCTTTATAGCGTTTGCGCACCGACTTGGGTTTGACGCTGGCCAGCTTTTTGTCCGGATAGACCAGCGCTGCGGCGATAATCAGGCCGGTGATGGTCTCGCCGGCTGCCAGCGCGTGATGAAAGCGTTCGCTGCGTTTATCGTTGTGGGCCGCTTCATTGTGCATGTGGATCGCGCTGATGATCTCTTCGCTGACCCCTTCCTCACGCAGGATCCGCACCGTTTCATGGGTGTGGCGGGACAGGTTCTCAAGGGTCAGCTCGACATCCAGATCATGCAGCAGGCCGGTCAGCCCCCAGAGTTCTTCATCTTCGCCAAAATGTTGTGCCAGTTTCCGCATCACCGCTTCACTGGCCAGGCAGTGTTTGATCAGGTTCTGATTGCTCAGGTGCTGGCCGAGAAGTTTCAGTGAGCGGTCGCGGGTGATGCCATAGGTCATGCTGGTTTTCTCCTGATTCACGCAGACCTGTAATGATAACAAAAAAGCTGGAGCTGCCATAAGGCTTTCGTCTTTATGGCGAAAAAGTTTGCCGACCGGCCGGGCGCAGTTGAAATGTACTGTGACGGGGGATCTGCCAGTGTGAGTTTTTTGCGTTGTTGACGAAAAACTGCTTCTCAGGGTAGTTTCTTGCCAGTTTGCACAGAGGAGATCCCATGGAAGAGTTACCCGAAGAAAATTTGCCGCTGAGCCGGACAAAAAAGAAGCAACAGGCCAAAGGGATCGAAATGCTGGCGACCCAGTTAACGACCTTGACGGAGAAGCAGCTTGCCCAGTTAGTTTTATCGGATGGTCTGGCGAAGGAAGTTGCGCTGGTCCGGGCGACCAAAGGGTACAGTGCCCTGAAGCGTCAGATCAAGCATCTGGCCGGTTTCCTGCGCAAGCAGGATGACGAGCTGCAGTCCGTGCAGGAGCAGCTGGAGAAACTTGATCAGGTTTCACGGGGGGACAGGCAGGATTTTCATCGCCTTGAAGAGCTGCGTGACCGGCTTTGCGCTCTAAGCAGCTTTGATGATGCGTTTAACGAGATGCTTGATCTCTATCCGCAGATTGATCGCAAGACGATCTCACGACTGGCGCGTTCGGTCCATCAGCACGAAGATCGTCGGGCATCCCGTGAAATTTTTCGTCGCCTGCGCGATGAGCAGGAAGCGCTGGCAGATGAGGATTCAGATTAGACCTCAGTCCGCCAGTCGATGCCGACATCTATCTGAAATGCAAAAGGCCTCCTGATACAGGGGGCCTTTTTTGTTGTGAATGATGAAGTAAGTTAATGAGAAAGTTTCTGGTTCTGGCGATTTGTTTGTCTTTCGGTCTGGCAGGAACGGCACTTGCCAGCGAGTCTGGTTCAGCCGGTGTTGTGCATTGGGGTTATTCAGGGGCCGGCGGGCCGGCGCATTGGGGCGTTCTGCAGCCGGAATTTAAAATGTGCGGCGAAGGGCAGCAGCAGTCGCCGATCAACATCGTTGATACCGTCGAGGCGGATCTGCCGGAGTTAACCTTCAACTACGTAGCAACCAACCTCGAACTGGTCAATAACGGCCACACCATCAAGGCGAACTACGCGCCGGGTAGCAGTATCCGGGTTGGTGGTGACGAATATAAACTGTTGCAGTTTCATTTTCACAGCCTCAGCGAAAACGCTGTCGATGGTAAACTCTTTCCGGTTGAGGCCCACCTAGTCCACGCCAATTCTGCCGGTGAGCTGGCCGTGGTCGGAGTGCTGTTTGACGAGGGGGCAGCGAACCCGCTGTTGGAGAAACTCTGGCGCTATACCCCCTCCCGTGCCAACTCGACCATGGCGGTCGCCAGTACCATCAGCGTGACTGAACTGTTACCGGCCAGCGCCGACTATTATGGTTTCAGCGGTTCGCTGACGACCCCGCCCTGTACCGAAGGGGTGCGCTGGATGGCCCTCAAACAGCCGGTGACGGCTTCTGCAGAGCAGATCAGTAAGTTCCGCAGCTTCTTCGGCGATCATGACACCAACCGTCCGGTGCAACCGCTGAACGGCCGGATCGTTTATCAGTAAATCTACCGCGCTCAGAAATGAAAAGCCGTTGTTTCCAGGTTTGGAAACAACGGCTTTTTTTGTATGGTAGCAGATCGCTCAGCCAATCAGGTCGAGCGCTGAATCTTCCATTTCGCCCGACACCTGCAACGCTTTCAGGTTGGCTTCGTAGCCGCGCCGGGTCGGAATCATCTCGGTCAGCTCTTTCTCCAGTTCGACATTGGAGAGTTCCTGCAGCGACCCGTCCGGCTGGTTGATCATCACCCCCGGTGAATTGATCGGCTGCAGCCGGGTCGAAACGCTGCCCGTTGTTCCCGCTTCGCTGAGCACGCGCGATTTCTTGAATTCGGTCGATTCAAGGTTGGCAATGTTGTTGGCGGTGACGGCCTGTCGCGTTCCCAGAGCGTTCAGGGCCGAGACGCTGGTGTTGATCGACAAAGGCATAAGGCGCTCCTTCGTGAGCTGTTTCTCATAATTTGTGCTTTTTCTGAGAATTTGTCAATGCTGCGATGGCTCTGGTTCGCCGCCGCGCAGGGTCGCAATCCGTTCGCAGATATGCTTGGCGATCGGCATGGCCGAGGTTGCCGCCGGCGATGGTGCGTTGCCGACGATCAGGCTGCGCGGCGTTTCGACGAACAGAAAATCGTTGAGCATCTCGCCGTTCGGACCAACCGCCTGGGCGCGCACCCCGGCCGGGTAGGGGCGCAGGTCGGCACTTTCGATCAACGGGCAGTACTTGTTGACCTGCTTCAGGTAGCCCGGCTTGTAGAGAGAGTTCTTCAGCTCCAGCAGGGTTGATCTGGGGTATTTCAGCAGCAGCCTGTGGAGTCCTGAATAGCTAAGCATTTCGGCGCAATCGCGCAGATCGATCTGCCAGCGTCGGTATCCTTCACGGGCAAAAGCCAGGGTGGCATTGGGGCCGACGGTCAGACTACCATCGATCATCGGCGTCAGGTGAATACCGAGAAACGGCAGCTCCGGATCGGGGATCGGGTAGATCGGATGGTTGACGATCCGGCTTTTCTGTGCCGTCAGCCGGTAGTATTCGCCGCGAAACGGGATGATCTTAAAGTTTGGCTGTTGACCGGACAGCTGTACCAGCCGGTCGGAATGCAGGCCGGCGCAGCCGACCAGAAAATCAGCCTTGAACAGGCCGGTTGTGGTTTCGACCTCGATCTGCTGCTTTTCGCGCAGTTGCGTGACCCGGCAGTTGCAGTGAATTTCACCCCCCTGCGCGGTGACCTGTTCGGCCAGTTTCGCGGCGACCTGCCGGTAGTCGACGATCCCGGTGGACGGCACCCAGACTGCGGCGACGCCGCTGACATGCGGTTCCCGGTCGCGCAGCTGCTGACGGTCTAGCGCCACGGCTTCAATCTGATTCTCTGCGCAACGGGTCAGCAGCGCCTGCATCCGCTCTGCTTCGAGCGTATCGGTTGCCACCAGCAGCTTCCCGCACTCCTGGAAGTCGATCCCCTGCTCACGACAGAACTGTTTGGTGGCCAGATTCCCCTCGCGGCAGAAACGCGCTTTCAGGCTGCCGGGTGCATAGTAGACGCCTGCGTGAATCACGCCGCTGTTGTGGCCGGTCTGGTGGCTGGCTAGCTGTGGTTCTTTTTCCAGCACCGCAACCCGCGCGCCAGAAAAATTCTGCTGCAGCTGCCGGGCGGTCGCCAGGCCGATGATGCCCCCGCCGACAACGATAAAATCGAATTCTCTGTTCATTGCCCATCCTGTCTTTTTTCTGCGATTATATCTGGAAATCCTCTTTGGTTCTCTCCACCTGCTCGGCATAGTGGGCCAGTAGCGTCCGGCGCGAGAGCATGTAGAGAACCTTTTGCGGATTATCGCCAGCGACCACCGGAATCTCGTCCAGATTGCGCTCGGTCAGTTTTTTCATCACCTCGGTCAGGTGCTCATCCGCGGTCGCCGAAATGACGTTGCGGGTGGCTATGTCACGGGCGATCACCAAGGTCGGCGGGATATCCTCGTTAAGGATCCGGCGGATGTCGGTGACGGAGAAGATTCCGGTCATCAGCCCCTCGCTGTTGACCACCGGGTAGTAGGCGGTTTTGGCGGCAGCGATCTTGTCGAGAATTTCCGGCAGACACATCCCTTCGGGGATCAGGGTTGGCTTACGACCTTTTTTCGCCAGTTCGTTGACAGTAATTCCTGCCAGCACATCGATGACAAAATCGCCCAGATGCGCTGGAGAGTCGAAGCGACCGGCGACCTGATTTTCGTAGATACTGTTTTTGCGCATCACCACCGTCGCGACCACGCAGACCAGCATCAGCGGCGCCAGCAGGCCGTAGTTGCCGGTCAACTCGCTGACCATGATCAGGGTGGCGATCGGCGCATTGGCGACCCCGGCGAAGAAACCGGCCATTCCGACCAGCACGTAAGCCTGTGGGTTCTGCACCAGGGACGGGAAGAGGATTTCCGCCGAAGCGCCGAAGGCACCGCCGAGCATCGCGCCGATCACCAGGCTCGGGGCAAACACGCCGCCGGAACCACCGGACGAAATGGTCAGGCTGGTGGCGATAATCTTTGCCAGGGCGATCACCAGCATCACCCAGAGCGCCATCTTCCCGTAGAGCGCCGCCTGCACCCAGCCGTAGCCGGAACCGAGCACCTGAGGGATGAACAGCGCCATGACCCCCAGCGCAAAACCACCCAGGGCCGGTTTCTGCCAGTCGGGCAGCGGCAGCTTGCGGAAGGCGTCGCGCATGCCGTAAAAGGTTTTGACGTAGACCACGCCGAGCAGGGCGCAGATGATGCCGAGGACCAGATAGAGGATCAGTTCGCCGGGTCGTTCGAAATGGAAGTGCGGTGTGGTCAGCAGCGGTTTCCAGCCGGTCACCGCGCCGAACAGCGAGTAGGCGACAATCGATGAGATGATACAGGGGATCAGTCCTTCATGTTCAAACTCGGGGTCGCGATAGAGCACCTCGACGGCGAACAGCGCGCCTCCCAGCGGTGAGCGGAAGGTGGCGCCGATGCCGCCGGCCATCCCTGCCAGCAGCAGGATGCGCCGATCCGCGACCGAAAGCCCGAGCTTGGTGGCGACGAACGAGCCGAAGCCGGCACCGATCTGGGCGATTGGCCCCTCGCGGCCAGCCGAACCGCCGGTGCCGATGGTGACGATCGAGGCCAGGGTTTTAACGATCGGCACCCGGCCGCGAATCACCCCGCCTTTACGGTGGAAGGCCTCCAGGGCGGCGTCGGTGCCGTGCCCTTCGGCCTCGGGGGCAAACTTGTAGACCAGCCAGCCGGAAACCAGGCCGCCGAGCGCCGGAATAATAAACAGGCACCAGCGGTAAGGGGTGCTGAGACTGTCGATGAAAACACTGAAGGAGGATTCCGCTGTTCCTTCCAGCGGCGGATGGAAATTGCCGATGGTGCCGAGCATCAGGTGTTCGACGTTGTTGGTGGCAAAGTAGAATGCCAGCGCACCACAGCCGGAAACCACCCCGACCAGCGCCGCTAGAATCAGCAGGCGAAATCCGGTGCGGTCAAGTAGTTTCAATGCTGCGGAGAGGACTTTCATGTGGAGAATATCCTGGATAGTTTCAGTATGAATAAAAAACGTCGTTGCTTCTTAACAGTTTTGCCCGTTTCGGACAAGGAAGGGCTCAACTAAAGTGCTATAGGCGAAAATTCAATGGGACGTTCTTAACCGGTTGGCCGCTGCCAGCAGTTCGTAGAGCCGCGGCAGCGCCAGGTGACCGGCCTTCCAGGGGAGCAGCATGTCGAGTCCGTCGTGTTCAACCTGCTGCAGGGCCGAACGCAGCAGCGGCAGCAGGCCATCGGTTTGCTCGGGGTTCTGTTGCTGGCAGTATTCCAGCAGTCGGCCGATGGTCTCGGTCTGGCCGGCATCGATCAGCTGTTCGACCTTCGACAGGTCGATCCGCTTGCGACCGTATTCGAGCAGGCGCTGTTCGCGGACCAGAATTTTCACCTGCCGCTGGCCGGCCAAGGGAGCTGTTCTCAAGTCAATTCGCCGCGTTTGCGGTGAACGCAACGGTGGTGCTGACGGCGGAGTTGTCGGTGGCGTCCCCGCCAGCGTGCGGGCTTTGGCGGTCACTTCGCTGACCCGGTAGTTGTCGAGCATGATCACGCAATCGGCTACTGCCAGGTAATCCCCCGAACCGCCGGTGACGAGGATGGTCGACACCCGCTCTTTTTCATAGAGCTCGCGCACCCGGTGTAGCAGCGGGGTGATCGGCTCCTGATGGTCGGGAACCAGCTGCTGCATGCGCTGATCGCGGATCATGAAATTGGTCGCCGAAGTGTCCTCGTCGATCAGCAGGCAGCTGCAACCGCATTCGAGTGCTTCGATGATATTGGCCGCCTGCGAAGTACTGCCGCTGGCGTTGTCGGTGGAAAAACAGTCGGTCGGCCGGTTGCCCGGCAGGGTGCTGATAAAGGGGCTGATGTTGACCTGATTGACGACGCGGTGGTCTTCGGCGCGGATTTTCACCGCATCGGCGACGGTTGCCAGCAGCTCCCGGCCGTCACCGGGGATGTGGTTGTAGACGCCGCGCTCCAGCGCCTGCAGCAGGGTCGATTTGCCGTGAAACCCGCCGCCGACGATCAGCGTGACACCGGGGGGGATCGCCATCCCGCTGATGGTTCCAGCGTTCGGCAGCTGCAGAGATGTTTCCAGCGTTGCGGGTGATTGAAAGGGGAGCCCCTCAGCCAGCGGTCTGTCGTCGATACCGCTGGCTCGCGGCAGCAGGGCGCCGTTGGCAATAAAGGCGACGGCCGGTAACGCTGCCAGCTGGCTGCGCAGCGCATCCTGATCCTCCAGCTGCTCGACATGCTGCTGGATCTGTTGCTGCGGGCGGTCGTTCCATAACAGGGCTCTGGCGACGATCTGTGGCAGTTCGCTGCAGAACATCTCAATCGCCTGCTGACCAAGGATCGAACGCCCCGAGCCGGGCAGCGCGAACAGCAGTCGCGCTTCGAGCTGTCGGCTTTCGATCAGCACCGCATTGCGCCGCAGGACCTGCTGGCCGCTGGTGGCGATCTCGATGTCGCCGCTGCGGCCACTGCCGCGACGGCCTTTACCAACCTCGGCGATAGCGATGGCGACGGCGCGGCCGAGAAAATCCTCCAGCGCCGTGCGGCGGATCGGTGAATCCCAGAACCGTTCCGGCAGTCCGTGCTGCTCAGGGGCCAGCTGTAGGCTGATGCGTGAGGGCAGGGCGAAGGGATCGCCCTGCACATGGTCGATGGTCAGTTGGAAATTGTCGAAGCGGTAGCTGCCTTTGAGCTGTTTGTAGGCCTTATATCCCTGGCCGTCAATCTGTTGCAGCAGCTCTCGCAGCCGGTTCATCGTTCGTGTCCGAAGCGCGGGATCAGGTACTGGCGGTAGAGTTTGCCGGCGACCTGATCGGTGTCGCTGCCGTTCAGTTCGGCAAAGGTTAAAAGCGGGTCGGCCAGCGTCAACCCTTCCGGCTGCCAGCCTGTCCAGCTGCACTGGCGACCGAATGAGCGCAACAGGCTGATGTTGCCATTGGGGTCAGGGGTCAGGTTGAGCTGCAGCATCAGCTTCAACTGCTGCTCTGGCTGAACGTATAATACCGCCGATTGCGGGCTGAACTGGCTGGTCATCAGCGAGGCCCCGAGCTCGCCACCGATAAGCAGCTGCTTGCCGTCGCCCAGTTGCTTGATCCGTTCCGGCAGCTGTTCCAGTTCGACGTTCGGGGCTGGTTTGCAGCGCTGCAGAAACAGTTTCGGCCGCAGGGTCTCCAAGTAGCCGAGTTGCCAGCGCTGCAGCAGCTCTTCAATCGCCGCCAGCTCGCGGCGGCCGCTGTCAATCTGCAGGTTGCCGCGTTTTTCCAGCTCGCCAAACAGGCTGCCGATCGCCCCGAGGGCGATGCCGGCATCATCCGCCAGCACCCGATAGGTGGCGTTAACCGCCTGGCGGTTGCGCAGAAACAGGTAGATCAGCTTTAGGCCCGCGGTGCGGAACAGCTTGTCGGCTCCCGGCGCCTTGGGGGTGTGCTTCTGTCCGCCGATCTCGATATAGAGCGGCATTTTATTTAGGTACAGGTTGCCGGCGCTATCGGCGTACTCGATGCCGGTCTGTTTCAGTTTGGCCGCGAGTTTCGGTGAGATGTAATGACTGACCAGTAGTGGCGATGAATTCGCCGGCGCCGGGGTGGTCTTCAGCTGATGGATGACCAGATCGAGCACCGTCGGATTGAGTTGCGGTACCACCTTGAGATAGTAGTAGCGGTCGCCCCAGGGGCCGGACAGGCGAAAGGTCCCGGCGAATGGACCGCCGACTTTTTTCAGCATGAATTCGATCTTGCTCTGGGGGATCCGGCGGATCGCCTGCATGCTGTCATAGATGGTTTGTTCGTCGTTAAGAAGCTTGGCGCGTGACATGTTATCCTCAATTCAGAGATGTTTATGTTCAGCCATGGTCGCTTGTTCACTATTAGGTAGAACTGTTTTAATTGAACAGTGTGCTGTTCGGTTTGTCAAGGGCAACACGGGCGGCGGATTGAAAAAGGTCGCTGGCGGTTTTTACTGGAAAGGTTTGCTGTGCGGATGATCAGCTTTTGGACTCTGCCTGTGCCAGTGGTAATCGCAGGGTGACGCAGGTTCCCTGCCCGAGAGTGCTCTCGATGCGGATGTCCCCCTGATGCCCCTGGATGATCTGCTGGACGATGCTCATGCCGATGCCGAGGCCGCCGATACTGGTGTTGCTTGAATCGGCACGGTAGAACTTGTCGAAGACCCGTACCACCTCTTCATCGCTCATGCCGATCCCCTGGTCGCAGATTTCGAGCTGGTAACTGTCTGCCACCAGTTTACTGCGAATTCTGATGTCGCCGGGCTCGGGCGAATATTTCACCGCGTTGCTGAGCAGGTTATCTATAACCTGCTGCAGTTTGTCCTGGTCAGCCAGTATCAGGCAGCCTGTGGTTTCGGTCAGGCTGATGTCATAGTTATGTCGCGGGGCCACCAACTGGAACTGAGCGACGGTTTTTCTCAGCAATGGCTCCAGGTCGATAGCTTTAATGGCGAGGGGGATCGGCTGCCCCGATTCAATCCGGCTGATATTGAGCAGGTCATCGACGATCTTCGACAGGGATTCGGACCGGCCGAGAATCTCTTCCATGAAGTCGCGTTTCTGATCAGCGCTGAAATTGGTTTCCAGTTCCCGGTCGAGCAGCAGTTCGCTGTAACCGAGGATCGATGTCAGCGGGGTGACCAGTTCATGAGCTGCGGTCGAGATGAATTCGGTTTTTATCTGCTCCAGAGCGCGTTCGCGGGTGACATCGCGCAGCACCGAAACGACACCGGTCTGCTCCCCCTGCTGGTTCAGCACCGGTGAGCTGTGGATCTGGATGATCCGCAGTTTGGCATCGTCGGTGGCCGGCAGGTTGATGTCGAACGGCTCGACGCTGCCAGATTGCAGCGGGTGCGGCAGGCAACTGAGCGCTTCTTTGAAGATTTCCAGATGCTGGTCGCCGAGCAGTTTTTCCGCCGGTTGGTTCTGCAGCAGAATTTTACCCGACAGGTTGGTTACCACCAGGCCGTCGGCGACCGATTTAAGCAGGGCATCAAGCTTGCGATGGGCTTCTTCGGCGGCCGTCAGCGCCGTCTCGCGGGCTCGGCGCGCGGCGGCCAGTTCATCAATATCCTTTATGATGCCGACGACACCGATCTCTGCGCTGCTGCCAGGCACCGGGCAGCTGGAAAAGAGCACCGCAACCTGATTTCCGCCATGTGTGGTGATCGTCGTTTCGAGGTTGGCGATCCGTTTACGCAACAGACCCTCGGCAAAATTGTCCTGACCTGATGGCTCGCTGGAGGTAAATAGTTCCGCCACCGGTCGCCCGATCAGCTGTTTCTCTTCGCAGGCGAACAGCTCCAGCAGGGCATGATTGACCTGACTGATCTTGCCCTGTCGATCAGTGACCACCAATGGATCGATAATCGATTGCAGAATCTGTTGCAGCGACTCGCTTGAGGCCCGCTGTCTGGCAAGGTCCTGGGTCATGGCGTTAAAGGATTCGCCCAGCTGGGTGAACTCTTTGTCCTGGTAGAGATCCAGTTGCTGCTCAAGATCCCCTGCGCCAACCTGTTTCGTTTGCTGCACCAGCAGGGAGATATTTCGGGTCAGATGGCGGGTCAGTAGCAGTGCCAGCAGTCCGCTCAGCAGGGTCACCAGGGTCAGGGTGAGAGCGGCAATCCATTTCAGGTTGGTCGCTTCGCGGATGAAATCGGCATAAGGGATGGCCGCGATCACCTGCCAGCCCACCGGTTCGACCGGAGCCGTTGCAATGAAAAGGTCTTGTCCAAACAGCTCAAAGCGCGCCGGAGCTTCCGGCAACGGGGCAGGCACAGTGGCGAACTGGTCATTTTCATCCGCGGTCAGAACCAGTCGCTGCTGCTGATCAACCAGGCTGAAAAAGCTGTTCTTTGCCAGCGGGATTGCATTGAAATGCGGGCTGAGGTCGCTCAGCGGCAGCGTCAGCAGCAGGGTGCCGAGAAACTCATCGCCAAAGTAGGCAATCTTGGTGATTGCCAGTTGCAGCGAGGGGTGATCGAAGCCGGGGCTTCGCGCTTGGATCTGGATATGAATCCTGTTCGGCTCGGCGTTGGCGGCGAGCACGACCGGTACCTGCTGATGGTTGTAAAAGTGTTCAGAGGGGCGGCTGTTCACCAGGCGGATGGTTTCGTTGCCCTGCTCATCCAGATAGCTGATCAGCGGAAAGGTGCCGCTGAGGCGTTTAAAGTTGCGGACGAAAAGCTCTTCGATCGGCAGGTCGCCGTACTTGCCGTGAAACTCTTCCAGGTCGAGCATTTCAATCGTGTGGGTCAGATTATGCAGATGGGTTTGCAGGTCTTTGGCCGCTTCGCGGGACACCTGCTGCAGTTGTTGCTGCAGCAGATTGAAGACTGTCGGAATAAACAGGTAGTAGCTCAGGCCGCCAAGCAGCAGCGTGGTCGCGAAAACGGTGCCGCACTGTAACAGCAGCAGTTTTTGGCGGATACTGAACATTTTTAGTTCCCCGCTTATCTGTTCAGGGCCGGAATCGCTGACATCTCCAGCATGATCTGCTTGGCTTCGTTGCTGGCGAGAAAGTCGACAAACTGCTTGGCGGTCCTATGTAATTCGCCTTTCCAGGCAATCCCGAGCGGCACTGCCAGCGGGTACCGGCCCTGTTGAACATTCTCAACGCTCGCGGCGATACCGGCAAAGTCAAGTATCATCAAAGAGCCTTTCTGGATCTGCGATTTCGGCAGGTAGCCAAAGCTGTACTGGTAGTGATTGAGCGTGTCGTAAGTTTCCGGGGTACTGTAAATAATCCGTCCGGCCAGCTGGCTGATTTCTTTGAGTTCAGGAATTTTCTCTTCCAAAACGCCGCGGGACGAATCTCCATCCTCGCGGTTGGCGATATAAATTTTGTGATCCGGACAGTTGCCCAGCTGCCCCCAGGTTTTGATTTTCCCTTGAAAGATGCCGATAGCTTCAGCAGCGCTGATCCCCTGCAGGCAAGGACTCGGCAGGTTGGCGACAAAAACGATCGGTGAATAGGCGAAAACCCGATGCTGCAGCCCTTCGGCCTGTTCTTTGGGTTTCAGGGGGCGGGCGACCCGGGCCAGGTCGGTGCGGCCGGCGAGCAGCAGTTGGATGCCGCCACCGCTGCCAACGCTGTCAGGAACCAGAACCTGCGTGTCCTGATGCTGCTGCTCAAAGGCCGCGGCCAGCTGGCGCAGCAGGCGTTGACTGTCGCCGGTTCCGTTAATACTGATGGTTTCCGCGGTCGCGGAAAAAGGCGTGCTGAGCAGGAGAAGCAAGGCGTAAAAGCAAAGACCGCGAAGGGTAAAAAGTAGTGTCCTGATCTGCATTTAGGCTCCTTTTGTGGAGATGGCGCGACAATCATCGGTTGTCCGGCATGGTGCTGTCAAGCAGGTTTTACCATTGATCTCATGTGAAACTAAGGCAGAATGTCGCGGTTTAGCGCTGTTTTTAATGAATTCTTGAGCTGTCATTCACATTCATGCTAATAAGCAGATCGGGGTAGTTATTCACAACTATTGAGGGGGGAGTATGGAATCAGGAACCTGCCATAACGGCTGGCGGAAGCAGTCTTTGCTACCGCTTGCCGGAGCGTTACTGTTTTTCGGATTGCTGTTCAGCGGCCCGGTCTTTGCCAGCAGTATTTTTATCAACGAATTTCATTATGACAATGCAGGCACCGATGTTGGTGAAGGGGTCGAGATCGCCGGTACGGCTGATAGCGATCTGTCTGATTGGTCACTGTTCTTCTATCGGGATAGCGGCACATTTTATGATTTTTTCAAGTTGTCGGGAACCATTCCAAATCTGCAAAACGGTTTCGGAGTGCTCAGTTTTTTCCGGCTCGAGATCCAGAACGGTCCAGCTGATGGGATTGCCCTGATTCACGATACCTCAGTTGTTCAGTTCTTGAGTTACGAGGGAACATTGAAGGCGCTTGATGGGCCGGCAATCGGACGGGAAAGTACCGATGTTGGAGTGTTTGAAAGTGGTTCCAAGGTAGCAAGTTCTTTGCAGCTGATCAGAGATGGAGCCAATTATGATGATTTTAAATGGTCACCTGAAACTCAAAACAGCTTCGGTGCAATCAACGCCGGGCAGAGTTTTGTCGCGCCGATCCCGACGCCAGAACCGAGCACCTTTGCCTTGTTCGGTGCTGCTGTTGCGGCACTTGCGCTGCTGCGCAAACGGATAAAAACCTGAAATTAGCAGAACATGCCTGAGTAACTCCCCTGAAAAAAACGGGGGGTGGAAATCATTTCCGCCCCCCGTTTTGCTATTCCATTTTGCTGATCAGCACCTCGCGCGGTTTGCCGCTGCCGTCCGAGGGGCCGACGATCCCTTCGGCTTCCATCCGCTCGATCATTCGCGCGGCGCGATTGTAGCCGACCCGCAGGCGGCGTTGCAGCATCGAGATCGATGCCTGCTGTGAGTCGGAGACGACCTTCAGCGCTTCGTCCCAGCGGTCATCGTATTCATCATCCTCGCCGTTGTCGCTGCCAGCGGCCGGCGGTGCCTGCAGGATGGTTTTGTCGTACTCGGGGTTCCCCTGTTTGGAGAGAAACTCAACCACCCGCTGCACTTCCAGCTCTGAAACGAAGGCGCCGTGGACGCGCTGCAGGTAACCGACCCCCGGCGGCAGAAACAGCATGTCGCCCATGCCGAGCAGGGTTTCGGCGCCCATCGAATCAAGGATGGTGCGGCTGTCGGTGCGCGAAAAGACCTTGAAGGAAATCCGCGTCGGAAAGTTGGCCTTGATCAGGCCGGTGATGACATCGACGGAGGGGCGCTGGGTGGCTAGAATCAGGTGAATGCCAGCGGCGCGGGCCATCTGCGCCAGTCGGGCGATCGATTCTTCGATCTCGCGGCCGGCGACCATCATCAGGTCGGCCAACTCGTCAACGATAACAACTATGTACGGCAGATGCGCGTGTTCCAGCTCCTCTTCTGGGATAACGAAGGGGGGCGGCTCCATTTCGGCGTCGAGGAAGTCCTCGACCAGTGGTTCCGGCTCGGGCGGCAGGTCGGCGGCATCCTTGGCTTCTTTGGCCAGTTTGCGGTTGTAACCGTCGATGCCGCGCACCCCTTTGGCGGCCATCAGCTGGTAGCGGCGCTCCATCTCGCGCACCGCCCAGGCCAGTGCTAGCGCGGCTTTTTTCGGATTGGTGACTACCGGCAGCAGCAGGTGCGGAATCCCTTCGTAGATCGACAGTTCGAGCATCTTCGGGTCGATCATGATCAGCCGCACGTCTTCCGGGCTGGCGCGGTAGAGCAGCGAGAGGATGATGGTGTTGATCGACACCGACTTGCCGCTGCCGGTCGAACCGGCGACCAGCAGGTGCGGCATCTTGGCCAGGTCGGACACCACCACCTTGCCGAAGATGTCTTTGCCGAGCGCCATCGGCAGCTTGCTGCTGGTCTTCTGGAAGGCTTCATCGGCGATGATCTCTTTGAGATAGACGATTTCGCGATCCTTGTTGGGGATCTCGATGCCGACGACGCCACGGCCGGGGATCGGCGCGACGATGCGGATCGAGACCGCCTGCAGCGCCATCGCCAGATCGTCCTGCAGGTTGGAGATTTTGTTGACCTTGACGCCGGGCGCCGGCGCGAATTCGTACATGGTGACCACCGGCCCCGGTTTGACCTCGACCACATCCCCCTCGACATTGAAGTCGAGCAGCTTGTTTTCGAGCATCTTGGCCGCCTTGGTCAGGCTCTCTTTGTCGATCGGCTTGGGATCGGCGCCGTCATGGTCGAGCAGTGACAGGCCGGGGATATGGTAGGTGCCGCTCGGCTCAAGAAAGGCGAAGGCGACCTGGTTTTCTTCGTCGATGTTTTTCTTTTTCTTGCTGGAGGGTTTCGGTTCCGGCAACCGTTTCGGTTCCGGCGGCAGAATCGTCGGGGTTTTGATCTCCAGCAGCTTCTTCTCTTTTTTGCGCAGCTCGCTACGGGCCGATTTCGCCTCGCGGCGCAGCTCCAGCCGTCGGCCGATCCGCTCCAGAAAACCATCGATGAACAGCACCAGCGAGAAGCGGGTTGAGAGGATCAGCGCGACCAGGAAAAAGACGATCAGCACGATCGCCGCGCCGCCAATATTCAGGTAATTGGACAGCACCGCAACCATGATCCGGCCGATGGCGCCACCGGCCTCGTTGATCTGGCTGCCGAACAGCGGCACTTTGTGCCATTGCAGCGCCAGCAGACCGCCAAGGGTGATCTGCAGCAGCATGAAAGCGATCAGGCGGACCAGGCGGAAATGCACCTCGCGAAACTTCAGCCAGCGCCAGGCCAGATGCAGGCAGCCCAGTGGCCAGAGCAGCGCGGTCAGGCCGAAGGTCTGGTAGAGCAGGTCTGCCAGATGGGCGCCGAAAATGCCGATCAGGTTGTTGATCTGTTTCGGCTGCAGATTATTGTTGAACGAGGGGTCGTCGTTGCTGTAGCTGCCGAGGCAGAGCAGTAGAAAAATCCCCAGCGCCAGCCAGACCAGGCCGAGGATCTCCTTGCGCATGCGACTTTCAGTGGGAACATCTGGAATATCTTTTGTTTTACTCATGGGTACATGTTTTCCATCAATTTATTGGTTCAGCCAAACAGAGAATAACCGATTACGCCGCTGCCGACCAGCAGGCAGTAGATGGCGAAACCGACCAGACGCTTGCGGCGGACCACATCCATCAGGATCCGGATGGCGAACAGGCCGCTGACAAAAGCGACCAGCGCGCCGATGCCGTAGGCGGGCAGATCGGCGCCACTGACCTGATCCAGATCCTTCAGTGACAGCAGCATGGCGCCGCCGACCGCTGGCAACGCCAGCAAAAAGGAGAAGCGCGCCGCCGACTCGCCGTCAATGCCGCGGAGCAGCAGGCAGGCGATGGTCGAGCCGCTGCGGGAGATGCCGGGAATGATGGCGAAGCCCTGCACGATGCCGACCAGCAGCGCGTCGTTGGCCTTCAGTTGCGTCAGGTTGCGACCGTCTTTACGGGTTTTTTCGGCGACGATCAGCAGCATCGCGGTCAGCAGCAGCATGCAGCCGATGACCAGCAGGTTTTCGAACAGCCCTTCAAAAAAATCTTTGCCGGAAAAACCGATGATCGCCGTCGGGATCGAGCCGAGCACGATCATCCAGAAGGTGTGGCGGTCATCCAGCGCGTAAGCGTCTTTACGGAAGAAGCAGCTGAGCAGCTTCCAGACATCCTTGCGGAAAAAAATGATCACGGCCAGGGTGGTCGCTGCGTGCAGCAGCACATCGAACAGCAACCCAGGCTGCTCAAAACCGGGCAGAAAATGTTGCGCGATGGCCAGGTGGCCGGAGGAGGAGACCGGCAGAAATTCGGTCAACCCCTGCACCAGACCGAGCAGGGCGGCGTGTAGAATATCCATTAAGTTCAGTTCTCTTTCGTCTCTGCGGACTGCGTTTATGGGAACAGTTTAGAGTTCGAGGATCATCGGCAGAATCAGCGGCCGCCGGGCGATTTTTTTGTTGAAGCAGCGGCGTAGCGCCTTGCGAACTTCGACGCGCAGCTCTTCCCAGTCACTGACGGCATCCAGACTGTGTTCTTTGAGCAGGTCGCGGACCGCCTGCTTGGCTTCTTCCAGCAGCGCGGTGCTTTCCGGGTCATCTTCGGGGACAAAGCCTTTGCTGAAGATATCCGGGCCCTGCACAATTTCGCCGGTCGACTGGTTGATCGCCAGCACCAGGATCACCAGTCCGTGGTTGGCCAGATGGCGGCGGTCGCGCAGCTCCATGCTGCCGACATCGCCGACCCCTTTGCCGTCGACGAACACCCGGCCGGTTTCGAAGCGCGGTTCGCGCTGCAGCCCGCTGGCATCGATCCGCAGCGGCTGGCCGTTCTCCAGCACCGGCGCATCTTCTTTCGCCAGGCCCATTTCGACCGCCAGCTGCGCGTGTTTCACTAAATGGCGGTATTCGCCGTGGATCGGCACAAAATATTGCGGTCGCACCAGCCCGTGCACCAGCTTCAGCTCTTCACGGCTGGCGTGGCCGGAGACGTGGATTTCGCTGGTCTTTTCGTAGAAAACTTCGGCGCCGCGGCGGTAAAGGTTGTTAATCAGGTCGCTGATCGACTTTTCGTTGCCGGGGATGAACTTGGAGGAGAGAATCACCGTGTCGCCACGCTCCAGTTCGATCTGCTTGTGGTCACCAAGGGCGATCCGCATCAGCGCGCTCAAGGGTTCCCCCTGGCTGCCGGTGGTGATGATCAGCACCTGCTCGGGCGGCAGCTGACGCATGTCGCGCAGGTCGATGAACTGCTCTTCGGCGATCTGCAGATAGCCCAGCTGCCGGGCAATGGCGACATTGCTGACCATGCTGCGGCCGTTGAGCAACAGCTTGCGACCGGCGGCGGCGGCTGAGTCGGCGATTTGCTGGATGCGATGAATGTTCGAGGAGAAGGTGGCGACAATCACCCGCTGTTGGCACTGGGGGATGATCTCGTCCAGTGCCTTTCTCACGGTTTTTTCCGAGAGCGTGTAGCCTTCGTTTTCGACGTTGGTCGAGTCGGCCATCAACAGCAGCACGCCCTCTTCGCCATATTCGGCCAAACGGGCCAAATCCGTGTTCTGGCCGTCGACCGGGGTCGGATCGATCTTGAAATCGCCGGTGTGCACCACCAGCCCCAGCGGGGTACGAATGGCCAGCCCGACGCCGTCGACGATCGAATGCGCGGCGCGGAAGGGTTCGACTTCGAAGGGGAACAGGTCGATTTTCTGCCGTGGTTGCACCTGCACCAGTTCGACCTGGCCATCGAGTTCGAACTCTTTCAGTTTGTTGCGCAGCAGCCCCAAGGTCAGGCCGGTGCCGTAGATGACCGGTTCGCCGAGCTGCCGCCAGAGAAAGGGGATGGCACCGATGTGGTCTTCGTGGCCGTGGGTCAGGACCATGCCGACGATATCGGCTTCGCGGCCGGCCAGGCTGCTGATGTCGGGCAGCACCAGGTCGATGCCGAACATATAGGCTTCGGGGAACATCAGCCCGCAGTCGATCAGCAGGATTTTCTCTGCGTACTCCAGCGCCAGCATGTTCATGCCGATCTCGCCGAAACCGCCGATCGGCAGTACGCGCAGCGAATCAGGCGACACTTTACTCATCTCTTTCAACCCCTTCCAGCATGGCGGCGATCGGTTCGCGCGCCTGCTCCAACAGTCGGTCGGCGTCGGAATTTTTCAATCCGGCGGTTTCGATCGGCGGAAAGATTTCCACCTCGATGTCGCTGCCGTGAATACGAAAGCTGTCCTTCGACATCACCGCGAAGCTGCCCTTGATGGCGACCGGCACGATCGGCACCTGCGCCTTGACGGCAATCAGGGCGCCGCCTTTTTTGAACTCCTGCAGCTTGCCGTCCGGCGAACGGGTGCCTTCGGGGAAGACGATCACCGAGACGCCGTTGCTGACCTGCTGGGCGGCGGCGTTCATGCTGTGCATCGCCTTGCGCCGGTCCGAGCGGTCGATGGGGATGTAGCCGCAGCGTTTGATCGCCAGCCCGAACAGCGGCACGTCGAACAGTTCTTTTTTTGCCAGCCAGCGAAACTGCAGCGGCAGCCCGGTGTAGAGGATCGGAATGTCGAAGTTGCTCTGATGGTTGGCTACGTAAAGCGCCGCGCGGCCATGCGGGATATGTTCGGCGCCACGCACCTTGACCCGTAGTCCCGCCAGCAGCAGGCAACCGCGTCCCCAGAAGATCCCCCAGTTGTGCACGGCGTTCTCGCTGAACAGTGAAATCGGCAGCGCCAGCAGCAGCACGAACAGGGTCCAGGGGAAAAATGTCAGATAGTAAAACAGGGTGCGCAGCAAGCAAACCTCCATGCAAAATAAACGTTTTACAATACTGATTCTGCCGCCGTTAGGCAAACAGTTTCCTTGTGAGAAGGGGGGCGGTTGGGATCGGAGGGGGGGCTTGCGGTCGTCGGTCGGCGTTACCGGGCCGTCTGGCCGGCAGTGACGATAAGGGCCCCGCTGCCGGCTCGAGCTGTGGCGGTTAGCGCTCGCGGAACAGCTCACTGCGCGCCCAGTACCTGTCTGACGGTTCGCAACAGGGCATCGCTGAGGATCGGTTTCAACAGGAAGCTGTTAACCCCGGCGGCCTCGGCTGCTGTTGCAGGATGCGCAGCGCCTCAGCCCCGCGACAGGTTCTGCTGACCTGATAGCCGCCGCGACCTGTTCACCTTCGAGGATTGAGCCATGCTGCGGCACGATCCGCTCGATATCCATGCCGGCCAGCTTTTCCATGCAGGGTCTCAGGATGGCGTTGGACGGCATGTAGCGCTGATGAAAGGTGTCCATCTGCGGAAAATAACTGTCGTCGGCAAACAGTGCCCAATTGCTGTCCACGCCGCCGAACAGGTCGCCGCTGAACAGGGTTCTGCTCTGGCGGTCATAGGTCATGATCGCGCCCGGCGCGTGCAGATAGGGGCTGTGAATGAAATCAAGCACGCGGCCGCTCTTCAGGCTGATAGCGTAGTCGCGGTTGTCGACAGGGTAAAAATTGGATCAGATCCCGTAGTGGCGGATCAGGCGGATGCTTCTGCTGTGTCCGGCGATGCGCAGGTCTGGGCGGCCGATGACATCTTCGATCCCCGCCAGGTTGCCGCAGGCATCCGGATCCTGGTGCGAGGCGACAATCAGTGAGATATCGATAGCGTTCAAACTCTGGACCGCATGCCGGGATCAGAAGTTTTCTCAGTCACGGCCAATTTTGACGTCGCCTGTCGTTTGTTATCGCCTTGAGTCGGTCCGAAGGCTGTCTATAGGTGGTGCAAGGGAAGAGCTTTGAAGGTTTTAGCGATAAATGGCAGGCGAACAAAAGCAGGGAACTGCGCAATTCATATTCAGTCACCTCAGCCATGAAACGTTTCATCGATCGCTGTTGCAGTCTCATTGAGCTTCCCGCCGCTGTCAGGGTTTGGCACGCAGGTATTGGTTCGGCCAGGCATGTTCTGCCTTGAGAGTTTGTGCCGCGTGGATGGGCCAGTACGGGTCGCGCAGCAGTTCCCTGGCAAGCAGCACGACATCGGCCAGGCCTGTGGCAATAATCTGCTCTGCTTGAGCTGGCGCAGTAATAAGACCGACGGCACCGGTGGCGATGGCGACCTCTTGTCGTATTTTTGCTGACAGGGGAACTTGAAAGCCCGGCGCCACCGGAATGACCGCGTCAGGCACGAGGCCAGCAGAAGAGCAATCGATCATGTCGATTCCCAGCGCCTTCAACTGTCGGCAGAGCTCCAGCGACTGGATAATGTCCCAGCCCCCGTCGACCCAGTCTGTGGCCGAAATACGCACCAGAACCGGCAGCTCCTGAGGCCAGACCTCACGCACCCGGCGCGCGACCTGCAGGGGGAAACGCATCCGGTTTTCCAGGCAGCCGCCAAAATCATCGCTGCGCCGGTTGCTCAGCGGAGAAAGAAACTGGTGCAGCAGGTAGCCATGAGCCATATGAACTTCAACCACCTGAAATCCAACAGCCAACGCACGTCGGGCTGACTCCTCAAATTTGGTGCACAGCTGCTCCAGGTCGTCGCCGTTCAATTCACGCGGTTCAGCTGAATCGGGACTGAACGGCAGCGGGCTTGGCGCACAGGGTTGCCAGCCCCCGTCAGTCGCCGCAACGGTCATCCCGCCCTGCCAGGGAGCCGCAACCGACGCCTTGCGGCCAGCGTGGCCCAACTGAATGGCAGGAACCGCGCCCTGTGAGGCAATAAAGCGCGCGATCGGTGCAAAGGCCGCGGCCTGAGTATCGTTCCAGAGGCCGCAATCGGCGGGGCTGATCCGCCCATCCGCGGTCACCGCCGTCGCCTCGGCCATCACCAGTGCCGCGCCGCCGACCGCGCGACTGCCGAGGTGGACCAGGTGCCACTCGTCCGGAACGCCGTCGCGGCAGGAATATTGGCACATCGGAGCAACAAAAATACGGTTGCGAAGGGTCAGGGAGCGCATTTTCAGTGGTGTGAACAGGGTGCTCATGGGAAACCTCACAGGTGGTTAAGGGATGGCAAATCTCTCTCGAACTTGATGTCTCTGGTGGTCGGGCCAAGCTGCTGTCATTGCCGGCAAGCGGTTGCGACCGTTGACAATAATATCCCCCTTGTCGCCCGATTACCAGCCAGCGGGCCATCCACTCAATGTCACTTTCAATGCATGAAGTGCAGGATGCGATTTATTTACCTCACGGCGAGTGCTGAAAAAAAACGGTCACTCTCCTTACGAGGGTGGCCATTTCCATGCCTATGCTTGTTGCGCCAGTGTGTAGGATCTTGTGGGCGGATGGGGGGGGCGGATGGTGTTGCGCGCAATGCTTGGTGCCTGGCGGGTGATTTCTTCTTAACAATCACCCGCCAGTTTATCGTTAGTTATGCAGAGCCAGGTCGAGAGCTGCGGCGAAAATCTCCAGCCCCTGGTCCAGTTGCTCATCGGTAATTACCAGTGGCGGCAGAAAGCGGATCACGTTGCCAAAGATGCCTGCCCCCATGACCAGCAGGCCGCGCTTGAAACACTCCTCGATAATGACCGGAACAGCCTCCTTCATCGGTTTTTTGCTCGCTGGGTCTTTGACCAGTTCTACCGCGACCATGGCGCCGAGTGCGCGGATGTCGCCGAGCTGCGGATATTTCTGCTGCAACTGCACCAGTTTGCTGACGATCTTACCGCCGACCTGCTCGGCTTTGTCGCTCAGCTCCTGTGTTTCCATCAGTTCAATGGTGGCCAGAGCTGCGGCGCAGGCGACCGGATTGCCCCCGTAGGTGCCGCCGATCCGACCGGCGGTTGGCGCATCCATGATTTCTGCGCGGCCGACCACGGCCGAAAGCGGCATGCCCGAGGCGATCCCCTTGGCCATGGTCATCAGGTCGGGCACCACATCGAAGTGTTCACAGGCAAACATTTTGCCGGTGCGGGCGAAGCCGGACTGGACCTCGTCGGCAATAAAGACGATGCCATGCTGTTCGCAGAGTCGTTTCAGGCCGGCCAGAAACTCCTTCGGCGGCACGATGAAGCCACCTTCGCCCTGAACCGGCTCGATGATCATCGCGGCGATGTTCTCCGGGTCGACCTCAGAGATGAAGAAACGTTCGAAGTGTTCCAGGCAGGCCATGTTGCAGCTCGGATAGGTGGATTTATAGCTGCAGCGGTAACAGTAGGCCGCTGGCGCCTTGTAGACCTCCGGGGCGAAGGGGCCGAACTCATGCTTGTACGGCTTGACTTTGCTGGTCAGGGTCATGGTCAGCAGGGTCCGACCGTGAAAGCCACCCTCAAAGGCGATCACGCCTGGTCGCTTGGTGTAGGCCTTGGCGATCTTGATGGCGTTCTCCACCGCCTCGGCGCCGCTGTTGACGAACATCGCTTTCTTGGCGTGGTCGCCGGGGGTGATCTGGCAGAGTTTTTCGGCCAGCAGCACGTAGGGTTCGTACATGCCGACCATGAAGCAGCTGTGCAGCAGTTTGTCCGCCTGGGCCTTGATCGCTGCGACGACCGGTTCTGGACAGTGTCCGGCGTTGATGACGCCGATGCCACCGTAGAAGTCGATGTAGCTGTTGCCGTCGATATCTTCCAGGATGGCACCCTTGGCCTTGTCGATGAAGATTGGCGCGAGGCTTGAAATCCCGCGGGCGACATATTGCTCTTTCTTGGCCTGCAAGCTTGCGCTTTTACTCCCTGAAATGCTGCTGGTCTGGGGCGTCAGATCTCCCTCTAGCATTAATCTCTCCTCTTTTTATTGGTTAGGTAACAGTTCGGCCCGTTTGCCGAGCAGCGGGCAGCGAGCCCATCTTGCTCAACGTTTAGCTGGTCAGGTTGCGTGATGAGCTAAGGCGTTGCTGGGGTTGGCCGGGCGGACACAGTTGTGCTCCGACCAGCAGGTCTGGTCGGCAAATCGCGCCACCTCCAGCTCAGTATCGCGCCGGTATCCGCTATTGCTGGCAACGTCTTCAAGCAGCCTGATCCTGGCTTTCTCCCGGGTCAGGCTGATAATTATCCCCTTGGTGGAGTAGCTGTAACCTCTGTCCGTCCAACAGACAATCACCTCACTGTTGAGTTCCAGACAGCGATCGTCGCTTCTTTGGTAGAAGAAATTGTCGATCACCTGCACACTCCTGTTCTGATCATCAGGGGAACATCTTCACGCAGCACCTCAGGTCGTGAATCTAAGCAACCTCAAGCACTGGGCTGTCGCTCTGCCGATAGCGGCATGGCTTGTTTGCTGATGATCAAGGACCGTACCAATGGGGAAGAAAACCTGATGAGTTGCAGTAACTAATAGATTTTAAAGAGAGTTTCTGGCTTATGCCGGGTGACGACGAAGATCCGGGAAGCAGGGTTTGTGATTTCGTTTTGCATTATTGATGCGAAACTGCATCCGGTTTTGCCGAAATCTATTCTTTGGAAGTTATAACCTGCTGAACTGTATGAGCTAATTGCTGTGGCGAGGCGCTGCGGCGTTCGGCTATGTCGAAAATTTGAGGTGGCCAGCCGCGTCTCAATCGGCCGAAAATGTTCAGTTTGGCGCCCTGAAGGGCAACTGCACCGCTTTTGCATGACCCGGTCCGGCAGAGGCCAGTCGAACCCCGGCTTTGATGCATAGCCGCATCCCTGCTTGGGGGGAGCCTTTTGGGCGCCAAACCCGTGGTTTATTTCAATCGCAATAAAAATTGGCTCAATTCTTCCCCTGTGGAAAGCCCTTTCTGATGAAGAGGGAAAAACCTGCAACAAGCCGAATGATATAGGTTTTAGATAGAAAAAGTATATTCCAGTCCCAGTTCAAGGCCGATGATTTT
This sequence comes from Malonomonas sp., assembly GCA_036526255.1. Classification (GTDB taxonomy): domain Bacteria; phylum Desulfobacterota; class Desulfuromonadia; order Desulfuromonadales; family Geopsychrobacteraceae; genus Malonomonas. The sequence continues at coordinate 1,708 of DATCYW010000055.1, read as the reverse complement.
CCCGCCTCTTATCACCCAAATAACGCGACTCAAGTTTTTCATGGCACAGCTGATGCTCAATGGAGCCGACAGAATAGAACGCTGTTGTCATTGACGAGCGCCAACTCATGGGATCTTGGGCCTGATGACTCGAGCCCCGCACGTAGCTTAGCTAATAAAGGAGAAGGTTATGCTGAACGGTGGAAAAACCTCGGTCAAGGAGACCGAAAAGACATTTTCACGTGACATTGACTACGCGAACACGGAAATCGCACGGATGCTTGAGCTGTTGCTCAAGCCGGAAAATGAAGTGACGGCCGCCGAGCGGGAACAGATCGAAAGAGACACCGTCGACAATTTCAAAAACCACATCAATCCGGGCTGGCTGCAGTATCGCAAGTCGATGACTGAATCCGGCGATTTCGCCTCAGTCGAATGGACCGGCGAGGGCTCGCTATTGACCGACACCCGCGGCCGTCAGTTCATCGACGTGCTTGGTGGTTTCGGGCTCTATTCGGCCGGCATCAAACATCCCAAAATCGTTGCTGCCGCCAAGGCGCAACTGGACCGCAGTCCGCAGTATTCACAGGAAATGCTCGATTCGCTGCGCGCTCACCTAGCCAAGGTGCTGGCCCATCTGCTTCCCGGCGACCTGCAGTATGGCTTCTTCATCAATAGTGGTACCGAGGCGGTCGACGGGGCGATGAAGCTGGCCAAGTTACATACCGGCAAGGCCGGGTTCATCGCGACGGAAAAAGCCTTCCACGGCAAAACCCTTGCCGCGCTGGGACTGATGGGCAAAGCGATGTTCCGCGAGCCGCTGCTGCCGCTGCTTGACGGTATCCGTCACGTTCCCTTCGGCGATGCCGATGCCGTGGAAAAAACCCTTGCTTCTGCCAAACAGGTCGGTGATGGCATCGCTGCGGTGATTGTCGAGCCGATTCAGGGTGAGGCCGGCGCGATCATTCCGCCGGATGACTATTTACCGCGGCTGCGGGAAATCTGTGACAGGTATGGCGTCTTGCTGATCGCTGACGAGGTCCAGACCGGTCTGGGGCGTACCGGCACCCTGTTCGGCGTCGATCACTGGAACGTGACCCCCGACATCATCTGCCTCGGCAAAGCCCTCGGCGGCGGCGTCATCCCTTGCTCGGCCTTTTTCGCCAGCGCCAAGGTCTGGGAATGTATGGTGCCGAACCCGTTCATGCACTCCACCACCACCGGCGGCAACCCGGTCGCCTGCGCGGCAGCGCTGGCTTATCTGAATGTCATGCTGGAGGAAGACCTGCCACGACAGGCCAGAGAAAAAGGGGACTATATCCTCAAGCATCTGGCCGGACTGCAGGCCAAGTATCCCGGCATCCTGACCGAGGTGCGTGGTGCCGGACTGTTGATCGGCATGGAGTTCCCGACCGACGAGATGGGCTACCAGGTCGCTGCCGGCATGTTCTCGCGGCGTGTGCTGACCGCTGGAACCTTCATCAACGCCAAGACCATCCGCATCGAGCCGGCATTGAACATCCCCTACGAGTTGATCGACGAGATGCTCAGCCGTCTCGAGGATACTTTCAAGAGCCTGGCCTGATGCTAAAGGAGCGAAGCATGAATCTTTATGCAGGAAAACTGCTGGTGGTCGATCTGAGCAGCCGGCAGATCAGCACCGAACCGCTGCGCCAGGACTGGCTCCGGCAGTACTGGGGGAGCTGGGGGCTGGCGCTGCGCTACTACT
>DATCYW010000054.1:0-4693 GCA_036526255.1 Malonomonas sp. | reverse complement strand
GTCATCGCCAGCGACAATCCGCGAACTTGTTCAGGAGGCAGATGTGGTCATCGGAGCCGTGCTGTTGCATGGTGCCAAAGCTCCCAAGCTGATCACGCGTGAGATGCTGAAAACCATGAAGGCAGGCGCGGTCCTGGTAGACGTGGCGATTGATCAGGGCGGTTGCTTTGAGACTTCCAGGGCGACCACCCACAGTGAACCGACTTATGAGGTTGATGGCATCGTTCATTACTGTGTTGCCAATATGCCGGGTGCGGTACCACTGACCTCGACCATGGCGCTGACCAATGCCACCCTGCCGTACGCGCTGAAAATCGCCAGTCAGGGGTGGAAGCAGGTGGCGCGCAACGATGCCGGTATCAGGGAAGGGTTCAACGTCGTCAACGGCGCGGTTTGCTACAAAGGGGTGGCCGAGGCGTTCGACATGGACTATGTCCCGGTCGAGGAACTGCTGAAGCCGGAATTCTAAAACAAGAGTTCATCGTGCAGTTAAAAGTCCCGCACAGTTTCGACCAAGCCGGTCGGTTAATCTGTTGAAAAATGGGATTCAGTGAAAGGCAGCATGGAATTTCAGTAGTTTAACCATTTGACTTCATCTTGAAAATCTACGAAAGGCAAAGCCCTCTAAGTATTTAATTTTAGAGGGCTTTGCTTGTTCTTGTTTAGATGGTCAACACGCTTACCGACCGGCTAGAGTTTCGACTGCTGCGGGATTTTTTTTGTCGTTTTTCTGACGCATTAAGACACGGTTTTGTTGAGCTGAGTGATGGCAGTCGTTTCATGCGCTACTCGACATGTTAAGTATGGATAAAGGTGTGGTGGTGTTCGCGTGTGCGAAGAGCAGAGGCAGTGGTTTCTGGTTGTCTTAAGTAAGCTGATTAGAAACAGTAGGTTGTCCAGTTTAATGGCTGTTTTCCCGTCATTTAGCGGAGGTTCTCTCGCTCTATTTACGGGCATGATATCTTACCGATTTTATCCTAATTAAAAAACTTTATTGACAGCACCGAATTGCCGGTTAGGATTTTTTATCGATCATTCTGCTGGTAAATGGAACGGCTTTTGCGCTTAGCTTTTTGCACAGATCAGTTAATAGCCATGGGGAGGGTAGCTTATGAACAATCTGCGTTTGTCGACAAAAATCTTTTTACTTGGCGGCGTCATCATACTGGTGGCGTCGCTTTTGATTGGCTGGTTGTATTACTCCGGCCGCGATCAGGTGTTTGAGGCCCGCCGGGCCGAAGTGCGGCGGGCAGTTGAATCCGCCAGCTGGGTGTTCGTACACTGGCAGGAGCACGTCAAGCGGGGGGAGATGACCACGGAAGAGGCGCAGGGACACGCTCTTGAGCAGATCGCCCAGATGCGCTTCGATACCGACAACTATTTCTGGGTCAACGATCTGGACGCTCGGATGATTATGCATCCGCTCAAGCCGCAACTCAACAATCAGCCAATGGCCGATTTCAAAGACCCTGACGGTAAGCGCCTGTTCACTGAAATGGTCAAGGTCGCCAGGCAGGATGGTGCCGGATTCGTCGATTATATGTGGAGCAAGCCGGGGAAAGCGGAACCGGTCGATAAAAGTGCATTTGTGCAACTTTACAAAGAGTGGGGCTGGGTGCTGGGGGCCGGCGTTTATCTCGATGATGTCAAAGAAGAAATGGACGCTTTTTTTATGGCGACGGTCATCGGCATCGGGCTGTTGGTCCTGGTCAGCGGCGGCCTAATTCTGCTGGTGGCCAGAAGTGTTTCCATCCCCTTGCAGAAAACCGTCGACATGCTTGAAGGGATGGAGCAAGGTCGGCTTGGAACACGGCTGAACATGCAGCGTGAAGACGAGGTCGGTCGTCTGGCCAGAACCATGGACCTGTTTGCGGATAATTTGCAGGGCGAGGTGCTGGGGGCGTTTAAAAGTTTGGCCGATGGAGATTTTACCTTCAAGGCCGAGGGACTGATCAAAGAGCCGCTGGCAAAAGCGAACGCCGCGCTGAATGAACTGATGATGCAGATTCAGAGTGCCGGCGAGCAGATCGCCGCTGGCAGCAGTCAGGTGGCCAGTTCCAGCGTCTCCCTGTCGCAGGGAGCAACTGATCAGGCCAGTTCGATGGAGCAGATCAGTAGCTCGATGGAGCAGATTGCCGGCCAGACCAGCGCCAACGCCGAAAATGCCTCTCAGGCGAATCTGTTGACCAATAATGCAAAAGGTGCGGCCGAAAAGGGCAACCAGCAGATGCGGCAGATGATTGAAGCGATGGATGACATCAGTAAATCAAGTCAGAGCATCAACAAGATCATCAAAACCATTGACGAGATCGCCTTCCAGACCAATCTGCTGGCACTTAATGCGGCGGTTGAGGCCGCGCGTGCCGGACAGCACGGCAAAGGTTTCGCCGTGGTCGCTGAAGAGGTACGCAATCTGGCCGCCCGCAGCGCCAAAGCCGCGGGGGAAACCGCCCAGTTGATTGAAGGATCGGTACAGAAAACCGAAAATGGCGCAAGGATTGCCGAAACCACCGCCGCATCGCTGATCGAGATTGTCAGCAGCATCACCAAGGCGACCGATCTGGTGGCTGAAATCGCCGCTGCCAGCAATGAGCAGGCACAGGGCTTCGCCGAAATCAAACAGGGGCTGGAGCAGATCGATGGTGTCATTCAGCGCAACACCGCTGCCAGTGAAGAGAGTGCTGCGGCTTCTGAAGAGCTGGCCGGTCAAGCAAGCGCAATGCAGCAGCGATTGCGGCAGTTCAAGCTGGACGGCGTCCCGGTAACGCGGAAACTGCAGCGTGAGGATCGTTCAGGAATCCGCTGGGCTGAAACCGCGGCACCGGCCAAAGCAACGCCGCCGGCTGGCAGGGTCACGCAGCTGCGTCCGCAGATCTCATTGGACGACAGGGATTTCGGCAAGTTTTAACGGTTGAAACGCTAAAGACAAAGGCCCGGTAAGCGAAATGCTTGCCGGGCCTTTGTTCTGTTTGGATTTATTGTCGGCTGTTACTGGTGTTTCTCCCGCAACGCCTTTTTGTTGACCTTGCCGACGCTGGTCTTCTCGATCCCCTCAACAAACTGGACTTTCAGCAGCAGGGCCTGTTTGGAGATAATCCCGGTGTCGATGAAGCCGCGGATGTGCAGCAGCAGCTCTTTTTCGCTGATGTCAAAGCCAGCTTTTTTCACCACCAGCGCCAGCGGCCTTTCGCCCCACTTTGCGTCAGGCAAGCCGATGGCCGCCGCCTCACCGATCGCCGGGTGAGCGCAGAGCAGGTCTTCGAGCTCCAGCGATGAAATCCATTCGCCGCCGATTTTGATGACATCCTTTATTCGGTCGGTGATTTTTACGTAATTCTGCTTGTTGCGGTGGGCGACATCGCCGGTGTGCAGGTAGCCGCCGCGCCAGAGGGTTTCGGAGTTGCGCTGATCCTTCAGGTAGCCCTGGGTCAACCAGGGGGCGCGCACGACGATCTCGCCGACGCTCTCGCCGTCTGGCGGGATGTCGCCCATCTGCTCGTCGACGACCCGCAATTCGACCAGCGGCATCGGCCGGCCGGTTTTGCAGCGGATCTCCAGCTGCTCTTCAACGCTTAAATCCTCCTCGGTCACCTGGGCGAGGGTCAGCACCGGGCAGGTTTCGGACATGCCATAGCCGGAGTAGATGTCGATCCCTTTGGCCAGTGCGGCTTTGCACATCGCCTTCGGCAGGGCGGCGCCGCCGATCAGAACCTTCCAGTTCGACAGGTCGATTTCGTTGAACAGCGGATGGCTCATCAGCAGGTGCAGGATGGTCGGCACGCAGTGGGAGAAGGTGACCTTTTCTTTGTTGATCAACTTCAACAGCAGATCCGGAGCGTACTTGCCGGGGTAGACCTGCTTGATGCCGAGTGCGGTCGCCATGTAGGGGACACCCCAGGCGTGCACATGGAACATCGGCGTGATCGGCATGTAGACATCCTTCTGATGCAGTCGCCCCTGGTCGGCTGTGCTGCCGAGGGCGGCCAGCCCCGCCAGCGTGTGCAGCACCAATTGCCGGTGGCTGAAATAAACGCCTTTCGGCATGCCGGTGGTGCCGGTGGTATAGAAGGTGGTGGCGCGGGTGTTCTCATCGAAATCGGCAAAGCTGAAGTGGTCACCGGCCGCATCGAGCAGCGCTTCGTATTCCCCTTCGAAGCTCAGCGAGGTTTCCACCTGCTGCTGACCATCCTGCAGCAGCAGGTAGCCCTTGACCGTGTCGATCCGCCCCTTGATCTGCTCAAGGATCGGCAGGAACTCTTCGTTGACCAGAATGTAGTCATCTTCTGCATGGTCGATGGTGTAGAGGATCTGCTCCGGCGACAGGCGGATATTGACCGTGTGCAGCACCGCGCCGAGCATCGGCACCGCGTAAAAACATTCCAGATACCGGTGGCTGTCCCAGTCCATCACCGCCACCGTATCCCCCGGCCTGACCCCCATCTCGGTCAATACATTTGCCAGTCGGCAGATCCGCTGCCGGAACTCGGCGTAGGAAAAGCGCATCTGGTCGCGGTAGATAATCTGCTGCTGCGGATCGTCAACCACCGGTGATTGCAGCAGGTTTTTTATCAACAACGGATAGTCATAGGCAGACAGGGTGCGTGGAATCAGGTTGCTCATGCCGGAAACTCCTTGGTAGGAAAGTTTGTTGCCTCGGATTGAAAAATTGACGAAAGCAAAACTATACGGAGCC
>DATCYW010000053.1:0-17282 GCA_036526255.1 Malonomonas sp. | reverse complement strand
GACAGTGGCCTTGAGGCCGGCGCAAAAAGCTATATCCGCGGCATCACTCTGGCGACTTTTCTGCAACTGATGAGTATCGAGCAGAAAAACTGTACCCTGAAGGTCACCGCCGGCGGTAGCACCGGTTATCTCTATATCAGTCGCGGCGAGCTGCGCGATGCCCAATATAACGCTCTGTGCGGTGAGGAGGCGGCGCTGGAAATTGTCGGCTGGGAGAACGCCGAGATCGAAATGGACGGTATCTGTCGGCGGCAGGAGGCGGTGATCAACCTGTCGCTGGAGCATATTCTGATTGAGGCGTTCCGTCGCAAGGACGAGCTGGCCTACCGCAAAAAACAACAGCTAGAAGTATCTGCTGAGCCGGCGCAGTTAAAACCGGCAGAATCGCCTTCCGCACTGGCGCGGCAGGATGAGCGGTCGCGCTCAGTTTCTGCGGAGCAGCTGACCCGCAAGCGGCTGACAGAGGTTCTGACGAAGCTGGCGCCGGTGCAGGAGTTCGTGATTTTCGATCCGCACAGTTTTCTCGAGGAGAAGAACGCCGGCGTCTGCACGATCGATGATTTTGATCCGGCGCTATATACCCACCTGGTCGAGCAGATCGATGCCCAGATCAGTTTCGGTTCTTTCAGTTATCTGTGCCTTAATACCGCCAGCCGTTACCGCTATCTGCTGCTGCGCAGTCAGCAGCACCGGGTGCTGGCCAAGCTGAAGCCGGGAACACAACCGCAACAGGTGGTTGGCGAAATCAAGCGTTACCTGAATCGTTAAGGGGAGAATATGAAGCAGTTGATTGATGAACTTAAGGCCATCCCGGGCGTGGTCGGTGGTTGTATCTACAGTTCGCGCGAGGGGCTGAAAGAGACAAATCTGCCGGGGATTTTCAAGGCCGATCGTCTGGACGCGGTCGGCAAACATCTGGCCAAGCTCTACAGCGCCGGCCGCATGAGTTTCAATGATCTGACTGATGTCAGCCTACATTACGACGAATCGGTGGTGGTAGCGCGTGAACTGCAGCAGGGGCTGCTGATCTTCGCCATCTGCGACCCAGCCTTTAATCACAACTTGCTGAGCATGTCGTTTAACCTGCTGCAGGAAGAGTTCCGCAACGGCGCTTATGCCCGGCCGGCGACTGTCGCAGCAGCCGTTGCGCCTCCGGTTGTCACCAGGGTGCCGGTGCTAAATGCCCGACAGCTCGGGCTGCTGGAAGATATGAAGGTCAAGCTGGGGCGGGTGCTCGGGCCGATGGCCGGTTTTATTTTCGATGAAGTGAGCGAAATCTGGGAGCGGCAGGGGGGCACTTCGCAGCGGCTCGGAGCGCTGCTTGAACTGCTGGACAAAGAGATTGCCGACGAAGACAAAAGTGCCAGCTATCGCCAGTTGATCGCGACTGAACTGCACGCCTTTCAGGAAGGGTAGAGCGATGGCCACGGCGAAAGAATTTGTTGCCCGCGTCAACAGTATCGATGGCGTTTCCGGTTGCTTGCTGGTGCGTAACGACGGGGTGCTGCTCGGGCAGACGATCGACGATCCCGAGGTCTATTCAACCCTGATGCTGATCAGCGCTGGTCTGAGCCGGGGCATCATGGAGAAGGCCGGGTTCAGCTACTGCCGGCACCTCAGCTTCAGCCGCAACTGCAAACGTAATTTCTATGTGTTTCCCATCGACAAGTACCTGCTCGGGGTCGTGCAACGGACCGACGCCTACCTGCCGGATATGTTGGAAGCCGTCTATCGGCTGGTCGGCCGGGTTTCGTCAGACAACACCGCTGCCGCAAGCTGAAGATCGCCCAGATATTTAATTTAATCAGACTGCTATTTTATTGAAGGAGAGAGCCGTGTTCGCCAGGATAAGTGTCAAGGTTGCTGTTATGGTCAATCTGGTGTTGCTGGTGGTGATCGCCGCCGGGTCGTATTACATCGTCGACCAGCAGGGGGTAAGTCTGGAAGGGCAGTTGCTGGAACGGGGCCGGATCGAATCGATTATCGGCGCCAAGCTGATCGGCCGGGTGATGGAGGAGGCGATCGATCATGGCGTCTTTTCCGTCAATGATGCCTTTGACACCGATTATCAGGTGGTCTCGGGGTTCCAGCCGGAAAAATATCGCACCAGGTATGATTCTCATCTGGATAAGGCTATTCTGGAGCTGCAGGATGAATTTTTAAAAGACGAGTCGGTCGTCTATGCGGTGGCGGTCGATGGCAACGGTTATCTGCCGACCCACAACAGCCGCTATCAGCAGCCGATCACCGGCGACCAGCAGAAGGATCTGGTTGGCAATCGCACCAAGCGGATTTTTAACGATCCGATCGGCCTTAAGGCGGCGCAGAACAGCACCCCGGCGTTTCAGCAGGTCTACCACCGCGATACCGGTGAGACCATGTGGGATATCTCGACGCCGGTCTTTGTCAAGGGGCAGCACTGGGGCGGTTTCCGGATCGGCTTCTCGTTGCAGAAGATCGAAGCGGCCAAGCAGGTGCTGACGCGAAAATTGATTATGATCATGGCGGGCATTCTGATCATCTCGCTGTTTATGGTGGTCGTCGTGGTCGGCACAGCGCTGAAACCGCTGAGTCACTTTACCCGAATCGCGTCCGAGCTGGCGGACGGTAAGGTTGAGCAGAAGATCGAGGTGCAGGGACGCGACGAAATCGCCAAACTGGCCGATGTCCTGGAACGGTTGCGGGTGAGCCTGAAAGCCGCCATGGACCGTTTGCAACGGCGCTCGGGAGGCTGAGTGCCGATTTTCTAAAATATCAGGAGGAACCATGGTCTTAGATCTGTTAAAGCAGCGTCGCAGTATCCGCAAATTCAAACCGACCCCGGTTGAGCCGGAAAAAATCGCGCAGCTCTGCGAAGCCATGTTGCGCGGGCCGAGTTCGCGTAACCGTCAGCCGTGGGAATTTGTCATCGTTGACAGCCCTGAGCTGTTGTCGCAATTGAAAGACGCCAAAGCGCACGGAACCTCATTCTTCGCGACTGCGCCGCTGGCGCTGGTGATTGCCGCTGATCCGCAGCAGTCCGATGTCTGGGTTGAGGATTGTTCGATCGCAGCGATTATCGCGCAGCTGCAGGCTGAACAGCTGGGTCTGAAAAGTTGCTGGGCCGAACTGCGCATGCGGCCCCACGACGATGTCTTGAGCGCTTCGGAATATGTCCGCAAACTGGTTGGTCTGCCGGAGGGGTTTGAGGTGCCGATAGTGATCGCGATTGGCTATCCGGATGAAGAAAAATCCGGCCATCCGCGTGAATCTTTGCCGGATACCAAGGTTCACCGGAACCACTTTTAACCATCTTTTCCCGGCAGGGGGTTGATTTTCCCTGCCGGGGATGCCACTCTTATCCCGTTCGAACCAGTCGCCGGCCGTCCGACAGGCGCGGCCATTTTTTTTGAGAAACAGATCGGAGATAAGATGTCTACAGCAGCAAGTGGCAACAAAGTGAAGGTTCATTACACCGGTACTTTTGATGACGGCGAGGTCTTTGACAGCTCACGCGAAAGCCAGCCGCTCGAATTTGAAGTCGGTGCCGGGCAGGTGATCCCCGGTTTTGAGCAGGCTGTCGAAGGGATGGCCGTGGGTGAGTCGAAGCAGATTCGTCTGCTGGAAGATCAGGCTTATGGCCCACACAATCCGGAGATGGTGATGGATGTCGCTCCCAGCCAGTTCGCCGAAGGTCTGTCGCCTGAGGTCGGACAGCAGTTTCAGACCCAGACGGAAGACGGCACGCCGATGGTCCTGACCGTCAAGGCGGTCGCAGAGGATAAGATCACCCTTGACGCCAACCACCCGATGGCGGGAAAACCCCTCAACTTTGATATCGAACTGGTGGAATTTAGCTAGATTCCAGCAGTGCAGAGGTAACGCAAACGCCCCCCGTGACGCATGTTCACGGGGGGCGTTTGCGTGATGCTTTGGTGATGTTATTCTGTCCACCGAACGCTCCGGACTTTTCGTCTCAGGCTGAATGTGGTATCAAATTTACTCGCCCCGCTGCAGAACCTTTTCCGGCTTCCTGGACAGAAAAACGATGACTGACATTTCACAAAACTGGCGTGATTTTGAGCGCAACCACCTGTGGCACCCCTATGCGTCAATGACTGCTGCGCCCCCGGCCTTTCCGGTGGTCGCCGCCAGCGGCGTGCGACTGCAGCTGGAAGACGGGCGCGAGCTGATCGATGGCATGGCCTCCTGGTGGTCGGCGATTCACGGCTACAATCACTCGCGCCTGAATCTGGCCGCGCAGCAGCAACTGGAAAAGATGGCCCATGTGATGTTCGGCGGCCTGACCCACCCGACCGCTGCCGAGCTGGGCAAGCTGCTGATCGAGCTGACCCCTGAACCGCTGCAGCATGTGTTTCTCTGTGATTCCGGCTCGGTCGCGGTCGAGGTGGCGATCAAGATGGCGATCCAGTACTGGTACGTGCTCGGCCGCCCGGAGAAATCCCGCCTGCTGACCATCCGCAACGGTTATCACGGCGACACCTTCGGCGCCATGGCGGTCTGTGATCCGGTGACCGGCATGCACCACATTTTCAGCCATCTGCTGCCGAAGCACCTGTTTGCCGAGGCGCCAAACTGCCGCAGTGATGCAGAATGGCGTGATGAAGATATCGCCAGCCTGCAACTGTTGGTGGAAGATAATCACCCACAGATAGCGGCCATCATCCTTGAGCCGATCGTGCAGGGTGCCGGCGGCATGCGTTTTTACGCGCCAGAGTACCTGCGCCAGGTGCGGGCGCTCTGTGACCGCTATGAGATTCTGCTGATCGCCGATGAAATCGCCACCGGCTTCGGCCGCACCGGTAAACTGTTCGCTTGCGAACACGCCGGAATCTCCCCGGATATCCTCTGTCTCGGCAAGGCGTTGACCGGCGGTTACCTGACCCTGGCGGCCACCTTGACCAGCGCGCGGGTTGCCGAAGTGTTATCCAGTGGTGACCCCGGCGTGTTTATGCACGGGCCGACCTTCATGGGCAATCCGCTGGCCTGTGCCGTCGCGGTCGCCAGCATCAAGCTGTTACTTGAAGGCCCCTGGCAGCAACGGGTCGGGCGGATAGCAGCGGAGCTGGAAGCCGGCCTTGCTCCCTGCCGCAAGTTGCCTGCGGTGGCTGATGTGCGGGTGTTCGGCGCGATCGGCGTGGTTGAATTAAAGCAGCCGGTCAAGATGGCGGTGGTGCAACCGGCCTTTGTCGCTAAAGGCGTCTGGGTGCGCCCTTTTGGCAAGCTGGTGTACGTGATGCCGCCGTTTATTATCGACTCTGCCGATCTGGCGGTTTTGACCAGCGCCATCTGTGCGGTGGTCGCCGATTGTTAGCCGGCAGCTAGCTGCTCAGCGCCAACCACCAGCAGAACGGCGCAATCCCCAGGGCGTACAGCAGCAATAGTTTGAGCGGTCTGTCGGCGGATAGTTTTTTCCCCAAGCGAAAGTGACCGGCCAACAGGCCCAGCCCGATGCCGAAGCTGAAGCCGAACAGGTGTGCACCGATATCGGTGTTTTCACCCCCGGCGCCGAGCAGCGCCAACAGTCCAAGGGCCGCCGCCACTGGCACTGGCCAGCGTTTTTTAAGTTGCTGACGATAACGCAGCATGTTGATCGTCGCCAGCAGGCCGACCGCGCCGAAGACCGCGGTTGAGGCGCCGATCGAGCGGTGGTCGGGATTCTGAACCATGGCGTTGGCCAGATTGCCGAGCAAACCGCTGGTGAGCACTAGGCTCCAGCCGAGCCCCGAGCCGAGATCTCGACAGATCCGGTTGATAAAGATTCCGCCGACAATGATGTTGCTGGCCAGATGGACGCCACCGGAATGCAGGGTCAGGGCGGTGACCAGCCGCCACCACTGACCGTCGAGAATTTTGCCGGCATGCGCGTTGCCGAGAGCGTTCCAGTCCGGCGGATGCTGGCCGAACAGCAGGCTCTGCTGTTGCGTCAGGATGTGGAACAGCCCGAGCGCGATCAGAACCCAGATGGTCGTGGCGGTGTTTTCCTGCTGCGGTTGTTCCTGTGGTGGCGGTGGTGGCCAGTCGCGGTTCTCCGCTTCGTAGCTGCGCAGTTCGTGGCAGGCCCGGTGGTACTGCTCAAAAGGGACCAGCAACTGCAGCTCGCCATCCTGCGTCTCGCTGCGACAGGGGATCCGTCGCGCCTGCAGTACCAACGACCAGCTGCGCAGCTTGCGTTTCGACAACTTCTGTTGGCTCAGCCCCTCCTCCAGTTCAGGAGGGATGACGCGCCAAGCCTGTCGGTCGATGTCTATCTGTGGTTCGTTATCCATGCTTTGCATAGTTACAGAAGTTGCTTGTCAGGTCACCTGAGAATTGTTACTGCCCTGAAACTGTAGTGAGTAGGCCATGACCGTTAAACAATTTGCGCTGCAGGATGATCTTTGGCAGCAGATTTCGGCTGCTATCGAGGGTTTTCTGCCTGAACCTGCCGCCGCAAAGCTGTTGCAGCGGATTGCTGATTTGCCAATCCGGCCGAGCCGGGCGACCCGCACGCTGGGGGCCTATGTCTCAAAGGCGGGATTGCCGGTCAGCATTCGGCTGCAGTTTGCACAGGAGCCGGACAGCCTACGCGAAACCTTTCTGCACGAGCTGGCCCATCTTTGCGATCATCTTTGCCATCAGCCGGGGCAGCGCTATCGACGTGCTCATGGGCCGCACTGGCAGCAGTGGGCAAAATTGCTTGGCAGCGAAGCAAAACGTTGCGGGCGCAGCGTCGCGCTGGAAAAACTTTATCAGCAGCGCCTGAAGCCGGTGGCTGTTTGTCAGACTTGCGGCAGCGAATTTCGTCGTATTCGACGTCTGAACCGCCGTCGGAAATATTTTCATCGCGACTGCGGCGGGCGGCTGGAGCCGATTTGAAGCAGCTTAAAGAGTCGCTGCAGCAGCATTCAGTCGAATTTCAGCTATGCTTGTTCCTCACCCGATCCGTTAGCCGGAGGTTTCATGGAAAACTTTCTTGCCATCTTAAAAGAGACGGTTAATCCCGCAACCCAGCCGGTAGGGGTCAACCTGATCCGTGATCCAGCATTGCTGGAGGGGAAGAAAATCCGCCTGCAGGGGAAGCGTTTGACCATCTGTCAGCAGATTGCCTACAGCCGGATGTATGGCTGGTCGACCTGCTGCGATGCCAAAACCGCGCATTGCGTGCTGGGTGCGGGTTGTACCGGCATGATCGAGGCGCCGCAGCGGGTGGTTGACGGCGAAGTGAACAACGGCGTTTATCAGCAGAACCAGTCAGCAGCGGCCAATATGCAGCAGCAGATGCCGCGGGTCGATCCGGAGGTGGCCGCAGTCGTCACCTATCCGCTTGGGCGGCCGGTTGCAGGACTGGAGCCGGAGTTGGTGGTGATCTACATGAACACGGCCCAGGCGATGCGGATGGTGCAGGCGTTTCTTTATCACGAGGGGGGCGAGTTTACGATGAAGTCTTCCGGAGACGCCGGGGTCTGTTCGCGTGGCGTCGCACAGGTGGCGATCAGTGGCGAACCGACGATTGAGATCCCCTGTCTTGGGGATCGGCGTTTTGCCATGGCGCAGGACCATGAACTGCTGGTCGGTATTCCAGCGACCTGGCTGGCGCGCACCGCCGAGGCTCTGGCTGCGACCCATAAGGCTGGAATCCGCTACCCGGTGCCGTTTCAGATCCCCGACGGTTGCGATCTGCCGCCGACTTTTATCACTGGAGAAGAGGATATTTAGCTTCTTCTGGCTCGTTTCAAATAAAAAGCCCCGCGAATAGCGGGGCTTTTTGCTTTTCAAAATCTTCTGTTCTGCACGGTTAGTCTGTGGTCAGCAGGCCGTCGAGCTTCGCCAGCTTTTTCTTGATGGCAGCTTCAACCTCGTCAGCGCCGAACATCCAGGTTAACTGGCCAAGCATCAGGGTCACATCCGCCAGTTCGTCAATCACCGACTGCTTCTCGATCTTGCCACGGCGGAAATGTTTCAGTGCCGTGATCAGTTCGGCGCACTCCTCAACCGCCTGATCGTACTGGGCGTCTTCCCCCCATTTCTCGAGCGTTGCCTGATAGATATGTTCACGCTGCATAAATCAAATGTCCTGTCTGGATTCAGCTCAGCTCTGGCTTATCTTTTTGCAGGAACATCGCGAGTTTTTCTTCGACCAGAGTCAGGTGCGTCATCATCTTGTCGCGGGCCCGTTCTGGATCGCGATCAGCGATCGCTTCGAGGATTTCTCGGTGATGGTTAAGCAGCAGCTCAACATAGCCCTCTTTGGTGTAGAACTCGGTCAAAGCCACCGCGATGGTCGCTTTGAAGAGGGTCTGGATGGTGTCGATAACATGCACCTGCAGGGTATTGTGCGAGGCTGCAGTGATCGTCAGGTGGAACTGGAAGTCGATTTCGGCGTCCCAGCCGCCGCTGGCCGCCTGTTCAACCATGATCTCGTAGAGCTCACGCAGTCTTGCGATCTCTGACTCATCGGCACGTTTGGCCGCCAGATAGGCTGACCAGGTTTCCAGGCCGATGCGGACTTCAGTCAGGGCGTGGAGCATCCGCGGGTCGCGCATTTTAACCATGTTGGCCAGCGGGTCAGCGATGGTGACATCTGCCAGAGAGCGAACATAGGTGCCGCCGCCCTGCCGTGATTCGAGAAAACCCATCGCTTCAAGAACCATAATGGCTTCGCGGACTGATGGTCGACTGACACCGAGAAAAGCCGCCAGCTCACGCTCGGAGGGGATTCTTTGCCCGGGTTTCAGGTCACCGCGTGAGATCAGTTCTTTGATCTGATTGACGATTTCCTCAGATAGTTTTTTCGGGCGGATCGGTTTAAAGACTGTGGCCATAGCATCCTCCGGAGTTGATGGTAAGACCTTTTAGCACGGCTGTCGGGCAGAAGACAAGAAAAGAGCATGCCACGCTGTAAAACTGACCAGTGCGGAGCATGCTCTTTTCTTGTTTGTTTGACAGAAATGGCTTAGTCGGGGCCGGCGGCTGGCCCGTGGTCAGTCTTTTTCTTTATGGCTGCGTTTGTATTTTTTGAACCAGCTCTGAAACTCTACCTCTTCACGCTCCATTTCAAACGCGTTGACCAGCCCTCTTGCTAGGGAGACCGCCAGCGCCCGGTTGCGCAGGTTGAAGGAGTCGCCATATTTATCGCAGTGAAACTGTTCTTGATCCAGCCCCAGTTTGGTGTAGAGCGAATTCAGCCGGCTCTGCACCCCGCGTCTTGAGAGATAGCGTCGTTGCGCGATCAGGTTGTCGGTCAGGCCAAGGGAGATGTCCAGTAGCGCCTCGTACTCGATGTCAGACAGGGCCGTCAGGCTATGACCGGTGCGCCCCTGCACCTTGCGCACCTCGGGGTCGATCCAGCACTGTTCGTCGATCAGCACGGTACGGATCGCCGAGGCGATCTTTTCCCGTGGACTGGATTTGAGAATGTAGCCGTAAACGGTTTCCGGCGGGACAATCTTCGCCAGTGCGCGGACATACATTTCATCCTTGAACTGACTCCAGAAGATGATCCGCGCATCCGGCTGCAACTCCCAAAGGTTGCGTGCGAAATCGATACCGTTCATTTCCGGCATCTGAATGTCGCTGATCACCAGCGGCCGATTGCGGGTCTTGCCGATTTCCAGCGCCGCCTGACCATTCGGGGCGCGGGCTATCTGGATGTCTTCTTCCATTCCTGAGAGTAGTTGGACGAGAAATTCATAATCTTTCGGATTGTCTTCGGCAATCAGAATGTCCAGGTGCATAGCAATCCTCCATGACCGGCAGGGTCAGGATAGTGGGAGTGTCAGTTCGAAACGGGTCCCGCTGGAAAATCGTGAATCGCGCCATTTCACTTCTGCGCCGATAGCGCGGGCCCGTTCACGGATATTGTTCAGCCCGCGGCCATTGCCGGAGCCGAGTTTCGGATTGAAGCCGGAGCCATTATCCTCGACCGACAACACCAGCAGCTTTTCTCGGACCTCAAGGTTGACTTCATAGCGGCTGGCCGCTGCATGTTTGAGGACGTTCTGGATGGCCTCAATGATAATCCGGTAAAGCCCCAATTGGTGCAAGCGCGGCAGATTGAGGCCGGCAACCTGCGGGTCGATATGCAGGTGATATTCGGGCAGGTCATCATTGCCGCAATGTCTTTCCAGGTGTGCTTCTATCGCGGCGCCCAGACCAAGAATATCGAGCGTTTGCGGGTGCAGGTTGTTCATGATGTCGCGCAGGTTGCTGATGGCGCGATTCAGATCCAGCTCAAGATTCAGGGCGCTGCGGGTGGTTTCGTTGTCGGCTGATTTTGTCGAAAGATTCTGCAACCCGCGCAGCACGCTGGACAGATCGGCCAGCGACTGGTCGTGCAGGTCCATGGCAATCCTGCGTCGCTCGTCTTCAGCGCCTTCGAGCAGTTTTTCGGTGCCGACGACGTTGATCAGCCGTTTGGTCATCCGGTTGATTGAAAGTGCCAGCGCGTCCAGTTCGTCACGGATCTGACAGGGGGCTGGTGGCAGCTCGAGTTCGCCGCTGGCTATCCGTCCGGCGCTATCAGAAATCATCTGGATGCGGCCGAGGATACGGCGGCTGAAGTAGATCGACAGAACCAGCCCCAACAGAATCGCCAGAGCGAGGACGATGATTGAAACCAGGGCCGTCCGCTCCACCATTTGGGTAATGTCGTGACTCTGGCTGTGGCGCAGCTGATTGCGATAGATCTGGGTGGTGTTCGAGAGGGTGGAGAGGTGCGCTCTGAATTTGGCAAAGAGCTCTGCAGTGACCTCTGGGTCAGGGGCACTGGCGGGATTAAGGTCGGCTGCCAGCTGGTAGAGGTGATCTATGTCAGCGGTTTCTTTGAGCGGGCCGAAAGGTTCTATGCGTTCTATGGCGGAGATCAGTCGATCGTACAGGTCGGTCCCCAGTGCCATGTCTTCCGGGGCAGCAACGCCGGTGTGCTGAAAGGTCCGAATAATGACATGCAGTCGCCGGACGGCCATGTCCGCTTCTGCCAGCGCGATGAAGGTTGTCCCTATCGACTTGGCCTCCTGACGTTTCACCGACAGGTCCCAGTAGGTATACTGCATGAACCCAAGCAGCAGGGTCAGCAGCAGCAGAACGGTGGCCGGCGCGAGCAGGACCTGATGTTTGACGGTAATTCGCATCGGCGCAGCTTATCACGTCGAAAAGTAGATTGCACTGTGTAGATACGCAGCTTGAAACTGTACTTAAGTGATTGATTTTAGAATTGATAAACAGGTTGCAGCGATGAATAAAAAAAGCCCCAAAGACCTGGAGGGGGGGTAGGTCTTCGGGGCCCGAAACCCTTGCGAGTTTCTTTGGCAACTATAAACCAATTTTTTGTAAAAGTGAACCCATAAAAAACGGGTCAGGATTCAGTGTCAGAGCCTGCGAGCACACTTTTATGCGGTTGGTGGGTTAGTGGCAGCATGACGGTAAAACAGCTGCCCTGGCCTGGCTCTGAGCAGATTCGGATGGAGCCCTGATGGGCGTCGACGATCCACTTGACAATCGACAGGCCGAGCCCGGAGCCGCCATCGTGCCGATTGCGGGTTTTGTCGATGCGGTAGAATCGGTCGAAAATATGCTGCTGATGCTTGGGGTCGATCCCTATGCCCGTGTCCTCGATAATGATTCGTGCGTAGTTTTTCTGTAGCGACCAGTTGATGGTTACCGAACCATTCTGGGGGGTATACTTGATCGCGTTGGTCAGCAGATTGAGAAACGCTTGTCGTAAGCGAAGGCTATCGGCAAGCAGGCTTATCTGCTCATCGCTGCGTTGCATGTGGACCTGAATCTGTTTTTCCTCGGCGATAATTGTTGCCTGAAAATGGAGTTCGTCGAGCAGGCTGCCAAGGTCGATGGCTTCCATCTTCAGCGGAACTTCGCCTAACTCGCTTTTCGCCAGCAGCAGCAGATCATCTATCAGATGCCTCATCCGGCTAATTTCTTCCAGGTTTGAGCTCAATGTCTGTTGTAGCTGTTCTTTACTTTTGTTGCCGCGTAAAGCCAGCTCGGTTTCGCCCCGCAGGATTGTCAATGGCGTACGCAGCTCGTGGGTGACGTCGGCTGAAAATTGCTGCGCCTTACGGAGACTGAGAGCCAGACGTTCGGTCAGGGCGTTGTACCCGGTGGCGAGCTGGTGAAATTCATAGCTGTTGTTCTGCGGTTCCTGGAAAAATTGTGGAACATTCTCTTCGCTCGTGCGCGCCATCAGCTGAACGAGCCGCGCCATTGGTTTTGTCAGCATGTTGAGCGCTAACCACTGGCTTACGGCAACGCAGGCAATCAGGGCCAAGCCAAAAGCGAGCAACAGCAGCGAAAAAAAGCCCGCAGCTTCATTTACCTGTCTCAGGGGCTTACCGATTTGCAGTTGGAGTTGCGCCACGCTGCCAGCATTGATTGGAAAACGCAGTCGTCGCAGCCCTTCTCCGGAATCGTCATAGAGACTGTCGAAGCTTAATTGTCCTGGTTTTGCGAGCGAGGGATCGTTTGCAGAAAATTGCAGTTGGCCGGTCAGGGGTGATTGATTGCTGCACAGCAGTGCGCCTTGCTGTGTGAACAGACTTGCCGCATAGCTGTCCTGGTGATAGAGGGCAAGCTGGTCGAGGGACCGGCAGATAGACCGCTGCTGGCCATCTTTCGCTGCGCTGTCATGCTGAGCGCAGGAAACTTGTCGAGCGACGGACAGCAACTCGGCATCCAGTTGATCAAGGAGCTGTCGTTGCTGTGAAGAATGCAAAAAAAACCCGCCTGCACCTAAAACGAGCACGAGAATGACTGTGTTCAATAGGGTCAGGCGGGTTTTCAAGCTGTAGCTGTCAGACAATTATTCTGATTCTTTCAGGACGTAGCCAACACCACGTACGGTGTGGATCAATTTTTTCTCAAAATCACGATCAATCTTCTTGCGCAGATAGTTCACATAAACATCGATGATGTTAGTGAAAGAATCAAAGGTGTAATCCCAGACGTGCTCGGCGATCATGGTCCGGGTCAGCACCTGGTTCGGATTGCGCATGAAATATTCAAGCAGGGCATATTCCTTGGCAGTGAGATCGATCTCCTTGTTGCTCCGCCAGACTTTGTGCCCGACCGGATCAAGGCGCAAATCAGCAAAGAACAGTTCAGCACCGCGGTCTTGTGAGCCGCGACGGATCAGGGCTCTGACCCGGGCGACCAGTTCGGCAAAGGCAAACGGCTTGGTCAGATAGTCGTCGCTGCCGATATCAAGTCCAGAGACGATATCATCGACGGTATCCTTTGCCGTCAGGCAGAGGATCGGAGTCGGGATATTTTTTTGACGCAGCTCTTTGATCGCACTCAGGCCGTCTTTTTTCGGCAGCATCACGTCCATCAGGATGAGGTCATATTCAGTGTTTTCAGCCATGTAGACGCCTTCTTCACCATCGTAGGCGACATCGACAGTGAACTCTTCCTCTTCCAGGCCTCGCTTGATAAAGCTGGCAACCTTTTTTTCATCTTCAACGACGAGGATGCGCATTCGACTAGTCTCCTTTGTAGCAATTTGAGGTCAGGGGCTTATGCCCTGTTACTTAACTGTTTTGTCGGCCGGTTGGAAAATGAGCCGACGATATCTCTTTATATTTAGTTTATTACGGGTAATTCGTCGTTTTATAGTTAGGGCTCATGAAAGCCGTAAGCAACTTTAGCAGAGGAAATGCGACTGCGCAAGCGGATTGTAATATTTTTTTAATTATGCTTTTGGGCAAGGTTTCCGTTGTCATTGCTGCGTTCGATTAACTTGATTGCAACTTTCATTGGCCGAAGCTTAGAATTCAGCCAGAGTTTTGTTTTTCTGTCAACTCTTTTCTTAGGATTCTTTGTTGCTTTTGCGCCGGTCTCTCTGTTAATTAGGTGAGTTATGAATAGTGAATGGATTGTCATAGAGGTAAGTGTCCCCGGCTCCGAAGTCGAATTGGTCAGCGCCATGCTGAATGAGTTCGGTTGTGGCGGGATTGTCGTTGAAGAGCGAGTGCTGGATACCTTTGTGGTTCCGGACGTTGAGCTTGAGCCTGACGCCTGTTATCAGCTGAAGGCCTACTTCGAGGAGGTGGCGGATCCGCAGCAGTTGCGGGCTGAACTGTTCGCCTGCTTGCAGGGGCTCCCAAGTTTGGCCGGCAAGATCCGCTTCGGAGAGCCCACTGCCGTGCGAATGGAAGACTGGGCGGAGAACTGGAAGCAGCATTTCTCAACCTTGAAGATCGGCTCACGGCTGATAATTCGGCCCAGCTGGGAAGCCTATCAGCCCCAGTCCGGTGAGGCGGTGATTGAGATTGATCCCGGCATGGCATTCGGTACCGGCACCCATGGCACGACGTTGCTCTGTCTTGAAATGATCGCCGAGCTGATGGAACAGCCGAATCCACCGCAAAGCTTTCTTGATGTTGGAACCGGCTCCGGTATTCTTGCGCTCGGTGCTGCGGCGCTTGGTTGCAAGACGATTCTGGCCAACGACATTGATGCGGACGCTTGTATTGTCGCCAGGGAGAATGTTGCTAACAACGGTTTTTCCACAACGATTGAGATCAGCGAGCAGCCGCTTGAGGAACTTTCTGGCACCTTTGAGCTGGTCGTTGCCAATATTCTTGCCGAAGAGAATGTTCGCCTGAAAAACCAGCTGCTTGCGCATTTGCGGCCGAACGGCTGGTTGGTCCTCTCGGGGATTTTACGCGAAAAGGAAGCGCTGGTGCGTCATGGTTTCGCTGATCTTCCGCTCGAATCTTTTCCGACCCGTTTTCAGGACGACTGGGTCTGTCTTCTGTATCGCAAGCAGGGCTGAATGCGGCGATTTTTTCTCCCCGACCTGAACTGCGTCGTTGGTGACAAGGTTGCGTTGCCGGCCGATCTGCAAAGGCATCTGCATACTGTCTTGCGCTTACCCGAAGGGGAAGAAGTTCTGCTGTTCGACGGTTGCGGGCAGTCGGCCAGGGCGCGCCTGCAGCATGATTCCAGCGCAGAGATCCTTGAAATCAGTCATGCCGCAACGCCGCGGATCTCGCTCTCATTGATTCAGGGGGTCACCAAGGGCGAAAAGCTGGAGCTGGTTCTGCAAAAAGGTACAGAGCTTGGCGTGGCGCAGTTTATTTTGACGCAGATGGAGCGCAGCGTCGGGCGAATTAAGGATGAACGGCAGGAGAAGCGTTTGCAGCGCTGGCAGAAGATCGTTCAGGAAGCCGCGCGTCAATGCCGCCAGCCCTGGTTGCCGCAGCTGGAAATCTGTTCCTCTTTAACGTCAGCTCTGTCGGTGGGTGAAGCAGAAGTTAAGCTGATGCTCTGGGAGGAGAGTGCCCAGCCGTTGGTGGCTCTATTACCTGATCATGCGCCGAAATCGATCAGTGTGATCGTCGGCCCCGAGGGGGGAATCAGTGCTCGTGAGGCCGGAATTGCCCGAGCTGCCGGCTATCAAGCTGTCCGGCTTGGTCCAAGAATCTTACGCACCGAGACCGCCGGGCTTGCGATCATGTCAATTTTACAATATCTTTATGGAGACTTAACGGATTTTCACACAGACGACAATGCGACATGCGAGGGAAAGGATAAGTCATGAGATGCCCCAAGTGCGGCTATAACAGTTTCGACCATCTCAACAGCTGTAAGAAATGCGGCAAAGAGTTGCTGGAATACAAACAGCGCTACGGGATCAAGAGCGTCCTTTTCCCTGGGCAGATGAAGCCGCCGATGGCTGCGGGGGCAGAGGCTGACAGCACGGTGGTCGACGCCGCGGTCGCAGCGGCGACTGTTGCCGTCGCCGGCAGTGCTGCCGCTGGTGCTGTCAGCGAGACCTTCAGCGCGGAAGCGCCGAGCAGTGAAGCTGATGATTTCGGTTTTGATTTCATGGGCGAAAGTGAAGAGGAGGAGGATCTCTCCTTCGATGAGCTGTTTGATGAGGCCCCGGTTGATGAAGATGTCGAAGAAACACTCCCCGGCCCTAAGCCGGCAGCTGCTGCAAAAGCAGAAGCTGAGGATATCGCTGAATTCAGTTTCGACAGCGCTGCTGAGGACGAACCCGTAGCAGAAGCAGTTCCGGCTGAGGCTGAACTGGATAATGATTTTGGCTTCGATCTCGATGACGCCGTAAAGCCCGAGACCGGCGCCGGCCCGGCAGATGATTTAGCGCCGGACGATTTTGAGTTGCCGCCCGCGGACGAAGAGGGTTTCGATTTCAATACCGATGAGATTGAATTTGGTGAACTGGAAGAGGACGCCGAGACAGAAGGGGACCCCAAAGACCCTTTTGAATTACCGGAGTCTCCTCAGGATGAGGGGGCTCCGGAGCAAGACCGCTTTTTTTTAACCGACCAACCGATCCCACCAACCGAAGTTGACGCTGAGCTCCAGTTGGATGAGCCTGACGTCGAAGCTGCTGCGCTAAGTGATCGTGACACAGCTGAGCGCGAAGATCTGTCCCGCGCATTCATTTTCAAAGAGAACGGCCCGTGGCAGAGCACAAGCGTTGAATTTCAGGATCCGGAACCTGCGGCAGATCCGTTCGAGGCTGATGAATCGTTTGAGGATCTTGCTTTAGCGGAGGAATCAGGTGCTGCGCCCGAGGTTGTCGCTGAGTCGGTGCTGGACCCTGAGCCCGTAGTCGCTGTTGAGCCTGTTGATGCTGCTGAACCAGAGATAGCGTCAGCGTCAGTAGAAGAAGTATCCGCTGCTAGAGAGGCAGAACCGGCCGCGGCCGTAGAGCCAGAGGTGGAGGGTTTTGTTGCTGCTGCCGGTGCCGCAGCTGTTACGGCGGTTCCTGACGAGGTAACTGTCCAGGCCGTTGACCAGACTGGCAGCCCGCAAGACTCCAGCCTGTTGCCGCCGCTGGCCAGTCGGGTGGTCGCATTTTTCTGCGATTTGGTTCTGCTGTCTGCCGTCTCGCTCAGTTTTATCGTTGCCGCCGAAACCGCCATGTCGGGTAGCAGCGAGCGCCTGTTGCCATCTTTAGCGACCCTGATCGATCTTTCCATCCCCTATTTTCTGGTTTTGTTTTCCCTGGCCTTTGGTTATTTCACCCTGTTTCATTTTCTCGTCGGCCAAACACCGGGGAAGATGCTCGCCGGTTTGCGGGTTGAGACGCTTGATGGGGAGCCGTTGGTTTTTTCGCAGGCCTTTTTACGCAGTGTCGGCGGTTTGCTGCAGGTGTTGCCTGTCGGGCTGGGTTATCTGGTTGCGTTCTTGAGTCCTGACCGGCGTGGTTGGAATGACCGTCTGGCGGGGACCCGGCTGATTTCCTTGAAGGGGAGCCTGGACGCTTGATTGTATTTACGCTGTAATCTCAGTCAATATCTAACCTGAAGCGC
>DATCYW010000052.1:0-9032 GCA_036526255.1 Malonomonas sp. | reverse complement strand
AACCTGTTCAACAGCACCAGGATCGCCACCCTGTTTCTTGATCGACAGCTGCAGATCCGGCTGTTCACTCCTGCATTGGTCGAGATCTATCAACTGCAGAAAAGTGATATCGGCCGACCACTGCAACAGTTCGCCTGTCGGCTCGAAGTGCCGAATCTGCTGCAAGAAGCCGAGCAGGTGATGAACAGCCAGACAGTCATCACGCACGAAGTCAGATCTGCCACCGGCCAGTGGTTTCAGCTGAGCATCAGCCCTTACCTGACATTACAGAACAATATCGACGGCGTGGTTATCACCTTTATCGATATCACCGAACGGAAAAAAGTCGCCGCGCTGCAACGACTAAACGAGACCCGACTGGATCTGCTGGTCACCATGGGGCAGATGGAGCGACACTCTTTTAACGAGGTGTCCAGCTTCATGGTCGACAGCGCGGTTAAACTGACCAGCAGCGCCTTCGGCTTTGTCGGCATGTTAAATGAAGCAGAAACCGCCATCGCCGAGCACATCTGCTCAGACGGAGGCCAGAGCCACTGCAACGGCAGTCAGCAGCCAACCGAATTATCCCTAAACGACAACAACCTCTGGGCCAAGCTGCGCCACCGGCGGAAACCGCTCTGGATTAAGAACGTCGCCGGAACCTGCCCGTTAAAGGGAACCTGCCCCTCGGCCCCAGCAACGGTGCGACGATTTCTGGCGGTGCCGGTCATTGACAAGAGCCGCATAGTTGCGATCTGTATTGTCGCCGACAAAGCCAGTGACTATGAGGAACTGGAAGCTCATCAACTGCAGTTGCTGATGGAGGGGTTCTGGACGCTGCTGCAACGTGAGAAAGCCCGGATTGAAGTCCTGCGCGCCGAAGATGCCTCGCGGGCCAAAAGCGAGTTTCTGGCCAACATGAGTCACGAAATCCGCACCCCAATGACCATCAACATGATGGCGCTTGAGAGGGTGCTGGGCTCGCAACTGAACGATGACCAGCGGTTGACGCTGGAGCTGGCCAACAACGCCGCCCACTCTTTGCTCGACCTGCTCAACGACATCCTCGATTTTTCCCGCATCGAAGCACGGAAGCTGGCGCTGCGCAAAGAACTGTTCATTATCCAGGAAGCGGTAATGCGGGTGACAGAGCTGTTCACCATGAAGGCCCAGGAGAAAAATATCCAACTCAGTTATCGGATCGCCAAAGATGTTCCGGAGATTCTGATTGGGGATGAAAAACGCTTACGCCAGATTCTGCTCAATCTGATCGGCAATGCCATCAAATTCACCGAGCAGGGTAAAATTACGATCAGCATCGTTTGTGACAAGAGCGCTCACACGCCACCCGATCAGCAACGGCTGCTGTTTAAAATCGAGGACACCGGCATCGGCATCGCCAAAGAACAGCAGGATCTGCTGTTTCAATCCTTCCATCAGGTCGACAATTCCTCGACCCGCGAATACGGCGGCAGCGGCCTGGGGCTGGCCATCTGCAAAGGACTGACCGAGCTGATGGGGGGCAAGATCTGGCTGCAGAGCACGCTCGGTGAAGGGAGTAGCTTTTTTCTGAGTCTCCCCTTTGAACGGACCGAAGAATTTGATGATACGGCGTATCTCCTGCCGGAAACCTGGACCAACGTCCCTGAGTCAGCGACAGCGGCGGAGAAGCGACCGATACGGGTGCTGTTGGCCGAAGACGATCCGCAGCTGCGCGCCCTGGAAAAACTCGCCCTGACCGACAAAGGCTGGGAGGTGGTGGAAGCGACACATGGTAAAGAGGTTGTCGAGGTCTGGGAAAAACTAAAAATCGACCTGATCCTGATGGATCTGCAAATGCCGAAATTCGACGGACTCATGACAACCCGTGTGATCCGCAATAAAGAAAAAAAACGCGGCGGGCACGTGCCGATCGTTGCGCTGACCGCCCACGCCCTTGAAGAGGATAAAAACAAATGCCTCGCGGTCGGCATGGATGGCTTCATCAGCAAACCGATCGAGATTGACAAGCTGATCAAAATCATGGAAAAGCAATTGCAAAAAAACCTGCCAAAACGCAACCGCTAGCAAACCAACCGAACGAAACAACCCGTGGCTGCAAAGCCCCCGACGGGTGACTCTTTCTGCGCCTGCCGTCTGGCGAAATATTCCATTTCCAACTACAATGCGGCTTCATCAGCTATACAACAGGAGCGAAACAATGAGCGGAAAAACCCTCTACGACAAACTTTGGGACAGCCATGTCGTCAGCTGCGAAGCAGACGGCACCTGCCTGCTGTACATCGACCGGCAACTGCTGCATGAAGTCACCTCGCCGCAGGCCTTCGAAGGCTTGCGGCTGGCCGGACGCATACCCTGGCGGATTGACGCCAACCTTGCGGTCCCCGACCACAACGTACCGACCCTGGACCGGGCTGCGGGTATCGCCGATCCTGTTTCACGGCTACAGATCGAAACCCTGGAGCGCAACTGTCGCGAGTTCGGCATCACCCTGTTTTCCATGGATGATCCGCGCCAGGGGATTGTTCACGTGATCGGCCCCGAACAGGGCGCCACCCTGCCGGGGATGACGGTGGTCTGCGGCGATTCGCATACGGCCACCCACGGCGCTTTCGGCGCGCTGGCCTTCGGCATCGGCACCTCCGAGGTCGAACATGTGCTGGCGACCCAGTGCCTGATCCAGAAAAAATCCAAGTCGATGCTGGTCGAGGTCAATGGTGAATTACCGGACGGATTGACCGCCAAAGATATCGTGCTGGCAATCATCGGTCGCATCGGCACCGCCGGCGGCAACGGCTACAGCATCGAATTCGGCGGCAGCACCATCCGCGGCCTGTCGATGGAGGGGCGGATGACGGTCTGCAACATGACCATCGAAGCCGGGGCGCGGGCCGGACTGATCGCTGTCGATGAAAAAACCATCGACTACCTGAAAGGCCGCCCGTTTGCACCGAAGGCGGATCAATGGCAAGCGGCGACCGCCAGCTGGCAGCAGCTGCACTCAGACGCCGATGCGAAATTCGACCGGGTGGTGCAGATCGACGCCCGCGACCTGAAACCGCAGGTCACCTGGGGAACCTCGCCGGAGATGGTGGTCAGCATTGAAGACCGGGTTCCCGATCCGGCCGCTGAAAAAGATCCGGTCAAGCGCGAGGGGATGCTGGCGGCGCTTAAATACATGGGGCTTGAAGCCGGAACGCCGATCTGTGATATCTATCCGGATAAGATCTTCATCGGCTCCTGCACCAACGGTCGGATTGAAGACCTGCGAGCCGCGGCGGCAGTTTTGCATGGTCGGCAACTGGCAAAGAACATTCAACTGGCGATGGTGGTTCCCGGCTCCGGACTGGTCAAACAACAGGCCGAAGACGAAGGGCTGGATAAGATTTTTATCGCGGCTGGTTTTGAGTGGCGCGAGCCGGGCTGCTCAATGTGCCTGGCGATGAACGATGATCGCCTTAACCCGCAGGAGCGCTGCGCGGCAACCTCGAACCGCAATTTCGAAGGACGTCAGGGTCAGGGCGGCCGCACCCACCTGGTCAGTCCGGCGATGGCGGCCGCGGCTGCGGTGTTTGGCCACTTTGTCGACATCCGCCAACTGGAGGTGCTGTAATGGACAAATTCACTGCGCTCAACGGGTTGGTTGCGCCGCTCGATCGCGCCAACGTCGATACCGACGCGATTATCCCCAAACAGTTCCTCAAGTCGATCAAGCGCACCGGCTTCGGCCCCTACCTGTTCGACGAGTGGCGCTACCTTGATCACGGCGAACCGGAGATGGACTGCAGCGACCGGCCGCGCAACAGCAATTTCGTTCTTAACCAGTCGCGCTACCAGGGCGCGCAAATCCTGCTGACCCGCGCCAACTTCGGCTGCGGGTCCTCCCGCGAGCATGCCCCCTGGGCGCTGCTCGACTTCGGCATCCGCGTATTGATCGCGCCCAGCTTTGCCGACATCTTCTACAACAACTGCTTCAAGAACGGCATCCTGCCAATCGTACTGCCCGCCGCAAAAGTCGCAGAACTGTTCGCCATGGTCGAAAAGACACCGGGCTTCAGATTACAGGTTGAACTTGCGGAACAACGCCTGACCCTGCCGGACGGAGCACAGTTTGAGTTCGAGATCGACCCGTTCCGCAAGCACTGCCTGCTGAACGGGCTGGATGATATCGGCCTGACACTGGAAAAACTGGCACAGATCAAGGAGTACGAAACTGGCAGGCGACAACAAGCCCCCTGGCTCTTTGCCGATTAATCCACTATCAGCGCCCCTTTTTCGAGGGGCGTTTTTTTGGGGCACTACCTGCCAGAGGTTATAATTTCAACGCCACCCGGATCCAAAATGTGCCGAGGACATTTTCGATTCCACTGGAAACTACATATAGAAAAAGGAATAGCACCGAGCTCGCGGAAGATTGGCACAGGGTGGCCAAAACTCCAGATTAATGGAATATTTCTGCAATCTCGCAGGGATTGGATACAATTGCTTTCTCTTTCATTTCCGAGAAGACAATTATGTTTAAGCTCAGATCAATAAGGCTATATCTCGCCTTGCTTGTCATCATTGCTGTGCTGCCGGCAATGATGCTCCTCTTCTATAACGGTTTTGAGCAACGTCGTCAGTCGGTTGCAGCGGCCAAACAGAATCTCCAGCTTCTGGTCCACAGCATGGCAGAGGCTCAGGAGGATCTCGCAATTTCGGCCAGACAGCTCCTCTCGACCCTTTCCCTGCAGCCGGAAATTCTTTCGCTGAATCCCGAAGCCAGTAATAAAATATTGCGTTTGGTCTTAGAGAACAACCCGGAACATAAAAACATACTGCTTGTCGGCGCAGATGGTGTCGTTCTGGCGGCAGGTCAGGGAGGCGTGGGAATCGACCTCTCCGACCGCAAGCATGTCCGGGGCGCTTTCGAAACCAATGATTTTGTCGCTGGTGAATATATTATCGCCAGAGTCGGAGAGCCGGTGGCTGTTTTTCCCTTTGCCTTCCCGGTTCGGGACAGATCTGGGCAGCCGGTTGCTGTTTTAACGACGGTCGTCAGGCTGGATCAAATCTCTCGGAATCAACAACTCTCTGACATGCCGAAAAATTTGTTTATTGCGATTACCGATCATCAGGGGATCCGTTTGCACTACTTCCCCCCGAAAGAACACACCAACCCGATCGGTGAGCCCATCAAATCAAGCAACTGGGACGAAGCAAGCAAGGCGGCAAGTCCAGGGATTTTCATCAACACCGGCTCGGATGGAACGCGGCGGATCTTCGCTTTCGAACAGGTCCGTCTGGCAGCTGGCGCCCCTCCCTATCTGTATATCTGGGCCGGTGTTCCCGAATCTCATATTCTGGCCCCGGTGAATGCCAGGCTGTACAGAAACATTCTGATCCTGCTGCTAACCACGTCGGGTGCCTTGGTATTAGCCGCGCTGGTCGGAAAAACGACCCTGGTGACGCCGATCAGCACCCTGGTCGAAACGACCCGTGAATATGCCCAAGGACATCTTGGCACGCGGATCGGGAAGCCAAGCAAGGTTCAGGAGTTTGCCGCTCTGACCGAGGCATTTCATGACATGGCCGATTCACTGAACTTGAGTCAAGCGACGCTGAAGGAGAACGAGGCCCTGGAGGCACTCATCGCAGAGATTTCGACCCGTTTTGTTCAGTTCCCTTCATCCAGAACCGATCAGGGGATTGACCTCGCACTTAAGGACCTCGGCGAGTTTGCCGGCGTCGATCGCAGTTATATCTTCCAGCTGTCCGCTGACCGACGCCTCATGGACAACACCAACGAGTGGTGCGCCGAAGGTGTCAACCCGAGAAAGGAGAACCTACAGGGGATTGTCGTCGAGGAGCTGTCCTGGGCGATGAATAAAATCCTCAACGATGAGTTTTTTTATGTCCCCTCAGTCGCCAAAATGCCGCCGGAAGCCGCGAAGGAAAAAGAGCACTGGCTGGAACAGGGGATAAGGTCGCTGATAACTGTTCCGATCCGGATCACCGGCAAGACCATCGGTTTTCTCGGGTTCGACGAGGTAAGGTCGGAAAAGCAGTGGCGGGAGAAGGATATCGCCCTGCTGCAGACCGTTGGCAATATTTTCGGCAACGCCATAGAGAATCAGCACACAGACAACAAGTTACGGGCTGAGCAATTCCGCCTATCGGAGATCATTCGCGGCACCAACATCGGCACCTGGGAGTGGAACGTGCAGAGTGGTGAGCTTATCTGCAACGAGCGCTGGGCAAAGATCATCGGTTACCGTCTGCGGGAACTGGCCCCTCTCTCGGTCACGACCTGGACCCACCATCTGCATCCGGAAGATCAGCAGGAGCGGACCCGCTTGCTGGAACAGCACTTTCACGGTGAACTTGAATATTTCGAATGTGAGTGCCGCGTCCAGCACAAAAACGGGGAGTGGATCTGGGTTGTAGAAAGGGGGCAGGTGTCATCCTGGACGGCAGCGGGGACCCCGATGGTGATGTTCGGAACCTGCACGGATATAAACGAACGCAAACGGCTCGAAGCGGAACGTCAGACCATCGAGAAGCTCAACACCGTGGGCACCCTCGCCGGGGGGATTGCCCACGACTTCAACAATATCCTGGCTGGAATCTACGGCAATATCTCCCTGGCAAAAAGAAAACTGCCCCCGGGTCATCCGACATTCAAATATTTTGACGCGGTCGACAAATCGATGAGCAGGGCAACCCTTTTGACCAACCAGCTGCTGACCTTTGCCAAGGGGGGAGCGCCGGTTGTAGAGAACCTCAACCTGGATAGCTTGGTCGAAGAGATCGTTCAGTTCAACCTCTCGGGCAGCAAGGTCAGGGCTGAATTCTCCTACGCAGAGGATCTTTGGCCGGCCGAGGTGGACCAGGGGCAAATCCAGCAGGTCTTCAGCAACCTGACCATCAACGCGATGCAGTCGATGCCGGAAGGCGGGCACCTGTACATCCGCATGGAAAATGCCAGCATCACAGACAACAGCGTTCCCGGACTGGCAGAAGGAAAATACCTTCGCATCACCGTAAGAGACGAAGGTGTCGGCATCTCCCCGGACCACCTGGGACGGATCTTCGAGCCCTATTTCACCACCAAACAGGCTGGCAGTGGCCTCGGCCTGGCAACCGTCTATTCCATCGTCAACAGGCACGGTGGCCATATCAACGTGGTTTCAGGTCTTGATCAGGGAACGACGTTTACCCTCTACTTGCCGGCGTCAGAGATCCAGAGGCTGCCCACCGACCTGGCAGAAAGTGAACTTTCGCCCCTGCAAAAATCCTGCAAAGTACTGGTCATGGATGATGAAGAGATAGTTCGGGAAACACTGAGCATGATGCTGGAAGAATTGTCTTGTTCTGTGGAATCGACTGTGGACGGGCAGCAGGCGATGCGTCTTTATCAGCAAGCATTGAAAACCGGAAAGTCTTTTGATCTCGTCATACTGGACCTCACCATCCCCGGCGGAATCGGCGGACTGGAGACCGCGAAAAGACTTCTTGAACTTGACCCGGAAGCGAGAATCCTCATCTCAAGCGGCTATGCTGAAGATCCGGTCATGGCCAACTATGCCGAGTATGGCATCAAAGGTGTTATCCCCAAGCCATACGATTTCAACAGGCTCTCGAAAGCGGTTGCCGGTGCCTTATGAAAAAGCTGACGTCTTGGATTAAATTCCATATCATTTTCAAGGCTCACTGATCGTGAGTTTTCAATAAGCCACGCTCCCCCGCCCCGTGGTGCGGTTTTGCCTATAAACTGGTGGTAAGCTTCACACTTAATAAGTGGCCGCACTCTTCCATTAACAGGCACAAGTTGTGTTTTTTCAGCTTTTCTTCAGCAAGAAGACACCGACGAAGATCAGCACCCGCCAGAAGACAATCTACAGCGGCGTGATCAGATTGGCTGCCAGCTTCATGTAGATGAAGTTGCTGTCCAGATCACCCCGGGCAGCCAGAGCTCCAGTAACTGCAGAGAATTGGCTTTATCTTTCACCGCACAGAATCCTTGAATTATTTTTCAGACCGAGACTCCAGGCTCAGAGTCCCGCATCCTCAGTGAAAATTGCTGCGATGATTTCTGCGAGGTCCGCTCGCTCAGCACCGCCGGCACTGCGCGAACGCAGCCTGGTAAAAATCTTTTCGAGACGGTTTCTTTCCGAATCAGACAGGGGGCGCAACAGCGAATTCATCGTTGCATCGATTGTCAGGCGGGTTCGCTCGGCGTGGGTGCGGCGAGCAATAAGGGCATGGTGCAGTCGGGCTCGGTTGAACACAATGTGCGGAAAATTGATATTGCGGCTCGGACCAGCGAGCAGTTGTTTCAGCCCCAGAGGCATATTGAGGATTCTTATCTCCACCAGCTTGTCGGCGGCCAACAGGGTGGTTGCAGCTCCGACCCCGCTGCCGAGCAAGGCGCCGAGGAACAAAGATGCGCCACCCACGGCCACATCGACCATCCCGCCAACCGCGGCACCACTGATCAACCCAAGCCCCAGCAACTGCAAACGCGACAGACCAAACAACCGCCAGGATTCTTCTGAGAACAGGTCATGCTCAGCGAAAAACTCCAGACCGTCTTCAATGCGGTCAATTTTTTTGTGGGCATAGATATCTTCGATCGACTTGCGGGCGCGCTGTTCCAGAGTTTCGAGCCGCTGCCAGTAGTCTTTTTCGAGCGGTGCTTTTTCCAGCTCGACATCGGCGCTGGGTGGCAGCTTCTTTTCCAGCTGCAGCGTTACCATGTCGCTCAGGGTATTGGCGATGGAGTGTGCTGCCAGCAGACAGCGCTGGCGGCGATCCCGTTCGAGAATATCGACCGCCTGTTGTAACGGAGTTCGCCATTCGGCCTTGAGCTGCCCGAATGCTCGCAGCAGCTCGATCCGCTTGTAAAAATCGGCATTCAGCGCATTAAACACCCGGACGACGCTGAAATACTGCCCCAAGGCGGCTCGCCAGGCCTCGACATGGTCCGCCGGGCCGATCGGGTTGATCAGAGCCATTCGCGGTTGCCCGGTCCAGCGCAGGATTTCCATTTCGGCTTCGTATTCGGCGCCGTA